>NZ_JBQQCP010000010.1:0-112570 GCF_052246775.1 Virgibacillus sp. L01 | reverse complement strand
CGAAGGGATCCGTCTGCTTCCCGCGCTCGACTTGCATGTATTAGGCACGCCGCCAGCGTTCGTCCTGAGCCAAGATCAAACTCTCCATAAAAGTTCGTTTGATTATGATTGACACCAATCAATCATTCTTGTCTTAGCTTTAAAAATTGAAATCAGGGTTTAAAAGTTTAACTTTTTTAACCTGTTTTCTTGACATACTGGTTGTTTTGTTCAGTTTTCAAGGAGCAAATTTCATTGCCGCCTCTCAAAATGGCGACTTTTTAAATATACCATATTAACATCAAAACTGTCAATAGATAATTTAATTTAATTTGTTTAGTTGCCTTTTTTGCGCAACCCATTAAATATATCATTCTAGCAATACGCTGTCAATAAGAAAAATCATTTTAATAAAATAGCGTCGATAGCTGCATTTCTTTGCCACTTAAGCAATTACAGTAAGCTATATTTTTTAACAGCGAGATTAATATTACAGCTTTTCAGGGAAATAGTCAATAAGCTTCAAGAACTTTTTTCAGGTTTTTAGCTGTAAATTATTTCCTTGCCACCATGAAGGAATATACTTAAGCTAACATTCCGTACATTAAATCCTTTTCCCTCTATTATCTAATACTAAACCTATAAACCAAATTTGTTATACATGATCTATATCTATTTACTATTCATATTCGTAATCGAGGTTCCAGGATAATAAAACTGAATAATTTCCTTATAACTACTTCCTGTTTGCCCCATTATATGTGCTCCCCATTGGCTCATCCCCACACCATGGCCAAAGCCCCTTCCTGTCATCGTATAGATCCCATTATTTTTTTCAAGTGAATCAATTAGATAACTCTTAAAGATAGTTCCACCAATCAAAGGACGAATATGATCTATCGCAACCTCTTCACGTACAAGCTGTTCAAATAGGATAGTTCCCTCTGGTAGCCTATGCAAAAACTGGATGGTAATCGATCCAGTTATCCTGCGCTCAGATTCATGCCTTTTATTGGATAACTCAAAGTGGGGAATACTTAGAATTTTAATATTCCCAGGGTAACCATTTCGTTGGAGCCAACGTTTCATCGATGATGTGATTGCCTGATCCTTCTCCACAGTTTCCCTCCACCAGTGTGGATTCTCCCAATTAATCGTATTAAGCGAAATTTGTACTTCCTGCAGATTAAATTTCCAGGGATGAATTGGATCGTATGGATCTTTTTTTACCGGGAAATATGGCAATGGTTTACCATCCCATACATGTGCATTGTTCTCAGTAACCCCGCCATTACTTGCAGAATAGAAAGCATTAATCGGCTTATTTTGGTAGGTAATCACCTCACCATGTGTTTCCTCAACAGCCTTTGAAGTATTTTTATACCACGTATATCCACCATAGACCTGATAGCGTATTGTATCATCGATGACTTCCGATGTATGGGTAGCGGCATACGTCCTTGCAGCCAGTGTTTGTGCCTTCAGCGTTTCAAGCCCCCAGGAGGGGAAAACTTCATTTGGCACTACTCCTTTCAAGTAATCTTCAAGTGGCAATTGATTGACTGGACGAATAAATTTTTTATCCTCAATTACAAATTCCATTGCTCCTAAATATGGCCGGTCATTTACTGCAATACGGTGAGCATGATCGTAATTGCTTGGTATCAGAACCAAGGATTCCTTTATTTTAAGTTTCTCGCCAGCACCCTCCAAAATAAAAAAATCGTTATTTGTGACTGTTAAAGAATAATTCACTCCTTCGTGTAGTGATAACATAGGATCAAGCGTATAATATTCTCCTTTAAACTGAAAATTTAATTCTGATGTTTTATCAATATTATTCACAAGTTTAACCTTAATCATTTCCTCTGCTTTAAGTGACTCCGGAAACATAACTAATATGACTGTCATAAAAAATAGTAGAAGGTGTCTCATATCCTTATAATACCAACGACTGATATGATTATTCACTTCTTCATCGTTTATTTTCCCGACAGGCTATTTAATGTCTTCCGATAAACTTAGAAAGCTTGGTATTCGCCAAGCCTTAATGGCGAGTGCTTTAGTGGCGCTTATGCAATAAGAAAGGATTTATACTTTCTTAACTGCTAAAAAAGGTAAGAAAACAGGACCAACCTGATTTCTTACCTTTATCAATTCTCTTATTCTGTTAGCAGTGGATAATATCCTTCTTCATTATGTGTTTCAGTTCCAACTAGTGGAGGATTAAATACACATACCATGCGCATTTGTGTTCTGGCACGGAGTCTATGCTTTTCGTAATCATTTAAAAGATACATTGTTCCTGGTTTTAGTTGAAAGACTTCACCAGTTTTTAGACTTTCAACTTCTCCTTCTCCTTCTATACAATAAACTGCTTCGATATGGTTTTTATACCAGAAGAAATTATCTGTGCCTGCTTTTATAATTGTATCGTTCATACTAAATCCGACTTTTTCTTTATTTAGAATAAATCTGCGACTCGTCCAATTCTCTCCAGATGTTTCATCTTTTGTTCCTTTTATATCTTCAAGTGATTTTACGATCATACCTAATTCCCCTTTAGCGTATTTTTTTGTAGTATATTCTATTTAGTAAGAACATGTTTTATGCTATCTTCAAGAATTCCCAATCCTTTTTCAAGGCCTTCTATATCAATAATAAGTGGTGGAAGGAATTTAATAACTTCATCGTCTGGTCCGGAAGTCTCCACAATTAAGCCACGTTTAAATGCTTCTGCACAAATATCATCTGCAAGCCCATCAACGTTGATGGCTATTCCCTGCATTAAACCTCTGCCTCGTGGTGTACCTTTAAGCTCAGGATATTTTTCTATAATCCTTTCCACATTTTTAGTTAAAAAGGCTGCTTTTTCCTGAACTGCTAACCCAAAGTCATCTGTTTCCCAATTGGTTAGTGCTTCAGTTGCTGCAATAAATGCAAGATTATTCCCACGGAACGTACCATTATGCTCGCCTGGACCCCAATATTTATCATATTCAGGTTTAATTAGCGTAATTGCCATTGGTAAACCAAATCCACCAATTGATTTTGAAAGACATACTATATCAGGGTTTATACCAGCAGGTTCGAAGCTAAAGAACGTACCTGTACGTCCGTTCCCTGCTTGAACATCATCAATAATTAATAAAATATCCCAGCGCTTACATAACGCATCTACTTTCTTCAGCCATTCCATTCTTGCAGCATTGATGCCACCTTCTCCTTGAACAGTTTCCAGAATAATTGCAGCTGGCAACGCTACTCCGCTTCCGCTGTCTTCCAGAAATCTTTCCAGGTAAGCAATTGTATCTTGATCTTTCACATAATCATCAAATGGCATTGATACTGAATGATGCAGCGGAACTCCTGCCCCATGACGCTTAAATGAATTCCCTGTTACAGAAAGTGACCCAATAGTCATTCCGTGGAACGCATTGGTGAAGCTAATAACCGAATCACGTCCTGTTACTTTTCTGGCAATCTTCAATGCACTTTCAACAGTATTGGTTCCGGTTGGCCCTGGAAACATTACTTTGTAATCAAGCTCGCGAGGTGTAAGGATTACTTCTTTGAAGTTTTCAAGAAATTCTTTTCTCGGGTTAGTTCCCATATCGAGGCTATGAATAATTCCATCATTACGAATGTATTCAATTACTTTATCCTGCATGGTTTGATCATTATGGCCGTAATTAAGCGTTCCTGCCCCTGCAAAGAAATCAATATATTCTATTCCATCAATATCCCACATCTTATAGCCTTTGGCCTTTTGGAAAATGGTTGGCCAGCCTCGACTGTAACTTCTTACTGCTGATTCTAATTCTTCAAACGTCTTCATTTTCGCATCAGTAAGTTCTGCTGTTGCCATTTTATCATCCTTTTATAAGTTTATTTTCTTCCTTAATAGGTCCAATCTTAAACAATAGCTCATCTTCATGTCCTTCCCGAGGGAAGTCATCAGCTGAAAAATAGTCATTTATTAAACAATTCGTTTCAAGTTTCATCGCAAGGCCCTTAAATAATTGCTGAGATGGTGTATTCGATGGGGAGACAGTTGCTTCAACATAGGATACTTCTTCACAAAATGTGCGATTCAGTAACTGATACAACATCTTCGTTCCCAGACCTCTTCCACGCTCAGACTCATTTACGGCAACTTGCCAGATAAATAGTGTGTTCGGGTTGTCGGGATGAATAAATCCGGAAATAAAACCAACCGTGTTCCCTTCCCTTTCAGCAACAATGGATGTTTCAGAAAATAGTTCACACCACATGAGATAGCTGTACGAAGAATTTAAATCAAGAACTCCAGTATCTTTAATCAATTCCCAAACTGCCGCTCCATCATTTTTATCAGGCTTACGAAAGAGAAATTCTGTTTTTATGTCATTTGGTATTGTTATTTCACTAGTTCCGCCTTTATTAATGCTCTCACCTCCCAAAAATTTACTTACTATAATAGCTTATATTGAAACGACCGAAAATATCAAAACGATTTAACCGTTATTTAGCCTGTTTAAATGTTATTTGCAACGGTGTACGCCATTTAGTTGCCATGAACTAATAGTAACTATAAATTATTAAAGAATAGAGCGAATTTTAAAGAATCTGGTGTAAAATACCAAATTATGTAATTTTTAATACAAAAATAAGCATAGTAAAAACAATTTTTCAACCGTTTTAATGTATTAATCTAATAGATCTTTCATATTTATTAGGTATGAATTTTTAGGGTTGTTCCAATAATGTTATTCGCATTAAGTCTTTGCCAATTTTAATAAAGGAGGTAGTTATTAATGGCAAAAACCGGAAAAATAGGGTTACTGCCGCAAATTTTAATTGCTTTTGTAGTCGCTATTATTGCGGGGGTTATTTTTGGGCCTGATATTAAGGTTGTTCAGCCATTAGGTGATCTGTTTTTGCGTCTTATTCAATTTATTATCATTCCTTTAGTTGCATCTTCCCTTATTGTAGGTGTCGCTAGCACTGGCAACATGAAAACACTTGGACGAATTGGTGGAAAAACAATTGGATACTACTTGGCTACAACACTTGTAGCAGTTACCATCGGCTTATTTGCCGGATTGTTGTTTTCCCCAGGAACAGGAGTTGATGTCTCCAATGCTGGAGAAATTCCTGAAGCAACCGAAACAGGCAGTGTGGTCGACATATTACTCAACATCATTCCAACGAATCCAATAGCCAGTTTGTCAGGCGGCAATATTCTGCAGATCATTTTCTTTTCACTTTTCTTGGGTGTAGGGATAACAATGGTAGGGAAAAAAGCAGATCCGGTGTATCATTTCTTCGATGGACTTGCAGAAGTTATGTACAAAATCACTTGGGTTATCATGAAGCTTATCCCTATAGGTATATTCGGCTTATTAGCACCAATTATTGGGGAGTACGGTCTATCGGTATTGCTTCCATTGATTAAGCTGATTTCCGTCGTGGCCATCGCCTGTATTGTACATGTTCTGGTTACTTATTCCATTGCTGTTAAAACGCTTGGAAAAATGAATCCAATCCAGTTTTTCAAAGGAATTGCACCAGCCAGTCTAGTTGCATTCAGTACACAAAGCAGTTCAGGTACATTACCTGTCACAATAAAATGTACCGAAGACAATTTAGGTGTTTCGAAAAAAATATCAAGTTTCATATTGCCGTTAGGTGCAACAATTAATATGGACGGTACATCACTGTATTTGAGTGTTGCAACACTGTTTACAGCACAAGCATTTGGAGTTGAATTATCGCTTGGACAAATGTTAATGGTAGTTTTAATTGCAACGCTTGGTTCAATTGGTACAGCTGGGGTACCTGGTGCTGGCTTAGTTATGCTGGTACTTGTTCTAACTGCAGTAAACTTACCTCTTGAAGCTATTGCGTTAATTGCCGGTGTCGATCGTTTCATGGATATGTTCCGGACCGCAACGAATATTACAGGAGACGCAGCAGGCGCTCTAATTATCGGAAAATCCGAAAATGAAGTTGATCAGGATCTTGATTTTAATTCTGCAGCAAGTTAGATGAAATTTCTCACTTGCTAATCAAAAGGACAATGGGGATAAGTGATATACCCATTGTCCTCTCTGTTTAAATACTTTTATCAATACTCGCTATCATTCTATTTTCGATATCACGGGCAATTTCATTAAGGGACTCATCTTCAACCATTTGGATTAATGCAGTTGGCTTTGGCATACCAATTTTCGTCATTCCAGCATCTTCATAAACAACAATTTTACATGGCAAAAAATAACCTACAAGCTGATTTTGTGATAACACTCGTTGTGCTTCTTCTGGATTACAAACCTCTAAAACTTGAAAAGGCTGATTAAATTCAAACCCCTTTTTCTGCAATGTGTCTTTAACATCAAACTGCCAGAGCACTCCGAATTTTTCTTCCTTCAAGCTTTGCTCAAGTGATTGGGTAGCTTGCTCTAATGATTCGGTTGTTTCAACTGTATAATGAAACATAATAGTCATCTCCTTTTAAATAGTTCGTTATTTTTATTCAAGCTGACTTTACCATTCGTTCATTCCACTAACCATATCTTTCGCTTCCTAACCAAATGCACTAACGTGTTTTGCACGCTACAATCAGGCGGGATTCTTAGCTGTCAGAAATATTGACTTTTTTTATCCTTAAGTCGGTCACGTGAATTGTTTTGCCGTTCGTCTAAACCCAGACCCCCATGCCACCTTTTACATTATTCACTTTCTCGAATCCTTTTTTCTTTAAAATTTTAGAAGCCTTCATACTTCTCATGCCGCTTTGGCAAATTACAACTACTTCTTTGCTTTTATCCAAGTCAGCTGATTTGTTTGCCAGCTCGGATAATGGAATGTTCTTGAAAGGCTTTCGATGATTCGCTTTGTATTCACCGGGTGTTCTCACATCAATAAACTGTGCTCCATTTTTTTCGCTGAATTTATTTTTTGCTTCTTGCGTTGTGATATTTGAGATACCCTTAGCAGGCATAAATCGACTAAATATAAACCATGCTGCACCAATTATTATTATCCATTGAATAATCATTTCCACGACAACTCCCCCTATAATGAAAGCAAATCATGAGAGATTGGCTTTCTATTAATTGAATTCTTATTAAGGCTGTTTCTGCAAGTATGTTGCAATCATCTGTATATTGTAACGTATCCTATACGTTACAAATGAACCACCGCTGTGGAAAAACACTAGATCACCTGGTGCAGTAGTTCATCCTACTCATAACAAATCAAGCTCACTGCTGGGGCATTACTTGCTGCTTTATGAGCTTGCATTTTCCACAGTTGCGGTGTCATACCACCCAAAATATTTTTCGATATTACAGTTTTAATTGTCTGGAAAAGCAACAATTTTGCAGACAATTAACTTAAGAAGTCTAACCAGATTTTGATAGCTGTTCCAAGTATGAGAATAGCTAGAATCCATTGCAGAATTTTTGTATTTACTTTTTGTCCGAATTTCGCACCAAGTGGTGATGCTATTAAGCTTGCTACAATCATAATTATCGCTGGAATAAATAAAACCTGACCAGTCAGCAATTTACCTGTCGTCGAACCAATTGAAGAAATAAATGTAATTGCTAATGAAGTCGCAATCGTCATTCTTGTTGGTACTTTTAAGACAATCAGCATAATTGGAACTAGGATAAATGCGCCTGCAGCACCGACAATACCTGCTCCTACTCCTACAATCAAAGCCAGAGATGCTGCTAACCATTTGTTAAACGTAACCTGATCAAATGGTATATCATCTAGACCATTTTTCGGCACAAACATCATAACAGCAGCAATTGTAGCTAATATGCCATAAACGAGGTTAATTCCCGCATCTGTCATGAATTGGGATCCATACCCACCGACAAAGCTACCGATTAAAATACTGATTCCCATGTAAATGATCAACGTCTTATTTAAATAGCCACCTTTACGATATGCCCAAACACCACCGATAGTGGCAAACAGAACCTGAACGGCACTTATCCCAGCAACCTCATGAGCAGTAAATGTAGATAGACCTACCATTGCTGGGATATATAATAGCATAGGATATTTAATGATAGAGCCACCGATTCCAACCATTCCTGAAACAAAAGAACCGATAAACCCAATAAGAAAGATTGTTACTAAAAATATAATACTGTATTCCATAGTTTATCCCCCTAATAAGAGGGGACCCATGCTACCGGGTCTCCTTTATCCTTTTTTAATCCAAAATTTGAGTACATCGTCTTCTTCTGTATCTTTTAGTAATTCATGACCACCAGATTTTGCCCATGCAGCCAAGTCGCTTTTAGCTCCTTTATCAGTAGCATGAATTTCTAAAACTTCGCCTGTATTAATATCCTTCATTGCCTTTTTTGTTTTTACAACAGGCATTGGACATGCCATTCCTTTTGCATCTAACAATTTTACTGAATCCATTATTATTTCCTCCTTATATTATCCTTGAACCGCACAACGGTTAGGTCCAATTTCCATTTCTCTTTGTTTTTCGTTTTCAGGTGTTATTTTACCCATATTTGTTTTACGAATATCTTCATATGCGTTTGGCTGTGGCGGAAGGTTTTCCGTTACCATTTTTCTGAATTCATTCTCATCGTCTACTTGTAAACCATCATTGTTTTGGTAAAGATCTCCCAAACGAGCTGATACACTACCATCATCCCCTAGTTCTTCTGCAAATGAGTAATGTGCAGGTAACACAATTAAATCATCAGAAAGCTCTTTGTAACGACTATAAAGTGTATTGCGAAGATCTCCTACCCAATCTTCTGCTTTTCCTGCTAAGTCGGGACGACCAATTGATTTCACAAATAGAATATCTCCTGTTAACAAGTACTTATCATCAATAATAAGTGAAGTACTTCCAAGCGTGTGTCCAGGTGAATAAACAGGTTGTACGTTAACGGTTGTATTTCCAACAACTATATCATTACCTTCTTCAAGTGCAGCATAATCAAATGTGACTTCATCCGCATCCTTTGGAGGCAGATGATAAGTTCCACCCGTTTTTTCTGCTAACTCACGACCACCTGAAATATGATCAGCGTGTAAGTGAGTATCAATGAGATGCTTAATCTGCACACCCTCTTCACCCGCAAATTTTTCATAATTACTAATCATGCGGTTTGAATCCACAATTGCTGCTTCACCATTGGATTCAATAAAGTACGACAAGCACCCTTTACCAAGACGGACAAATTGATAAAGACTTCCACCATCTTTTAAGTCAGCAATTTTCACTGGTTCTAAATGTTCGCTCCATGCTTTCATTCCACCTTCAAGATCATACACATTGGTAAAACCTTCTTCTTCCATCATCTCAGCTATCATCTGTGATGATCCGCCTTTTGCACAGACAACGATAATCTCCTGATCCTTATTAAGTTTGTCAGCTACAGGCTCTACACCATCTAACAAATTAAAATACGGTTCATTTATTACTTCTACTTTTCCGCCTTCAATTTTCCAGTCATCAAATTCATCTGTATTACGAACATCTAAAATTAACGTTTCCTCATGATTAACAACTTTCCTTGCTAGTTCTTTTGTTGTCATTGTTTGTGACATAATACTTTTTCCCTCCTAAATTAAAATGTTAATGTTATATTCGCATCCTTCGCATAATCGATAAATGAAGCAGCACCGCCAACTTCTATCCCTTCAATAAATGCATCTTTTTCTAGGTTCATAACATCCATAGTCATTTGACATGCAATTAGCTTAATTCCCATTTCCTGGGCGATACCTACAAGTTCCTCAATAGAAGGAACATTTGCTTGCTTAAATCCTTCTTGGAAGTGCTCTTTTCCTTCAGGAAGCGGCAAGTTTTTATGTCCTTCCTTATGAATTAAATTTAACCCTTCAAACGTAAAGAAAATTCCTACCTCTTCGTCTGAAGCTGCAGCTGCTGTAGCTACGTTAAATACCTTATAAGCGTCAAATAAACTTCCGTTTGCAGCAATAATTGCTACTTTTGTATTAGCCATTTTAAATTCCTCCAATTTATTTTAGTTATTTTTTTCTGTTGAACCTACCCATTTGGACATTCCTGGTATTACATTTTTTACATTTTTATAGCCTTTTTCAGTTAGCTTTTGAGCCGCTAAATCACTACGGTTTCCTGTACGGCAAACTACATGCAGTTCTTTATCCTTAACTAACTCTTCAAATCTTTCTTCAAGTTCCCCAAGGGGTATATTTAAAGCACCAGGAATATGTCCAAAAGCAAATTCTGCCGGCTCACGTACATCCAAAATGGTGATATCCTCATTGCCATCTACTTTACTGCGAAGTTCTTCCAAATCTGTAATTTCCTCATGTTTTGTTTCTTCTTTCGCTTCTGCCTCATCTGCCTTTCGCAGATAGTGCTTCAATACTTTTTCTTCTTCAACTGTGCCAAGATAATGATGACCTGTACTCTCTGCCCATGCTTTAATATCGGCAGTAGACCCTTTATCAGTTGCTTGCACTTCCATCACTTGACCCGGATCCAGGTTTGTAATAGCTTTCTTTGTTTTAACAATTGGCATTGGACAAGCCAACCCTTTTGCGTCTAACGTTTCATTTGCTGTAATAGTCATGTTAACTCCTCCTTTATTTCTCTACTTCATCTTTCCAATCAAGCATTCCGCCTGCCACGTTCGTTACATCATATCCTTGTTCTTTAAGAAATTCACTTGCTTTACCACTTCTTCCCCCGGAACGGCACACCATATAATGATGTTTATCTTTATCAATTTCATCTAACCTCTCCGGGATTTGGCCAAGCGGTATATGGGTTGCACCTGGTATTTTCCCTTGAGCTACCTCATCATCTTCTCGCACATCGATAATATTTACGTTCTCTTCACCTTTTAATTTTTTTGCTAAATCTTTCGTTGTAATTTCCTTCATTACTTTCCCTCCAAATGGTTATATTTCTATATTCCCCTAGCAGTTTAAAATCATAATTTATACCTATCGGGGTATATTTACAGCTAAAAAAATTTGATAAAATATGCAATGAGTAATGGTTTCATGGTAATTAAACCGAGTCCGCGCTCTCATAAACCTGGCCGAGCAGGCCTCATTACATTTATATTAAATAAATAAACTTACATTGCCGTCTTCTGCTTCACCAATATATGCTGCTACTCCTCCATATTCAATTTCATCAAGTAATTCATCTTTTTGGAGTCCAAGCAAATCCATTGTCATGGTACATGCAATTAGATTTACATCTTGTTCTTGTGCCATTACTACTAGCTGAGGCAGAGGCATTGCATTGTGCTTTTTCATAACATTTTTGATCATCTTTTGACCCATTCCTAAATAGTTCATCTTGGAAAGTCCCATTTTATCAACGCCTCTTGGCATCATTTTCCCAAACATCTTTTCCATTAAACCTTTTTTAACTGGAACCTGGTTCTCTTTACGAAGTGCATTAAGTCCCCAAAAAGTATGGAATATGGTTACTTCGTGGTCATATGCCGCAGCACCATTCGCTATGATATATGCTGCCATCGCTTTATCATAATCACCACTGAACAGAACAATCGTTGTTTTTTTCTGGTCTGACATTCCGCATTCTCCTTTTCAAATTAGATAATAATCCGAAATACACATACCTGTATGGGTATTATTTCGCCTTTAAAAAATGGGTTAACCTTTTTCGCTTAACCCAATTTGTATAGTAAAGGACTTAAAAATAAATGTCAACTTTATCTGCTTATCTGCTTTTAACTAGTAAATTAACTGCTTCCTTGATAAGGTCTTCAGATGTTTCTCCTTCTCCCTTTTCCTCACGAATGCATTGCTCGAGATTAGTGCTGACGATTAATGCTGCAGTACGATCCATTGCACTTCTTACTGCTGACATTTGTGTTACAACATCACGGCATTCCTTTTCTTCTTCCATCATTTTCAATAAACCTCTAACTTGTCCCTCAATACGTTTCATTCTATTTTTCATTTGATCATCATATTTCATCTTAACGACACTCCTTTCGTTAATCTTTGACCATGTGATAACCTACTACACGTTTCCCTTTATTTCGTAGAATTCTTGTACTTACATTTCTCCCTACGACATCAGAAGCAATTACTACAATGTTTTTATCTGGGATATTATGAAAGTGCCGACTTAAATATGGCACCGGAATGCTATACGCTTGGTCTATTATATCATTAAACGAATCCTGATAATCTCTTGTGTCAACAATTGCTACATCTTCTTTAGAATAGGATACATAATTTAGGTCCATTTTGCCAATCCCAAAGACCGGCATATACCTATGGTAGAGAAAAAACAGGAGAAAAGTTATTATTATAATAAGTGCTATACTCATTGCTTTCCCCTTTCACTATTTATCAAATCATCACCAATAATATACCCGTATAGGTATTTTGTCAATAACTAAATTTGCAGAAGAAATAACCGCCAAGCAGAGGCCCTGCAAAAAATAAGGAAAAATTAACATTAAAGCAGACTTTAGCTCGATCCCAATCGTTAATAATGTAGGGAAGGAGAGATGAGCAGGTGACCGAATATACAAATAATACGACTAACCTTACTCGTGATCAAGCAATTGAATTCATCATGGATCATTATGGTGAAGCCGTTAAACGAATAATTTATTCATATGTTAAAAATCATCACACAACTGATGATTTATTTCAGGAAGTACTAATTCTTATCTATAGAAAATGGGAAAAATATGATGGTCGATCTCAATTAGTAACTTGGGTGATCAGAATTGCCATCAACCGTTGCAAAGATTATTTGCGCTCACCACTCCATCGCATCAAACTCGTAAAAGATCAATGGCTCGACCAAAAGGATTATCAGGATGCAGAAAAAACTGTTATTCAACAAGAACAATGGGATGAGCTCGCAGAAGCAATATTAAATTTGCCCATCAAAAATAGAGAAGTAATGATCTTAACGTTTCAGCAGAACATGTCCCTCAAGGAAATTGCCGAAGTAACAGGTGCTCCTGTTTCAACAATAAAAACCCGCATGCAACGAGCGAAAAGGCTGTTAAACCAACATGTCAGTAAGGAGGAATGGACCCTTGAATAAAAAAGAACTTAAAAAATCCCTTGACCGGAATATAAGTGAAAAACCCCTGTTTACCGATGAAGACCGGGAGCGATTTTATGAATGGAAACAAAATACAAATCATAAAAAGAAGCGGTTTAGCGCATTCCCAAAGGTAGTTACAGCATTGTTCTTTATTGGCTTGGTAAGTGGAGTTATGTATTATGCAGATTCAGAAAATCCATTTCAACAGCCTTTACCTCCTGATCAATCTGCTGACAAAGATAACAAGGAACCAAATGAAAATAAAAATCCAATTGATTTCTCTTCTAAAGTCGAACCGAGAGCTGAACAAATTAAAGAAAGCTTCAATTATGACTTAACTTTACAGGAAGCACAATCATTATACGGAAAGTACGGAGAAGGAATAACGTACGAGAAAACAAACCCATCAACAGGCAGAACGAATTTAACCAGTGAGTTTGTCTATTTCAAATCTGATGAATTCAAGCATGTGAAAAACATGTCTTTTAGTGAAAAAGACTTTAGACAAGGAAAACTTGGTATCCTATTTCAAATTACCTGGAAGAACGAAAACGAATTGCAATCAGCAATGCTCACCTATTTATCAAAAAACGGCGAACGTATTGTAACTGAAAAATTTACTTCCGATGGTTACTTTGAAGGTAAGGATCAAGAGCGGGTACAACTGAAATACACACTCGATATGCAAGGGCTAGTATTGGAATCCATAGGTGAATCCATTAATAAAAACCCAGAGAGTTTAACAAAAAATGACCTTCAAGAGGTAGAAACATTAACGATAAATGCTTCTGAATCGAGCGGTATCTATGATGTAAAAGGCGATCTTGAACACTTTAGTTCCATGTCTCAATTAACATCGCTTACCTTAAATCAAGCTATCATTCCTGAACACCTTTTGGAAGTAATTCCAAACCTGGATAAAATGACATTTATTGGACCAACTCTTAATGATTTAAGTTCTGTTTCATCTGCGTTAGATAAAATCACTTATTTGAACATTAAAGAAAGTTCATTTAGAGGAAATGCTGAAGATATTATGAAGTTAGAAAATATAGAAATCGTTATACTGGACAAATCGACCGTGACAGACTGGAACAAACTAGAACAGAACGGAATTACAGTACTGGAAAATCCTCCATCAAATTAATAAACACGAAGTATCGTTAAAGAGAATCATACTTCGGGGTGCAAGCCTTAAATTGGTGCAGTATCCTTTCTGAACTGCCAAAAAAAACAGTGATGAACAAATCTGTCATCGCTGTTTTTTTGTTAGTCAGACTGACTCAATATCAAAAATACTTATATTCATTATTCAACTTTCGCAGCGTAAAATGAACGCATAAACCTTGAAGGAATAAGAAAGGCTGAAGATACACTACTTGAGTTGACCTTGGATCAACGGTACGTATTTGATATATAATGAAACTTAGCTTTTTGCTGCTTTCCCTATTTTTAATGAAGGCTGAGTGCTTCGATTCGTTCCGGCAGAATACTTCGCTTTCCATGGGCACGACCTCAGCCTCCTTGCCCCGGCAAGGGGTATGCCGACGTTGTCCGCAAAGGACGGTCTTAGTCGGCCTTCATTTAATTGCTTCTTCCGGGGTATTCGGAACGTGCTGTTCCCATAGGAGTCTGCGTATTCTGCCTCCACTGGAAGAGGCTTTCTTGATTAGAGGCTGAAGTGTACCCTATGGATAAGAAAATCAAGGTAAAAACAGTCCTGCGTAGGAAATACACGGAGACTCCTGCGGGAATAGCAACAGCTGAAGATCCCGCAGGAAGCGGTTTTTGCTTCCGAGGAAGCTGAAGTGTTGCCCGCGGAAAGCGCAGTGTATTTCCGGAGCGGCTTCATAGCATTTAATACTTTCTACAAAAGATTTTAACTACGTCGCATTTTATATCTTATGTGTACAAAAAACTTTTATCAATGTTGTTTAGAAAACAATTAAAAGCGTTCTTAGATTATCAAGATAGCTGTTTGAACTTATTCTATAGATACGAAAGTTAAATTCATTATTTATCCGAACAATGTTACGAACTTATTTTTTTCAGGTTTAACTATATGATAGTGAAGTCAGGGAGAGATACTTTCTATAGAGACAATCTTTATTAAAAATAACGTTATTAAGGAAATACGGAAAAACCGGCTAAATGAAGATCAAACGATACTCCACGTTACAGATGCACAAGTGTTTGGAATTAAACAAGTAGAAGCTTATTACCAGAAAGTCTTTCAAAATGGCGATGATTGGGGGATCGCCGGTGGGCTTATCCAGGAAACACATATGCCGGAAGAAGACAGAGCCTATGTCGCTGAAGGTGATCAGATTAAACAAATATCTCACTTCTTTTTCTGGACTGCTTGGATTTCCAGTACCGAAAGAGTTGGTGGAGAAATTACGTACACAAACAACTGGCCTTATTATAAGGATGCTGGCAACACCATGTCATATTCGGCCATACTCTGGAGTGGTGTAAGTATTACAATTCTGGCACCGTTTATCGCTATCATTCTATATGTTTTTTATCGTTATCATTTTGGTATGGAACCAGCATTTACTAAAGATAATTAAGGAAGCCTGGAAATACAACAGAAAAATCATTGCCGGATGATGAATAACATCTGTTAGGAAAACGTTAGCTTTTCTGTATTTGTGTGAAATAAGGTCCTTGGTGTCCGCTAACCTGCATTCAGCAGCCATGGTGATTGCTTAACTACTGACAAAAAACTACTGAAAACTAAAAAGCATTCGCTGTAAACTGAATATACCTAAATTAGGACTGAATAACACTGGGCGAAAACTGATTAATCGCCCTTGTGATAGATCAAAGACTGAATAATTGCTGGGAGGACTGAATTGGGGTTCTCCTCTCCATGGATTATGACCAACGTCCTTCCCCGGCATCCCTCATGCATAAATATTTACAAATAAAAACAGGATAGACAGTTCATACTTTGTCTATCCTGTTCAAGCTTTATCTCATTTAGTCGGCGCTAATACTTATTTTTCCAGCCATTTATTTACTTTGTCCTGATTTTCCTCAACCCAGGCTTCTGCTAATTCTTCAGGTGTTTTACCTTCAGAATCAATGGCCATGATCCACTTCTCCACTTGTTGAAGCGTCAGTTTCATATTAGAAAACAGCGTATAGGCTGTCGGCGATTGTTCTTGTAAGTCAGGAGTAACACCTACTTGAACATCATCAAGCTTCCATACATTTTTGGGATCATCTAAAAATTTCAAATCCATTCGCACGAACATCGGATGAGGACGCCATGCATTAAAAACAATTCCACCTTTATCTTTCATTACACTTTCGACCTGAGCAAGCATCGCTGCTGTACTGCTGTTTTTTATTTCAAAGTCCTTCATGTCATATGCTTCTACCATTTTCTTTGTCGTATCTGCCATCCCACTGCCCGGATCGATTGCATAAACATTTTTGTCGAATTTCTCTTTATACTTGTTTAAATCCGCAATTGAATTAACATCTTCCATGTATGCTGGAACAGCAACTCCTAATGGCATTTCGGAGTACAATGTACCTGCAATCTCAAATTGGCCTTCATATTCCTTCAAATAGGAACTTTGCAGGTTTGGTGCCCAAATATCAATAAATGCATCAATTTCCTGATTAGCTAGCGCTTCATATAATATACCAATCTGTCCTTCTACAATCTCTACCTCAAACCCTTCCTGCTCTAAAATTTCCTTTGATAGATATGCAGGTACGGTTGCATAATCATATGGATCTAACCCTATTGATATTGTTTGTTGTTCTTTTTTGTTATCTTTGTTGTCTTGACTTTCCTGTTGCTCCCCATTACATGCTGTTAACACAAGAATAAAGCTCAAACTCAAAAAAAGGATCATCCTTCTTGCACTTTTTGCTGAATTAATAATTATACTCACACTCTTCCATTTTTATTTTTAAGTACGAATTAAACACTAACTCCTTATCTTCTCGTCGCACTTCGAACTTTATAATAACACATTCTGAACATTTTTTTTAGAAAACTTGGCTTATGCCAAGCCTTTATATAGATAAGCCTTAGTTGCACTTATGCAGTAAGAAAGGATTTATACTTTCTTATCTGCCAATGAAAATAAAAAGGATTACCTGCCTTCACCTTTATTATAATGAAATAATCCGTGAACTCTAATAAATTAGAACTCACGGATTTGGTAATATTTACTATTTACTTTTTTATAAACATTTGAGTCCAATGGCGACCATCATCCACATAGCCTACACCAATGTGTGTGAAATCTTCATTTAAGATGTTTTCTCTGTGTCCAGGACTATTCATCCACGCATTTACAACTTCTTCTGCGGATGCTTGACCCCTTGCAATGTTTTCCCCTGCTGATTTATAGGAAATTCCAAAGTCCTTCATCATCGTAAATGGTGAACCATAAGTTGGGCTATTGTGGCTAAAGTATCCAACATTATTCATATCTCTGGATTTATATTTTGCTACTCTAGCAAGCTCCCAGTCGTATTTCAATGCAGGTAATCCCGCTTCGGCTCTTTCCTTATTAACGAGTCTAATAACTTCCTGTTCCTGATTATATTCCTCATTTATCACGATATTAATTTTCTGTCCGGGATAAATCAGATTGGGGTTTGAAAGCTGAGGATTTGCTTCAATTAGCTCACTTACCCCTGTAGTAGTTTTTAAAGCGATTTTCCAAAGGGTATCCCCAGGTTCAACAGTATATGAATCTGCTGCCATTGTCGTTGCCGGAAATAGTAAAGCGATTGACAGGATTGATATGATAGCGATTTTACTGATTTTATTACTCATGAAAAACATCCTTTCTTTTGGCTATACTGATAGAATAAAGAGTTTCAGAGATTTAGTCATTACTAAATATTTGGAAAGTTTATTACAATATAATTACATTGATCCATAAAAATCGGCAAACATTATGATAACGCATTCTATTAGACTATCTATCGTAATATAAACGAAATATTAATGCGTATATTTTTTATAAAAACATTTGCCTTAAGCTCAGTTGCCCTAATCCATTAATAAAGAGTGCCTTCTTATCTGACAAAAAAATCACCATGCAAGTAATTCACATGGTGATACTAATGATAGATTAACAAAACGAATCTTTTGATTTAGGGACAGACAACCCGAAGAGTGGTCTGAGATATAGTGCTACAAAGGTTCCAGCTAATGCCAGTATCCCCCAAATATACCCGTGAAGACTGAATGACGCAATTCCACCAAAGTATGCGCCAATATTACAACCGAATGCGAGGCGTGCGCCATAACCTAACATTAATCCTCCAATTACAGCCGCAGCAACATTTTTACTATTTATTTTCGTAAATTTGAAAAGTCCACCCGCCGCTGAAGCGAGAAATGCTCCTAAAATAACCCCTAGATTCAAAACAGTTGTGGAGTCCATAAAAATCGATGACTCTAAGACAGCTGCGTTTGCTCCTTGCCAATACCCCCAGCTAGCTACATCGATTCCTAGAAATTGTGCTGCTTTAGATCCCCATAATGCGAAAGCTGAAGTAACGCCCCAAGGTGCACCTCGAGTCATTAGTGTTATCGCATTAAGAACTGCCAATGTAATTGCTGCTGCGAACAATGGCCATGATCCACGTAGAATTCTCTTCCATCCTCTAGTTGACGGAATGGTTGCCATTTTAGGTGCTTTTCTCTTTTTCTCTACAACTAAAGTAATCCAAGAAATTAAACCAAATAACACAATCGACAAAATCCAGGCACCACCATATCCTAGTCCTGTGGATGTTGCTAAAGAAATAGGTTCAAACGCTGGTAGCTCTTGAGTCCAAAATGGAAGATGATAAGCTCCGATTGTTGAACCAACAATAAAGAATAATAGCGTTACAAACATAACAGAGCGTCCACCACCAACAGCATAAAGCGTTCCGGATGCACACCCTCCGCCAAGCTGCATGCCTATCCCAAACATGAAAGCACCGACAAAGAGACTAACACCAACTGGCGCTACATATCCAGCTACTCCTCCTCCAAAGAATGAATAACCAAATGCCAGAATTGGAGCAAATAATGTAACTGCAACAGCTAACATCAGCATGTGCGAACGTAACGCCTTCCCATTCCCAACAGACATAAGCCTGCGAAATGCTGATGTAAAGCCAAAGCGAGCATGAAACAGCGTATATCCAAGCGACAGGCCAATTACAAGCAGTAACGGCTGAACAATATTTTGCGTAACCATAAGATAAATCATTAAGATAGCCCCAACGATCAGCCCACCAATTATTAGCGGCATTTGAGGCTTATTTAATTCAGTACTATTCTGTTGTACCGGATCTTTCACTTCATCTATAGGTTGAACTTTAGTAGCCATTTAAAACATCCTTTCCTTATAAAGTTAATAGGAATTATTCCATAATAACGACTAATCATTTTAGTGTCAACGGAAGTTTCGCAAAATAAATAACCCCGAGTAAGACTCCATTAAATGAAATCTTACTCGGGGTAAAAAACACCTTTATTATAGATTATTTTTCCTGAATAATTGCAGTAAAATGAGAAATAATCTTTGCAGTCATCCCCCATATAACTTTATCTCCGTAAGTATAGAAGTATTCGTCAATTTTTCCGTTCCGCCAATTATAGTTACGTCCCCCAACGATCAAATCAAAAGGAAAATTTTCCTCCGGTTCAATACCCATGTTTACGCTATGAATTTCCGGATTCGTTTCCATAAAAAACTTCAGCGGAACCGTAAATACCTCCTCAACTTCGGAAGGATTTGCTTGTATACGATCAGTTTCCCTCAGAAAACCTGCGTACGGATAAACAATCATTCCAAACGGAGAAACAAGATAATCTAATGGGTGAACTTGTGAAATATCTGTACTCTCAATACCCAGTTCTTCCGTTGTCTCCCTTATTGCAGCATCCTTTTCTGTTTTGTCACGGTTATCAAGCCTTCCTCCAGGAAAACAAATTTCTCCCGGCTGTCTCTTTAAAGAATGTGAACGAACTTCAAATAGCACATGAATTCCGTCATCCTTCTCAACAAGTGGTATAAGTACTGCAAATTTAGAAAAACTTTCACTGCCAAGAATTTTAGGGGTATGTTCTTTCACTTTAGTAAAAATTGAATTTGCATTCATATAGTCACCTCAATATAATTTAGAAGAGATTATATTCAATCATAACATACCATTGAATGCCATTACTTCCATTTAGAAAGCAAACTATAATCACGAAAAAACTCTGGAAAGAATTATCGATCCAGAGTTGTTCAGTAAGTGTTATTTTACCTTATTGACATATTGCCGTTTATTATCATCCATACCTGACAAGCAAATGGACGCAGGATCGTTATTTATATCCAAATTAATGGTTGATCCATCAGTTGGCAGCGTCTGCTGGAAAATTTCTTCATATTCCGAAACCGTTACTTCTTTTCTTGAGGAAAATAAATCGTTATGTTTTCCAACATACAAGTGCTCTCTGTAGTTTGGCTGCAAGATACCGGTGAAGAACTCTCCAACAGCCCCGGAACCATAGCTGAATAACCCAATTCTTGCTCCAGCTGCCAAATCATCTTTTTGTTCAAGAAGCGAAAGCAAACTTAAATATAATGAGCCAGTATAAATGTTTCCTACATTCCTATTGTAGCCTGTACTGATTTTGTAGTTTGCTACTAATCGTTGTTTCACATCCTCTGATCCCTCATCCAAAACAGTTCTCAACGCTTTAAGTCCCATCTTTGTGTATGGAAGGTGGAAACAAATTGCCTCAAAGTCATTTAGCACAAGATTCGCTTTCGTCTTGTATTGCTCCCATACTTTGGAAAAGAAAGAAATGTATTGCTCATTGGACAACTTCCCGTCAACAAAAGCTTTATCTGAATACACTGGACGCCAAAAGTCCATAATATCAGAGGTGAAATATACACTCTGATCCTCAAGTGCCATAATATTAGGATCTGCACTAACTACTAATGCAACTGCTCCAGCCCCTTGCGTTGCCTCTCCTGGCGTATTCAAACCATATCTTGCAATATCTGAGCCAAGCACCAATACCTTACTCTTAGGATTCAATGCAATATGTCCTTTCGCCATTTGAACACCAGCTGTCGCCCCATAACAAGCCTGTTTTACTTCAATAACGCGAGAATATGGATTTAACCCTAATAAGTCATGTACATAAACACCAGCTGACTTAGAGCTATCAATACCTGACTCTGTTCCAAAAATAACAAAGTCAATCGCTTCCTTATCTTCCTCGTCCAAAACTTCCAATGCGGCATTCGCTGCTAATGTAACAGGATCTTGTGTGATTGGAGGTATTGACATCTTTTCCTGTCCAATACCAATTGTAAATTTCTCAGGCTCCACATTTCTGCTGACAGCCAGTTTGTTCATATCAACATATAAATGAGGTGCATAAAACCCTATTTTATCTATCCCTATTTTCACGATGAGTTCTCCTTTTCTTACCAATATTAGAAAACTTGGCAATCAATCGTCAAGCCTTAATGGTGACTGCCTTAGTGCATTTATGCAGTAAGATAATTATTATTCTTCCTACTACTAAAATCAGGCCACAATATATACATAAAGTGGCTAAACTATATTTTACTATAAATAACACGAGAATTAAATTTTCATGATGTTGAAAAATTCTAGTCGTTATTAAGTATCCTGCTCAAGCTGTAATTTAATATAGATGTTTATTGTTATATAAATGAGGAGTCAGTTATCGAATTAAAGCAATTAAAAAGGTGGATAACGGAATGGGGATCCGACAAATCAGCAGGATGAATCCTCATTCCGCTAATAGGTGGAAAATGTCTTTCAAGAGGGGTGAATCGGATCCTCGTTCCGCTAATTGCTTAATATTTATCGAATATGAGGTTTAAACAGACCAATAACGGAATGAGGATCCGAAAGTAGCCTTTAAACGAAGAATTTTTAAGGAATAACGGAACGAGGATTCATCATCCTAAATCCTCTAATGAAATTATTTAAGCGGACACTAGTATTTCTGCTTCAGCTAGATTCAATGCCTGCTTTCAAAAGTGCAACTTATTTGCTTAATATACTTTATCCCCATTAAAAATGGAATTCTTCACAACAACATAGTCTACATTACGTATTGCCTGCAATTTGGTTCCTCCAGCATAGGAAATGGCAGATTGAAGATCCTGTTCCATTTCAATCAATGTATCTTTGAGTGAGCCTTTATGCTCCACAAACATTTTCTTGCCTTCCACATTTTTCTTTTCACCTTTTTGAAACTCTGAGGCAGAACCAAAGTATTCTTTAATAAACTTACCATCTTTTTCAATCGTTTCACCTGGAGATTCCTCATGTCCAGCGAACAATGAACCAATCATGACCATAGATGCTCCAAATCTAATCGACTTAGCTATATCGCCATGCGTACGAATGCCACCATCCGCAATTATCGGTTTACTTGCTGCCTTTGCACACCATCTTATGGCTGCTAATTGCCAGCCCCCAGTTCCAAATCCTGTTTTTATCTTTGTTATACATACCTTCCCTGGGCCGATACCTACTTTTGTTGCATCCGCACCAGCATGCTCCAGTTCTCTTACCGCTTCTGGAGTACCAACATTCCCAGCGATAACAAAACTTTCAGGCAGGTTTTTTTTAATATACTCAATCATGTTAATGACTGCATTGGAATGTCCATGTGCAATATCAATTGTGATGAATTGTGGTGCAAGCTGTTCATCAGCTAAATGCTGTATAAAATCATATTCTTCTGCTTTCACCCCTACACTAATAGATGCGATTAATCCACGTGAAATCATTTCTTTTATAAAAGCGACACGCGCCCCAGGTTCGAAGCGATGCATGATATAAAAGTAACCATTTTCAGCTAAGGATAATGCAATCTTTTCATCTATTATAGTTTGCATATTTGCCGGAACGACAGGCATTTTAAAAGTGTACCCACCTAAGCTTACAGTTGTATCACATTCGGACCTGCTATTTACCACACATTTTGCGGGAATTAATTGAATATCTTCATAATCAAATGCATTTTCCATAGTAACACCTCTTAAAAACGAATATTTTATTAATATTTATAATCAATGTTCGTACATTAGGTAATTTACATCATTAATTGTATTCTGTCAAAGGATATTGCAACTATTTATATAAAACTCCTTTTTTGCATAAAAAGCAGAATTTATTCTCATCCTATATTTCGAGGTGAACCATATGTTAAATCGATCGATAATAACGGCTTTAATAGGTATAGGTGCTGCTCAATTTCTAAAGGTCCCACTGAAATATTTAGAGGAAGGTACATGGGACTGGACGAGGCTGATTGGTTCTGGCGATATGCCAAGTTCTCATTCTTCAGCAGTTACTGCCCTTACCACTTATGTAGGACTTGAAAAAGGTGTTCCTTCAATCGAATTTGGGGTCAGCAGTATTTTTGGTTTAATTGTCGTTTATGATGCAATGGGAATTCGCAGACAAACTGGTGAAATCGCCATGGAAGTAAATGTGTTAAACGAACAACTGGAAAGATTTGCAAATGAGCATCCCGGCGTTTACCACAAAGAACGTAAGAAAAAATTGGAAGAATTGCTTGGTCACATGCCAATAGAGGTAGCTGGTGGTGCGTTATTAGGGATTGCAATAGGAGCTATAAGCTATGTAACCGAAAAAAATGATTCACAGTGAATACATATCAGAGTTGTACGCTGTAAACGAACTTGACCCACAAGGCTGTTTTTATATTCCTGTTACGAAGTCATTACAAAGCAAATCTTTGTATGAAATAGTTTCAATTACACATATTACTGTCGAGTAAAAATTATGGAGGTTTTAAAATGGGAGTATTATCAACATCACCAACAAACATGGATAACTGTATTGATGCATGTCTAAAGTGTGCTCGAGCGTGTGAGGAATGCACAACCGCTTGCCTGCAAGAACCAGATGTTCAGGCTAGAATCAGATGTATTCAAACATTAAATGATTGTGCTGAAATTTGTTTTCAATCGGCAGCTTACATGTCCCGAAACAGTACATTTGCCAATCAGCACTGCCAGATTTGCGCGACTATCTGTGATGCGTGTGCAGTCGAGTGTAAAAAATTTACAGATAACCATTGCCAGGAGTGTGCAAAAATATGCCGTGAATGCGCGGAAATATGCAGGAATATGGTTTCTTCTTAATCTTATCATCCCCACTTATAGTGGGGATTTTCTTCATTAATATAAAGGAGAGATAGTAGTATGGATTTATGGTTATCAGTGATCCCGCCAATTGTTGCAATTATTTTTGCTATATGGACAAAACAAGTAATCCCATCCTTGTTAATCGGACTTTGGATTGGCAGTTTCATTTTAACGCAGTCGTTTTTTGGATCGTTTTATAAAACTGTTGATTACATAACAGGTGTTTTAACCACCTCTGGCAATATTCACGTTGTCTTGTTTCTATATATTTTTAGCGGTCTGGTTGCTCTTATCCAGTTATCAGGAGGGATACAAGCCTTCGCAAAATTTGTTGGGAAATATATTGACAGTAGTCAGAAAACATTTGTCGCATTGTGGGCATTGTTGCCTGTTACATTTGTTGACTGCGGTTTTCGTGTTGTAGCTACTGGAGCAATTATTAAACCTTTAGCTGAAAAATATAAAATTGCTAAAGAAAGATTGGCATACATGTTAAATAACTCATCGAGTCCTGTCATTTTGTTAATCCCTATTGCAACAACATTCGTAGGTTATATTATCGGAGTTGTTCAAAATGGAATGAACACTACTGGTATTGAGGGGTCAGCATTTTCTTACTACTTGCAGTCACTTCCTTACCAATTTTTCAGTTACTTTTCTATACTTATCGCACTAACTACAATAATGCCCAAGTTAAATTTGGGTCCAATGAAGGAACTAATTCAAAATCACTCTTCAAAAAAAGCTGATTTACAAACTGAATTTGCTGAAGATATGTCCCACCATCACAAAGCGGAAACAAGTAAAGACCAAACTGGTAATGCCATGAAAGGTAATATGGAACATAACCATGATATGAATCAGGAACCATCACTTAAGCCAAAGTTAATGAATCTTTTAATTCCCTTATTAACTTTAATACCGCTAAGTTTCTTTCTGATGATTGGGAGCGAAGAATCATCAAAAGCAATGTTAGTAGCATTGATTCTTACACTAATTGTGACCTTTCTTTTATATTTTTTTCAAGGTCTCAAACTGGCTGAACAAGTGGATAATTTCATTAAAGGGGGTAATAAACTTATTGTCACCATAGGTATTTTAATTGTTGCTTGGCCAATTTCAACGGTATCACAGGACCTTGGATTAACAACACTCATTGAAAATACCCTTTCGAATACGATTAGCTCCACTTTTGTCCCGGTAATTACTTTTGTTGTAACAGCTGCTGTCTCTTACTTTATTGGTTCATCTTGGGGAAGTTGGGCTTTAATGATGCCTGTTGCATTTACATTAGCTGTCGCAACTGGGGCTTCCATTCCTATGATTGTGGCAGCAGTATTATCAGGTGGAACATTTGGGGATGTTACCTCGCCAGTATCAGGAATGACTGCAATGTCTGCTGGTATCGCAGAAGCAGATCATATGAAATATGTAAAAGCTATGTCTCCATATAATTTAGGAGCTGGTGTGTTGGCAGCCAGTGCATTTTTTCTTGTACCAATAGTTTTTTAACATCATATAAAAAGGCAGTCCCAATATTGGGACTGCCTCTAATCTAAGTTATAATATCTTGCTTAAAAATGATTGAGTTCGCGGATTTTGAGGGTTATCAAAAATTTGCTGCGGATTTCCTTCTTCCATAATAATACCTTCATCCATGAATAACACACGGTCCCCCACTTCCTTAGCAAAACCCATCTCATGTGTCACAACAACCATTGTCATCCCTTCTTCTGCTAAATCCTTCATTACCTCAAGTACATCTCCAACAAGTTCAGGGTCAAGAGCAGATGTAGGCTCGTCAAACAGCATAACTTTCGGATTCATAGCAAGAGACCTGGCAATTGCCACACGTTGTTTTTGTCCACCGGATAGACTATCTGGATAATCATCTGCTTTATCAGATAATCCTACTTTTTTGAGAAGTGAAAGTGCGACATCTTTCGCTTCATTTTCGGATAGATTTTTTACTTTGAGTGGACCAAGTGTAATATTTTCTAAAACCGTTTTATGAGGGAATAGGTTGAAGTGCTGAAAGACCATACCTACTTGAGAACGTACTTCATTAATATCGACATTGGGATCTGTTAATTCGTCTCCGTCAATTGTAATTTCCCCTGCCGTGATATCCTCGAGAAGGTTAATACATCTAAGAAATGTACTTTTTCCGGAACCAGACGGCCCAACAACGCATACAACCTCACTCTCATCAACTTTAGCATCAATCCCTTTCAACACCTCTAAGTCACCGAACGATTTGTGTAAATCTTTTACTGTAATCATTTATACATCCAGCTTCCTTTCTAGTCTGTTCAAATAAAGTGCTGTTGGCACCGTTATACATAAGTAAAGTAAACAAACCATAACTAATGTTTCAAAAATTTCAAAAGTCGTATTGTAGTACTCTTTTGCCATAAACACGACATCATGTACTACGATAACCGAAAATACAGATGTATCTTTTAAACTGATAATAAATTGGTTTCCAAGAGGTGGAATCATTCGTTTAAATGCTTGTGGCCAAATAATATAACGCATCGTTTGGTTTTCCGTTAATCCCATCGAGCGTCCCGCTTCATGCTGCCCTTTGTCAATTGAATAAACAGCGCCACGAACAATTTCAGCAATATATGCACCAGCATTAACAGCAATTGCAATAACACCAGCTGTAAACGAAGTAATGTTCAAGCCTATTAAATCCTCGGAAACACCATAGTATAGAAATAGTGCTTGAGCCAGTATTGGTGTCCCACGAACAACCTCAACATAAACCGACCAGAACCCTCTGATTATTTTGTTTTTAGAAAGTTTCCCCAGGCCAGCTAACGACCCAATAATCATACCTATAAACAAACCGATAACTGTAATCATTACTGTTATTTTCAGGCCATTTAATAAGAAAGGCAAACTTTGAACATATGCTGATTCCATAAACGAAGTGTAAATCATTCTGTATATCTCTCCTTAATAAAACAGCGTAACAAGCAAATACTTGTTACGCTTGATTTGTAGTCTGCAATGATGACTATTCTAATTCTGGTGGTTCTGTTCCAAACCACTTCTTATAAATCTCTGCATATGTTCCATTTTCTTTAACTGCCGCTAAACCTTCATTTATCGGTTCGACAAGGTCTGATCCTTCTGGTAACGCAATGCCATATGGCTGACCTTCCATTACTTTACCAACTGTTTTTAATTTATCTGGAGCATTTTCCTTAATATAATACTTCACATTTGGTAAATCATATAAAACAGCATCAAGACGGCCTCTTTCCAGGTCCATATAGGCTGTAACAATCTCAGGATAAGCTTCAACCTCTGCATCTGTATTAGCCTTTAAATAGTCATTACTTGTTGACCCTTGACGTGATCCAACTTTTAATCCATCTACATCCTCAATTGATTCAATATCAGAATCCGAAGGGACTGCAAGGATTAAACCGGAATCATAATATTTGTCAGAGAAATCGATGAACTCCTCACGTTCCTCTGTAATAGAAATACCAGCAATACCTATATCATTTTTTCCTGTTCTCATTGATGCAAGCAACCCATCAAACGCCATCGTTTCAAATTCTACATTAAAGCCAGCTTCTTTAGCGATAGCTCTCATCAATTCAATATCAAAGCCTTCCATTTCACCTGTGTCGGGATTCTTATATTCAAATGGCTGAAAGTTGGAATCCGTAGCAACCGAATAAGTTTTTCCCTCTCCATCTCCATCTCCGCTAGTCTCACTTGATCCACAAGCAGCAAGTAAGCTGATCGAAATAATTGCAATAAATAATAACGTTAGTTTCTTTTTCACGTTAACTATTCCCCCTTATTAATATAATTTATATTGTATTTTTATATATTCTCATAGTATTCACACTTTTCAAATTCCTGTTTGAGGCTATTTACCTATAAATATTGGTATATTTCAGACTCTTATAAATTTAGTGTATATTTGTGTACAATATCTCTTATATACTCAATTTATATAATACATACTATAATTAATAGATTTTATACAATAATTGGAAGGAATTTTCTAGTTACTGTAAAAAATATTACGCCAGCTTTCCTTTAAAAACCTTTAACTCCTCGATAAACGTATTAAATTCAGGAATATTCATCTGTTGAGCTGCATCGGATAATGCAACTGCAGGGTCTGGATGAACTTCCGCCATAATGGCATCTGCACCGATTGCCAATGCTGCTTTTGCTGCTGGAAATAGTAAATCCTTTCTTCCCGTAGAATGTGTTACATCAACTACAACTGGTAAATGGGTTTCTTTTTTCAGAATAGGGACAGCTGATATATCTAAGGTATTTCTTGTTGCTTTTTCGTAAGTTCGAATACCACGTTCACATAGAATGATCTGATCATTTCCTTGTGAAATAATGTATTCTGCTGCATTAATAAATTCCTGAATAGTTGCAGAAAGCCCTCTCTTCAGCAATACAGGCTTATTGACTCTTCCTACCGTTTTCAGTAACTCAAAATTTTGCATGTTGCGGGCACCCACTTGAATAACATCAACATAATCCAATGCCTCTTCTACATCATGTGGAGTAAGAATTTCACTTACAACTGACATGCCTACTTCATCAGCAACTTTTCTTAAAATATGCAGACCTTCTAACCCCATACCTTGGAAATCATATGGAGAAGTACGTGGCTTGAATGCGCCGCCCCTCATTAAGGTAAGGCCCTGTTCCTTCATTGCTAAGGCAACTTCTTTCACTTGTTCATAGCCTTCAACAGCACATGGCCCCATAATAAATCCTTGCTCACCATTCCCAATTTTCTGGCCATTAATATCTACAATTGTGTCTTCAGGACGTGCTTTCCGTGAGACTAATAAAGCCTTTTTGTGGTCGTCCTCCTGAAGCTCCAGACTTGCTTTAAAAATCTCCTTAAAAATATGTTGAATAGTTGATCTTTCAAAAGGCCCGTCATGGTTCTCGTTAATTAAATCAAGTGATTGACGTTCACGAACAGGATCAAACCGTACTGTACCTTGTTTCTCCTTTTGCTGGCCAATTTCCTGAACAACTTCAGCCCGTTGGTTCAATAATGTTAAAATTTCCAAGTTGATTTCATCAATTTTGTTACGTAGCTCATTTAATTCGTTTGCAGACATAAGATAATTCCTCCTGATTTTGTTTTATTTTTGACTCATTGCATAAACTATCAACCTGCTTCCGGTTCTCCAGAAGCATCACCTCCTCAAATAAGTAAAAAATCGCCCACTGCCGTCATATACGACAGGGACGATTTCACACGCGGTACCACCCATATTGTGAACAGTATAGTTCACCTCTTAAAATTGTTAACGATCATATGACCGTCCTCCCCTTTGCAAAGAAAAATTTCCTTACTTCGAGAAAGAAACTCCAGGATTGTAATTCATGCTTATCTATGACTGATTCACACCACCATCAGTTCTCTTATAACAGGGAGATAAGACACTACTTGTTTCCTTTCGTTGCCTTTAGCATTATTCAATTATACTAAAAAGTCCCTACTGGTCAGTAAAATAACCAGTAGGGACGATTAATATCGCGGTACCACCCTAGTTGTGAAGAATTACGCTTCACCACTTAAAATTGTTAACGGCCAATTCACCGTCTTTTCCTTCATAAGAATATTACCCTTACTACGAAAAAGAAGCTCAAGGATTGTAATTCATGTTTATCTTTGACTGATTTTCACCACCATCAGCTCTCTGGAACAGGGAGACAAATCACTAATAATTTCCTATCATTGCAAAATTATGTTAATTAATTTTTGTTAATATTATATTTTCATAATTGTATGCTAAAATTCAGTCATTTGTCAACGCTTTTTTGAAAAAAACTTATTTTTGTGTGATGCTACTTTTTTATGTTGGCATTCGATTATATTTTATCATTCTCCGACAGAAGACTCCCTCTTCAGTTGTGCGAAGGGCTTCAGTCCAGCGATAAGGGGAGATGAATGTCGGTTGGCGGTAGCCAAAACGCCTACTTCTATGGTATAATTAGAACAAACGTTCCTATGAAGTGGGTGGATTTCATGTTCGTCAAAAAAGCTTTCAATTTCCGCATATACCCCAATCTAAGGCAAATCGAATTGATCAACAAGACGATTGGTTGCTCCAGGTTTGTGTTCAATTTCTTCCTTGCAAAGCAGAAGCAAAAAGATGCCTACTGGTACATAACAGAAGAGATGGTACAAAACGGCCAGCTGCCTTCTAATAATTGGAAAGGTGCGTTTTTCAATAAATATGGCACGATAAAGGCGGTGCGCCAGTTAAAAGAACAAAATCCTTTTTTAAAGGAAGTGGACAGTATTTCCCTTCAAAAGTCCGTTGAGAATCTGACTGATGCTTAGCAACGGTATTACAGAAAACAAAATAAAGCGCCTCAATTCAAAAGCAAAAAGAATAAGGTCCAGTCGTATACCACCAAACAAACCAATGGGAATATCGCAGCTTTGGATAACCACATCAAGTTGCCTAAACTTGGTCTCATACGGTTTGCTAAAAGTCGTGAAATCGAAGGGCGAATCATCAATGCCACAGTCCGACGTAACCCGAGCGGAAAGTACTTTGTATCTGTTCTTGCGGAAGTGGAGATTGCGCTATTACCGAAGACCAACTCCAATACCGGTGTTGACCTGGGATTGAAAGACTTCGCTGTTCTGTCGGATGGAACTATCTACAAAAACAATCGTTACTACAAGTCCCTGGAGCAAAAACTGGAAAGAGCTCAACAAGTGCTCGCAAGACGTGTAGTGGGTTCCCGCAATTGGAACAAACAACGCATCAAAATAGCCCGCATTCATGAGAAAAACGCAAACAAGCGCGAAGATTTCCTGCATAAGACCTCTACCGATATCATTAAAAACCACGATGTGATTGGAATTGAGCGTCTGCAGGTATCGAATATGATGAAAAACAAGAAAAGTGCTCAATCCATTGCTGATGCGTCCTGGTATCAATTCAAGGTCATGTTGAAATATAAAGCTGAATGGTACGGCAAGACTTTTATGGAAGTGAGTAAAACCTTTCCCAGTTCGCAGCTGTGTTCGTGTTGTGGCTATCAAAACAAAGACGTTAAAGACCTGCGTGTGCGTGAGTGGACCTGTGTATGTGGCGCACATCACCATCGAGATATCAACGCAGGACTAAACCTTAAAAACGAAGCAATAAGACTTCTAACCGCAGGAACTGCGGGGATAGCCTAATCCATAACTGGCGGTTACGCCGGTGTTCTTAGGAACCCCCCACTTCAATCAGACCGTAAGGTTGATAGTGGCGGGGAGTTCAAAGAAAGGTACTATATGCAGTTCCCAGCAAAAAAGTTTATAATTGAACACGTTAAATGATAGAATTATTTTTTGAAAGAAAGAAACAAGGAGTGACATATATGCAAAAGACCATTCGAACTCTTAATAATGATGATTTTCGACACGTGGAAGCAATGGACACAGGAATTGAGGATGATTATATAAAGCGTGTTTTCAATAGACTGATAACTGGAAGGAATCGTTTATATGGATTATTCCTAGATGATCAAATGGTCAGTTTGGGAGGACACTCCATTTATGCCAGCCGTTACGTAATGTTAGGCAGATTGAGAACAGATCGTCGGTATCTGGGTAATGGCTTCTCAACTGAATTGATGAACCATATGACGAACAAAGCATTTCAAATTAATGGAATAAAATGGGTTGGTGCGAATACACAGGAATTTAATATATCTGCGCGACGTGTATTAGAAAGAACTGGTCTAACGCCGTATATCCCGCAACATGCTGCTCAAACCAAGGATACTAAGGCCCTTGAGACTGGCTCAGAACCTTTGACTCCTGTAACAGATCTTCAGCGAAAAAAAGACTGGATTGGGAACATGTATAGTAAACCAACATCAATATTTCCATACGAATGCTACTATTCATTTCCGGTTTCAGAAGATCTATTTCAAGAACAGGATTTAATGAAATGGTCTTTTTATGAAAATAAATTAAAAACCCGGGCACTTATCACAAAAACGGATCAAAAGAAACATCATTATCTGCATGCAATTTACCCATGGAATGACATTACCTCACAGGAAGGGCTATGGGAAACAATCGCAAACGACTACCAACAGCTTCGCAAGCAAAAAGAAGAAGAAACATATATATGGATGGATCTTACAAAAGAACAGGTTAACGCCCTGCCTGCAGATCACCAATTTGCATTGCCATCCCCATGGATCTTACATGGAATTGATAAATCAAATTGGGAAATGGTTCAGGCTCTTGCTTAGGTCAACCACTACTTATGCAGCAGGAAAATTTTATACTTTGTCTACTGCGAAAAAGACTGAATACAACTAAAATGCGTTCAGTCTTTTAATAGTAACGTTTCTATTAAAATGCAGCTGTCCAGCCTCCATCAGCTGTAACAACGGTCCCATTTACAAAACTAGATTCATCAGAAGCCAAAAACAGTGCAACTTGTGCAATTTCTTCCGGTTGACCTGACCGAGGCATTACTCCATGTGCGAGTTGGGTACGGCTTGCTCCGAATTCATTAATGTTTTTCATACTGGATGCAATGTTTGTTTCTACACCGCCTGGTGCAATAGCGTTACAACGAATGCCTTTTTCTGCATACATGAATCCTGTATTCTTCGTCAACCCAACGACTGCATGTTTCGATGCGCCGTAAGTAGCACCAGCATGAGCACCATTTAGCCCGCCAGTGGAGGCGGTATTAATGATGACACCTTTTCCCTTTTCTAGGAAGATGGGCAGTGCTTTACGTGTAGCACGCATAACTCCTTTTGTATTAATATCAAAAATCAAATCCCATCTTTCATCCGTAATATCACCGACTGGCTCCATTCCATCCATTATACCAGCATTATTGACAAGAATATCCAGCGTCCCATACTCACTCACGGCAGTATCAATCATGTTTTCAATATCTGCTAATTCTGCTACATTTACTTTTACTGCCTTAGCTGTTCCGCCATTACTCGTAATCTCTTCCGTAACTTTCTCAGCACCTTCAAGATTAAGATCAGCCAACAGAACTTTTGCTCCCTCTTTTGCATAGAGCTCAGCTATTGACTTTCCCATTCCGGAAGCTGCCCCTGTAACAACTGCAACTTTACCATCTAATTTCATGCTTATTCCCCCATAAGTTAATATTTAAGAATTAAATCAAGCGCTTTTCTATGATTATAAGGATTAACTTTTATGATAACGCTATCATCCTATAATCAAATCTTAATACACTATAACTTTATTATCAATAAAAATAAACGACCTCACTGCCTCCTTAATAGATTATTTAATCAATTTACGAATATCTATGTTCAACGACCACTCCTTTATTTTCTGCTCGACTACACTAGTATAAACAAGTTAGGAGGCTGCTTATGGGAAAGTATAAAATAATAGTTGAAACAACTGGACAGAAGAACAGTGCACAACAGCGATATAACGTAATGACAAGAAATAAAATAAATGCCGACATTAAAACTTATAAAACGGAGGGCGGTGAACTGTATAGTGTAGAAGTTGGACCATATTCAGGAAAAAAGCAAGTTCTTAAGGATGTTGATAACATTAAAAGCTTAGGAATAACAAATGCTTTTATAACGGGTGCATAGACATTTGCGATTAAAAAGCAAGTTTCTGTAATTAGCAGAGAGTTGCTTTTTTAATTTACATATTTAGAGTCAATTTCATAAATACTTCTATTTATCATTAACCGGACAATGATTGGAATGGAGCGCCGACTTCTGTTTGAAGGACTAACTGCTTTATCTTTAAAACGTGAAATGTAAAAAATAAAGAAGTTCACACATTTGACTCAGTTTCTCCATAAAAAATGGATATTTAGAAATTACAATTGCACTGTAGTAAACAAATAGACTTAAAGTTTAAAGGAGGATTTATATGAAAAAAGGATTATTAGCAGTACTGGCTCTAGGACTTATCCTATTTCTTGCAGCATGTGGTGGAAGTGACTCAGGTGACTCCAGCAGCGGGGATGACAGTTCATCAGCATCAGCTGCAGGCAATGAACTAAATATAACTGCATCAAATTTTGAATTTGATAAAGATAAATATACCGTTACTGCAGGTGAGGAAGTTGTAGTTTCTCTAACAAATGAAGAAGGTATGCATGGTATTTCAATTGACGAATTTGATGTGAAGATTGAAGGTGAAGGTGAAGCATCCTTTACCCCTGAAGAACCAGGTGAATATACCATTTACTGCAACATCCCTTGTGGTGAAGGGCACGCTGACATGCAAACAACATTAGTTGTTGAATAAATGTAGGTACTAAGAAGCTGTTCTTATGGAATAGCTTCTTATTTTTGTACATAAAGTGAGGGAGAGTATCTATGCATAAAAAGTTAATTGGAATTGGCCTTACAGTAGTGATTGCACTAACGCTTGTATTATTCGTTACCTTACCATCAGAAAATAACACTGCTGGGAATAGTCTGACACAGGAAGAAGTAGAAAGTGGGCTAAACCTACAGGAAAACGGGGAAAGCGGAACATATACTGTCAATCTTATTTCCGGAAACTTTGGTCAGGAATCAAAAGGAAAAGTACTTAATGATACCGACTGCACACCAGACGAAGAAGGTATCAGCCGCTGCCATAACGACATAGAACTAGTGGACTCAAACAAGAAAATCACCATTGTTAACCCCCATAACATGAAAAATAATCGTTGCTTAAGACCTGGCGAGACAGTCCATTTATCACGAAATCAAGATGGTAAGGTAACAGTTAAATTGATGGAATTATAATTGTTTAAAAACGGTGCCAAAAGCAGTTGTGCTTTTAGGACACCGTTTTTTAACAGGCAGCCTAGAAAGTACAAGAGACTCTAATATAACAATGTACCGTACTTATAAGAATCTCTTTGAATGGCTGGTTATCTAAGCTTTTAATAATTTAGCGTTAATCGCAACAATAATCGTGCTTAAACTCATTAATACCGCTCCGACTGCTGGACTCAATATAATACCTATTGGTGCCAGGACGCCCGCAGCCAATGGAATGGCAAAAATATTATAGCCTGCAGCCCACCATAAGTTTTGGACCATTTTCTGATACGTTTTCTTCGATAAATCCATTAACGAAACAACATCTTTAGGATTGCTCTTCACAAGAACAACATCGGCAGTTTCCATTGCTACATCGGTTCCTGCACCAATGGCAATTCCTAAGTCAGCTGTTGCCAGTGCTGGTGCATCGTTAACCCCATCACCAGTCATGGCCACCTTCCAGCCTTTTTCTTTAATTTTTTTCACTTGATTTGCTTTATCATCAGGCAATACTTCTGCATATACCTCATCGATACCCAATTGCTTAGCGACCCAATCAGCCACTTTTTGATTGTCACCCGTCAGCATGATGGAATGAATACCGTTTTCTTTTAAAGATGCAACTGCTTCTTTTGCTGTTTCGCGTACCATATCAGCAAGTGCAATCATTCCAATCAATCTATCTTCAACAAGTACAAATACAACCGTTTTTCCGTCTTCGGACATTTGATTGAATGCTTCATGATCATATTCCATATTCTGCTGATCAACGTAGCCAGGACTGACAACATTCACTTTTTTCCCATCTACTTTTCCTTCAATACCTTTTCCAGTAATCGATTCAAAGTCACTTATTTTTTTCAACGTCAGTTCCTTCTCACTTGCCTCATTAACAATACCTTCTGCAAGAGGATGCTCGGAATTTTGCTCCAGACTTGCAGCCCAAACTAATATATCTTCTTTTTTCACTTCATCAGAAGGGACAATATCTGTTACACCGAACTCTCCTTTTGTCAATGTGCCAGTTTTATCAAAAACAACTGCATTCAGATTCCGTGCACCTTCGAAATTAGCACGATTACGAATTAACAGACCCTGTTTTGCTGATAGTGATGTGGAAACTGCCACAACAAGTGGTGCCGCAAGTCCCAGTGCGTGTGGACAAGTAATTACCATCACAGTTACCATGCGTTCCAGTGCAATAACAAAAGAATATCCTAAAATAAGCCAAATAAACAAGGTTATGAACCCGGAAGCTAATGCAATATAAAATAACCATTTAGCTGCTCTATCCGTGAAGTCCTGCGTCCGTGAGCGTGATGCCTGTGCCTCTCTAACCAATTCTATCACTTGCGATAAATAGGAATCATCACCCGTTTTCTCTACTTGAATTGTCAGGGATCCCTCATTGTTAACAGACCCACCGATTACTTCATCACCTTTATACTTCTCAACAGGAACAGACTCACCGGTGAGCATGGATTCATCTACTGCGGATTTGCCATCAATAATTGTCCCATCTACCGGAATTTTTTCACCAGGTTTAACGAGTACTCTATCTTCATTTTGTAAATCAGATATTGCTACATCTTCTATATTATCCTTCTCATCCAATTTATGCGCTTCACTTGGCATTAGCTTAACAAGTTCTTCCAGCGCATTTGATGCTCCCATTACCGATCGCATCTCAATCCAATGACCAAGCAGCATAATATCAATCAGCGTGGCCAGCTCCCAGAAGAAGTCTTTGCCTTCCCAGCCAAAAACAGTAAGCGAACTATAGCCGTAAGCAACTACTATTGCAAGACCAATCAAAGTCATCATACCAGGGTTTTTATCTTTCAATTCACTAATACCGCCAGTAATAAACGGCCATCCACCGTAGAAAAACACGAATGTAGCAAGCGCAAACAGGATGTATTGATCAGCCGGAAATCCCCAATCAACGCCAATAAAACCCTGAATCATTGGAGACAAAATCAGAATAGGGATTGTTACAATAAGGGATATATAAAACCTTTTTTTAAAATCATTGACCATATCACCATGATCATGATGACCGTGTCCGCCGTGATCATGGTGATTATGTTCATCGTGCTGGTGTTGTTCATGATGTTCATGTCCGCCGTGTTCATTCTGATTATGTTCATCATGTTGGTGTTGTTCTTGTTGACTATGATTCTGATGTTCATGCTGCTTGTGGCCACGTTCAAAAGACTTACCATCTTTCCGTTCCATACATATGCCTCCTTACATTTACTTACTATATTTATTATCTGCTTGACACTATACCCCTATACAGTATTTTTAAATCATAACTTTCATTTTTTAACTTAAACAACATTGCATTCGTTCTTAAGCTTTCCTGACTGTTAAAAAACTTGGCTTATCGCCGATCCTTTATGGCAAAAGCCTTAGTTGGAATTATGCATTAAGAAAGGATTGCTTTCTTATCTACTTAAAAAAACGGAACCATCTCTAAGAAAGATAGTTCCATTCATGTTAGCTAATATAATAAACACTAAAATTGGTTATCCATGTGTCGATAAGGAAATTCATTACCATTGGAACCATGACAGTCTTGATACATCTGCTCCATCTCTTGTTGGTCCATGTTTGGGTGCATATCCTTCATAAAAGGAACCATATCTTCAAAACTCCACCCATTTTCACCATCGTTATCAGCAGTACCATGTGCGAAAACAACATTACCTAAACCTAATGCCATAAAACCAGCCAATGTTATTGCCAAAAGTTTCTTTTTCATTATGTGTTCCTCCCTTCATTCACTACTATAAAGATGAGGTTTCGAGAACTTATCAAGAAAATGTTACAACATAATGAACATTTCCGATTCTAGTTTATCCACTTATACCCAACTCCCCAAACTGTTTTAAAGTGATCATCAACCGGAAATCCTGCTTGTCTAATTTTTTCTCGCATATTCCGCACATGTGAATCAACCGTTCTTCCTTCTGTATTTGTATCAAATCCCCAGATTAAATCAATTAGCTGCTCCCTGGAAAATACCTGATTTGGCTTTTTCAATAGATGACCAACCATAGCGAACTCCTTAGGGGTTACTTTAATAGGCTGGTTCTTATAAGAAAGCTCATACCTTTCCTCATCCCATAACAGTCCATTCGTTTCTATGCGAGTCGCTGGAGTTCTTCTTCGTAACAAAGCTTCCATTCTGGCCAATAATTCATTTTCATCAATAGGTTTTGCTATATAATCATCTGCACCTAACTTTAGGCCTTTAACAATATCTTCTTTTTGGTCACGAGCTGTTACCATAATGATTGGCACATCAGATATACTTCTTATTTCCTGACAGAGCTCCCAACCATCCATTTCAGGCATCATAATATCAAGTAAGACAATATCAAAGTCTTCCTCTTCTAAAAATAGTAAGGCTTCATTAGCTCCTTGTGCTTTTTTACACGTATAATCATGCGGTCTTAAGTACAATGCTAATAAATCTAACATACGCTTTTCATCGTCAATTATAAGAACCCTATTCATCATTGCCACCTCTAATTAGTCTTATGATAACGCTCGTACTTTCACCTTGTTCACTTTTAATTTCTATCTTGCCACCGTGTGCTTCTATTATTTCCTTGGCAATAGTTAGCCCTAATCCCGATCCGCCGCTTTCCCTTGACCTTGATTTCTCAACCCGGTATAAACGATCAAATATATACGGCAAATCCTTCGCAGGTATGCCTTCTCCTTCATCGGTAATGGTAACGATCACTTCTTTTCCTACTTGACTTACTTCAAGCTGAACATTTGTACCTTCAGAAGAATGTTTTTTTGCATTATCGAGAATATTTACAAGAACTTGTTCAAATCTTTCAGGATCAACAAAGGCAACTGAATTTTCAGGACATTTTATTGTAAAGTCAATATTTTTTTCAGCAAAAGCAGGCTTAATCCTATCAGCTATAGAATGAATAAACTTATGCAAAAAGACTTCTTCACGATGAATTGTGAATCTATTCCTGTCCATCTTAGCTAATTCAAATAAATTCCTGATTAATATCGATAGGTGCTCTGACTCTTCACGAATGATAGTGATATACTCTTTCACCTCAGCCTCTGTTATCCCCTCCCTGTTAATAATGTCAGCATATCCTTTTATATAGGTCAAAGGTGTTCTAAGTTCATGCGAAATACTTGCCAGAAAATCGTTTCTCGCAGTTCTTAATTGATCCAGATCATTAGCTAATTTTGTAATTGACCCGGCCAGCTCTCCCAATTCATCCCTGCGATCATTATTTAACTCAACTCTATTTTCCCCACGGCTCAACTGTTCTGTAGCTTCCTTCATTTTAATAACCGGATGTGTGATAAACCTGGACAAAATAAAGATGGTAATAATCGTTAAGCCGATTGTGAGTAGAGCAATTACGATAAACTGATTGCTAAGCTGGTTCACATTTTTCTTTACATCAGCTGTGTCTGCAAACATAAAGACATGGCCTCTTTGCTCCCCATCAATATTTACAGGGCTTTCAGCCGCAATATATTGTTTATCATCCCACCGATCTTCAACGACTCGTCCTTCCATTTGGTCTGAGTTGTAATTAATGGCTTCAATCACTGGCCACATTTCCTGCTGAATAGTATCAGAATGATTTATTACATTACCTTCTTCATCTGTAATGACGACCACAAAATCAGAAGCTGATTCCATTATACCAACGTGTTCTAAGGTTGATTCATTAAAGTTCATCTCCAATACCTCGCTATGTGTATTGGCACGTGCTAATAAATTGTCAAGCACATCTTCAATTCGTTCATTCGCTATATTCGTGTATAGTACAAAAAATAAAAGCGATTCAATAATTAAAATAAATACAAAAAATAGAAACCCAATTTTAAATGAAAGTTTAGTAAACATAAACTACCTCTTTATTTCTAAATATAGATGACAGACTTATAACATTATTTTACTTTTCCATTTTCCAAAATCTGCAACCACGTTTCAGTTGAATCCTCAGATATATAGGCATTTCCTTTTGTAGTATAAATAGCTAACTCCTTATTATTTTGTTGATTTTCGGCAATATATACAGGCCCATCTTCAGTTAACTCTGGAAGATTAATTGTCACTTGCTCGCCATTTTTAATGTTAAATTTAGCAAGGGATGGTGTAGAGTCATAGCTTGCATAAATCAAATTTTTCTCATTAAAATAAACAGCTGTCCCCTGGACACTTTCGGTTATCATCTTAAAATTCTTTCCTCTGTCATTGGACAGAAAAATACCAGTAGTTGTCGCTACTGCTAAATAATCAGAATCAGACGGATGAATAGCTAATGCAAAGACCTCACCTTCTACACCTGAAGCGACAACGCCTTCCCACGACTCTCCATTGTCAGAACTTATATAAAAACCTACACCCAGCTTAGAATTTTCCTTATGATTTTTTAAAAAGATATCATGGCTAGTATAACCTACAGCCATTTCATGGAAGTCTGTTTCACCTACAAAATCGATACTTTTTAAAGTTTCTCCACCATCAAAGCTACGCTGAATACCTAGCGGATTCGGTAAGTCTGAATCTTTACCAGGATGTCCTGATGTGTAGAAACCTTGATCAACTGGACTAAATCCCATATAATCGTTAAAATTCTTCGTCGTTTCAAACCATTCACCACCCCGATAAATTTTCAGGCCAGTATGAGATGCAAAATATAATCCGCCATCATTTCCAGCATACCCCATTCCATGAACATGCTCTACTATCCCATCAAACGGCTCTTCAAATGCTTGATCGTCATTACTGTTACATCCAATTATTAAAACTCCCGTTAAAATTATAATAAGAAATACTAACTTTTTTATCATTTGGTACTACCTCCATTCAGTTATGGTAATGTGCAGCGTTTATTTTTCAGGAGTCAATACCAACTTTCTCATAATGGATGTCATTAAATAGTTTTGCTCCTTAACTGTTAAACCAGCCTTTTCTAAGTTTTCGATTGTTTTACGATTTACATTAGCACCTACAATCCTTACTGTTAGCGGGTTCACAGCATCAAGTATTCTGGCTGCAAACGGATGCTCACTCCGCATATGCTCAAGCATTACTATCTTACCGTTAGGCTTCACTACACGACGAATTTCTTTAAATCCGGCAACCGGGTCAGGTACTGAACAAAAAACACATGTTGAAACTACAACGTCAAACGTATTATCAAGGAAATCCATTTGTTGTGCATCCATCTCTTTTAGTGTAATAGAAGCTTCAGTCTTGTCTGTTTTGCCATACGCCTTTGCCAGCATTTTGGGACTGAAGTCAATTCCGGTGACATTTGCGTTTGAAGGATAGAATGGAATGTTGGACCCTGTACCCACCCCAACTTCCAAAATATCTCCTTGCAAATTACCAAGTAACTCCTCACGCCACGATGACCTAATCATATGATCCATCACATCGAAAACAGATGATATCCTATCGTACCTTTTTTTAATGATATCTGTATGTCGGTTCATGCTCATTACCCCCGTTTATCGCGTTCTAGTACGGATTTTAACTGTTCATACTCTGCTTCACTTATTTCTCCTTTTGCCAAACGTTCTTTTAGAATCTGTAATGGGGTCCTCTTGCGACCACCATTAAGATAATTTGTAATTAGGAGAATTCCTAAAATAAATAATCCAATCCAAAATATAATCATTATCCACCCAAAAAAACCATAACCATTCATCATGTGCATCGCATAACCACCTCCTAGCTTGTCTCAGTATATCCCAAAATTATCAAGAAAGTATGCAAATTTGCTAAGAGGTCTTATGTTTTACTATCTATTTAACTTAATTCCAATTATTTCAAACTCCTACGATAAACTCAATTCACTGAGCCTAATTTTACAAACTTCTGTTTATCGTTAGTTAATTCAAAATTAACAAGACTAGACTCATCCGCAAAATAAAAAGCGCCTTCCTTTATTACGGATAAGCGCTTGACCTAAATTGCGTTATAAAACATCACTATTATTTTGCTGTGCTTCCTGCACTTGCTGACGAGTATCGTGCAGCTGCTCATATGCTTGCTGAAATTGCGGGTTTTCTGTCGCTTCAGTTCCTGCTTGCTGCGCCTTTTGCAAAACCTGCTCTGCCTGCTGCAACTGATTGAGAGCTTGCTCCAACAATTGGGGATCTGATCCTTGCGCAAGCCTTGCAGCCTCTTGAGCATCCTGTATCTGATGACTCGCTTGCTGTAACTGTTGATGTAGATTCTGCTGTACCATAAAAGCAACCTCCATTTGTTTTAATCATCTATATTATTCCTTTGATTGAATGTTTTATGCTATTAAAGAAAGTAGCTGAGACATAACTAATTTTTTAATATTAAAGACGAATAATAACAATATAAGATGTTTGATTGTTCGTTTTAAATGGCTGGATATAATACATAGTTAGTATAAACTGCAAACAACTTTATCTAAATTCCTTCTATTCCTTATAAGATGGGTGCTAATCCAACGCTGCGGAACGTTAATCTTATGGAAAATAACTGCTTATTAATCAGGAAATCTCTATCAGTGGAGGCAGAATACGCAGGCTCCTATGGGAACAGCACGTTCCGAAGACCCCGGAAGAAGCAACTAAATGAAGGCCGACTAAAACCGTCCTTTGCGGACAACGTCGGCATACCCCTTGCCAGGGGACAAGGAGGCTGAGGTCGTGCCCATGGAAGGCGAAGTATTCTGCCGGAACGAATGTAAGCACTCAACTACCATTAGAACAAAAGAAAACCTTCACTAACTCGCAGTTTATACCTATCAGCAAAAAAAATAAATCCGAACTATTTTGAATCCTAGTTCGGATTCCACTTTAACTAAAACACTTTGGTCCTAGCCACTTTCAAAATGCAATTACTCTTCTAAAAGTCGTACTCCGCTTCTTTTGCTTCACGAATACTCGTATATGTTTCTGTTAATACGACTGTATCTTCAACTAAACGATCAATGCGGAATAACACATCATCATTGGTAATTTCTTTTCGATAGAAATCCTCTTCCTCGATAAATACATACGTCTGAACAATTTGTGCTTTCATATAACCTAAAATAGGCTTTAATTGATTTTCAGCAATCAAATAATGCTTAGGCGAACCTGCTGTCACCAGCATACTGACAACTTTATCACGAAATGAATTTTCAGGAAGTAAATCAAATATGTTTTTCAACGTAGCTGGTATAGATGCCTGAAAAATTGGCGTACCAATAATGATTGCATCTGCTTCCATTAATGTTTGTGCAATATATTTTGTATCGCCATCATATTCCAAATAATTACGTCCATCACTAAACTGAACATTATATTCTGCTAGATCAATTAATGTCACTTCTATATCTGGATATTTTTTTGTAACTGCTTTAATGGTGTAGTCCATAGCTGTCCTTGTTTTTGAACCGACTATTGAACCGGATAACCCAACAATCTTCATGTTTACTCCCCCTACTATTTTGCTGTATATTTCTTAATAGCTGGTAAAATTTCTGTCCCGATCAGTTCAATATTTTTCATTAGCCGATCATATGGTACGCCGCCAAAGTCAATTTGTGCAATATAACGCTGGTGACCAAACACTTCATGCTGATAAAGAATTTTTTCAATTATTTCTTGCGGGCTGCCGATGTTCATGACATTATGTGGATCTACGCCCTGTGCGAAGTGCTGCTTTGGAAAACCTTGCCCGTTCGTTCGCTTCATCCCTTCATTGATATGGGGGTACATATCTTTTAAAGCTTGTTGTGAAGTCTCTGCTGCATAGAAAAACCCCGCAGTCGCTACCGGAAGTTCAGCTGGATCAAATCCGCTGCGCTGGGCAGCATCACGATAAGCATCAACAGCTTGTTTAAAGGCGGTAACTGGACCACCTAAATGAGCTAAGAACATCCCAACTCCAGCATTACCAGCCTTTCTGGCGCTGGCAGGTGAACCACCAACAGCACGCCATATCGGCATGGATCCATTTTGCGGACGCGGAATAACCCGTGCATCCTTCAATGGCGGTCGATAATCTCCACTCCAATTGACAACTTCCTCTTCATTCAGTTTCAGCAGTAGATCAAACTTTTCTTCATATAAAGCCTCGTAATCACGGAGGCTATAGCCTAGCAAATCAAAGTTCCCTACTCTGGATGCACGACCAGCAATTATCTCCGCACGACCCTTAGAAATCAAATCGATTGTAGCAAAATCCTCAAATACACGCACAGGGTCCAATGTACTGATAATCGTTGAAGAACTGGATATTTTTATATTTTCTGTAGCCTGAGCAATAGCAGACAAGACTACCGAATGTGCCTGGGTTGCGAAAAAATCCTGATGACTTTCACCAACACTAAAAAAATCTATACCTGCCTGATCAGCAAGCTTCGCATAATCAATAATTTCATTAACGCGTTGTCCCGCAGAAATTCTCTCTCCTGTTGAAGGATCTGGTAAATGGTCACCTAATGTATATATACCAAACTCCATTCCCTTACTTTGATCAATACGGTAATTTTGCATTATTTTCCTACCTTTCTATGTTGCCTATAGAGGAACAAAAATTTCTCCTTGTTAATTAATGTTTACCATTAGTACCGTTTAGAACCAGCGTAAACATCAGATAAACTCAAAGGTCGTCAACTTCTCCTTTGGAACAAAGTTATTTTTCATAAGTACAATTATTTCAAACTACGTAAATTTAATCAATTACTTAGTCTGAAGATAAGCTAAAATGCGCCAGATGGAAAGTCGGCCCGCAGAAAGCTAAAAACTGAATTATTCCAATTGAATACCGAATAAACACGCACGAAGACTGAATAACCATGGCCGAAAACTGATTAATCGTATAAAAGACAATTTAAAACTGAATAATCGCTGTAAAAACTGAATAAAAACCACTTTTCACCCTTCACCACAAAAATCATTAAAAAAGCAGCTCAATCAAGGGTACAAAATGTCTTTGTACTCCATAACCGAACTACTTAAAGTGCAAGTAACACACTTTTATTTATTCTGCTGCATAGATTTATCTTTCCTTACATTAGTTAACCATGCCTGATCTTCATCCATCATTTTCTTAGCAGCGTAAATTGTCAGGAATTGTATTACGATAATTGGTATACCCATTAGACCGGATAGCACTTCCAATGGAGCAAGACCACCGATCCGCATCAGTATTAAAGCAATTACTGTTATAATTGCCGCAACAATTATTCGTAAAGTCTTTGATGGCTCTGCTTTACTCATATTCTCTGTACCTGTGTAGGATGCAATCGTGTACGTTGTCGAATCTAAAGTCGTCGTCAGGAAAATGGTAGCCACGATAATAAAGACTGTAATAGCAATAGTTGAAATTGGCAATGAAGACAATATTTGCGGTATCGCTGCCATAGAATCCTCTTTTACTGTTTCCAATACAGGAACAGCTCCGGTCAGATACCTGTGTACGCCAAGTCCTCCAAGCACCCCTGTTGCCACCCAGGATATGAGTGTTGGCGCAAGTAAATAGGTTAATATCATTTCTTTTATTGTTCTGCCCCGGGATATCTTTGCAGCAAAAACACTGTGTAACATTGCCCATGTCGCGCTATAAGCAAACCAAAACACGGTATAGCTTTCAATATGCGAGCTGCCTTCCATATCCAGAGAGTTGGTATAAAGCGACATATTAACATAATTTGATAATAAAAATCGAACACTATCTGTAAAATAATTGAGAATGAATATTCCAGGTCCCGCTATAATCACGAATAAGGCAAACGCTCCTGCAAGGTACATATTAAAGGTACTCAGTCGTTTAATACCTCTTTCTATTCCTAAATAAGCACTTAGTGAGAATAGGAATACCCAGATAATCGTCACACCAAGCGTTAAACCAAACGATAGCTCTATATTGAATAATTCTGATAAGTTATAAGTAACAATTGGCGCTCCAAGCCCTAAGGTTACAGCGGCCCCCGACAGGATACTGACAAGAAAGATAACATCCAGGACTTTGCCACCAACACCGTCGGTAAACTTGTCACCAAAAATGGTACGACATGCTTCAGATATTCGCATAAACGGTTTTTTACGAACATGCAGAATATAAGCCATTGCAGGTGCTGCCATGACAAAGATGGCAAAAACTTGGAAGCTCCACAGAAACATACTGTAGGAATTACCCCACATTAAAGCTTCTGTTGTCCCCGCACCCACACCAGCTGGTGGGTCATTTGCAACAGACGCCCATTGAACCATTCCAGTCCGCATAATTGTCGATCCAAGTCCCATGGCAATTAGAATCGAGGAATACTCGAACAATGTGAACCTGGGTTTTTCTGTTGGATCACCTAAAACAACATTGCCATACTTCGAAAATGACAAATATAAAGCTGCAATTACTAATATAATTGCGTACCAAATATAACCCCATGTGAACATTTCAACAATCTTATCAAAAATGCTATTCAGCAGATTTAATGATTTTGTCTCATACATGGAAAAAGGGATAGTGATTAAAATTACAATAAGTAAAGATGGCGCAAAAATCCGATAATCTATTAACTTTCTTTTGCTCGTCTCTTTACTCTTCTTACTCATTTTGAATCCTCCAATTACAATAATTTCTGCAATAAACAGCATAATTATTTATACCACGTGACTATCTAAATAAACTTAAGATATTCACGGGACATAAGGGACAGGAACCTTGTCCCTTATGCATCAGAGGAATAAATACATTAAAATTAAATCCTGATACGCATTTTTCAGTTTTACTCCCTTTACTTTCCGACCTTCCTCACGAAACCCCGATTTTTCATTTAACGTAATGGCACCTTGATTCCCTTCCATTACCTCCAGACATATTTTTTTCGATGGTACTGTTAGCTTTTGTCCAGTGAACCAACGTCTGTAATAATGCTTTTCCAATACCATGGTTTCGATAGCTCGGCAGCACGGTCATCCCAAAAGAGCCTTGATGACTAATCTTATCTTTCTCTTCATTTCTGAAATCTATTGCACCCACCTAAATATTGTCCGCTTCAGCAATATACTGAACATGATTTGGGTTTCGGTTAAAAGCATTAATTAACTTTTGCATATCTTCTAATTTAACCTTTTTTGGCAGATAAGAAAGTATAAATACTTTCTTACTGCATAAGTGCAACTAAGGCTTTCGCTATTAGGGATTGGCGATAAGCCAAGTTTTCTAACATCTTCCACGGTACTTAGCATATATGGCGTATCGACTAATACTTCAGAGGAAGCAACTAACATCGCTTCTGCATCCGTAGTTTTGCTTCACGAATTGTAATTGTTTTACCACTTTTTGACTTATATGTAAAAACATCTGTTGGAATAGTAACTTAACCCTTTTCTAATCTTCTCAATATAGGTGTGATCCCAATTCTTTTCTAACCAGATCTGGTATTGGCTCAGACTTTTGCTTCTTTAAATCATAATTCACATATGTGACGGTTCCTTTTACACACAACCGTCCATCCTGCCAAATCTCCTCATATAACTGCAGACTGGTATTCCCTATCCTCTTCACCCATGTACAAACAGTTACATCTATTCCAAAATAAACCTGACCAACGTAATCAACATTCATATTTAAAATAATCATTTTCCAATCATCAAAGGAAAGGTCTGGCATAAACAATCGAAATAAATCATTCCGTGCGGCTTCCAACCAAACTGGAACCACCGTATTATTGATGTGTCCAACCCCATCCGTCTCAGAGACTCTTGGCTCGATAACTGTCTGGTACATCTGATCTCAACCTCGCTATTATGAATTTTGCAAAATACCTTCATATGCATTCGTGTAAATCTGTTTAATAGATTTCTCATCTAACACTTTAGGACTTCTAGCAAGCAGTCTCGTCTGTTGTACGCCGTTTTCAGTCAAAACGTCAATATCATGTGATTTAATATTATAATCTCGTATTGTTGTTGGCAACCCGACATCCTTGATTAAATCTAGTAAACTTCTTACTACTTGCTGGGCCACTTCCCTGTCTGTCTTTCCACCAGTTGGCAGCGATAAAGCCACAGCGATATTTTTCATTTTGTCCATACATGCCATCCATATATGATCATACACATATGGCAAAAGAACGGCATTCGATTCACCATGTGAGATTTTAAATAATCCACCAAGCGGATAAGCTAAAGCATGAACACCCGCGACCCCCGCATTATAAAAGCTTAATCCGGCAAGCAAACTGCCTAAGGCCATCTGATCTCTGGCATGTTCGTCATTGCCATTCCACACGGCTGTTCGAATATTACCGGCAATTCGTTTCATTGCATCAAGTGCAAGCGAATCAGTTAAAGGTGTGAAATTCACAGATGTATAAGCATCAACTGCATGAGTAAGCGCATCAACCCCACTTGCAGCAGTTACCCTAGGCGGTAACGTATAGGTTAATGCAGGATCAACGATTGCGTAGTCTGCCAGCAGATACTCGTGTGTAATTACATCTTTTGTATTTTCTAGTGAAAACACTGCAATATCCGTAACTTCTGCGCCAGTCCCAGAAGTCGTTGGGATTAAAACCTTTGGCAGCCCTTTATTCATTAACTTCCTTGTTCCACTCAAGTTCAAGTAGTCTTCCACATGACCTTCATTACCGGCAAGTACTGCAGCAATCTTTGCTAAATCAAGCGCACTGCCACCACCAATTCCAATAACTAAATCTGGTTGCTTTTCTCTTACTTCTTCAACTACCTGATCACCAACCTTGACAGGTGGCTCTGGAACAACGTTTGTAACAACATCAACTTTCACATCATATCTAGCCATAATCTCCAATAAAGGGTCGATAACCCCAAGTCTTTTCAAAACAGGATCTGTTAAAATAAAAATTCTCTCAGCCTTTAACTCTTGCAAAATATCCTCTAACTTAGTAAGGGACCCTTCACCATGATAGATTTTCTTCGGAGATATAAACTGATCCATCAATTAACCTCCCAGCTCAATAATTCTGATAATTTTAAATAATAATCTATATTTTATCAGATATGTAGTATAATAGTTAGTCATTATATAGTAATTTAAAATAAGAAACCTCCATCGTCATAAACGATGAAGGGGGTGATTTAATACTATAAGGATTTGTTCTCGTCTGCTTAATTTTTAGCAGGCTGGTATTTACCTGGAACCGCCCGCATCGTTATAGCAATACGATTCCAACTATTTATTGTATTAACTGCATAGACCAAATCAACAAAATCTTTTTCATCAAAATGCTCTCTGACCGAGTTGTATAGTTTATCTGAAATTGGATTTGTAGAAATTTGGGTTATTGCTTCAGTTAGGGCTAATGCTGCACGTTCTTATTCAGTGTAAAAATCGGTTTCTCTCCATGCATTTAATGCGTATAGGCGCTGTTCGGTTTCACCCTTAGAACGAGCATCTTTTGTATGCATGTCCAAACAAAAGGCACAACCATTTATTTGTGATGCACGTCCGGCTTTTGACCAATTCCAATAATGTTGAATCAAGAGTGGATTTTAAATATTTCTCAAAATCAACCATTATTTTTGCGGCCTCAGGAGCAATTGCATAATAATCTAAACGAGCTTGCATAAGTATCCCCTCAAATATTTTTCCCTCAAGTTAATTGTAAGACTATACGCAAACTAAAACACATTTAATACTCAAAAAAATCGTGTCAATCTTGTGACACACATAATTTATGATTTTTGTCTCTAAAAGATAACGCATACGAATAGACAAGGAGCTCCAGCCCCTTGTCTAACCAAAAGTTAAGTTCCTAAAATATATTACGGGGAATCTTTTAACGAAGCTTTAGCTCCCATATTCTTCTTCTTTTTATTAAATCCTTTGTCAAGTTGCCCGGCATTTTCAATATCTCCAGACATTTCGTAACCTTCAACCTCTACATTGCCCGTGGTTCCATACAACCCCATACCACTAAGCTCAGTATTAACATTTTCCTTCGTTTTCTTCTTCTTTTCGTCAGCCAACTTTTTCACCTCCAGTACTCCTAACTTTCCCAGTGAAAAAAATGTTATCCTGTTATCGCCTGGAATGTTGGACAGACGTACGTTTTGAATAAAGTTCAGTAATTCTGCTCAAATATCACTACAATAGTTTTTCAATTTCGTTTCTATTATAATTATCAGCGACGCCTGGTTTTGAACTTAAATAATTTAAAACTTCAGTATCTTTGAGTTCTAAAGTTGTTTTTAAACCATTAATGATCATGCTTAAATATTCTTCAGATGGTTTATTATAAGGAACATCTAAGTCCCAATCAGCCGTGAATGTAAGAACTGGGTATCCGTCATCTTCACCTAAATACAAAATAGTTCCATACCATGAATCTCTAAGTGTTTTTGATCCATTCTTGATAATGTCAATTAAATCTATATTCAATACAGCACCGTTATTTTCCTGTTTTACCACATCCATAAATTGCTCTACTGTTATTAAATATTTCCTGCTGTATGTATAATATTTTTCATCTTCATTTAATCCGATGAAAGCTACTCCCTTGTTTTGCCAACGATCTGATGATTTTGCAAAATATAAAAGATAATGCATTATATATGTCGTTTCTTTCACAGGAAGAGATTTATCTTTACACCCAACCTCAAGTTTTTCAGCTCCTTTTGGTTTACCGCCTTTTATGTAACATAAAAATCTATCTCTGCTTAAATTGGAACCATAGCTCGCATACCACACATATTTTATATTTTCCAGCCTGGAATCAATCACAATCACATCCTAAAAACCTTTATAATATTAGAAAAGCTATTACCTTTACTGTACTGTATTTATACACTCACCTACAAACGTTTGAAATAATTTTTGCATAGTCGGATCCTCTCTAGCCATCTCTTCAGGGTGCCATTGTACTCCCAATAAGAGCTTGGTGTATTTGCCTGTTCCCTCAACAGCTTCAATGATACCATCTGGAGCAACTGCTGCAATTCTAAGATCAGATGCGATTTCATCAATAGCCTGGTGGTGCATGCTATTTACACGAAGCATTGGAGTATTGAGAATTTCATAAAGCCAACTGTCACCCTCAATTTGAACTTCATGAGTGGGCTCAGGTCTTGCTGCTTGCTGATAATGATTAATAGCATTTGCTTTATTGGATTCAATGTCTTGTACAACTGTTCCGCCTAAAGCAACGTTTAGCATCGTAGCTCCTCTGCAGGTGGCAAGAATCGGCTTTTTCTGTTTTAAAGCATGTTCCACAAGCCCAATTTCCGTTTTATCACGTTTTTCATTGGTTTTTTGTATTCTGGGATCAGGGTTTGCTCGATACGAATTTGGATCGACATCCTCTCCACTGCTTAAAATAATACCATCACAGATGGATACCCATACTTCTGGCATATCTTTTGTACCGGTTGGAATTATGACTGGGATTCCACCCGCTTGTATTACAGAACGAATAAACCTCTCGTGCAAATTAACACTCTTAATATTATTGTGATTAACAATAGAACTGGTAATTCCAATTACAGGATTGATTGACGGATTCATTTCAGTACCCCCTTCTCCTTGTCCCCGTATTAGTTAGGAAAAAACAATTACACTCATTTATGTTTTCCAATAGTCGAAAGACAATTCATAAGGGCACAGAATTCAGAGTTCACATTCCTAATTAAAATAGTTGAAAATGAGGTGATTAGCATATAGCTGTTATGTTGGGGCGAATAAAAAGAGTTGGTTCGTAAGTTCGCTATACTGATGAAATTAGCTTAAAAAGCTCTTAATACAAAATAAAAAGACAACAATAGTAAAAACTATTGCTGCCCATAGCTAATTATGGTAAACTAATTTAATGACCATTATTTATATAATTGAATACAAAAATATGTAAATATATTATATCATTAAAAGTATTTAAAAGTCAATATAAAGTTTTCAGGAATGGGGTTGGTTGCATGAGTCGGGAAACTGAACAGCATCGAGTCAATGAAATTATCAATGAAATTAACAACAAAGAGGATGCAATTTATAAAAAGTCTGCAGGATTAAAAGATACCATCATCAATCTGCGCGAGAATTTTTGGGATGATGTTACGGTTAACCTGGAAGAACCTGATGACGTGATTGAAACGCAGGCAAGTGTCAAACAACAGGCAGAATTGTTGATTGAGCGGGAACAGGTCCATGGCAATATGGACAAGGAACTCAAAAAACTCAAACGGCTAAAAGACTCTCCCTATTTTGGACGGATTGATTTTATTGAGAGCCCGGGAAATGAAGAAGAGAAAATTTATATTGGCACCTCCTCCCTCATGGATCTCGAGGAAGAAAACTTTCTAATATACGATTGGCGCGCCCCTATTTCCAGTCTTTATTATGACTATGCTCCTGGAAAAGCGCAGTATGAAACAATGGATGAAACAATAGCCGGGGAAATCTCATTAAAAAGACAATTCATTATCAGACATAGTAATATTATCAGCATGTTTGATACCGGACTTACAATTGGCGACCAGCTTCTCCAGCAAGCCCTGGGAGACAATGCAAGTACAACCATGAAAAGTATTGTCGCAACCATCCAAAAGGAACAAAATAAAATCATCCGAAATGAACGGAGTAATCTTTTAATAGTACAAGGTGTTGCCGGGAGCGGTAAAACATCTGCAGTCCTGCAGCGTATTGCATATCTTATGTATCGATTTCGAAAAGAGCTCAATGCTAACAATTTACTGCTCTTTTCACCAAACCCATTATTTTCAAGCTATGTTGCCAACGTACTTCCTGAGTTAGGGGAAGAAAATATTCAGCAATCCACTTTCTATGATTTTTTAGAAAGAAGGATTGAAAAAGGGATCACAATTGAATCCCCTTTTACCCAGATGGAATATACATTAACAGAAATGAACCAGGAAGATTATGATAGTCGTCTAACGAACATGACGTACAAATCAAGCCTGGATTACAAATCACTATTGGATGAGTACATCTCCCAACTGAACTATCACGGTATTCAGTTTAGAAATATCACGTTACATCACGAAGTCCTCATTTCAAAAGAGCAGATTTCCGACTACTTCTACTCATTAGATCCGGAGATTTTCCTTCCAAACAGAATGGAAGCAGTTACTAACTGGCTTTTGCATGAATTACGAGAAATCCAAAAGCAGGAAAAGGATAAGGACTGGGTAATGGAAAAAGTTGAACTGCTGGACAAGGAGGAGTATTTAGAAGCATACCATTCCAGCCAGCAGGAAGATGAGGAAAATTCAAGTTTAGAAGAAGAATTCCTGCGTAAAGAAGTTGTAAAGCGTCACTTTTCCCAGATTAAAAAACGGGTAAAACGCTTTGACTTCGTTCATATATTGGCGACATACCGTGAAATGTTTTTGAATTGGGAACCATCTCAGGCACCAGTTGACTGGGAAAAAATTCAAGCCCAGACCGCAAGAAACTTATCGCAGAAATTTTTAACCTGGGAAGACGCCACACCATATCTATATTTTAAAGGCCGGCTGCTTGGTGCCGATTCAGAACGGTCTGTCCGCCACCTGTTCGTCGACGAAGCACAGGATTATTCAGCATTCCAGTTTGCATATATCAGGCATATTTTTCCTTACACCAGAATGACATTACTGGGTGATATTAATCAGGCTATATACGCATACGCGACTGAGGATAACCCGTTAATACCTGCGACACTTGAGCAGAATCATGAACGAATTACCCTGACAAAAAGCTATCGTTCAACAAAACAAATTGTCGAATTCACAAAAGACTTTGCCCCCGGTGAAGCAGTGATCGAATCATTTGAGCGATCCGGCCACAAACCTAAATTGATTACGCTCGAGAATAAAGCCAATTTAACCGTCACCTTAATTGCCGAGATTGAAAAACTTCGCAATGATGGAAATGAAACGATCGCAATTATTTGCAAAACACTCAAAGAAAGCGATGAGCTTTACCAAAAGCTTCAGGATAAAGTAGTAATCAGACAAATTACAGAGCAGACTTATTCATTCGAAAAAGGATTGCTTATTCTGCCTATTTACTTGGCAAAAGGAATCGAATTCGATGCTGTTATTATCCCTGAAGCTTCTGCCGGGCATTATAGCAAAGAGGAAGATCGTGCACTCTTTTACACCGCATGCACCAGAGCAATGCATGGCCTCCATATGATTACGTCAGAAGAACCATGCACATTTATTAAAGAGGCAAAACCGGAAACATTTGAAGTTATCCGCATATAATACGAAAAGGCGTCGGCTGGATATCACATCCCCGGCACTTTTTTTGTTTTTAAATAATTTTTATGCCGGCCATCTAAATCTGCTTTCAAGTTGTGAACATCGGCGGGGAAACTGTGAACTTCGAGCTACCTTATTGCGAACATCGGCGAAATCAGTGTGAACTTCGGCGCTTTCCTTGTGAACTTCAGCATTTTCGCCACAAACGCACCTCCACAGCAACTAAAAGAGCATGCCATTATGGACATGCTCTCCCATTTATCGCTTTCTCTTGTTTCTTTTATTATCGAGATTTAGAAATTCTGTGTCATCAGCTATTTCTGTATCATCTTTCTTTTCTCTTTTTGGTTCTGTATCATATTTCAGCACATTTTGCTGCTTACCTGTATCCCGATTGCGGTTTTTATTTTGTTCTGACATGTAATGAACCTCCTGCTTATCTTGGCGGCCGGTTTTGCCGATATTTTTTGTCATCCTTCATATCGTTTAGCTCTTCCTTACTCTTATTCTTTTTCTTCTTGCCCTTACTCAAAATAGATCCCTCCTTTTTTCGTTAGTTTTAACAAATCGTATATTTTAATACTCCTGACAGAAGTATGAAGTCAGGCTTATTTGTATGATAAGCAGTTTCAAGTAACAGTGAATCGGCTCAACGGGGTCAATTATCCCTTTCTCCCAGAACATCCTTAATAATCTCAATATGTAACGCGGCCCATGCTTTTTCCTTAAAATGAAAAAAGGCACTTACAGTTAGTAAAATCAGGTATATCGTAATGAAGATAGCCCAAATCAGAATACCATCCTTAAACAAAAATTCCTGAATTTTATCCGAAAATAAAAATAAAAGCCAGGGAATGGCCGTGACAAAGATAGGAATAATACCTGTTCCGTTTTGTTCTTTTATCATACGATAATAAATTAATCTGAGCGTTTCGCTTTCAAGAGATTCATAAAAAGATTTTATATCAGAAGTTTCTTTAAGATCCTTATTGGAATGGATATTCTTCTGTTCCTTTAAATCAAGAAATAACTTATGCGCATCACCACGAAAAGAAAACATACAACCCCTCCTCTATTGGGACATAGGGTCAGGTCCCTCGTCCCGCAATCTTTGTCAACTCCCGCGATAAGGTTTAAACTATCCTTGAAAGGAGTTTATCAATGCACATAAACTACAATCTTCCCGAAAATATAACTACTATACTTAATACTAACCAACGAACGGATGATAATACATTTCAGGAATTAATCCGGCAAGGTGGTTATGTACCGCCACATACAGATATACTAATTGATGCCATTTCAGCACTAAGTATGGGAAAAAATATCCTGCTGAAAGGTCCTACTGGGGCTGGAAAGACAAAGTTCGCTGAAACGCTATCAAGCTTATTCCACCAGCCAATGTTTAATGTCAATTGTTCAGTTGACTTAGATGCCGAAAGCTTAATGGGCTTTAAAACCTTGGCATATGAGGACGGGAAACAAGTAATTGATTTCGTGCCAGGCCCTGTAACAAGCGCAATGAATGATGGAACCTTCCTCTACATTGATGAAGTCAATATGGCGAAACCCGAAACACTACCGCTTATTAACGGTGTACTTGACTATCGAAGAACGGTGACAAATCCATTCACTAACGAAATCATTACAGCCGAAGAAGGCTTTAATGTTATTGCTGCAATAAACGAGGGTTATGTTGGAACCGTCCCATTAAATGAAGCGTTGAAGAACCGCTTTATTGTCATTGATGTTCCATATCTAGAAGGAGAACAATTAAAGGAATTAATTCAATCAAACACAAGGCTAACCAACAACACAACAATCGACTTATTTGTCACGTTATCCAGCGATTTGATTCGTTCTGTTGCTCAAGGAAAGTTATCCGAAGAAGCAGCGTCTATCCGTGCTTTGCTTGATGCCTGTGACCTGAGTTCAATTATCCCACCTAAACGCGCTATTTTAAGGTCAATCGTGGATAAACTGGAAGAAGAACGTGAGAGAGAATTCGTGAAAAATTTAGCAGACACCCTGTTTTAATAGGAAGACTAATCCCACAATCAGATGAGAAAGGAGGATGCTGAATGAAATATAACCGCTGGGATGATTCCAAGATAGATACTGATCTATATTTGCAATTACAGGACTTATCCACCATATTATCGGATAATCCGGACCTGCAGTTCGCTTATAAGTATGGTTCATTTATTGACCTCAAAAATCGTAATGTTACAGGTAGTCATTTATGGGATATTAGCAATCAGGCAATTAAGGAACAAGGTTATAAAACGGATGTGTTTTTGCGGACAATTGGAACACTGCATTTTTCACAAGTTCCCTTCATGAAGACATATCTGGAAAAAATAAACGAATCAAGCCTGCCGAATTTTGCTGCTCAACTTATTACATTGCTGGAAGATATACGATTGGAAGAAATCATAGCCAAAATAAGACCAGGCACAAAAAGAGACTTTGCCGTCCGAAGAAAACACCTGAAGCACTACTTTGAAACTCAATTAGGAACCAACGTGACAAGAAACCATTCACTTGATGAATTATTTTGTCTTATTTACCTGTTGATTCAAACAGATCAGCCGGACCCAAATTTTCCTAAAGCGAATAAGCAGCAGCTTAGCAGCCTGGAAAAACTTAAACCGCATATCTATGCCTCTTTTGAAGCAAAAAATACGGAAGACATTACAGCTATTGCCGAACAAATGATCTTGCAAATAGAAGATGATTATAAAGACATGACAAATGTCTATTTTTCTTTTCCGATTTCACACATCGAAAAGTATGAAAAGAATACCTTATTCGATGAATTAACCCGGACAGATGACATACCAAACGAAGAAAAAGAAGATGTTGATGAAGAAAATAATGAGTCTATGGATGAACAATTACCTTCCTGGCACCAGGAAAATGAAAACAGTGACAGGAAACAAAACTTCCTTCAATTTGAATTAGATTCAGGCACGAAAACAAGTATCATGGGCAGTGGTGCAAGAGAAACAGAGGATGCTGATCAAGCCATGGGTACAATTCAAGGTGCTTCAGGGACTAGTGATAAGAACGACTACTCGGAAGTTGATTCGCTTGAAAAACAAAGTACCAACAAAGGAAAGCAATCGAATGACAACGAACTAAATTATGGCGAGGAAAATAAACATGCAGTAGCAATTGTCGTAAAAGCTAACACAGCATCAATGGAAGAGCAACATGCGTACGAGACTGCCGTTGCTACGATTGAAGCCTACAAACGCAAGCTTGCGACTACCATTGAAAAAGTGCTCGAACACAAAATGAATGCACCTCGGAAAGATTTAGTCATTGGCCGTCTATCAAAAAAATTGCTACCCGTAATTATTGACGAAAACCCAAGGGTATTTTATAAAAAGAACCAGGAATCCAAAGACATCGATGCCGTTTTCACCCTGCTTGTTGACTGTTCCGCATCCATGCACAATAAAATGGACGAAACAAAACGCGGCGTAGTTCTGTTTCATGAAGTATTAAAACAACTAAAGATCCCCCACTCCATCGTTGGATTCTGGGAGGATGCAAATGACGTAAAAGGAAACTATCAGCCAAATTATTTTCACGAGATTCATTCCTACACTGATTCCCTTTATCAAAACACTGGAGCCAGAATCATGCAGCTTGAGCCACAAGAAGATAACCGGGATGGTTTTAGCATACGTGTTATTACAAAGGAATTAGCAGCCAGAAGAGAAAAGAATAAATTCCTGCTCGTCTTCTCAGACGGCGAGCCAGCTGCTGCCAACTATGATCAGAATGGAATTATTGATACAAATCTGGCTGTATCTGAGGCACGCAAAAAAGGAATAGACGTTATCGGAATGTTCTTAGCAGACGGAGAAATCGACGAAAGAGAAGATCTAACCATGAAGAATATCTATGGAAAAGAACGCCTCATGATCCCAAGCGTCGACGAACTCCCAGAACACTTCGCCCCACTCCTGAAAAAACTGCTATTGCGGACAATCTAACGGGACAATGGGGTCAGGTCCCTTGTCCCAGTTTTCCTTGAGTGGGCTTCATACCCTCTAAAACAGCAAAAGCGATCACCTGTTTAGGATGATCGCTTTTGCTGTTCTCATCGCAGATCTTTTATATCACCAACCAATGGAAGCGTCACATGACTGCGCTCGGGATCAATGGAAATTGTCGTTCCAGCCTCAGGACGAATCGTATATTTATTATCACTGGAAATAATAACGATACCAATTTGATGCCCAGTTTTAAACTGGTAATCATCCGGCTGCATATCCCAATCAAAAGTATATTGACGGTTTGGAACGAGTGCCTTTGATTTAGACATCGAGTTGATATTTTGCGGATCCATCCACCCACGCGTAACAATTTCAGCGCCATCTGGTCCATAATCAACAAGCAATCCTGTTAAATTTGCAGTCGGCTGATCGATGCTGGCACGAATTGATACATTTGGTGTCCCGCTCATACGATAGGAATCCGTTAATTCCTTACTTAAATAAGCTTGGCGATTTGGTGATTTCAATAAAGGATTTTGAACTAATTCACTAGCTTCTATTAGCGCATTATCTAGTAAACTATCTGCTTCTTTATTTTCATTCGGGACAGGCTGAACACTTAAACCACCTGTTTCACTACTGCCAGCGGTAAAATGCAGTTTCGTCTCAGTGGCATCAGCATTTGGCCATGCTTGTGTTGTCTCCCATGAATCATCTTCACGCTGGATATCAACAACTGGCTCATCCATTATTCCATTATCTATATCGTATAACCAATGATCGAACCATTTATTTAGTGTATTTAACCACTCTTCATTTCGGAAGTAATATGGACTGGAGTGCCCGCCTTGATGCAGCCATAACTTCCTTGGAACATTATAATGCTTTAATTCTTCCCACCATTGTGAGAACTGCTGTGTTTTTACATTCCAATCATTTAAGCCATGGACAACAAAAACACTCGCTTCAATATTTTTAACATCATTCAAATAATTTCGTGCATCCCAGAATTCGTTATAATCCCCGGTTTCACGGTCCTGATCATCCTCTATTTGTTTCATTAGATCAGAACAGACTTCCGGATTGTCACGAGTAAGTACTGCTTTTCCTAATACATCAGCGTCCTCTCCTTGATAACCTCCTGGAGCAACAACAGCCCCATTGGAACGATAATAATCATACCAGCTGCTAATCGCGCCAATTGGAACAATGGTTTTTAGCCCTTTCACACCAGTAGTTGCTACACCGTTTGGCAATGTACCGTTATAGGATACACCCGTCATGCCAACATTCCCTGTTGACCAATTAGCTGATACTTCCTGTCCATCTTCCGTAAATGCATCTGCCCGGCCATTTAGCCAATCAATCACAGCCTCCGTAGCACGAATCTCCCGTTCATCTCCAACAGTAGGACAGCCATCAGAAAGACCACTGCCAATACTCTCAGCAAGTACTACAGCATATCCCCGCGGGACAAAATAATCATCATAATAACCTGGTAAATCTGCTGCATAAGGTTTACCTTTGTCATTCTTTTCTACTGGATTTAATTCAACATCTACGTCATGAAAATCCAGTGAGGAAAGTCCAGCGCGATAGGGACTCATTTCAAAAATAACTGGCACTTCAAGCCCTTCCTCCGTTTCTTTCGGACGTATAATCTCGGCATGAACTTTGTCATTTTGTCCATCGCCATCACTATCAACCGCTGTTTCAATGTAAACGGTTTCACGTACCGCTTCCTCCATGGAGAATACTGCTTGTGTAACCCCGTCTTCAACCTTAATTTTCGGTTCAGCGTCTGGATTAGCCGGTTTTGCAGCGACGTCTATACTAAAAACAAATAACAAACATACGGTGAAAAACAATGTCTTTTTCATCTTCTGTTTCCTCCTCCTTAATATGACAATAAATTTAACACAATTTGCAGGAAAATTTTGTCGATTATTGGAGAAAGATTGAAAGACAATACTATTATCCTAGTATAGTGTTTATTACCCAGTCACTTCTGATTTCCTGTTATAAAAACATATAAGATCGGAATACTAAACTCTAGAAATTAAATGCTTGAATTTAGGAGGATGTATCTTAATGAATGATAAAAATTCAAACGATAAACCAGCAAAAGAACAAATTGGCAAAGTTAAACCATATCAGGAAACCAACGAGGAAATTGCAAAAAACGATAACTTGAAACAAAAACAACCAACCCCTAAACCAGATGACTTTGAGGAAATCGAGTATTAAAATGGTCGCCTTTACAGGGTAAACGAATGTAATGTCTTTATGGAGAGGGCCTGGTTAAATGGAAATATCGTGGATCTCGTTTGTGATGATAATACTCGCCAGCTACCGGCTAACACACTTAATCGTATTTGATAAAATAACTGAATTTATCCGGAAGCCATTTTTAACGAAGAAAAAGATTTCCGCTAACGAGTCAAAAGAGGTGCCAAAATCAAAAATTGGTTACCTTTTAACCTGCTATTGGTGCGCAGGAATTTGGTGTGCGACTTTTTTAGCGGTGATCTTTATATGGATTCCGTTTATTGCTAAATACCTGATTTTCATACTAGCTATTGCTGGTGGTCAGGCAATATTAGAATCGTTTGTTGGAGTAAACATAAAACAGACTGCCTTGTATAACGAAGAAACGAAAGAACTAAAATAAAATTTGAAGGAGTCTACTCATTATTACACTTTTTCCATATTATATAGGAACTATATGGAGGTGAAAATGAGTTGAAAACAAACTATTTAAACTGGTCTGAGTTACCATATGCAGGAGAAAAGAATCCTCCTACCAGCCCCGTCACTCCTTATGCAGGATCCTGGCCGCTAACCTATTTAAAAAGAAGCGAAAATGAAAGGTTTTTAGACACCAATGGGAAAAAATTAAAACTCCCTATAACACACCCTAATTTAATCAATTTCGAAAAAGAATTACGAATCGTTAGAAGAACACTACGAAATTTAACCACTAACCAAAAAGACATTGGTATCTATTATGGAACTGGAGTCCCTACTAAACAGTGGACACCCGTAATTGATCGCTTAATTGATTCATATGACGTTAGCCCAACGAGTTCTGCACGTATATTAGCCTCAGTACAGGGTGCTGTCAACGATACTATGATTATGGTATGGGATTTAAAATACCGCTTTGATGTAGCAAGACCTAATCAATATGACCAACGTATGAAAACATTACTATGCACCCCTCGTTTCCCAACTTATCCATCTGGCCATGCCACGATGTCAGCATGTACAGCAACTGTCCTAAGTTATTTTTTTCCTAAAGAATCAAAAAAACTTTGGAAAATAGCAAGAGACAATGCGCTCAGCCGTTTATATGCTGGAGTACATTTTCCATCAGATAATAATGAAGGACTGAGATTAGGGGAATTTATCGGAAATGTTGTCGTTAACCATCTAAAACAACAGACTGATAACAGATCTCAGCCTGTTGAAAATTTATCCAGGAATTTTCAGGATGCTGATATCTTGCCTGATGATTATCAACAGTTTATACCATATGATTTCCCGAAACGATGTAGCTCACTTTTGTTGAATGGGAATAACTATAACCACAAGAAAAATCGTAACATAAATGCTCCTAAGCCTTATTTAAATAGCTAATTTTTAAAACTTAACTTTTCGCCAAGCCTTAGTTGCACCTATGCAGTAGGAAAGGATCTATCCTATCTTATCCGCTAAAAAAGGGTCATCCCAGGACAAAATCCTGGAATGACTCTAATCTTTGTTACCTGCTTTTTTTAATTGTTCCACTTCGGAATAACTTCATAGATAGTTGGTGTTTCTGAATTTTCTTGCCAATTTAATCTAACCTTGTTTGATTCAATACCAGCCTCAACCTTTGAATATAGTCCTGAAAGTGTTCCAACTGTCACCCATTCATCATCCTCGTTCTCGATTTGTACTGTCGCTTTTGCCTGGGAATGTTCTCCCTGCAAAATGACAAACTCTTGAAGCATACGTTGCTTTGGATATGTTAATACGATAGACTCTCCTGCTTCTGGTGGTCTCTTCGCCTGATATGCACTAGACAATGAAGCATCTGCTAGATTACTAAGGCTAGTTCCATCTGCTGCCGGTGGTCCGCCACTCACATTGTCAGTTCCTTTATTACTTTGAACACGGAACTCCCTTACCTGAAGCCAATTATCCTGATCAGATAATGCCCTGTACCGGATATACCTTGCTTGAATGCTGTCAGTATCCAGCGTGACTTCTTGTTGATCACGTCTTTCTGTCAGCGTTGTCCAGTTTTCACCATCTACTGAATACTCCAATGAACCATGATCAATATAATCATCCGGGCTATCCTCTGAACCCATTAACAGCTTAATGTTATCTACCGTGTAAGTTTCTCCAAGATCAACCCCCACAGCATCATTTTTATTAACATGCTCGCCATTCCAGTAGATAGTATTATTGTCCCCATCAATCATATTGGACGAAGCATAATTTTGATAAGTTCCCATGGTCGTTAAAGGTAGGGTTTCAATTTCACCTTCTAACTTCACATCAAACTCTCTTACCTGGACCCAATTAACTTGATCTTCTATTGCACGGAATCGAATGTATCTTGCCTCAATACCTTCTGGCTCAGCCTGTATTTCTGCCTGATTATGTTTTTCAGTCAATGCAGTCCAGTTTTCTCCGTCTAGTGAATACTCTAGTACGCCATGATGAATATAATCAGCAGACTTTTCACCTGTACCCATTAATAGTTCAATAGATTCCACTGTGAAGCGATCACCAAGGTCAATTCCTACTGCATCTCCAGTCTTAGCTGCCTCATTACTCCAGTAATACGTATTTAAATCTTCATCAGTCATATTTGAGAGCGAATAATCCTGATAAGTTCCTAATGTACTCGTACCACGACTTGCTTTGATACCAAACCACTCATTATTTTTTTGAATGGCATTCGTTAAAAATGGCTTTATTACGCCTTCAGCAACTTTTTGTGATATATCATTGGCATCTTTTAATGCCTTCTGTAAAATTAGACGCTCGGTCCATGCAGATTCACCATTGTCTTCTTTTTGTGCCATCAGCATCTTAACTGCAGCTTTTCCCGCTTTTCCGTATAGCTTCGATTTCTCAAGGTATGGGGCAACTTCATCTAGAAAATTTTGATTCTCTAAATTGTTTTGAAGTTTGTCTGGCGCTTTTTCAAGCTGTGCAAATTCTTCTAGTAGTTTTTGGCTAACCCCATTTGTATTTCCACCATCATAACTATCCCAAAACTGTTGAATAAGTGATCTGAGCGTTAATGATTTAGTACCATTTATTGGTGATGAGTAGTTATTTTCTGCAAATGTCTTTAATGCTTCCGATACATCTCCACCAAATGACGCTATACTTCTCTTCCACGATTCATGTGGCTCATAGTCTTTTGGATTCCATGTATAATCTGCAATCGTATATAATGGGATTTTAGAGGCTTCCGCTTCGTTCATCGGGTTTGCTGTCAAGCCAATGACACCATGGTCTGATAAGGTACTATCCCTATTTACAAGCGGCCCAAGAAACAATCGATTTCGGTCATAATCATTAACTGGATAATTGTCCCAAATAAGCAGGTCATGTTTGAAAATCCGAGAAACCTGCTCTGCCTCGTCTGATCCAATTTTTTCGGGAACTACCGCAGAACCGGTCCACATGACGACAATGTCTTTATCTGCCAACTTGGCAAACCTTTCCCTGTAAACTGTCGAATCATTTCCTGCATAGTCTGTTGGAACCGTAATCAGAGGCTTAGCACCTTCATGAGTCTGAATAAATTCTTCATTAAAACGATTTAAAAGATATGCTTGCGCTGCAGCCGTTGGATTTTCATCGTCTCCAAACTTTTCCTTATCCTGTTCACAGTGAAGTTCATAACTGATGTCATCCAGGAAAATGGCATAGGAACGAACACCTAAGTCCCATACAGCTTCCATTTTATCCATTAATAATTCAAAATCCCTGTCCCCCGAATAACATACGGTATTACCCGGAGAGAGCGAAAAGGTAAATTCTACATGATTTTTATTTGCTTTATCGACCAGTTCTCCAAGCTGATTCAACTCATCTTCCGGATATGGTTCACGCCAATCCTCTCTATGATATGGATCGTCTTTGGGCGCATAAATATACTCGTTCATTTTATGTTCACTATAAAATTCTATTTGATTTAATCTGTCTTCATGTGACCATGGTGGACCGTAAAATCCTTCAATTGACCCTCTCATTGCCATCTCAGGCCAATCACGTATCTCAACTGCTGGAATCCAGTCACGTCCTTGCTTTTCCTGAATTAATTGTTCAAAAGTTTGGGCAGCATAAAACGTCCCGGCTTTATTCTTCCCAGCAAGCACTATCCGCTTTTTATCAGTATGTTTTGAGACTAGCACATGTCCCTCATCATTCAACCCTTTAGGACCATCCACATCAAGTTGTTGCAATATATCTGAGGATGCCCGATTTTCATCAGGTCCTCCGATCCAAATAGTAACAGGAGTGTCAGGTGCAGGCTCATCGGAACTTTTTCGGATGATGCGCTTGACATCTGCTCCTTCTAAAGCCTGTTCAACTTCTCGAATCGCTGCATCATCGGTACCTTCCCCAACAACAAGTCCAACAACAGGCGTTAACGAAAAACCTTTCCCTAGCACTTCCATCTCCTGTGGTGAAGGATTAATCTTTAAATTATGTTCTTTTGCATCTACATAGTGACCTGGTAGAAATGGAATAAGTACTAATAAACTAATGCCTAGCAAAAAGAATTTTTTTGATCGACTAGTCACGATATTCACCTTCCTTTAATTTAATTTTTCCAAAATTGAAAACACTTACAGTAAGGTTATCAACTTGGTTTATGCTTGTCTATGCGTAATTTGGTCTATCAGATCGGGCTAAATAGTACCTTAGTAGTAGTATTTTTTAACTCAAAAAAAGCCTTAAACCCCAAACGGGAATAAGGCTTCTTCTGTCATTTCACTCTATTCCATGGTCTGTCCCAAAGTCCTCCGCATATAAATAACAATATACGTTACATTTCAGGGGTGCTAAGCATGGAATTCAATATCGGCCCGCGTATGGTGAAAACTGGCCTTGCAGTTGTATTAACTTTACTGATTACAGGTGTGCTGGAACTCGACTTGGAAATTGTGGCGGCGATCGCTGCAGTTCTAGCTATGCAGCCTTCCATTATGCGGTCTTACAATTATATTAAAGAGGTTATTGTTTCCAATGGGGTTGGGCTTGCGTTTGCTTTGCTGGGGACTTTTCTGCTCGGACATCATCCACTTTCAGTTGGTCTGGTCGTTATCATATCCATTGCAATTAACGTTAGGCTTGGATTGCATAAAACCGTAAGCTTAACGGTCTTAACCATTATCGCATTGATGCTTGGAAACGAAAATGGGCTAAGTATTATGTATATTATTGATCGTTTATCACTGGTTACAATTGGAGTGTTTTCAGCCTTTATCATTAATATGATTGTTTTTCCACCAGATCATCAGAAGAATTTATTCAGCTTGATTAAAAGTGCCAGCGAGAAAACAAACTTCCTATTGCGAGTATTACCGACTAAGACAATGAACATTCCTGAAATGAAAAAGGAAGACAGAGAAATTGAGCAACTAATTAATGATGCAACAGAATACTATGACATTATATCTGACGAGAGGGGCCGTCTATTTATTAAAAACCGGCGGAGCTTTTACAGAAACATTATCATCTATAAACATATGATCCAGATGCTAAGCAAGAAACAGACATTAATTCGTCAGTTAGAGAAGAACTTCAATGAAATTGAGGCAATTCCAGACAATAAATCTTACTTTATAAAAAACCTGACAAAAGAAATGAACAGTTACAGCGAAAATATATTGCTTTTATACGAAAATAAAATCATCCCCAATATAGAACTGCAAAAGGAAACAAAGACAGCTATGCAAATTACAATTAATAATCTGATTGTGGAGCTCCAAGGAGCTGAACTTGATAAATGGAATTTTGTTTTTCCCATTGCAAACAGTATTATTGAACTTTTTTTCGAATTGAATAAGCTGGAAAGACTGGTGCGTATAACAGAGTTGAAGAGAAACAATTAGCGCATGGTACCATAGACTGCCTTTCCAGGGTGCCATGCGCAACTTAGGCTTATTTATTTTTCCGATTCATCTGTTTGTTTCCAGCCACTTTATGTGAAGTATCTGCACTGCCTTGATTTTCATAAAACTTAGCTTCCGGGTTATATAATTTATTTTCATCAGCAAAACCCTTTTTGCTTTTCCCTTTTGGCATGTGAATTCACCTCCATAATATTTAGGTTGTGTAATATAGATAACGTTATTCCAAGAACAAAAGTCACAAAGCGCCTGTTCAGCGCCGTATGGACTGGACTGACCCGTGTGAGATAAAGGATACACGAAGAGCGTAAGCTGCCCCACAGGACGTGGGGTAGTTCGACGTTGCCACAGGATGTGGTGGTTTTAGTCGAACATCCTTTATTTCCTTATCGTAGACACGGGGAGGGAAGTCCACTAGGCGCTAGGCGCTGGAGCTGGACGTCGTTGAATCGGAAGTCCAATTATCCACAGCACTTAAAGTTTATAATTTCCTATACAATCAAAAAAACTGCAATTCTCACGGTACATGAGATTGCAGTTTTATCTATTTATATGATCGCTTTACCAAGTGAAACTAGTCCCATTTAAACGGTGTTTCCTGATAGACATAGTAATTAAGCCAGTTCGAGAAAAGTAAATGACTGTGTGAACGCCATATGTTAGGTGGCTGTTCATTAACATCATTGTTTGGGTAATAGTTGGCTGGTATATCGATTTCCAGCCCTTTGTCAATATCACGTTCATATTCCTCAGCAAGAGCTGTCGCATTATATTCCAAATGACCAGTAATCATGATATTTTTCGCGTCTTTGGACATGATGATAAACGGTGCATCCTCTTCAGAAACGGACAAAAGTGTTAGTTCCGGATTCTTTTCAATTTCCTCCCTTGAAACATTCGTATACCTTGAATGTGGCGCATGGAAAATATCATCAAAACCGCGTACAAGATTAACGGTAGGATCGGATATGCGATGCTTAAAAATACCAAAGCTTTTCTTCGGCATCATAAACTTCTCAATCCCATAATGATAATACAGACTTGCCTGGGCTCCCCAACATATGTGTAGGGTTGAAGTGACATTCCTGTTCGCCCACTCCATAATTTCCTTCAATTCTTCCCAGTAGGTTACGTCTTCAAATTCCAATGTTTCAATTGGAGCACCCGTAATAATCATTCCATCATAGCGACGATTTTTGACATCTTCAAAGGTAGTATAAAAGTTTTCAAGGTGGTGTCTGCTCACATGTTTTGACCGATGTGTTGCAGTCCTGAGAAAACTGATATTGACCTGCAACGGCGTATTCCCCAGCAATCTCAACAGCTGCAGTTCCGTTTTCTCCTTTTCAGGCATTAAATTTAAGATTAATATATTAAGAGGACGGATATCCTGTGTTTTGGCACGGGCTACATCCATGACAAAGATTTTCTCCTGCTTTAACGAATCACTGGCAGGCAATTCTTTTGGAATATTAATTGGCATTTGACATCACTCCCCCTTTAAAGATTCAGACATTTCTTCCATTATAGAATTCCATCACAAGGTTGGCAATCATTTTGTGGAATAAATTTTGATGGTAAACAAATTTTTGTTCGCTAATAGTTAAGGAGAAGATATCGTATGATGGGGGAATTTAATCTGATTAATTGTCTAACATAACTATTAAAATAATACTCACCATTAAATCAAAAACTGCAATCCTCCGTTATACACAAGATTGCAGTTTCTGTTCCTAATATTTTTTATTAAAATGTATCCAGATTATCCAAGTTATTCTCCTTCACACCATCCGGTTCACTGCGGATAATATCCCTGCCATACTTATGGAAAACATCCACATGAGCCAGCTTACCTTCTTTTGCTTCACTTAAAGCCATCACATAATCAAGCTCTCTTCCCGTTTCTGTCTTAAATGCGATAATATCACCATCATCATTTTTGCGAACAGCTACTATTTGTTCCTGGTATGGATCTGCTTCAGGTTGTGGTGGGGCATCTGCCTGATTCTTATAATCATTAAATACGTTTTCGAAATTCTTGTTATCCATATAAAACACCTCCAAAACTTATACTTAGTATGTTCTGGAGGAATTGGATTTATGCCAGGAATAAATCAGTAAGCTACCCATCAGTATTGTTTGCCCAAGAAAAACAACCGCATCCCAAAAATATGGATTTCCACCTGGATGTAATAACTCAGGTAACGTTTGTGAATACGCATAATAAGCTTGTGGTATAAAATAAATGATAAATATACTAAATGTTAAAAGAATGCCACAAATATAAAAAACACTGTACATACGAACAAATTTTGCTTCGTCCTCAAACGTTTCAGTTGTGGAATCCTGCTTAATAAATGGCAGCCATCTGCTTAAGTACTGTCTCCCATTTTCCATCAAATTATAGCAACCTGTCAGATTTTCGCAAAGATAATATATATCTGTCTTCATATAAAAACAGCATTGGTAAATGGTTTTAATAAAAATATCAAGTATGACAATTCCCAGGATACCGATGAAAAGTGAGTTAGCTTCTGGAAAAGACAGTTTCAGAATGAACGCAATAAGAATCATAAATTGGTCGAAACATATGCCAGCAAGATATAAAACATTTCGCTGCTTCGGTGACAGCTTCCATGCTGGTGACAAGTCTGTTTGGAATACAACAAATAATAATCGATGCCCAACGTCCAGCTTAGCTGGTAAGCCATGAGAACGAACGGCTAAAATATGACCAATTTCGTGAATCATAATTAATAACAGACTAATGCCCATAAACGTTAAAATGTTAAATGTTATGGCATCAAAGATAAATAAATCCTGGTATGTAGGCATCAACTGTGGATTTGAGATTACAAGAAGTATATTTAAAATTATAATGGCCATAAAAAGCTTTTTTGTCACTTTATTAAAAAAGAACTGTCCTACTTTTGGTGAAAGCCACGTAAATCCCTGAGGAGAATCATTTTTTTTAGTAACCTGGACCTCTTCACCATCAATTTCCTTTACAAGGCCTAGCTCTACAAGTTGTTCAGCAAATTCAACTAAATCCACTTCCTCCTCCGGATGGTGTGGTTTCAGCTGTCGCTCGATTTGTTCTAGTGCAACACCTTGATTAATTAAATGGATGGCATCAATACAGATTTTAGGCATCTCAAAAAAGTCACCAGAAAGACTTTCTTCAACAATATAATGCTTCTTATCTTCTCGAATCGTTAGAGGATATAAGGTAAGTTGGGATTGCAAGGATATATTCATATTAACACCACCTTTTTGAAAAAGGAAAAATTGGATGCTAGTTTTCTAGCATCCATGAAAAATAAATTATTCTTAAATTGTGTAAGATACTAACGTACGAACCAAGGACACCACCAGCATGTCACTTTAATTTTGTTAAGTTTACGGATCTTCATAGTAATTTCACCCCCTTTAATTTCTGGTTGCAGTTTCTTTTAAATTTTCATCCTTATTATAATAGTTATTGTGGTAATCTGCCCAAGAAGGAAATACTTTCTCAAAAAGGTCGACTAATTTTGGATCAAACTGAGTGCCTTTTCCGGAGATAATTTGGTTATATGCTTCCTCTATAGGTAGTGCTGACCGATACGATCTAGAGGATGTCATTGCATCAAATGCATCAGCAATTGCTGTTACTCTCGGTAGCAGATGTGTCTCTTCACCCTCTAAACCATCAGGATATCCTTTGCCATCCCAACGTTCGTGATGATGATAAATTACATCAATGTTGTCAGCAATCCCTTCCACTTGTTGAACTGCATCCGCACCGACTCTTGGATGAGTTTTAATTAAGTCAAATTCTTCAGCTGATAGTTTACCAGGTTTAGTCAATATATAATCTGGGATATGAACTTTACCAATATCGTGTAATAAACAGGCATAATAAAACGATTTTAAATCTTCTTCCTTATATTCGCCTGTTTCTCTCGCCAAAATCATCGCGTATTGTGCTACTCGTTCACTGTGGCCACGTGTATATGGATCCTTTAGTTCCAAAGTCGCTATAATACCTTTAACAATACCTTCTAACTGTTTATCATAAGAGTTCTTCACCGCAGAAACATAACTTAGAAAACGATTAAGAAGTATATAGGCAATCATTGCCAAAATACCTACCATAAGTAATGGCAGTATAACTAGAGTATCTTGTATAGCAAGCCCAACAACTATAAATTTTAAAATAGTACCTAAAACTACTAGATTAAAAAACTTCTTGTTCACAAAGATGGGAGCAAAAAGGACTATAACTATTTCAATTACATTACCACTGCCATAGGGAGCATCATTCCCTGAGTAAACCCAAATATCATTTACAATATTAAAAAGTGTAAAAGTTATAAAGTATATATATTTAATTGACCCAGGGGTATTATTTTTTATTAAGTAATAGGATATTGGTAAAAGGACTAACATAATTACGTACATAATGTAATTAAAACCAAATGTAGGTAAACCTAGTCCTTCACTCCAAGGATTATCAGGTAATATGTAAAAATAAAAGACATCATATACGAAATATATGATATAAAACAACCACAAAAACCATATAGTCGTTCGTTTCTCTTCATTTAAAAAGGTAGAGCTTCTATGTTGATTCTGCATTTCGTAGTCCTCTCTGAATCTAGTATTCTATTATTCATTAATCTTCCTAGTTACTTAGTAGTATAAGCTAAGTGTCGAAATATGTAAATAATGGTAGTATACCGGAAAAGAATTGTCTAAATAAAACAATATTTGTAACTATATACCTACCTTAACATACAATAGTATTCCAGATTACCCCATTCATGAATCACCCCAAAAGTTTTTTGAGGTGATCCATTCTTCCAACATTTCCTTTAAATCAGTAAGAAATCATTTTCATAAATATAGGAATAACCTATATCAATAAACAAAAAATGCTGATCAGTTAATGGGTAACTGAAGGTCCTTACCATTTCCCTTGTTTCAATATCCGAATAAATGTCGGACAACATACCTTTTTTCCATGTTTTCATTTGCATTACATTTTCAAGGAAATAGGGACGAAACGCCCAGTTCGACCCCTTTTCAAGTGGTTCCTGCTCCCAAATCCCGTCTCTTCTTCGAAAGTTTGAAGATACCTGCAGTCCATTGCCATTACAAATAAACATTCGAAAGCTTTCTACATTAAATTGGTTGGTAATTTCTTCAATAAACAAATCCGCCTTATCAGGTCCGTCCCATTTGGAAAGTAACTTTTTAATCTTTTCTTCCCATAATAAGACTAAGGATAGCCGTTGCTCCACCAATGATTTCTCACGTTGAATATAGCCATCAACTTTCTTCTCGAGATCTAACGAAAGCGTTTCACTCGATGCAAGACTGAAATCTGGTTCTGCCAGGTAGTGTCCTTGATAATAACGTCCTCCATGTTTCCATGCAAAGTGCAGCTGAGCATCAACCTCAATATTTTCAAACAGCATTGCAGCTCCTATTCGACGGGCCAGCATGGATAATGAATACATAATATCCTGAAATCCTTCCGTGTTATAAGTACGAATGATTTTAGTATTTATTTTTAAAATATGAGGTTCAAGCTGCCGGATTCGATCAATGTTCGAGCTCTTAGCCCCCACGCGATCAATAGCAATTTTTATACCATATGTTTTGTAGTAGTTAAGCAAATGACTAAGAGAATCAAATTCTTCATCAAAATCATGTTCTGTAACTTCTATGACTACCCTATTCATAGCAAATCCTCTTTGCTCAAAGGTGAGCAGCGTTTCTAATAAGTATTCACCATTATCTATCATAAGTTGTTTAGCATTCCGATTAATAAATAAATAGCCCTCTTTGTTTAATTCAAGCATTTCCGAAATAGCTATATCCAGTAAGTACTGGTCCACTTCAACCTTGAACTCTTCTGGGACTTCATTATCTTGAAAGAATGTGCCAAGACTTCTCCACTCATGACCATCCTGAAATCGGCCCAGTACTTCATAGCCAATCACATCATACCGAACAGCACTGATAATTGGCTGATATACAGGCTTTACCTTCTCTATATTATCAACAATATCTAACGGATCCATGAGCCTGCCTCCCCTAGTTCATTCTCATCTCTACTGTTATTATAGAACTTTTTGAATCATTTTAATAATTATCTGCTAACAATTTATTGCTCTTAATTTTTATGTATTACTACCTGGTATAAGCCAATACTACATATAAAGATTATTTGGAGGTTTATATGGAAATTGTGATCTTCTTTTTCATAACATGGCTTGCTGTATTCATGTACTGTCTAATGCAGAAAGAACTGACACTGGTAGAATCTACATTTGTATTTCTTATTGTCTTAGTAGTAAGTATCAACTTTTCATGGATTATAATGGAAGAGCTGAAGTTAATAAAGCTTACTGAGAAAGGCTTACCTTACACAGCCTTCTTATTAAACCGCAGCATTATTATCCCAATACTTATTTTAATGCAACTAAATTTTCTAGTTAAAAGTGAATCCCACTTAATGAAAACGGCTATTTTATTTTCATCCGTACTAGCACTTGTTGGAGTAAGTTTTCTCTCAAGCTCTTTAAACATAACTGAATTCACAAAGTGGAACCTTGGTTATGAAGCAATTTACTATTTATGCCTTAACCTAATTGGCATGATTGCACTTAAAATAATGAAAAGTATTCCTATGAATGCGGTGAATCACTCATGATGTTATGGGAAGCATTTGATAAGAATGAAATATATATTTTAATAATGCTGCTAGTTGCGTATGCTGCTTTTTTTATTTTCCCGAAAAAACTCCCCCGACGGATTACGGTATTATTCCTTGTATGGGGTTTTACAAGCTCAACGTTGTTTGACTTTACTATTGGTGGCGGTTTACTTGACTTCTATAAGGTTAATGACTCAAATAAATATGAATTATTTGACCTGGTAACATACTTCTTATTTGCTCCCTTTAGTTACTTTTTTGTATATTTTTATCATCGATTCCAAATAAACAGGAAGAAAATAATATTCTATATATTAGGATGGAGCACACTTGGGTTATTAATGGAAGTCGTATCTAAATTTATGGGATTAATACAGTATCAAAATGGCTATAACATAAAATACTCTATAATCGTGTTTTTAATTGTTCAAACAACAACTGCACTTTTTTTTGAACAAGTTATGAAACAACAAAATATGGAGAAATAGTTAAGCCTTCACTTCACTCGTACTCGTTATTTCAATCTCTTTTAACGCCTGGGATGCTAACTGATCTGCTTCTTTATTGCCTTTTCTGGAAACTAGCTTGTATTCGGCGTCAATACCCAGCTGGCTGACATGTCTTTCAATTCGATCAGCCCACTTGGCTAATTCCTCTTCGTAACATGGCCAATCCTCTTTTAGCTGGTTAATGACAACCTGAGAATCACCAATAAATGTAACAGGTAAATGATGGACACCTAAAAGCTCCAGTTCCTGTATCCCAAGGTGTAATGCTGCATATTCTGCCTCATTGTTCGTTTCAAGTTCCTCGATAAGAGCATTTTTACGGAGGCGGTATGACTTGTTATTTTGCTCATAGTAAATTGCACAGCCTAGGCCTGATTTATTAGTTTCCAGATCAAATCCACCATCAAAATAAACCGTCACATGATGAGGCTCCGTTTTGATCTCCTCCATCTGTTTCCTAAGTTCCTTCAGATTCCATCTATTTTCATGATTATCAATAAACATGATATTTTTCATTCGTCCTGTTTTTTCCAAGTCTTCAGCTAATAATAGTGCTTTCTTGGCACGCATCTCCTCTGACGTGAACGTTGCTTCAGTTCCCTTTGATGTTGTATAGGATAATTCAATTCGGACATTCATACTAAAATCCCCTTTTTAGATAACTTAGCTTATCGCCAAGCTTTAATGGCTAAAGCTTTAGTTGCGCTTATGCAGTAGGAAAGTATTTATGCTTTTGTATAAAATACCTAACTTGCGGGCACAGAAGCCCTTACTTTACATATATCATGGTTATTTGACTATACTTGTGTGAAATAAGGTCCCTGGTGTCCGCTAACCTCAAATTTGCTATATTAATAATTTTCATGATAGATGGTGGTTGCACATTCAGCAAACATGGTGCTTTCTTAACTGCTAATGAAATGGGGAATGTAGAATTAATACATCCCCCCAAAACTGCTATTGTCGTTTTTTGGTCTTCTTATTATTTTGTCGTTCAGTTTCAGTTAGCGGCTCATTCGCAAATTCATGATCAAAATCCTTTGATAAGTTTTCTCTTACAGCTTGCTCATCGCTGACGCCACTATCATTTTTCCTTCTCTTACCCATATAATACACCTCCACACGTGTAGTTTGGCAACAATGAAGGCTTTATATGTAACTTATTGACTTTCCAAAATTGCCAAAGGACCTAAAATCCAATCAACTAATTCAGTCGGACCAGGCATTTCCGGAATGTAGATGAGAAGGACCGCAAGCAAGACCGCACCAATCGTCACTATGACAAAAGCGCGTTTCTCCTTCTTCAGGCCCTCGTCTATTTTGGGCCATTCATATATTATGATAAGGATAATAACCACGATGATCATCAAGACATTTATCAGTCTCATTGCCCAGTCTCCCTATCTTCCGGCATCCCTGGGGGTGATGTGGATCTGCCTGGCCGCTTAATTTTAACGTCACTTTTAATGGTAACACGCACTTCAGGAAATTTTTCCTTCCATTTATGTTTTACTTTAGCCCATTGTTCTGGATAATTCCGGTGAAATACCTGGCCAAAACCTAATATATCTGCCTGCATGTCTTTCTGGACATGTTCTAAGGCTGTACGGATACGCTTGTCAATTTTTGCTTCCAGTTGCTTCTCAAGTTTTTTTACAATATCAGGGTTCATTAAATTTAATCTTGTCTGGTTTTCAACAACATCATCAATTGAGTTAATTTTGACTGTTATAGTCCATTTGCCATTCTTAATTTTGGGTATTAGTTCAGAACTGGATTTTATATTGAACGAAATATGGCCATCTGTATTCTCCGGCTTTATGGTAACAGCAGCACTATTAACTTCATTTATTAGCCATAAAACACCTCTTGTCACCTTGGAATCTAGTTGACCAACCATTTTTCCATTCTGGAAAACTGCTGTACCATTTATAATTAAGCCTACTGTATTAGGTGGTTCCTCTTCAATTTCAAGTAAAGGCAATGCCACATTTTGTCCCAAACCTGCTGACATTTGAAGTAATTCTTTTGCATTCACACTCATTCCAACCTTTAAATTTGCTAATTCCCTGGCAACCTCTGAAGAACTTTTTTCCAAATCGGGTGATACTTTAAAGAAATCAGCGGGGTTTCCTTTTGTAATAAAAATAAAAGATCTCATTCTAGGATTCGGATGCCGTGCTAAAAAGTCAATATGCTTACGGATTCCTTTTTTGGCCATTTCTTCACTAATAAAGATAACGAGACTGTGTCCCGAAAATAACCGCCGTGACAGTTTTTGCTGCATTTTGGAGTTGGCATCATAGGCAGTTTTGCCTTTATTTTTTTCTACCGTTGTAGGCTGATCACTCCCTTGTTGCCCGCCCCCCATAGCGGCGGGATTCACCAACTGGTAAGAAAGTTCAAGCTGATCATCGTCTGTTTTATGTAGACCTATTCCGATAATAATTGCTAAATCATTTACCTCCTTACGATCCCAGCAGCCGGCAAGAAGGAGAACCACTAAGCAGACAGACGGAATAAACAGTCGTTTCGCTGTTAAGGATAGCCAGTTCATCATTCTCTCCCCCTTCACATCATGGATTGCTTTTCTTCAGTATTTTGGTTATTGGAAAACTTTCCACGTATAACGGCAATAACCAATAGAATACTTGGGATGAGAGCCAGGAAAGCAAAAGCGTAAACAGGAAAAATACTACTTAAAAATTTCTCAAGTTCCTGTAAATTTGCTGCTGACCAAAAGCCTAGAATTGCTATGAAAATGCCAATCGGAAAAACCATTGGCCGATAATCAGCTAGGTTTAGCCATTGAGCAGTGCTAAGAACGACAGCGTAGTAGAAAACCGAAATTTTAACGAATATTCCACCGACCCAAATTGCCATCACAATGGAATCAAGGTGTTGTATGAATTCAGCTATACTAATAAAACGTGCTGCTTCCATAACGGGATACGTAAAATCAGCTGTAATATTACCAAATACAAAAAGCGTCACCATGTTAATTATAACCAGCGTCAACATTACAGCTACTACTGTCATTACACTCCATTTTACTGCTTTATTTCGGTTGCTTAGGAATGGTAGCAGAAAAGAGATCATAAAAAACTCCAAATACCAGCCTCCTGGCACCACTGCTCCCTTTAAAGAAGGCATTATTCCATTTTCAAATACCGGATATAAATTTGCAGGTTCTAATTCAGGGGTCAATAATAGAATAATCAATACGAATAAAACTGTCACAATAGGCACAAAAATCTGAGCACTTCTGGCAACTACTTCAATTCCGCCTCTTACAGCAAGCGCACAGACCAAAGTCATGCTACCCATCACAACCATCATTGGTGTTGTCGGAAGAAAGTTACCTTTCACAAACTCGCCATATTCCCTTAAAACAATGCCACATGTATGGGCCAAAAAAAAGATAAAGACAAGTCCAATTATTTTTCCTAGCAATTTACCAACAATCTTTTCACTATATTGGATGAAGGTCTGCCCTGGATAACGCTTATTCAGTTGAATAGCGAGAAAAACAGCCAGAAAACCAGTAACAGAACCCCATATCGGTGAAAGCCACATATCCTGTTCCGCATGTTTTCCAGTAATAGACGGAACAAGAAGGATCGCAGTTGCTAAAATGGTCGGATAAATCAGAATTGCCATCTGCAGGCTATTAATTTTTCCTTTTTCTATCATTTTGGTCCACCTCCATCCATGACATCGGTTGTTTAATCCTTACCTCTAATTGGAGACGGCTTCTGGTTATTTGACTGGCGATATTTGTTATATCTTCCAGTAAGATGCGGTCTTTTGTTCAGTTTCCACCACGGACCACGCATCAGCACATCCTTCATACCTTGCCCATCCATCGGCGCCATTGGGCTAAGATAAGGCACACCAAATGAGCGGAGTGTTGCCATGTGGATAATGATCACCATAATCCCCATCATAATACCAAGTAAGCCAAGCGTTCCTGCTAAAAGGATCATAGGAAAACGAAGCATCCGAACCGCTATCGTTGCTGAATAACGCGGAATGGTAAAGGAAGCAACTCCTGTCAATGCAACAACAATTACCATCGGAGCTGACACAAGACCTGCCGAAACAGCCGCTTCCCCAATAACCAGGGCACCAACAATACTAACAGCCGACCCTACTTGTTTCGGAAGCCTAAGACCTGCTTCGCGAAGTGCCTCAAATGTAATTTCCATCATCAATACTTCCACCAATGCTGGAAAAGGTACCTGTGTACGTGATGCAGCAACACTGAATAATAACGTTGTAGGGATCATCTCCTGATGAAATGTGAGCAGTGCCACATATAATGAAGGAAGAAACAGTGAAATCAACAGAAACAGATAACGCAGCCAGCGAATTGCAGACCCGATTATAAAGCGTCCATAGTAGTCCTCACTCGACTGCAGGAGCGAATAAAATGTCGTTGGTACAACCAGTACGTATGGTGTACCGTCAACTAGGATAGCAATACGTCCCTCCAATAAATTTCCGGTCACTACATCAGGCCGCTCGGTCGCTAAAGTTTGCGGGAAAGGAGAGTACGGGTTATCTTCAATGAATTCCTCCAATACTCCACTTTCCAATATACCATCGACATCTATCCGGTTTATTCGGTTGATTACCTCCTCCTGCAATGATTGATCAGCAAGTCCATCAACATAAGCAAGCATTACTTTCGTTTTGGTATATTCCCCCACTTCCATAAATTTCATTTTTAACTTGGGACTCCGGATTCTGCGCCGGAGCAGCGACATATTGACGCCTATCGTCTCAACAAAGCCTTCTCGTGGACCTCTGACAACCATTTCCGCCTGTGGTTCCTCAACAGACCGCTTTTCCCACTTGGGTAAACCTAATGCAAAGCCTGTTTTCTGTTGATTGACTAAAATGATTGGATTTCCCGATGAAATTTCATTAATACTATCTGAGAAAGTCTTAACTTCTTTAACACTGGAAGTTGATACTTTTTTATGTATTAATGTATCAACAGAATGATTTTCTCCCATTGGCGAATTAATGAGCGGAGTTATGACACTATCATCAATTTCTTCAATATTTGACAGACCTTCTATATAAATGAGAATAGCCTTATCTTGTTCACCTATGTAAAACGGACGAAAAACAACATCAGAACAGTTTTTATAAATCGAACGAAACATATTTTCATTATCAGTTAAATTAGTAGAAAGTAAGGCTTCCTGATCAACAGTTGACTCAACGTCAGGAATATTGTTCGCTTTATTGGATTCCCCTTGTTTTCTTCGTTTATTTAGTAAAGACAGTATCCCCTTTTTGCCCATTATCCATCCTAGCCATCCCTTCTTTATCAATATTATTTTAGGTTGGCACTATCGCAGGAATTTTATTCGCATAGAACGAAATGGGGGACGTGAGGGACAGGTTCCTTGTCCCATAAATATTTTGCATTTCGGGAGTATTCAACAGATGTGGTTTCACACGCCAATTACTGTTTTATGTACCTTTGTCGTGCAAAAATCGTAGTAGACTATTCTTTCAATGTTATATAGTCGTTTTACATTTAATATTTGTGGGAACATTAAGGATGGAATTTAGAAAGTGCGGCTTGACATTAACGTGGGAAAACATACGTTTTGCAGGGCAGTGATTTAAGGAGAAAAAACTATGCCAAAACTTATTAGTGATATTTCACTTATTATTATCGGTTCCATGATTTACGCATTGGCTCTAACATTTTTAGTGATACCAAACCAATTAGCGGAAGGTGGCATACCTGGAGCATCAATTATTCTACACTACGCATTCGACTGGTCCCCCGGAATTGTGAACTTTGTTTTGACATCCGTGATTTTGCTGGTTGGATACCGTGTATTACCTAGACGGACGGTATTTCTGTCAGTCTTAACAGCACCGCTTATTTCCTTCTTTATATTTATATCTGAGGGAAGAGCTGAACCGTTAGGCGACCCACTCGTATCGGCAATTTTCGCCGGTTTTATTATTGGGATAGGTGCCGGGTTAATCTTTCGTACCGGCAGCTCCATGGGTGGTTCGAGTATTATCGCACGGATGTTTCACTATAACTTAGGTTGGGATTTAACTAGAACAAACTTTGCGCTGGACTCGTGTATCGTCTTATCCGGCCTGTTAGTAATCGGCCCGCTGAATACCATGTACACGATTGTTTCTCTTTTTGTCGGAAAAAAATCAACAGATCTCATTATGGAAGGTTTGGACACGAGAAAGGCAGTCAGTGTAATCTCTACCCAAGCATCGGCTTTAGCAGACGAAGTAATTAAGGAAATGAAAACAAGTGCAACTGTATTTAAAGGGTATGGCGGATATTTAAAAGAAGATAAAGATATGACGTATATTATTATCAATAAATTTCAATTGATGAGACTCAAGCGCATCATAAATTCTGTCGATGATCGGGCTTTTGTGGTTATCCATGACGTTCGCGACGTTTTTGGCGGCAGCTTTTCCTGGCCAACCAAAAAAAAATGAAAAGACCTCACCCTGGACTGGGACGAGGTTCCTGTCCCTTCTGTCCCGCTGCTTGAAACTCGGCTACTCCATCAGAGTCTTCCCGTTTTATTTTCCCGGCTGTCTCCAAATAGATTAGACGCGTTAATATTGCCATGAATGGTGCAATCAATAAATCTTTATCACCATAAACTTCCTGGCATAATTGATAAGCTGTTTTCCTTTCATGCTTTACAGATTCAAATACCTCCTGCAACCGATGATCATGTCTGGATTTTAATTGACTTACCCGTTCACTGAAATTTTCTATCAAGTCTCCATGACCTGGCAAGGATACATCTGGCTGATAGTTCTTAATATGATCTAGGGATTTATAGTAATCTTTCAAAGTATTGCTTTCTTCACCTGACCATAATCCGATTACGGGAGAGATATCTTTTAACATATGATCACCGACAAACATGATCCCTTTCTCTTCGTTATATAAACAGAAATGATCTGGTGCATGTCCCGGGGTCCAAATAGGTTCATAATAATCTTCTCCGATTTTGACATTCTCAATTTCTTTTATTAGGCCATCCGGTTCGAAATCATAAATAAAAGTGTCTTCTTTCCCCCTCAAAGGAAACCCTGGACCACCGTGTGTTTTAATTAATTCATCTAGCCTATCTCTTGTACCCGGCACACGGCGTTCCTCGAGTTCATTCATTCCTAATTCAAATATGTAAATAGGTACACCAATATCCTGCTGAAACCATTTAGCAAGCCCAATATGATCCTGATGCGTATGCGTCAGGATTACTTTTTCGATTCCAAAACCGGAAGCCAATACCTTTTTCCATTCGTTCTTTGCTTCTTTCGTGTTAATGCCGGTATCAACAACTGTGTAACCCCGATCACCTTCCACCAGATAACAGTTCACATCATTTTTTCCAGAATTAAAATGGATAACCAATTTATATATATTCTCAGTCACTCTCTCCAACATGTTACATCACCCTTCATTGTGGGACAAATGGGGACAGGAACCTTGTCCCACTTACTTGTAGTTTTTTATAGTAATTAGATTGTACTTTGATTATTTAGGGAAACCCTGCCTGATAAACAAATCAAAAAAACTGACAACCCCCCCATGTAACAACCAATCAACCTATTATCATAGGAGTTGGCCCCCAGCTTTACAAAACCTCCGAAGAGCAGTATTGAACAGAACTGAAGACCTTCCCGGGACGAGGAACCTGTCCCTACTGTCCCAGAAATGCAAGGAAGATGTTTTGTTATGTTAAACTTAAGGGAACAGTTTAAAGAGGCGAAAGGAGGTATACAATGTTTAAAAAAATTAAGAAGCAGCTAAAGCATATCACTGAAGGAAGCAGTAAACGAAGACATGGTCATTATAATCATGGAAGCAGCAGCAGTAAAAGGCATAGTCAGAATCCAATGAGCGGAAGCAATCGATACAAACGAAAAGGCCGAAGCAGCAGTTAATACCGCCCTAGTCCATTTCGTTTCCATTCGCTTCAAGGGCAGTACGCAGATCCATTGAAATATCAGTTATATCAGAATATGGGGCGTTAATTCGTAATAACCTTTTCAACAAATAAACGGTCTCTTTATGTAATGAAAGTTCTTCTGTCCAAGGAAGAGCTTTCTTATTTTCGGAACTGTACGATGTATAAAGTAAATATAAAAGTATATCTCCAATATCATAGTAATCCTGTTGCTTTAACTTAAGGAGTTGATAAGGTGAAAAACCCGTGTTTTCCTGCCTGGTCAAGCCGAAATCAATTAAAAAAAGCTCCTCATTCTTAAATATCATATTAGGAATTCGCAAATCCAGATGGAAAATGTTACGACTATGTAGATAGTCCACCAGTTCGAGTAGCTGCACAAGAGTAAGCAGGGCCTCTTTCTCTTGAAACGTTCTATTATGTAAAAAGATCAAGTCCTCCAGGTTTTCTCCTGCAATGAAGCTCATTGTATAAAAATAGTTCCCGCCAGCTGAAAATTCCTCATATAACCGCGGCATCCTACTGTGATCCAGTTTGCTTAGTACAGTCAATTCTTTTTTAAATAAATCAACCTCTTTGTTATCCCTGCGTTTACTTGGCCGAAGTTGTTTTACCACCTTATTTATTTTCACTTCTAAATCTTTCACAAGATAAACAATCCCATAGCTCCCTGTGCCTATTACACGCAAAACCTGGTAACGATCGTTTATAACCACACCATCCTCAATCGGGATATCCACAAAAAACTGCTTAAGCTTTCGAACTGTACGCATAAAAGAAACTTTCCTCACCTCTTTTAAAGACTTCCATTTAATTTCTGTTTTTTATCTTTTTCCATTCTTTAGAACTGCTTTTAAAAGAAGGAAAATTAAGGGATTTCCTATTATATAAATAAGCTATCCCATTTAACACAAATACGGGAAATCTCTTTGGGAAATATATTTTATTGTAAAACATGTACAAAGCTTTCCTAAGGTCATCCCACTGCTGAAAATTTTTAGTTTGTCTAAATCTCGCCACATCAATTAACTTTACATTACCGTCGGTTGTTAAAATAATATTTCGCAAATGGATATCTGAGGGTGTTAAACCCTGCTGTCTAACCAGATAAAGGGCATGGTCAATTTCTATGATATTTGTTTCAGTCAACTTGATTCCATAAGTCAAACAATCAAACAAAGTATTCCCCTCAACGAAGTCTATTAATAGGAAATTACTTCCCGATTCATATAAGGTTGGGAAATAAGGATTACTTCCCAAAATATTATATACTTCAGCCTCTTCCAACGCTACTTTTTCAAAATTGGGATAGAAAACCTTAAGCGCTTTTCCAGTCGATCTAACTTTGAATACAAACGCACTTTTCCCGCTTCCAATTAATTTCAATGATGGATCTTTACTGATGACCGAAGCCCTATACTTACTGCTTTTTATTTTAACACTATTGGCCAACTCTATAATTGAACTCATTGTTTTGCCCCTTCTCATTTCAATCTCAGGATTTGCAAAAGAAGTCTGTTATATTTACTTTACTTATATTGTTCATTATATATGATTAGACCTGGGACAAAGGGGACAGGAACCTTGTCCCACTTCCTAATAGTATTATATCGTAATTACATTGTACTTCAGTAATTTAGACATATGTGATATGGATAATGCATTGGAATGGTTGTTCCCTCAACACTATCAATATGCTAAATAATGTGGTAAAACTTGTGTATCAACTGCAGTGGGCGGTTCACCATCTTCCTGAAAGAAGGGAGGTGGTAGGATGACGACATTTTAAGCATTAAGTTTAGTAGCGCAATTTAGTCTTGCACTAATAGCAATACTGACATTAAATGTAACTATTGTCGTCTTTCTAGAAAAAAGAAGTAACCGCCCCTGATCAGTTGGCGATTACTTCTTTGACATATCATCAGATTGGTTGACCGCTCTTTTATGCGGGCTGTAGTTGTCGGTAACGGGTTGTTAGCACCTACTCGTCACACTTATTCTTATGATAAGTATAAGTTTATATATTTATACTGTCAATATATTTGACGTGGATTCTTCTGGGACAAGAACCCTCTGCTTCTAAGCAAAACATGGTCCTGGGAATCTGTGATAATACATCGTAACCTAACAGAACTAAACACCTTCCCTGAGTGGTATAGCAAAGAACTAAATACTGCCCGGGACGAGGAACCTGTCCCTATTGTCCTTATTCTACTGCCCTCTTAAACACATAACTTACTTTATCATAGTCCATCTTCTCTTCATAAAAGCGATGTGCATCCTCCCGTTTTAACCCGGATGATAAAGCAACACTTTCATAGCCGTTGTCTTTTGCCCATTTATGTACATATGAAAGCAGCTTTTTACCATATCCGTTTGAACGATTGTTTTCGCTGGTTACTAGATCACAAATCCAAACAAAACGGCCGTAATAGAGTGTAATCATTGGTTTGAAACCAATTACTGCAACAATTTTTTCCTCATCATACAAAGCAAACAATCTATACATATCTTTTTCCTGAGCCTCAGTAACTAAATCAAGATAAGTTTCCTTATCCAAGTGTGTACGCAGCTGATTCATAATTGGAAATGCTTGAACAAGCTCATTATGTGATATAAGTTCTTTTATAGTTAGTGTGTCCATAATAAATACTCCTCTTCCAGTTTCCTGCTATCTTCTGGCAACCTAATAAATCCTTACTTCATATTATCAAAGCCTGCTATGAGAAGGAAGCCAATTAGATAAATAAATTCGCAATGTAAAACTCAGAACCCTAGAATGAATTCCGGGTTTTTCACGTTAACATGATATTTTAATGTTCTATTTAATTTCAACAACAATTTCACCTGACCTTGGCATCCAGGAATGATAGCCATACAAAATTAGTCTTTCAGCGTTCTTGGGAACTTCATAAGTCAGTAATATTTTCAATTTTCCTGGTCTGCGAAGGGATATTTTATTCCAATTTTCCGCCTCTACTACCTCATATTCAATCGCCTCATATTCATTTCCTTGTTCATCGAATAGATGGTAACCAAGATGAGGCTGGTATTGGGTACTGCCTGATTTACCTCTACGGATCCTCTCAGATAATACAGTAATTAGTTCGGTATCCTTACTTTGGGGCTGAATATCTTTGGGGTTGTCAGATGCTATACTAAACCTGACAGTCTCCATGCCTGAATCATACGATTTGCCCAAACTAAATACATCATAAGCATTATCTATTTTATTTTGAATAAAATCCCCTTCAGGTTCACCCTTATCCATTTCTTCATCTCGTGGTAATTCCTCTTCTATTTGCGAGAAGCTTTCCTGTACGTCCCCAGTAGTTCCTTCTACAGCTGTTGAATCAACCTGTTTAGAAGCAGCCGATTCCTGTACATCTGGAATCGCCTGTGTAAGTACTATTACAATACCCAAAAACAAACATACTCCAGTCACACCAAACGCATATTTGAGACTTTTTTCGGTTTTTTTAGAGTTGAACACCCCGCCATTTAGTCCTTGGTACGGTTGAGTTTTTCCAGCTTTTCGGGCTGGCAGGATCGCACCAATTATTCCCGTGACAACTGGGATCAGAATAGTCGCAAGGAAATACGGAATTTGTTCAATCGGAAATTCCCCATACATACTCCAGACCATACCAAACGCAATCCCTAATCCAATCATTCCAGCGATTAATCCGCTTAACCCGCCTTCGATTAACACAAGCATTCGAATCGTATGATTTTGCCATCCGATCGCTTTTAATACCGCTAACTCCGGTTGCCTCTCTGATACATTTTGCCAAATAATTTCTGCTGTTGTAAGGATTGCAATTGCAATCGCAACGCCCATCGCAATATAATGCATGGGACCTACTTCCATGGCGACATATTCCCCAAGCCATGTAGTAAACATCGTTCCCCGAAGCTGAAGGGTAATAAATAAAAAGAAAATCAGTAGACTTGTTGGCAGTGCAATCGAAATTATGGATAATGTACTGCGTTTCCATTTCGACAGCAGGTTTTTTAAACTCATCCGGAAAATTGATGTCGTCTTAAATAAATAGCTGCCACGTTTTGTCACTTCTCCAGCCTTTATCGTTTCGTACGGAGAAATTTTAAGTACCAATACACCCGGAATAAAGGTACCTAATACATAAATAGTAATACCAAGAATCCCAATAAGAAACAGTCGAAAAGCCGATGTCTGGATATCACTCATCACATAAATGGACCCCAGAATGAACCAACTAATTAGTGATACAAACAATCCAATAAGTGCGGCCTCAATAAATAAGAGTTTCATTAATTGGTTGGGTCGCCAGCCAACCGAAAGTAAGACAGCGAATTCCTTCTTCCTTGCATACATCATGATGATGTTAGATGAAAAGACATAAACAACTGCTACCAGTATTACACTTCCAAGCACACCGGACATCCCAATTTGTGATTCCTTGAAAATAGTAACCGATGAACCCAGTTTAATCCACGGCTGTTCTACCCAGCCGAGGTTTTCTTTTCCCCCTACTCCAGGTATGTGGGTCAACGCCGGCTGCGGTGAGGAGCCCAAGGTTATATCTGTAATCAATCCGGTGGTGTCTTCTATATCCTGTGCCACTGCCTGAAGACTCTGTTCACTTTCCTCTGTTAATTCTCCAACCCCATCAACCTTGAGACGAATTGCTGAAATTGGTGCCTCTCCCAATACATCTGCCGCTGCATCTATCGTTGTGAGCATTAGTGGCGGTTTGGTCAAAAATCCATATGGGTTATTAAGTGGTTTCATTTGCTGTGGCGGATTAACCGGCTTTTCATGTTTGTCCAGTACCCATTTTGCTTTGGATGGGAAATACGTTTCCATTGGCAGCTCTGTTAATGGATCTTTGGAGACATCTAACTCTATTGGATCAAATACTCCCTTAAAGTCTATCTGTAGCCTTGGCCATTTTGAGCTGTCTTCACTGAACATGGAAATTGGTCGGTACGCATGATCTACAGCGAGTAATGATTCCTCTGGGACAATATATGGTTCCACCTCATAGGCAAATGGCCAGCGATCTCGGAAAGGACTACTTACTTCCCGATAGTTAACCGAGGACGGTCTGAATGGCATCCAATTAAAGCCACCTGATGAATAACTCCCATCACTTATTTGATTGACAATTTTCTGGTGAGTATCTTCTGTGGTATGTACAAACTGATCTACTTGTGTCCCTGGCTGTTTTTCCAAATAGGCTTCTCCACCATTTTCTTTCACTTTCTTCATCGTGGACGATGGATTTCCCTTAAAAGAAATACTAATTTTTTCAACCGTTGTCGTTCGTTTTCCATCCACGAATTCCGCACTACTTAAGATGACAGGAATCCTTGTATCTAGATTAACCTTTTCCGCTTCATCTTCGTCTGATAAGAACTTACTATTACCATCTTTAATAATTGCTTCATCAATTCCTACAAGTGCTGACTCAGCCTCTGGGTCGATGCCAGCAATTAGGACTTCGGTGCCAAATTCAAACATACCATCAAAGTAGGTAACTCCATATTCACCTGCACTTGGCTCTTTTATACCTTCCCATCCTTTTGTAAAATAATATGTGTACTCGTCTGTAATTTGTTCCACACCGGTATTAGTAGAATTTTCTATCGTCACCCGGTAAATACCTGGCTCACTATACTCAACTCTGTCAAGTGGAATAGAGTTTCTCATATACCCCATCATTGCGATAGGAGCTGCTATATCAACATCCGTCATGTTTTTAATTTTTTCATATTGTTCGACTGTGATACCACCAGACAAACCACTGAGATAGTTGGGTTCCAACAGATTCCTGTCCTCCGTAACACTGCGTGAATCTGGAGGACGAACGACAATGTGATACGACGACTTCCAGCGTTTTTGTAATTCATCAACGACAGTTGCATTGCTAGCTTGCGTTATTCCCACTAAATAACTAAGTCCGATACTAACTATTAGTGCACCGATAATCAGCAATAAAAATCGTTCCTTATTGCGCCACCATGAATTCCATATAAATTTAAGCATAAATTTCGCTCCTGGTATCGCTGATTACTTTCCCATTTTTCATTTCGACAATTCGATCTGCTCTTGATGCCAATTTATGATTGTGTGTCACATAAATAACGCCGCATCCCTTTTGTTTATTTAATGAAGTTAACCTGTTAAAAATAATTTCCCCTGTAACGGTATCCAGGTTTCCAGTCGGTTCATCTGCAAGCAGCCAGCTAGGTTCATGGACTAGAGCACGTGCTATCGCAACACGTTGCTGCTCACCACCGGAAAGTTGGGCAGGTAAGGAATTAAATTTATCCTCCAGCCCTACTTGAATTAATAAGCTTTCTGCTCGTTCTTTCTTGTCATACGTCACTTTTCGCGAAAATAACGGAGACATGACGTTTTCCAATGCTGTTAGGGTAGACAGAAGGTGAAATTGCTGAAAAATAAAACCGATGTTTTCAAACCGAAAATCAGCTAGTTTTTTCTGTTTTAACTTATTGATTCGACTGTCGCCATAAACAACTTCCCCATCTGTCGGTAAATCAAGTGCGCCAAGCAAACTTAGCAATGTTGATTTGCCCGAACCAGATGGTCCAACTATTGCAACCAGTTCACCTTCTTCAAATCGAACATTAATATCCTGTAAAGCATATGTACTAATCCCATCACCTTGGAATACTTTGTTTACACCCTTACATTCCATTACATTTGTAACCATTAATATCCCCCTTTTAGATACCTATCTAATTATTTGACGACGTACCAGACATAAGGTCCCATTATTTAGGAATGATACGATTAATAATAGGTAAATAATAAACGTGGCTCATCGTCCAGCCATAATATAAATAAACCTTATTTGTACTGATGCAGATGCAGTAAGGCAAGAATGCTTATTTTCTGCAAATAAAAAAATCTCAGTTCAATGAAAATGATCTGAGATTTCTTTTATTTCAATTGCTTTTTCAACAAGGCACCCAGTAGTGTAATGAAGAATACACCTGAATTGTAATTCACAAGAAGAGCAAAATATTATCCAGTATAGTAGGCCCTTTGGTATCTTTTTATCAACATAAATAATTACTAAATAACAGAATCATAAACTTGATTGTAGACTTTCTTGGCTTCTTCCAATTTAGAATGGGGTACATATACTCTGAAGACCTTATCACCATGTCCAACCGAGTCCATAATTTCAGTTTGTTTGAATTTCTTTTTTTTCGCTTGAATTCCATTTTCATGTAATTTTTCTATAAGGTTACCTATCCGCTGAATTTCAGATTCACTATTACCTTGATATGTTAATGTTTTAGTAGTTTCAATAACCATTTCCATTAATATAGAATAATTCTTAGATAAATTATATATGTGAAGACAATAAATCGAGAATAATACAACACAGCCAGTTATTATTATCCAGGATAACATTTCATTAACTCCTTTTTTATGTAACCTCATTCTTGAACAATCTCCCAATTTTTAACTCATATATTCCCTTTTCAGAACACCCATGGTGATGATGTCATGCCACTTACCATTTCTATATAGACTCTCTCGCATTACGCCTTCTTTCTCAAACCCAAGTTTATTATAGATATGTATTGCTCTGTCGTTAAGAGAGAAAACCCTAAGTGAAACACGATGTAAATTTAATTCTAAAAAAGCATATTCAAGTAACATCTTCAGAGCTTCAGTACCATATCCTTTACCCCAGAACTTCTTCTCCCCAATATCAATAATACATTCCGCATTTCGATTTTTTGTATCAATATTAATAAGCGACGTTACACCAATTGCAGTATCGCTTTCCTTCTCCTCAATGATATAACTCTTAGAAGATGTTGAATTAAAAATAACATTTTCTACAAAATTTTTTGTTTCATCAAGAGAATATAAATCTAATGATGTGCTTGTTGTTTTCATTACATCCAAATCATTTCTCCAGGAATGATACTTTTCAATGTCACTTTCCACCATTTTTCGAAACTGTAGCCTTTTTGAGCTTAACAAATAATCACATCCCCTTATATTTTTTACCTAACTCATATTTTAATCAGTCAAGCAAATCCCTTACCCTCAATGTGCAAGTAATTTTAAGCGTTACAATGACGGAGGGCTATCAGGCATCGTGTTAGCGAGAATTATATATATGAGTAAATTAGCAGGTAAGAAAATAAATATTAGTCTCACTGCAAAAGAAGATATACCGAAAAATTCAGCAATACCTCCACAAACACCAGATAAAGACATATCTGTCGATGATTTTCTTAATTTGTTATGCAAACTAGTTCCCCCTTAATATTTATAAAAAAACATATTCCTTGGGTTAAAATTCACGCTAATTCAGATCAATAAATCGGTTCTTCCGTCTCCCTTTTTAGCAGCCATTCTCCATTGGTAAGTTGCCAGTTTTCAATTGTAAAAAGCCTCGCCAATACTCTCTCTTCTTTTTCTATTAATTGTTCATAAAATACAACTGCATTATTGATATCCTTTAAACGAATAACCCTGTTTTTGAATTTCTTTTTAGCTCCTGAAAGTTGCTTAACAGACTGTTGCATTCCACTTACTGCCTCTTTCCTATTGAAAATAATAGGTTTCTCGTTTACACCTTTGAAAAAAGCAACATAATAGTCTTCAGTCATTCTCTCTATAGACGATGTGTCCCCTGAAATCATTGCTTTATTCCAATTTACAATAAATTTATCATGCATTTTGGTAAATTCATTTAACTGATTTTCCATTTTAAACTCTCCCCCTCCTAGTTTTATATTTTTCCACTCGACTTTATAGGAACCACTTTATTCATCAAACTCTACGATATAATACCTGTCAAATGTTTCAACAAAGTTCCAGTCCTCGAATTCGATATGCCAGCCTTCATTTTTGGGAAATACATAGGTGTTGGCAAATGTCACTGAACCTCCACCTCGAATGATACCGGATTTCCAGCCATCATTCTCTATTATCTTAGTGTCATATGGGTTCATTTCCTCACCATTCGGGGAAACCAAATCAAAAGCAAGTGGGTTAACATCGGAGACCCCAGTAAATGTTGATGTAAATGTTATAGGAATCGTAAGTACTTCCATACCTTCATCAATCTTTGTGATGTCAACCGATGGGGGTGTTTGAATTGGATCACCAAAAAATAGAGTTCTATACTTTCTATCCCATACTTTATCACCTAGCTTAAAAGTAAAATACTCATCTTCATTTGCATAATCTTGACCTGTATTTTCAAAATAAGGATTTATTAATACAACTAACAAGGATAAGGCGCATGCGAAAATGAAACCATTCCCAATACCTTTATACGTTATTCTATTTTTCTTTAGCTTATTACCTTCTGCAATTTTCATTTGGATTGCTCTTTTATCGTCCTTTGTAAAAACCTTATCTTCTCCCATATATTTATCCAAACTTTTCTTTACTCTCCTATTCAATGTCCACACCTCCCAGCAGTTTTTTTAGCTTTCCCCTTCCACGTTGCAACCTTGTTTTTACAGTGGATTCCTTCAATCCAAGAATTTCCCCTATATTAGCAACCTGCATCTCCTGGTAATAAAATAAAATTATGATTTCGCGGTATTTAACAGGAAGTGAAAGAATCGTTTTTGCTAATAACAACTCCTCGTCATGCTGTATCATTTGGCTCTCTGGATTATTATCTTTAGTAACTAAATATTTTTCTGGTAAGCTGTTAAATAATCTTACTTTTCGAAAATTCCAGGATTTAATAAAGTCTTTGCATTTATTGATCGCAATACTGCAGATCCATGTTTTTAAACTTGATCTCTGTTCAAATGTATCTAATTTTAAATAAACGATCACAAAAACATCTTGGGTGAGATCCTCAGCCACAGACCAGTCATGAACATATGTATAAATCAATCTTTTTATCGACTCCCCGTATGTTTCCATAATCTCGTTAAATGAGATCAAGTCCTCATCTTCCATCACGCAACCCTCCCCACTTTATATTTGACGACACACCATACATTAAGGTCCCACTAATACTCAAGTGATTTATATCTGATCACAAGGTAATAAACGTGCCCCTCCATCCCAGTATAGAAATTAACTTTTTCCACATAATATCCTTTAGAACTTACAATTATATAAATTTTTTTGGGAGGTAATATTGTAATTATGACTACACAAGCGAATCTAACATCATCAGAAATTGCTAATTTATGGTCAGCTTATAATGATAATTCTGCTACGATTATCAAGATGAAATATGTATTGGCTATTATGGAAGACAACGAAATACGTCCTATTATAGAAAAAACACTGCAATTTGCAGAACAAAATATAGTACAGATTAAACAAATTTATCAAAAGGAAGATCACGCAATTCCTAAAGGTTTTACAGATGCAGACGTAGATTTAACGGCACCACGTCTTTTTGCTGATTCCTTCTTTTTAGTTTTTTTACAAAACAAGTCAACCATGAACCTAACTTCCTATACAATGGGACTAACGCATTCAACTCGTTCTGATATACGGGACTTTTTCACACAATGTATAGATACGTCTGAACAAATATATAATGAAACAACTGATTTACTTCTCTCAAAAGGAATCTATGCTAGATCACCATTTATTCCAATACCAAAAACAGCCGATACAGTAGAAAAACAAAATTTCTTAACAGGTTGGCTGGGAAACCGCAGACCTTTAACCGCAATTGAGATTGACCAATTGTTTTTTAATATACAACGTAATGCTGTTGGTCACGCATTACTAATCGGCTTCAGCCAAGTTGCCAAAGCTAAAGAAGTACGGGAATATATGCGTCGTGGTGCAGATATTGCAGAGAAGCACATAAAAGTTTTGAACTCTGTTTTAACGGAAGAAGATTTGCCTGCATCCATGATTTGGTCTTCTAATATCGAAGAAACAACAGTTTCACCTTTTTCAGATAAATTATTGATGTTTGAAGTTTCTGGAACTACACAAGCAGGTGTCGGTTATTATGGCCAATCATTGGCTGCCGCTCAAAGGCGTGACTTAGGTTCCCACTACATGCGAGTGTTAACTGAAACCTTAGAGTATGGTGAAGACGGCGCAAATATCACCATCAAACACGCATGGCTAGAAGAACCACCACAAGCAGTAGACAGAAGAAGGAAAGTATAGAATGGGACAATAGGGACAGGAACCTTGTCCCACTTACTTGTTTTTAACCTATAGTAATTATACTATAGAGAATATTAATCTGATTACTTAATAATAATACCTGTCACCACGTCCAATTAATGCATTATCAGCGTAATTTTAATAGGATTGCCCAAAAATCCTTCACTTTGTTAACGGGTTTTCATTACAGCTCCACACGGTATTGAACAAAACTCCATGGTAACCCCTGTCAGAACTTATAACCTGCCTGGGACAAGGAACCTGTCCCTATTGTCCCGCTATTTTCTGTAGAGCTCCAAAATCTCATTTGCCTTTTTTGCTAATATGTTTTGTATATGTACCGGTGAATTAACTCTTATTTGATTGCCAAATCCCAGAATGAAATTGACAGCTTCTTCTTCGGTCGGAAATTCAAGACTTAACTGTACCCATTCACTGTTTGGTTGCTTCGTTGATTCATGCAAGTGTCTAACAAAACGGCCCGTGAACATAATGCGGTTAATGATTTGTCGAGATACTTCAACCTCCACTTCATACGCAGGTAAATTTTGAATAAACGCTTTCTTGGATTCTTTCCAGTATTGTGACAGGATAAATCCACTGGGCCTAGTAAATGACTCTTCCGATACGGTGAAATTTATAATACGTGATAGCCTGAAATTTCGATATGAATTTTGAGAATTAATAGCGATTACATACCACGTACTTCCTTTTAAGACTAAACCAAGTGGATTTATCATGTAAGTTTTCATTTCATTATCCGCTTTTTTATATTCCATTGTTACTTTTTTATTTTCCATAACTGCTTGTTGGATAGACTTCATAGATCCTATACTTTGTTGTGATCCATGCCATGTATCTGTGTCGATATATATGCGTTCCCATAAGTTGGTAGCATTCTGTCTTACATGATTAGGTACAGATAACAATAATTTTTGTTTCATCTCTTCTGTTGATATATTCAGATTTAAGTCTGATAGAACTTTTTCAGAAGCTGGCAGGAATAAAGATATAATCTCTTTTTCTGTTAACCAGCTCAGTTTATTTTTCCACTCATCAATAAGTCGCCATCCACCTGCTTTTCCTCTTTCAGAAAATACTGGTATTCCTGCAACACTTAAAGATTCCATATCCCTATGAATAGTTCTTTCCGACACCTCTAATTCATTAGCTAACGTCTTTGTAGAAGTCGTTTCTCCGTGCTGCAGTACTATAAGTATTTTTATTAGCCGCTCAGCTTTCATAAGTCCACTCCTAAAATTATTTTTCAATCATGACAAAAGGTGTCATATTAAATAGTATATAATTCTAGTAACTGATTTGAAAGGAATGATTATATGAGTACATTAAACGGAAAGATCGCTGTTGTTGCTGGCGGAACTAGAGGAGCAGGTCGGGGAATTGCTATTAAACTGGGGGAGGCAGGTGCGACTGTTTATGTAACAGGAAGATCCACCAGAAAAGAAATGTCACCAATGCAAAGAAAAGAAACAATTGAAGATACAGCCAAATTCGTTACGGATGCTGGTGGCCACGGTATCCCCATACAAGTAGATCACACTGAGGAAAAACAAGTCGAGGCCTTATTCAATCGTATTAATAAAGAGCAAAATGGACAGCTTGATATATTAATTAATGACATCTGGGGAGGTGATCCACTTACAAACTGGGAAAAGTCATTTGGCGAGCATGACTTGCAGGACGGATTGCAAATACAAAAACAAGCAGTCCAGTCACACATTATCACTTCTCATTATGCAGTCCCACTAATGAAGAAAAACAACAAAGGTTTAATCACCGAAATTACAGATGGTACAGACTATACATACCGTGGAAACCTATACTACAGTCTCGCTAAAATTTCTAATATTCATATGGCACTGGCCATGGCTGCTGACCTTAAAAACCATAATATAACATCTGTCGCTGTAACACCTGGATTCCTTCGTTCTGAAGCGATGCTCGATTTATTTGGCGTAACAGAGGAAAACTGGCAGGAAGGCGCAAAAGTAGAAAAGCATTTTATTGCTTCTGAGACTCCTTTTTATGTCGGTGAAGCAATAAAACACCTAGCCTTAGACACAGATGTTAACCGATTTACTGGTAGCGTTTTAAGTAGCTGGCAACTTTCCGAAATATATAATTTTACAGATATTGATGGAACGCAACCACATTGGGGTAATTACTTTGAGGAGAATGTGAATAAAAAAGAGTTTGATTTCTAAACAGAGGCACTTGTGAGTTATAATACAGAGATCCACAGTTAAAATTCACGTGATTGTAAAAATGGCTTGGAGAAATATCCAAGTCATTTTTACTTTCTATTATCTGTTGTTAAACTAATAAACAATTCTCAGAAAAGGTTTAATAAAGCCCTAATCTCCTTTAGCCTCCTTCAATTCTTTTATATTAATTTTCTTCATTTGCAGCATTGCTGACATAACCCTACCTGCTTTTTCAGGGTCTGGATCATTCAACATTTCGGTTAAGACTGTCGGGACTATTTGCCAGGAAACACCAAACTTATCTTTAAGCCAACCGCACTGTTGTGCCTGTTCATCTCCTCCTTCAGAAAGATTATCCCAATAGTAATCTACTTCTTCCTGTGAATCACAATTGACAATAAATGAAATTGCTTCATTAAATTTGAAATGTGGACCACCATTTAACGCAACAAAGTTCTGACCTTCCAGCTTGAAATCCACTGTTATTACCGTTCCCTCTTCTTGCCCGTGAATTTCATATCCTTCTTTTCCATAGTATTTAATACCGTCAATCCTAGAGTTTTCAAAAATTGAAACATAATATTTCGCAGCCTGCTCTGCGTGTGAATCAAACCACAAATTCGGTGTAATTTTTTGAAACTTGTTTGTCATTTTTCTCCCTCCCAAAGGAAATAAATTTGTTGAAAGCGTTCAATAACCATTTCTTCTCATTCACTATATTATTTCTATTCAATATCATTAATTCCTTTAAAAAATATCATTGATAAGAAGAAAAACACCTCCTTTTAAGGGAAGGTGGTCAATGTAGTACGATTCTCTCTACTAGTTAGTCTTACATGATATGAAAACTACCTCCATCCACAATTTCAATCTCAGAATACTTTTTTATATCATCCATTAATTTAAATAAAGCATCATCCTTCTGTTTTGCTTCAATCATACAGTCTATTTGCGAAACAGTTCCCTTTATTTCCCGCAAAAAATCCATAAACATTGCACTGTCCACATAGTCAGAGTGGGCACGAAATTGTTTATCTGACTTGGGACTTGAAATATGCATTTTCACAGGTACTGTGGACGATTTCCACGTCTGAACAATGCGCTCCCAGTTCTCACGCCAGTTTTCGGATTCTACGTGATTCGCAAGGTAATGGTGATAATCAAACACCATCGGAACAGCAAGCTTCTCACTTAAATATAAGGTATCGGAAAGTGTGAAAACCTTATCGTCATTTTCCAGAATAATCATGCTTTGTAAATCAGGCGATACAAATGCCCAATTATGAATAAATTGCTCGAGCGCTTTTTCTTTATCACCATATCCCCCGCCAACATGAAGCACACAGCGATGTTCAGGATTAACTCCCATCCCCTCTAGGAGCCTATAATGCATGCGTAAACTTTTTATCGAATTTTTTAAAACTTCTGGTCCAGGCGAATTCAACAGTACAAAATGATCCGGATGAAAATCGACCCTGACATTAGGATTGCGTGTAAGAAATTTTTGTATTTCTTCCAATGGTGATTGCACGGATTGAATATAATCCCAGCCTTTGAGATCAGGGTGAGTAGCCAAAGGGACGAGCTTAGAGGATAATCGAAAAAAAGCAATATCATGTGCCAAATTATGCCGCAGCAATCTGAGACAATTATGTAAATTCGTTTCTGCAATCTGTTCCAATTTCCGGATTGCCGCATCCCTATCGTCTAGCTTTGAAAATCTGGTGTACGTCATCGTTTTAGACGGTGAAGCATTTTCCAAATGCACACTCATAGCAACATAACCAAGACGAACCAACGTCAATAAATTCACCCCCCATCAATTTAATCCATACACCAAAATAGGATGTCCAAGATAACAATTATTACTCGTAGTGGGACAATGGGGTCAGGAACCTTGTCCCGTTTCACTCAACAAGCTAAGAATTAATTTAGCAGGAATTTATATTTAATTGTAGAAGTAATGGTATGGTAGTATTATTGCTTATTTCGGAGCGAGTACCAGCAGTACTGAAAATAAATTTAAAATAAGCTTGAAGAGGAGAATTTTATGAATAAATTTAAAGGGCTCTTTTTACTAACAACAGCAATCACTGTAATGTTAGTGGGATGTGAACAGCCAAAACAAAATCCTGAGAGCCTTGTAACAATTCAGCAATACAATCAACTGGAAAACAGAGCGGAATTTGAAGATGTGATCGATTTACTTGGACAGCCGGATTATATAAACTTTAAAGAAAATACAGCTGATGAAGTGAAATTCGAGGATGAATTCACTCGTTACGAATGGGACGGTGTAGCTCCCGATTCTAGTATTACATTGCACTTTAGAGATGAGAAACTTTACAAAAAAGAAAAGAAAGGTTTTGAATAGCCTTGTGGAAGAGTTTGGTTACATCATGTAGAGATATAACCCTTATTATTAGCATCATATTGTTAATCAGCTGTATGCCTGTTTTATTTCAAACCCAGAGCTTTACATACTTTTTTCAGAGCATTGGATCAGGTATCTATTACCTTTTTCAGCCTCAAAAAATAATTATCCCATTAAGTAACGGAGATGAAGTACCTTTTTTTGCAGCGGTTTCCAATGCGTATCTAAATTCCATTATCATCATTTTTGGTTCTCTCGCTATAGCCATTATAGTTTCAATCCTATTCACTTATTTATTCCATACCCTTACCAAACCATTTAAAAAGGTGATTCATGGAATCTTTTTTATAGTTGAATCAATGCCGGACGTGTTAATAGTTTTGTTAAACATACAATTCTTTATTTGGATTTTCAAAACATCAGGGATATCGTTAGGTATTTATGAATTTGGCGGAGAAACGATTTATTTTTTGCCTATCTTGGCTTTAAGTTCAATTCCAACTATCTATTTATTTAAATATATGACAGCAAGCATTGATGAGGAAAAGACCAAAGATTATTACTTATTGTCTCGGTCAAGAGGATTTGGGGAAAGTTATATTTTCTTTATTCATTTATTTAGAAATACGCTCTTAACGCTTATCCAATATTACAAAAATATCTTCTTGTATATGATTTCAAGCTTATTGATTTTAGAAATCCTTCTACGATTAGACGGCATTATGAGTTTTGTGAAGTTGTACGGTATTGGAGACTTTAGAATATTAATGTGGGTTTTAATTATGTTGTACTTTCCGTTATATATGTTCATAAGGACCGGCGAATACATAGTAAACAAATTGACGTTTGACGAGGCTGGTGATCAGGTTGTGGAGTAAAATGAATGCTAAAATAAGTGCAGGTACATTGCTGATTTTACTCCTTCTATTTTTCAGTTTCTTTCCTGATCTAATTGTTTCAAGTAAAAACGCACCATCCCTTTTATTAGATGAGGAGGGTGAGTTTATTGCCAAAACACCCTACTCCCCTGCTGAATACCCGCCGCTGGGGACAAATGTGTCAGGTGAACCCCTATTACATAGCATATTGATCGGTGCAAAATATACGATAGTATTTGTAAGTATTGTGTGTCTGTTACGCTTTGTCATTGCATTAGTATTAGCCATTTATTACGCATTTTACGTACATAAATTTAAGAATATATGGAAACGAGCTATTGAAATTGCCTACATTATTCCCCCTGTTCTGGTTGTCTTTTTTTTACTTGCACCACTTCTCGGTCTTTTTCAAGAGGAAAGTTTCCATTTTATGCTTTTATTGATGGTCATATTAATCAGCATCGGCATCCCTCCTTTAGCTCTATTAATAGGAGATGAAATAAAAAATGAACTCCATAAGGACTTTATTAAAATTGCTCAGTTACAAGGTGTAAGTAACTTTTACATCTTCAAAAAACACGTATGGAGGATCATCAAACCAAGAATCGGTATTTTCTTTATTCAAAACAACATTCAATTACTTTTATTATTAATTCATTTAGGGATTTTGGGTATTTTTATTGGTGGAGATAGAGCAATTAAAGTTTCGGAGGAAAAGAGTATCCTTGTACCAATTAGCAACGAGTGGGGCGGATTGATTGGTTCATCCTACCAGGAATTTTTACTCCATCCATGGATAGTACTAGCTCCATTGTTCTCATTTATGGTGTTAATTATCTTTTTAAAAGTCATACTTGCAGGAATGAAGGGACATTAGGGTCAGGAACCTTGTCCCGCTGAATGCTCCTGACCCTCAAATTTCCCTTCCACGATAAAAATAATACATAACGAACACTTGTTCGCATTTTGCTATTAATATGTGAAATAATGTGGTAAAATTTATGTATCAACTACATAGTATAGTGGGCGGTTGGCCATCTTCCTTACAGAAGGGAGGTGGTGGGATGACGACATTTGAAGCATTGAGTTTAGTAGCGAAATTTAGTCTTTCACTAATAGCGACACTGACACTAATTGTAACTATTGTCGTCATTCTAGGCAGATAAGAAAGTATAAATACTTTCTTATCTGCATAAGTGCAACTAAGGCTTGGCGATAAGCCAAGTTTTCTAAAAAAAAAGAAGTAACCGCCCCCAGTACCAATGGCAAGCGATTACTTCTTATGCTACAACATCATATTGGTAAACCGCTCTTTATGCGGTCTGTAGTTGTAGGTGTCGAGTAGTTGTAGCTACTCGATACCTTATTCTTATTATAAGTATAAGTTTATCTATTTATACTGTCAATACATTTGAAGATGTTCACTTCAGTCCCTACATCATCTTTCAAAATCAAAAGCATCTGCAAGTAACCTATACGAATGCTCTTTTGCATCAAAATCATAGATGTTTGTTATGATCATAAATTCATCAGTCTGATAAAAATCACTGAGGCGATTCAGTTCTTTTTTTACCTTTGCCGGCGTTCCGATAATACAGCGCTCTCGGTTTTTCTTGATTTCGTTTAATTCTTCATCGCTAAATTCCTTCTTCTTTACTTCATCAATCGAAGGAACCTTTGTATCGGCCCCCTTCCCAACACTTAATAGCCACTTGTCCTGACTCAACGCCAGTTCTTCCGCCTCTTCTTCCGTGTCAGCGCACACAACAAATATACATACTATCGTTTCTGGCTGGCCAAGCGTTGGCGAGGGCTGGAAATTACTTAGATATGCTTCCATAACTGCTTGACCATTCACTGGTTTTATAAAATGCCCAAACACGAATCCAAGTCCTAATTCAGCAGCACTCTTAGCACCTCGTTCCGACAGACCCAGCACCCATGTTGGTGGCACATTATCCAACCGTGGAGCCGCTTTTATCATGCGATACGGATGCTCTTTTGGTAAAGTATTATGAAGAAATCCTTGTAAATCAGCTAACTGCCTCGGAAAATCACGCAGGCTTTTATTCACGCTATCCGTCAATGCCAAGCGAGTTGTCTGCGATCCACCCGGAGACCGCCCAACTCCCAAATCGATTCTATCCGGAAAAAATACCTCAAGCGTTTTGAAATTCTCCGCCACTTTAAACGGAGCGTATTGAGGAAGCAGCACCCCCCCTGAGCCGACTCTTATTGTTTCTGTAAGCGATGCAATCCGTGTTATCAGTACTTCCGGTGATGTACTAGCCAACCCATTTGTATTGTGATGCTCGGCAACCCAGTACCTTGTATATCCTAACTCTTCTGTTATTTTCGCTAGTTTTAATGTATTATTCAGCGTTTCTTTGGCATTGGAATGTCTTGAAATTGGTGCCTGATCCAATACACTTAATTTCATCTGGGCTGTCCCCTTTCAAATGGTGTACATTCATTACATTGAGCTTTCCGCTTTGCTGATGGATGCATTCTAACAATATCGCCCTTTTATCGATGGTAGGTCAACATCCATTACCAGATGATGATTGAACAATAACAAGGTCCCATTCTGGACAACTCATTAATTTTTACTGTGCATGATCGGAAAACTTATCATCAATAGCTTCCTAAACACAATAACCCATTTCGGGCTAATGTGATTATGGTGGATATATCTAAAGTATGTATCTTTTCGGCCCCTTAAATACTTCACGCACATGCCAATCTAAATAAGAATTATTAGGGTAATATACTGGTTCAATTGGCTTTCTAATAATAAATCCATGATAATCTAACAGCATTTCTTTAAAGCCGTTAGTTCCATGAGCATCTTGGGAGACGATTAATTTTCGATCTTTTGAAATCGTAAACACACCTTTATCAAACAGCTTGTGGTGTAGTGAGCAAAGGGCTATTCCATTTTCTTCTTGATCAGGTCCACCTGCCTGGTACCATTTAATATGTGCGGCTTCAATCCCTACCAATGTATGTGCAAGCCGAACATTAAATCCACAGACAGCGCAGCTATATCCATATGCTCTTAAAATTTTCTCTCTAAAAAAAGGATCGCGTTTCCTTCGCCTATAAAAGTTAAAGTCTAGACCAACTGATTCTATAATATCTTCATGAATGGTATCCGGAAAATGGTTATCTAAAATGGTTTGGGCAATTTCCTGCAATATATTTGGGTTTTTAGTTAAAAGATTAAAAACCTCATAAGTGAATCCACCTGCAATATTGTTAGTAAGCAAGTATTTATTGCTAGAGCTCTGATATTTCACTGCACCACTCAATTCCCAAATCCCATCATTTTTCAATCGTACGAAAGGTTCTTCTGGATGATAGGATTTCCGTACAGGACCAAATTCTCTTAACAGCTCCATTAATCTATTTCTTACAAATTCATAATGTAGAAGTCTGGAATTAGTAGCCTGAACCTGGCCAAGAGCAAATAAAATTAACAGCGGCTTATGCGGGGCTCGTTGATCTCCTTTTTTCCAAATAGTAAGATTGTCTATTCTTTCTTTGAGTTCGAAAGCATCCATTAATTATTACACCACCTTACACCACCACACTACTTAAGAATATGGATACAGGAATTGCTTCTGACTTTCTTCTCATATGAATTAAGTAAACCTATCAATTTATCCATATACTTATTTTCCTCTTTAGAGCTAGTAGGAAGTTTTATAAACCATTTTGTAAGAACTCTTTCAGTATCAATACCTGTCTTTCCTTTTCCACGGTTATATCTGGAAGTGTTCATATTTTTATAACCAATATATTTACTTGGACCGAACATACCAAGGCTAGAAATGTAATACCAATGCTTAAACATTGTTAACTGACTAACAACATTTGTCCCCTCTTCTAAATCTTTATTAAACTGCTTAACATTAATGATTACCTCATCAATCGAAGTAACTAACTCCGTTTCTTCCATAAATATCTCCCCTCGCTATTTTCATTAGTACAACTAAAAATCCTATTAACCATTATCATTTAAGGCCTGTTTATAAAACTGAAGTTGCTTACCTATTGGTAATCCTTGTAACGGTATACGACAAATATAACCCTCTTTTTTCAGTAAGGGAATAAGGTACTCCCTGTATTTGGAGCCTGCATAAAAATCAAATTCACAATCACTTAATTTCCTTAATTGAAAAAATACATTATGTGACCAATCTTTCCGCTGTTTGGCATTCATAGACAATAATGTAATATCATAGGTTCTATTATTTTTTCTTTATTAAGTAAGCCATGCTTAGCAGATAAGATAAACCAGTCATCATATTCTTGTTTTTCAATAAATGAAACAGCTTTCGTAAAAAGATTAGAAGTACGATACATTTTCTTTGCTTGACACGGATATGTTTGTTTACTTTTTGTGCAGCTTATTAAAGCAATCCTTCTCATAAAATCTCCCCCCATGAATTTTGTCCATCAAAATCAACATAATCACTTCTTCGAAAAAGGACTCAAATTCATAAACAGATCCTTCAACTGATCTTCATCAAAATTGTTGTTCTGTAAATCCTCTAGTAAATCTTCCTGGCGCGCTTGTCCGAGACTTAATCTATATAGTGCTAATATTTTCATAAGCCTATTATATTTCGAACCGTCCCTGCTAAGTGGATACAACGGAAATATACGTTCAATATTGATATCCTGGTTCCCTGCCAATGACCAAAAAGGTACTAATTCCGATGTCTGAGAGTCTCTTTCTATCTGGTTTGCAGCAGTAAACATTTCCTGCCATACATTTTTTGTGAATGAAATATCACCGTATTTACTAGCGATGTTTTGCCGAATATTATGGCCCTTATAGCGGTTGATCCTACCATCGCGTTGCTCAAGATCGATTGGATTTGACGGAAGGTTCCAATGCATTATTTTTCGACAGTAATAATGAAAGTCCAGTCCTTCCTGTCCAATTGACGTTGTAGCCAGAACGAATGGTCGAAATGGTGAATTAAACGAGAGTCTGATATTTTCTTTTCGATTAAGTGTGTTGTCTTCATTTCTAGTATCATAGAAACCAACAGCATAATTGGTTCTCATTTTAATATATTGATTTCCTTTCTTCTGATCATTCATAACACGATTTTTAAACGTTCGATACGTATCAACATTGTAACTAGCAGTATGTGTATTTAACGATTTTGACATAGTCTTGACTAGTTGCTTATTACGCTCCGCCTCCGCAACTTTGTTAAGTCCACCTTCTTCAAGCAGCATATGGGCATACTCATCAAGCATTGCCTGCATATTTCCTGATACACCATATTTGAGCACGTTTTTCCAATGTGCATTATTATTTTTTTTTCCATACTCCAATTCAACGATTGAAATTGCTTCCTGGGAATTAAATCGATCAACTATGGTCTTCGCTAACTGAACAGCATAAGGAACTGAGTCGCTATCAGGATTCTCAAGTAATCTCAAAGAACAAACTGCTGGAGATGCTAACACCATATTAGCTAGTACATCCAATAAATCATCAGGCTGTTTACCAAGTATAGGCAGTTCATTATTATGAAAAATTTTTCTTAACTCTTCAAAGTGTTTTTCTAGTGCAACTGTGTCTCCACTACGACTTTCTTCTTCGTTGGGAGCTAAAGTGGATAACAGATAATCGCTGTTAAACCATTCCTGAATGATATCCTCTTCTAAATCAAACAATACTGGGGCAAAATAATACCACCGTTCATCTTGCCTAGAAACGTTATCACTTGGCTCATACTCTATTTTACCAAGTAAGATTTGAAGTTTATCTTTTATTTCTTCTTTTATTTCATCTAGTGTTATATTCCTATTTAACACATCAATTGAATCAAATAAATTTTTCAATGTAACAGAAGGATACAAAAGTGATAAATGATTCATATTTGATGGTGCGTTATCCTTCATTACGAAGGTTAATCTTGGTGAGGGAAAGCGTCTTGGATGAAAATATTTGTGCACCTTTGACCGCTTTTTTCTAGGGATTTGCTTGACCAATTCACCTACTGTCCTACGTTCTGCATCATAAGAGAGAAGCGTCGCTATTGCTCGTGGAACCATTTCCCATGCAGAAAAAACAAGTACCTTTGAGAATTGGCTTTGACCCGAGTAAGCTCCGTCAAATTCATAATATGGTAAAGATGGAGGAATCCACATTAATCTCTCTGCATTTTTTGATAAGGCTACTTCCTTTAATTTTGTTAGCCTAGCGTTTGTTTCTCTTAACTTTCCATATCTATCTATCGTTTTTTTATCAATCCACATTAGAGAATTATTTGCTAACTTGTTATTTCCGGGATTCTCCTTAAAGCTCTGTGAAATCTTTTGCTTCAGTTTGTAGCGATCCATAAATGACATCAAAAAAGGAGCCGATTTCACATATTCGACGGGAACCTTGTCTTTTAGTCCAATGTCTTGTAACAGCGAATCCATTTCTATATACGATGAAACATCATCCTGGGTAATCTCTAATGGAGTCTTGTCAACGGAAGCTTCCGCAATCTCATTCGTTCCCTCTTCCAAAAGACGCTCCGTTCTGGCAATCCCTTTATAAAGACTATCCTCTGCTTCCTGCTTTTTGGAAATTATCATCGAGAAATCTTGTTCAGAGATTTGACTTAACCCATAGGAAAAATTTCTCCAAACTTCTTTAAATTGCTGTTTATGATCCGTATGCTTCTCAAATAAAAAGTCAGTAACTTGCATGAATTCCTTATAATGCTCATCACTTCCAGTTTCTGATATCTCCTCAAGCGTGGAATATGGTTTATAAGGTGTAGCAGATAATAGTAATATCTTCACATCATTGGCGTCAGCTTTTGGGCTGTTAAAAAATTTGCTGGCAAGCATAGCTGTTTCGCTATCCCCATCAGCATTAATCAATTCTGGAAACCGTTGAAATTCGTCCATGATAACAAGGTCGGCATCAATCAAGTCAACACTGATTTCTGCCATCATTTTTCGTAGCTTTTGAATAACCCTGGTTGCTCCATTCACTCTTCTACCTGGCACCCATTCTTGTTGGATGACATCAGATAAGTAAGCGATCTCATTAAGTAACAAAGGTTCTTGTTGGAAAAATTCATCCACTTTCTCCAGCATAACGTTTAGATAACCTCCATCACTTTTTTCATCACAAGCCTCAACCCTGTCTCCATACTCTTCTTTCCACCGTTCCCAGCTACCAGTAGCTTTATCCGTCATCAATTTATCAAATTCATTTAAATAGGGTTTAAGAGGTTGGTATCTTTTCAAAACAGAATAGATTAAAGCTCTCTCTAACACACTTCCGCAACCACCTGTCATATCAAATGACGTTGAAGGAGTTAGTGGAATAAGTTGAATATAGTTTTCTTTAATTTGAGGGTCAAAAGTATCTTCAAATATTTTGATATGCTGCATCGATAAACGGGTATCTGATAGCCCATCTAATGTTACTCGTTGATCAATTTTAAGCTTTGCCAGGTTTTGTCCAGCAATATTGGAATTGGAACAAACATATACAACTTTAAACAGATCATCTTGTAACCGTTCTTCATGATACCTAGCAATCTTAGCAATAACCCCTCTAGCTACCATTGTCTTGCCAAGCCCTACTTCATCGGCTACTAACACACGGTTAAATTTATTCGTAAATAAGCTATAAACTCGATCAACGGTCGCTTTTTGAAAATCTTTCAAACCAGATAGTATTTCTTCTTCTTTTCGAACTAAGTCAATCATTTTTTCACCTCCTTTGCTGCCTGAATGAACGTTTCATACAAATGCTGAAATTCAGTTGGAATAATGTCCTCATTTTCAATAATATTAATTATGTTTTCTACATCTTCCAGTTTTTCCGGTGAACGGGAAGCTGTTTTGAGCATATTCTCGTAAAGTGCTGGATAGTCTCCTGTATCCATGCCCCAATTACCAGAACCTGAATTCTTTTGTTCCAGATTTTCTAACACGGATAATAAGAAATCATCCGATAAAAGAAAAGCAACATATTTTAGAAAAGTATGTGAGTCTTTAATAATCGAACGAAAAACCTCCTTCTCACGTTCTTCAGGGATACCATCTGTCTTAATCTTGATAACTCTTTGGACCTTTTCACCATCTTTTACTGCAGCTATTTTATAAAAGTTTCCTAGCTCTAATAAACTCAATTTCTCAAAAGAAGTTTCTTTCTGAAGAGGTAACTCCTTTGTACTCAACAGGGGACCAATTAAAAAGTCGCATCCTTCAGGAATATCTTCAAATGTTACGTTTAATGAATAATCGTCATCATCTTTCACAACGAACGCACCTGATTGAGTTCTGCAAAGCTGTTTTATTCCCTTCTGAAGCAAGTCTGCTAAGTCGGACTCTACTTCTTCTTGTTCTGGAATGTCTTCAATTCTTTCAAAAGGATTTTCCTCATCACCAAACATATCCTCCAGTAAATCAGTAATCCTAAATCCGTGTTTCTTATATTTTAGCTTGATTAAAAATTCAACATTGCCATGAAATGCATTTCTTGAGCTATTCGCAGAACCGATATAAATATGATGTTGATTATATTTAGTTCTGGCATAAAGCTTTGCATGAATATCCTGGAGCTCAGTTATTTCATCCTCATTAATATCCCCACTTATAGCACTCTCGCCATCAATGACTGAATCTTTTAATGTAAATACCTCAAAATGCGAAAGCATCGATTCCGTAAGTTTTTGCAATTCTGTTTTCCTTGTAATTAACACCTTTTTAGCGTTGCTTAATTCAAGTTCGTTTAGTTCAGAAATAGTGCTCTCACTTATAAATGGAGATATGACAATCAGCTGATGGTATTTTTCAAAAATTCCTGTTTCCGCTTTACCATACCCTGTAATTCCAAGAGGACAGAAATCAAATTCAGGAATATATTTATTTGCTGGATCAAATTGTATATAATCCAGTTCTGAAATAATGCTTTTGATTTGCCTTCGCTTCTCATTTTCTCTTGTGAAATCTACAAGGTACTGAAAAAAATCTGCTAGTGGTTTATTCTTATAGGTTTTATTGTCAGTCCTCTTCCCTTCAAGCGCAATTGCAATATCCCAACTCCGATCAAACGTTAGGTTCCGTGTTAACACAAGTAGTCTGTATAATACTTCGTTGTTACTATTTTGGTACTTAATCAGCCATACTTTTGGGTGAAAGGATCGATTATTTTCTAGGGCTACTTCAAAAACACTATCTTCCATCATAGCGAATATCGAATTTTGGTTCTGTGGTATTTTAATTTGCCCCGCTTCACAAAAAATCGCAAACTTATTTGCACTTCTTCGTAACCCTTCAAGCACATATATAGGATCATATTGAAAAGTTTGATCCATTTCCTCAGACAGACTTAGCGCCAACGGAACACCAACGAGTGCCTCTAAGTCCAATGCATATGTTGTTCCGATTGCAAATTCAACCTCGTACCCTGATGGTGGTGTGAGTAATTCGGAGTAATTAAGTCGATTTTCAGCTGGTTTAAGCATTGTAATCCCCCAGACCTGCAAAAATATCCTCAATAATAACTTTTGCATCCTTAAAACGATATTGGAGTTTAGGAGTACCAACCCAAGCCCCATCCTCATAAGTAAATATTTTAGAGTTCTGTAATTTTGCCCGGTCTCGTGATTTAAGCTCAATTTCCCGTTTTATTATAAGCCGATCTATTGTAGTATGATCCCCTGATAAAACCGCTTTTTGCCATTCACGAAGAAATATAATCAGCTTAGAGTTCTTTATATGTAGACAATTGATAACATCCATGTAATTAAAGGATTCAAATTCTTCTTTAACAAACGAGCTGTAAAGCCACTCAGACCATTTCTGTAAAGCCTTTTTGTTTTCACCATCTGACAGAATCACGTTGTAGCGAATATTTGCCCCTGAAATAAACTGATTAAAACGTTTCGCTCTATTATAATCTTCAAATAAATTATCAGGTAACGAAAACATTTCTCCAATAGCATCAAAGTCATCTATCTTTTTAAGCTTATCGAAATCCTGCGATAACAAATAGGAAAATAAACTATCCTTCGATTTCTCGGCGGTCGTAATCCGTTCTTTTAAAAAGTGCGCCTCATCAAACGAAGGTTCCATAGAAAGACTGTATTTCCAGTTAGACTCAGGGAGTATACATCGCCAGAACGTACTAGAATACTCTCCACTTATAGATCCAGATTCATCTGACTCCTCACTTCCAAAAGATTTTGCAGCCTCTTTGTTATTCTTCATCCTTAAAACAGCTTTCGCATAATTGTCCAATGACAAGGAACTATGTTTAAATATCTCAAATGTCCTTAAGCCGTTCCAATAAATATTAGAAGGTTTTCGCTTAAGTTTCTTGCCAGCCCGAGCGCCGATTACCCCACTCGAATCCTCTTTATTTAACGTTTCGATTAAAGCAACCTCTTCTTCACCAAGTTGGTTAATTAGTTCTTTTGGTGTCGAAAAACTCTTTTTCTCCAGCTCCATTAATAAATATGGAACAATAAAAAAATACTTTGCACGCGTCTGGATCGTGGAAGTACCCGGAAACAGAATATCTGCAAATCCATCCCGAATCAAACCAATTCCCAGCTCATCCACCGCTCCAGGTTCAGCAAGTGCATGGAGCACTGCCATCACCTTGTCCCTATGTTCACTTGAATAATCAATCCAACCAAGTTTCATTGCATTCAATTTATATACCCCTTTAATTTTCTAGTAGAATCGTTTTTAGAAATATCAATTATATTACTATAATTGTATAGTATAATTGATATTGTTTAAAGTTTTAGTTACGCAAAGCATAGTTACAATATAGTGTGTCTACTATAATAACTGATTTAATGTAAAAATATTTGTTAGGCAGTAATAATGCTATACACTAAAAAGGGTTTGCGACTCAGTTGGGAACTCTTTTACTCAAACTATGGATCTGCTTTGAAAAAATGCTGCATGAGCTTAGCTAAATGAGGATACTTCGGTAATAAACCAATTGAATGCTCAAATAAAGACAAATCACCTATCGTAATTATGTTCCTAATTTTTAGAGACTGTAATTCCTGGTTTAATCTACCAGTCTGAAGGACACGATGTTCTTTATTCGACTTTTTAAATAGGCTAATTAGTTCCTCTTTTTCCGCATTTGGTAACCTCTTCAATAGATTAAAATAATAATCTTTTTCCCAATCAGGAATTGTAGATTCATCTATAAATTTGTCCAACTTCTTCATTACTTGACCTCCTCATCTAATTGTATATAAAAAAACAGAAGTATTTGGAATTACTTCTGTTTTTTACGTGTATGCAATATTTAGTTATAACTAATAATTTCATGTAATTCATAGGTTGTAGCAACATATGGCAATGTTTCTTTCCAAATTATTTGGTTCATTTTATAATTATCAAAGCTATATATAATAACTGGCCAAATTCCATCCCTACTGCTCTTAATTTGGTATCATTAGAATTCTCATCTTACTAAGTAATTCCCATCTTGTTACTAATCTATAATATTTACCGCATGATTTTTTCCCAATTTTATCATATTTTAGTAAACAGTGGGATAAATAGTAGAATAATCATGATGGACGAATCCTAATATATTAGATCTCAATAACATTCCCCTCCCCATGCCACTTTTCTCCCCCAATAATCGATAGTAGTTATGAATAATGAAATTATTCATAACAAGACACCTTATCTCCTTCAAAAAAACAGCTTTCATATTTTAGTAGAAAGGGTATAGTGTAAAGTAGAAGTGATATACGAATAAAGGAGTTAGACATGATAATGAATCAATCGATACTAGCCCCAATCAAAAAAAGCTGGATACTATTACGGTCAATAGCGGTAGTCTCTTCAAGTGTTACGACAATAGTTTCTACTGTTCTTCCCATATTCTTGTATTATACTGTCGCTCCTAATAAATCGCTTTTGGTATTCCTATTATTACTATTCGGTGCTTTCCTAATTCACGGGATATTAACGCATGTGTTGAATGACTTCGCTGACTATAATTCAGGAACAGATCAGAATAGCCCGGCAATTTTGTCAGGTGGAAGTCGTGTTATACAGACAGGTGTTATTTCTGCTTCTTCACTCTGGCTACTGGGGAAATGGCTTATTTTTTCACTAAGTTTAATTGTTGTAGGATTAATACTATTTGGTTACTTTAAAATCGCCTTATTACTAGCCATTGGTCTATGGGGAGCCATTTCATACTCGCTCCGTCCATTTCAATTCAGTTACCGTCCCTTTATCGGGGAATGGCTGTCTATGTTTCCGTCTGTTTTTGTACTCGGGCTTGCCGGTGCCTGGCTGACGTTGGATTCAATCCCGACATGGGCGCTGCAAAACGCACTCATTAATGCTTTATTCTGTTTAGCCTGGGTAATGGTTCATCATATACCAGATCAAGAGGCTGATAGAAACGCATCTCCCGTCAAAAAAACAAGTGTTGTCTGGGCTTTTGAAAAGTTTGGGGCTGCATTCAGTCGTCTACCCGCCCTGTTATATTTCACGCTGGCCGGACTATGCGTGGTCTGGATGGGAGCGGATCGTATATGGGCAATGATAGGAGCGTTAGCTGTAGTAGGGACTGCCATTTTCTTAGTCCTCAAAATGCAAATAGATAATCATTACCAAGTCTCTGCATACGAAAAAATCATCCTTATACTTGCGATGATTAATGGGATTTGGCTTGGCATTTTTATTTAAATAATAGCCAGAAAAAAACGCCCAGATAAAACTGACGGGTTCCGTTTCCTATCACAAAAGTCAGAATCACACTTTAAAATGTAACTAAATTTGTATAACTATTTGCATCCTATTTGTAGTGATATTTGTAATTAAAAAATAAAAAATCTCAGTTTAAATAAAATGAACTGAGATTTTTCTTATATTTATTTTCAATTGCTTATTCAACTAAACCACCCGTTAGTTTAAGTGAAGTCTCTCACAAACCTTCGCTAAAGTTATATTAAACAATATTAGCAAATAAACATTCTAAATCATCCCAATTATCTCCAACCCAAATGTTCTCTTCACTAAACCTCTTTAATGGGGATGAATTATATGCATTATCAGCTCGAACCCACTCTGCTTCTTTCCACCAAGTTAATTTAATTGAACGTACTAACTTTTGATTTGTTAGTTTTTGATATTCCTGATAACCTTTAACGAACGCTGAAACCCTGTCTGTATGCATTTGTTCTTTTTCTAAACAACACGATAAAATAGGTCTTGATATGTCAAATTCAGGATAAACATAATGCATTCTATCAAAATCAAGAATTGCAGAAACGCTATTAGTTTTAAATAAAATGTTATCTACAAATAAGTCCCAATGCCCCCAGCCTTTTTCACATTGCGAGAAAATATCTATATCGCTTTTTTCGATAATTTTTCTTTGTATTTCCAACTTAGATAGTGTATTTTTACAATCCAAACTAATTGCTTCTCTCCATCTTGCTTGCCAATTTTTAAGCATACTTTCCTTTGACCGAACATCCCAGTGTAGTGGTAACTGAACTGTATTATTGTAGTTTAAAATTTTGTGCATTTGTCCAATTATCTTACCTAAATTATACATTTGTTCTTTGTTTGCTGTTCCAGCCTTAATATTACTTCCTTCACTTAATCCCATTAAAACAAAACGCTCACCATATGAAGTTTTTATTACATATTTCCCTTTATGTGAGTAAAGTTCAGGGCACGGAATACCTTCATTATATAAATTGGATTGATGATTTAATGAAGTTTCCAACCCTTGTATCATTTTTTCAGGATACCTAGTTTTATTATATTGCTTTACAAATAAATCACCTTTATCGGTATCTATTTTCCATTTTAAATTCATATGACCTAATTCAATTTGAGAAAATCCAATAATATTAATTCCGAATATATTAGTAATCTCCTCAAATATATCATCTCTAATATCACTGTTCATAGAATTCCCCTTCGTTGATTTATAAATATTAAAATTGTCTTGTTCCACTAACCTGCAAGTTAGTGCAATATTAAACAATCGCACCAGTTTGTTTAAGAAGAAGAGAAACATTCTTCAACACTTTACAGAGTGGTGAAGAAAATAAAATAAACTTATTATATTAGTAAAAAAGTTCAGAACTATATACTTCCTCTTTACAATTAACACAATATCCTACTCCGTTTGTTACTGGAACTGGGCAACCACATTCACAATACTTTAATTCTTTTTTATTTGCTTCTAAAGGTATAAATCTATTGCCACAATATTTACATTTTGTTAAGTAACTAT
>NZ_JBQQCP010000009.1:0-139943 GCF_052246775.1 Virgibacillus sp. L01 | reverse complement strand
AAGATGAGACTTCCCATCACTTCGAGTGAGTAAGATCCCTCAGAGACGATGAGGTTGATAGGTCCGAGGTGGAAGCGTGGTGACACGTGGAGCTGACGGATACTAATAGATCGAGGACTTAACTAATCAATACTGGATGTAACGTTGATATGAAGCTCTTATTTAGTTTTTAGGGTACAAAATTATACACAAATTTATTGAATATCCTTGATTTTTTTTGAGAAACAATTATAATATTGGTTGTCACTAAAAATTATTAGGTTCACTAAGTACTTTATTTGATTGTCTGGTAGCATTAGCGGAGAGGACACACCTGTTTTCCATGCCGAACACAGTAGTTAAGCTCTCCAGCGCCGATGGTAGTTGGGGCTTTGCCCCTGCAAGAGTAGGACGCCGCCAGGCAAATCCCATTCCATAGTATTTTGACCAGAACATCTTTGAAAATTTAAAGATGGGTCATATAAGGAGTGAGGCTACTCCGGATAAGCATGCAACACGACTCATTGTCTGAGCATCGATATCCTGTATTTGGATTATTCCACAGTAGCTCAGCGGTAGAGCAATCGGCTGTTAACCGATCGGTCGTAGGTTCGATTCCTACCTGTGGAGCCATGGAGAGCTGTCCGAGTGGCCGAAGGAGCACGATTGGAAATCGTGTAGGCCGCTATCGCGGCCTCGAGGGTTCGAATCCCTCGCTCTCCGCCACTTATATTTCTGGCCCGTTGGTCAAGCGGTTAAGACACCGCCCTTTCACGGCGGTAACACGGGTTCGAGTCCCGTACGGGTCACCACTAATGGAGGATTAGCTCAGCTGGGAGAGCACCTGCCTTACAAGCAGGGGGTCGCAGGTTCGAGCCCTGCATCCTCCACCATTTAGACAAAAATTAATATTAATTCATATCGCGGGGTGGAGCAGTCTGGTAGCTCGTTGGGCTCATAACCCAAAGGTCGCAAGTTCAAATCTTGCCCCCGCAACCAATTTAATTCAATTTACTACGTCGAATTTACTTCGGTGCTAATTGAGAATAATAGTGTGCTTTAAAGTGTAACCAATTTTAAGCATGTCCACATTTACATATTCGGTCCGGTAGTTCAGCTGGTTAGAATGCCTGCCTGTCACGCAGGAGGTCGCGGGTTCGAGTCCCGTCCGGACCGCCACTTAAATTTATAGCAAATACATATTGGCTCTGTAGCTCAGTCGGTAGAGCAAAGGACTGAAAATCCTTGTGTCGGCGGTTCGATTCCGTCCGGAGCCACCATTTTTGCATTTACATTTATATGGAGGGGTAGCGAAGTGGCTAAACGCGGCGGACTGTAAATCCGCTCCCTCAGGGTTCGGGAGTTCGAATCTCTCCCCCTCCACCATATATTTTTCAACAAAGTAGGGGTATAGTTTAAAGGCAAAACGGAGGTCTCCAAAACCTTTGATGTGGGTTCGATTCCTACTACCCCTGCCATTATTTTTATTATGGCGGTCGTGGCGAAGTGGTTAACGCACCGGATTGTGGCTCCGGCATACATGGGTTCGATCCCCATCGGTCGCCCCATATTATTATATCTATTGGGCTATAGCCAAGCGGTAAGGCATCGGGTTTTGATCCCGTGTACCCCAGGTTCGAATCCTGGTAGCCCAGCCATTATGCGGAAGTAGTTCAGTGGTAGAACACCACCTTGCCAAGGTGGGGGTCGCGGGTTCGAATCCCGTCTTCCGCTCCATTACTTCGTTTTGGCGGTATAGCCAAGTGGTAAGGCAGAGGTCTGCAAAACCTTTATCACCGGTTCAAATCCGGTTACCGCCTTCAATATATGCCGGTGTGGCGGAATTGGCAGACGCGCATGACTCAAAATCATGTTCCCTCTGGGAGTGTCGGTTCGAACCCGACCACCGGTATCTCAAATCGTTAATATGACGGCGTTACGACGGTTTAACAAATCGTTGAGGCGTCGTCTTTTTGCGTTTATTTTAGTAGAACGTGCGAAAATTAGTCATATGCCTAAACGTTAGCCTAGCGCTTTCCTTTGAATCTATTCGGAGGGAGGCGTTTTTTTTATGGGCAGCCGTCGAAGTAATGAATTAAATCCGCGCGATATTGAATTGAAATATCTACGGAACCGATTGAGTTTGAAACGTTGTCATATTGGCAATATAAGTTACTACATGTAAACAATTTTGTTGGTTATAGGCACGCGGGAAAGGCGGTACTATATTTAGTGATTCCTATGATGACAATGAAAACAGTTGAATATATTGTTTTCTTTTCGCTTTTAGTAATTCCCACGATATTCGCGATTATATACTGGGCGAAGCCTGAAACAACCCCGGCTGACAATGAGCTATTAAAATGCGAGTCACCGATAGAACGCCGTCTTTATAAAGGACTGACGCAGCATATGCTCTTTCCTGTTACGCAATATCCGGCGGGGAAATTCCGTATAGATATAGCGTTCCCGGGGCACAGATTAGCGATAGAGGCGGACGGCAAAGCGTTCCAGCATAGATAAGTGTACCGAATATTCTTATTTCCTTGTGTTAATATCGACTTTTTTTCTACTTTCATTAGAATGCAATACGAAATACAGGTCAAGCCATATTAAATTCAAAAGTTAATCGTCAAAAATTCACTATTATGAAGATTTGAAAATAAGACAAAAGCAGCTTATGAGTAAATGGTCTGCTAATCCAAACAATATCGTTAATTTAAGAAATGCATTAAATTAATTTCTTCTTAAACAAAAGGGTACTTACCTCGAATAAGAATTGTATGCTTGTTCAACTATACCAGCAGTATCTTGAATAAGATGTTGACCTTCACGTTAAGTTAAAGCGTAAACTAAATAAGAATATTTATATTCTATATGAAGGGAATTTATTTATAATGTTTATTCAAAGTAAAGGTACTGTAAGTCTTGATTTTTATAAGGAAGAGTACAAATCTAAGTTAAGCCATTATCATTTATCTAAAGAACAAATTAGATATGCTCCTTTACCTTTAAATGCAATTTTAAAATGCGAAAATGATAATACGAGATACCCTATTGTTATCTTGTGTAATGGTGTGCCAGCAGGATTTCTTGTTCTCCACGGATGGGAAGGTGTTAAGGCATATAGCAATAACAAAGATGCTATTTTAATAAGAGGTTATTCAGTTGATACCACCTTTCAAGGGAAAGGTATAGGCAAGAAATCATTATTATTATTAGATTCGTTTGTAAAAAAACAATTTCCAAGTAAAAGGGAAATTATCTTAGCTGTGAATCATAAAAATACCGTCGCCCAGTACGTCTATAAGAAAGGCGGGTATATAGACAGTGGAGTAAGAGTGATGGGGAGGAAAGGAGAATTATTCATATTACATAAAGACCTTATATAATTGTTTTTTGCTTTAAATGTATTACAATCCTTATTAAACTAAAGTGTACAATAATTGAAGATGCTGAACAGGACCTTAATCGAAAAGGTTCTGTTTTAAAAAAAAAAATAAATGGAATTTTAATAACGTTACTGAACTAACTGAGCAGAAGAGTTAAAAAAGTCAGCTATAGTGTAAACTGTTACAATAAAGTTGATAAGGATGACTTATCACTTTATATAAAATATTGGTATTATACGTTATGTATATTGTTAGTTTAGATTAGAAGGGTAATAAACAAACTAAAATTGATAAGGAATTTTATTTACAAAAAAAAGAAATGAGGTATGAAAATGAGTATTGACTTTCATAACAAAAAAAATCAAATCACTTATACAACTCGTAATGCTGACAAATCATGGGCTGAGGCACTAAATAATCTGTTACCTTTCGAAATGATTTCTGAGGCTTTAGATGCTGGCTGTGGTGGTGGAATATATTCTAAGGCTTTATCGGACATGGGGGTGGGGTTTGTTACTGGTATCGATTTTTCGGGAGCCATACTTGAAGGTGCAAAAGACAATTGTAAAGAATATAAAAATATTATTTTTAAACATGGGAATGCTCTTGAAACAGGTTTAGAAAGTAACAGTTATAGTTTACTGCTTGAAAGAGCATTAATTCATCATATTGAAGATTTAAAAGCCTGTCTTAGAGAAGGTTATAGAGTATTGAAGAATGAAGGAATTTGTATTATACAAGACCGTACTCCTGAAGATTGTTTATTAGAAGGTAATGATAGCCATATTAGAGGGTATTTCACTGAACTCTTTCCAAGATTAAGTGAAATGGAAACCAATCGCAGACACAGTAGTAAATATGTAATTGATTCCCTACAGGAAGTCGGATTCAAGTCTATAGAGGAAGTTAAGTTGTGGGAAACAAGAAAAGTTTACGGTAGTAAAGATCAACTACTACAGGATTTAAGTGAAAGAACTGGAAGAAGCATCTTACACGAATTAGAAGATGAAGAATTGAAATTACTAATAAATTATGTCGATAAGTCATTATCAATAGATACAAATATAGTTGAAAAAGATAGATGGACTATTTGGAAGGCGGTGAAATAGCGGGTTTTATCTCTTGAAATGAATGTACTTATAACAGGAGCATTAGAAAAATTAAGTGATTTTAGAAAATGATTTAGAGAAGGTGAGATCGTAATGGCTACATATAAAAACACACTATTAAAATTAGTTCAGTTTGATAAAAATGATGTTTCAGGTTTGATTGAACTCTCTGCATCAGTCGGCTGGGATTATGATGAATATGAAATTAGAACCATTATGTTATCCGGAAAAATATTCGGACACAAAAATGCTGAGGGGAAAATCGTGTCTAGTGCTGCAATAATACTGTACGAGACCAGTTTAACTTCAATTGGTATGGTGATTGTAGATAGCGAGTTTAGAGGACTGGGATTAGGGAAGAAAGCAACTCAAAAATGTATGGAATTTGCCACTAGTGATATTTCAATTATGCTAATTGCTACAGAGGTGGGAAAACCCCTATATGAAAGAATGGGTTTTATAACTGTTGATTGTATCCATAAGTATCTTTGTGGTAGCTATACAGCTACAAAACCATTAAATAAAACGGGAGTAGCCATTGGAGATTTCGTTGGTCACAATTTTGCTGAAATTGTAAATTTAGACAAGATTGCCTTTGGAGATAATAGAAGCAACTTTCTTCATAATAGGATAAATCAATCAGAACAATGTTTAGTAGTTAAAGACAATAAAGCAAATATTATTGGTTATGGAATATCTATTCTAGGACCAATAAATCTAATTTTGGGACCTATTGTAGCACCAGATTCTCAAACAGCAGCTTTATTACTTGATAGTCTAGCTTTTAATCATCAAGGTAAATTAAGGATTGATGTACCATCAGGTAATGATGAATTTATGTTGTTCTTGGAAAAGAAAGGATTTATAAAAGCTAGCGAACCACCAATAATGATAACTAATTCTGTCAATATGCCACCTAGAAACAATACATTGTTCGCCATAGCTGCCCAGATTTTTGGATAAGAGGATTAATGTATTTATGAAGAAATAGGTGCAGGAGTTAATATAGAAGTGTGTAAAAAACGCCCCCTTTTCTCATTGTGTACTAATGCAGCCTGATTGTTTAAGAATAAAAGCTTAGAAATAAAAGGAGTGTTTTTTTTTATCAAAGTAATTATTTTTGATTTTGACGGAACTTTTTATCCAATACATTACCAATTTGTTATGTTGCGTTTCAAAAAAGTAGGAGGAAACCAATCTATGTTCTGATGCCGATACTGAAGCAGGACTGAGAGCAACTGTAGCGACAGCAGGAGTACAATGGTTGCCTGATTATCAACCAAGTGAATTTTCAGTAATACCAAATTATATTTTCGAAAGTTGTACAGATATAAAAACTGGCGACTTTTGTGATAGTAGTTTATCACCTCTGTGAATATAGAGGTGAAAGAGGAGTCAGGTTATGATGTAAGTGCCAAAAAATTAGTTGCATTGTTAGATGTGAATATCAAGAAAAATAAGGAGATTGTATTTTATTGGGAACTAACGAATCGTATTTGAAAGAAGACCCTGAGTTAGTAAACAAAATAATAGGAAAAAAAGAAGGCAGGGTATATATGTTATCTTGCTTAAAATGCTTTTTAGAAAATGACGTTAAGGGTTAAGGTCATCTTTAATTCACTAAATTTTTTCTTATCGGGTGCGGAGTAAGGAGTAATGTTTATTCCAGTCTTTTTACTTCTTTACTATTTTTTATTTTAAGTATTTTATTTATTAGTATAAATGTATTACATTGCATATACAGGTAATTAAAAAAATTCCTTAAAGGAGTTTGTTAAAACAATGGAAATTAAATCAGTAACTTTACATACGGAGAGTATTAAAGAAATGAGAAAGTTCTATGTTGACAGTTTCGGTTTTCCTTTAATTGAAGAAAGTGAAAACAGCTTTCGAATTGTCGTTGGTTCAAGTGAATTAGAGTTTACATCAGAAGACGTAAAAGGTAAACCCTATTACCACTTTGCTTTTAATATTCCGTCTAATAAATTTGATGAAGCAAAATCATGGGTCAAAGAAAGAGTTAGCTTAAATCTAGAAGATGGCGAAGATGAAGCAGATTTCTCCCATATACCTGCACAAGCCCTATACTTCTTAGACCCTGCAGGTAATATAGTCGAGTTTATTTCAAGGCATTCTATATCTGAAGAAATGGCGGAACCATTCTCAGCTGATAAGGGCGTGTTAAACATTAGTGAAATAGGACTGACTGTAGATGATGCAATAGATACAGGTGAAAGGCTAATTGATATTGGGATTCAAGAAAGAGACAATTATCCTTTAAACTCGACATCACTTAATTTTATGGGAGATAACTCAAAGGGAATATTTATTATACTTACTCAATCAGAAAGAAGATGGATTTTTTCAGATAAATTCTCAGCCGTATACCCCCTTGAAATTATAACAACTAATAATAATAGAATTACAATTAACTCAAATAATTTGTTAAAAGTTAATGAGCGTGACAAAAAATAAGTTTATTGTGATATATTTTCATTAAACAAATGGGAACGATTGTTTAATAAAAGATGGTTTATTTTACTAACTGGTAGAAAAAGTGGAGTTTGATTTCTTCAAGAAGAGAAGGGAACTTGAAATGAGAATCTTTGATGCACATTTTCATATTATTGATTTTGATTTTCCGATTATTGAAAACCAAGGATATACACCACCGAGCTATGTTGTAACAGATTATCAAGAGGAAAATACTGATTTGAATATATTAGGTGGTGCGATTGTATCTGGTTCTTTCCAAGGATTTGACCAAGAATACTTATTGAAAGCACTTAAACAAATGGGTCCAGCATTTTGTGGTGTAACACAATTGCCGTTTACTGTGACAGATGATGAAATTATAAATTTACATAACAGAGGGGTAAGGGCATTACGATTTAATATAAAACGAGGCGGTTCAGAAGATATATCAAAACTCGATTACTTTGCAAGAAGGGTTTACGATTTAGTAGGGTGGCATAGTGAACTTTATATTGATGCGAGAAAGTTGTCAGAAATTGAATCCACTATTGCAAAATTACCTGCCGTATCTATTGACCATTTAGGATTATCTGAAGAAGGATTACCACACTTATTAAACCTGGTGGATAAAGGTGTTCGAGTTAAAGCTACTGGTTTTGGTCGTGTAGACTTGAATATCGGGAATGCCTTAAAATCAATTTATGATATTAACCCATACGCTCTTATGTTCGGAACAGATATGCCATCTACAAGGGCGAAAAGACCTTTTGAATATGCCGACATCGAATTAATTCAAAGTCTATTTGGGGACAAGGCTACTGATAAAATCTTGTATAAGAATGCTTTAAACTGGTACTTCAAGGAATTTAGTTACAATAAAAATTTATGAAGTTTGTGAGTGAGTATACTTAAAGTAAAGGGTTCAAGAGTTGAATAAGGTGTTTGTAGGGAAGCTCCTTGTTCTTATTGTATTAACTGGCAGACTTATTGAAGAAGATGTGTTGCATATACAGAATTGAGAAGGAGAGAGAATAATGGTTCCAACATTAGAGACAGAAAGATTGGTACTAAGAGAAATATTAAAGGATGATGCAGAGGGTATATTTGCTTGTTTTTCAAATGAAAATGTAACGCGGTATTATGGGCAAGAAACTTTAGAAAATATAGAACAAGCAGAAGCATTTGTTGATTTTTTTGCAAAGAGTTACAAGGAGAAAAGAGGAATACGTTGGGGAATTGAAATAAAAGGAACTCAAGGAATTATTGGCACTATTGGATTTAATGCTTGGTCTCCTAAACATAAACGAGCAGAGATAGGTTATGAGGTACATCCTAAGCAATGGAGAAAGGGGTATACCTTTGAAGCCATATCTAAAGTAATTGAATACGGATTTGGTGAATTTGGTCTAACTAGGATAGGTGCAGTTGTCTTTATAGATAATGAAGCTTCTAATAAGTTACTAACAAAAATGGGTTTTCTAAAAGAAGGCGTTCTAAGGGATTATATGTATCAAAATGGAGAGGCTTATGATACATACGTGTATTCATTACTTAAAGGTAAATAGATTACGTTCTTCAACAAACGGGTGCAAGAATAGAAGAAGGAATCGCATTCTTGTCCAACTATAGGAGCAGCTTAGTAAAAGAATCCTCATATAAAGGATGAATAGTTAAATAAGCAGACTGACGCTAAAGTTGGTCTTTTCTTTTGTTTTTTAGTTCAGAAATTTCCGATTACGAATTGGGATATTAAAATATATAGATATTGAACTAACTGGTAGGATTGTTGAATAGGAGAAAGTGAATATTTTGAAGGGAATGAAGAATATGAAGGCTGTAGTTCAAAATGAATATGGAGATGCTGATGTACTTACATATACCGATGTTGAAAAACCAAAAATTGGAGAAAAAGAAGTCTTAATAAGAGTAGCCTATACGAGTGTAAATTACGCAGATATAAAAAAGCGTTCAGGAAATAAAGGTAAAGATAATTTCCCTCAAATATTAGGATTGGATGTTTCAGGAATAATTGAAGAAGTTTCTCCTAATTCCACATTTTTAAAAGGAGATAGGGTGATAGCTTTTCCAAAAAACGGTTCATATGCAGAATATGTAGCAGCAAATGAGCAATTAGTTTTTAAAATCCCACATAACCTTCCACTTGAGAAAGCTGCAACTATGCCAACAGTGTCTATTTTATCTTATATTCTTCTATATGAAGTTGGGCAAGTTCAAAAATCAGATACCCTTGTTATACATAGTGCAGCTGGTGGTGTGGGTTCAATGCTTGTACAGTTAGCAAAGTTAGCAGACATCCAAAACATAATTGGAACAGTTGGAGATTTAGATAAAGAAAATTATGTGAAAGAACTAGGAGCTGATACAGTATGCACCTACAAAACATTTACAAAGGAAGTATTAAAACAGACAAACTATCAAGGTGCTAATATCATTTTTGACTCTGTTGCAGGTGAAGTTAGCGGTAATAGTTTAGATTGTTTAGCATTATTCGGAACGCTTGTCCAATTTGGCAATAGCAGTGGTAAAGCTGGTACCTTTAAAACAAGTGACTTACATAGTAGTTGCAGGAATATTAAAGGTTTTAGTTTAGGAACAACTAGAAAGCATAATCCAGCACGTTTAGCCCCTGTTGCAGAAAAAGTCTTGAAGCTATTTGATTCGAATGAAGTCACTCTCCCTGTTGCACAAGTGTTCAGTTTAAGTGATGCTGCAAAAGCTCATAAACTAATTGAAAGTCGCAGTTACGAAGGAAAAGTTTTAATTAAAATAAATCATAGTCTTTTATGAATTAACGGGTCAAATAGTTGAATAATTTTTTTAAGAATTTTGGAGGAAAGCAAATGAAGTTTAAATTAGGATACCACTATTGTTGATTGTCCTCACATTAACAGCTTGTTTTGGTCACGAAAGACTGCGTTTGTTTTCAAGGGGAAAGTAAACATTGGGAAGTAGAATTCGAAGCTGCTATTAGAAGTGAAAGCAGCGAATCCACCGGTTATACAATACGTTATATAGGTGATGGTGAACCCCCAGAAGAAATTTCCTATCAAGTGGGTAGTAGTTCTGGCAATGAAACTTTGCAAAATGAAGTTCTAAAAAGTTCAGGTAGTTATTGCTCAGGGTGTTCTATAACGGTAGAAGACCAAGAAATTGATGCAAAAATAGAGTGGGATGAAGAAACTGAAAATATAACTTTAAAAAACGAATAATACTTAAACTTACGGGTGCCTTTACGCAATAAGACACAAATCTCTTTTTCAACTATAGGATGGCATTTAGTTGAAAAAGGTTTGTTTCATTATTAATTTATGAGGTGGTCAATTGACTTTATATGATGAATTTATTTACATCGCTAAAACCTTGAATAAAGAGTTGGATATCATTCCTGTTTTATATGGTTCATTAGGACTGGAAACAGTAACTAAAGTTGATTTTTCTCCACAAGACATTGATATTCTTATTCCTTTAACTTTTTTAGAGGATAAATGGGATAGCTTTAAGATTGTAATGGAACAGTTAGGATACGAATTGATTGATATACAAGAACACGAATTTGAAAAGGATAGAATTAGAATTGGGGTTGCTTTTATTGAAGACTTAAAACAATTTGCCGATGTAGAATACAACAATTTAGAGAAAATTGAAGCCAATGGAGCAACTTATTATACACTCTCTATTTCCGAATATATTAAAGTATATAATAAATCTTTACTTGACGGGTATCGAAGGACTAAAAATAATAATAAAGACCAAAATAAATTGGAGATTTTAAACCAGCTGGTACAAAATTAATTTAGGAATTTATAGTATTAAACAATCCAGGCTAATCTTCAATAATCCTGTGGCTTTTTCTTATTCAAGTTAATGGCAGGAGTTGATAAACAAATTTTGAAGTTAGCTATTATTTACAGTTAGAAGGAGGCGAATGTGATGAGAAAAACGTTTTTCCTTAATATATGCAATTTTAGCTCTCTTATTGTTGATTCTAGTTGTGAATTTTTCAACTGAAGAGACAGTGAAGCATGAGAAACCTATGGAGAAAGTTCTATCCATTGATGAAAAAATGCCAAGTACGAAAAGCAGAGAAGTCAAAGAAATCAATTAGTTATAAATGCATTTAATAAAATAGTATTGGAAGAATTTAAGGAGAGCTATAAGCTTAATATAGGTGGCTATGAATTTAAAGGTATTGATACTTTTTCAGAAAAGTTTCTTACTACGTATTTTGCTGAAGATAGTTATTATCCAAGATATACTTTCGGATATATACAAGAAAGACGTGGTTATATCTTAGATAAGAACCCTAATAGTGGTGAAAACAGATTGATTTTAATAAGCAAGAAAATTAATCAGTGGAAAATGACTAAACAGAAAAAAGAGACTGTTGTATATTCAATAGTTGCGAGTAATTTTTGGTGATGCAAGGAAAAAGGTAGTCATTATTATGGTTTAAGGAAGTAGATTGTCTATAGCTATACAAATACTATTAGTTACAAGGGAAATGAGTAGGCTGAAATAAGTGATATCTATGATAAAATGAAAGAATGTCTGTAGAATACTACATATGCTGATAACGAACATAGGAGAGGAATAAATTGAACAAAAAAGACATAGCAGGTATTCGTAAACAATTCAAACTAAATAATGATTTATTAAAAATTAGTGAAATCTTTAATGTGTATATAATGAAGGAATCGAGCGAAATATATCATCATCAGAGTTTATCATTTGAACTATTGGAAGAGGAACAGAAAGAATTGTTTATGGATAATTTTAAAAAAGTACTATCAGGCCAGTTAGATGAAAAATTATTCGAATTAAAGTTCCAGCGCGATGTTGAAAATAACAGTCAGCTAATTCTTCACCAGGGTTTATTAAGCAATGATACAGAAGAATGGAAGGGTCATATGCTTCACCTCGTAGAAAAAATGCTGAAGGATAAGCAATACGAAATGGATATTGTCGTAACCTTTATTCGGGGAGAATATATGAAGCCGATGAAGAACACAAGTGATGAGTCAGAAGAAAGTGAACGTAATACGGTTTATTCCCATCCTTTTATTTTATGCAGTATGAATAAAACGCAGGATCCAAAAAAGGAATTACTGTTTGACTATATTGAAAAGGAATTTAAGTATAATATAGTCGTAGATCCAATTATTAATCTGAAAGCTCCGATATCAGGGTTTCTATTCCCTTCAATCACCGATAACGCTGCGGATGTTAACCACGTCCTGTATTCGGCGGGGAAGAAGAATGAACTTAATTATCATTTCATCGAGGAAGTTTTAAATGCGGAAGAAAAAATGACTGCCGCACAAGATAAAATTGTTTTTGAGGAAATTGTAAAAAATGTAGCTGGTGATCAAAAAATTAATACCTCCACACTTTCAAATGTTTACGATGAGATTCATCGTGTTGTGGAAGAGAATGAAGAGGAAGAGATACCGAAATTAGATTACAAAGATGTAGAAAAAGTTTTGAAAAGCAGTGGGATAGAAGATGTTAATTCGGAAAAGGTAGAAACTGCTTTTAAAACTGTGACTGATGATGAATCATATGAGTTTAAAGCGAATAACATCGTACCGAAATATAATTCAAAATCTATTAAAATAGAGACGAAATTAGCTAATATCTCCATTAGCCCACAAGACTTAAGATATGTACGTCAAGTCCATTTCAGCGGGAAGCGCTACTTAATGATGGAAGTGGAAGAAAATACGGTGATTGAAGGATTTGAAATGATTCCAGAAGCTTTATTTGAAAAAGGAAAAGAGAATACAGAGTGATACATTGAATTTGCGGGACAGGGTATGAATTCTTGTCCTTTCTTATACAATTAAAATGGAACACGGATTGCACAGGCTAATAATGGGAAGCTGTCGGAAGGATATGAATTACAAGTTGATAACGGTGGGAATGCTGGGCTTGTCTTGAAACGTAAGCGTTCTTTAACGGAATGAGGATCCGTCTCACCCTTCCGAGAGCACCTTCTCTGCTATTTAGCGGAACGAGGACCCGCTTCTACGGGTTGGCCTCATCCCGATCGACAATCATTGTCCTGTTCTACTTCGTTCGTTTAACAATGCTTAATTTCAATTAAAATAAGCAGGTCAACATGAAGTTGACCTGCTTACAGTATTGTTATTTTCCAATCATTTGATCGACTTTATCACGGTTTTTTTCAAACCATACGGTAGCTAATTTTTCAAAGGATGTACCGTTTTCTTCATTTTTACGTATCATCGATTCTATTTCAGGGATGGAGAATGCTCCAATTGGATAATATCTTATATGCTTCTGGATGTGCTTCCTTAATTCCTTTATATGACAATACATAGTCTTCCTTTTGTAGCATGTGTAATTTTTTCAAAATAAATGTGGTAATACTGGTATCAGTTCTATACTAAAGAAAAAAATCTCATACTGTTGTTTTAACAACAATCGTGTGTATATAGGCCTGAGAAATATAAGTTTTTACATACCCCTTCACAAAGAAGGAATACTATAATGGAGTAATAATTCAAAATGATTTATCACATCATTTGTAAAAACAGTCATAACATGATAATTTTTAAAAGGATAGGTATGCTGCAAGCAGTTTTAGAATGGGGAGCATACACATACGAATACTTAAATAGAGGAGAAAATCTTATGAAAATTATAGTAGCTGGAGGAGATGGCTTTTGTGGCTGGCCGACCGCCTTGTATTTATCGAAAAAGGGACATGATGTAGCCATTATTGATAATATGATCAGAAGAAAATGGGATAATGAATTGCACTCGAACTCCATTACTCCTATTGCAACACTTGAAGAACGCGTAGCAAAATGGAAAGAACTTACCGGCAAAGAAATTCGGGTTTATGATGGGGACTTAACCCATTATGATTTTCTGCGTGAAGTCCTGAAAAAGGAGCAGCCTGATGCGTTCGCTCATTTTGCTGAACAGCGATCTGCACCATATTCCATGATCGACAGGGAACATGCTGTGTTTACGCAAAACAATAATGTAACAGGAACGTTAAACGTATTGTATGGAATTAAGGAAATTGTTCCTGATTGCCATTTAATTAAATTGGGCACAATGGGCGAATATGGTACGCCTAATATTGAAATAGAAGAAGGGTATATTGAGATAGAACACAAAGGCAGAAAAGATGTTCTTCCTTTTCCAAAACAACCAGGCTCTTTTTATCACTTGTCGAAGGTTCATGATAGCCATAATATTACGTTCGCATGTAAAATTTGGGGAATAAGAGCAACTGATTTAAACCAGGGAGTTGTTTATGGATTAGATACAGATGAAACACAAATGGACCCGGTATTGGCAAACCGCCTGGACTATGACGGGGTATTTGGTACTGCACTGAATCGTTTCATTATCCAGTCAACTATTGGCCATGATATTACAGTATACGGAAAAGGCGGACAAACACGAGGCTTTTTAAACATTAAGGATACGGTACGCTGTATTGAGATTGCAGCGAATAATCCGGCTGATCGAGGAGAGTTCCGTGTGTATAACCAATTTACGGAGGAGTTCTCTGTATTGGACCTAGCTAATAAAGTAGAGAAAGTTGCACATGAAGAAGGCCTCGAGACAACAATTGCGCATCTAGACAACCCAAGAGTTGAATTGGAAGAGCATTTCTTCCATGCAGAAAATACAAAACTACGGGATCTCGGTTTGGAGCCTAATCTACTGACTGATGATGTAATTCGTGGAATTCTTAAAACAGTTCTTAGTCATAGAGATCGAATAATTAATGAAAACGTATTGCCACAAGTATCCTGGAAATAAACAAGGAAGTGTCACCTATGAAAATTGCTATCGTAACTGAAACTTTTCTTCCATCAACTGATGGGGTTGTTACCAGATTAAAAGCATGTATTCGCTACTTCTTAAAAGAAGGACATGATGTCAGGGTAATAGCACCAGACCTTGGTGTTTATGAATTTGAAGGAGCGAAAATAGATGGGGTGCCGGCGCGTACCCTTCCCTTTTATCGCTCTAAGAAGTTTGCCCTTCCAAATCGGAAAGTTAGCGGACTGCTGAAGGAATATGACCCCGACATTGTTCATGTAGTAAATCCAGCTATTCTTGGTTTTTCTGGTGTATACTATTCGAAAAAGCTTGGATACCCTATGATAGCATCTTATCATACAAACGTAGCACAATATCTGGATTACTATAAACTCTCTCTTTTTAAAGGTTTTGTATGGTGGTATTTTAGAAAACTGCATAATAAAGCCGAGTTAAATCTCTGTACTTCTAATACAGTAAAGGCTGAATTGGAAGAGCACGGATTTCAAAATGTGCATGTTTGGAAGCGTGGAGTAGATACAGAACTATTGCACCCGAACAAGTATAGTGATGAAATGCGGGATAGGCTCTCAAATGGTAATCCTGAGAAAAAGTTGTTACTGTACGTTGGCAGACTTGCGGCAGAGAAAGAAATTGAGAAAATAAAATCAGTATTGAGTGTGTCTGATCAGTTTGTGCTTGCGATTGTTGGGGATGGCCCGCATAGGCACGAGCTTGAAAAGCATTTTGCAGGGACGAATACTGTATTCACTGGTTTATTACATGGTGAGGAACTTGCTAGCGCTTATGCCTCATCAGATGTCTTCGTATTTCCATCGACTACAGAAACGCTTGGTCTGGTAATCACAGAAGCAATGGCGTCCGGATTGCCACTTGTAGCAGCTGAAAGCGGACCAACTTGTGAACAAATTGAGAATAATCATACTGGATTACTGTATGATCCTGAAAAGCCAGGTGACTTCACAGCAACATTGCTTAAGTTTGAAGATGAAACGTTAAGAAAGCGGTTGGCAAAAGCTGCCCATAAAGAGATTTCTGAAATGGGTTGGGAAGCTCAATCGAAGCAAGTACTTGATTATTATAAGGAAATAGTAAGCGTAGAAGAAGCGCAAAGTAATACAGCAAATTGACATTAGTTTTGAATTCTCAAAGAGTAAGTAGAGGAGTACCATGACACAGGAAAAAAGAAAAAAAGGACCACTTCAATTCCTGCAGTTTAGCGCGATTGGGGTTGCGAATGCAGGTATTGATATTGGAACGTTAAACTTATTGCTACTATTATTTCATTCAGATGAAAAAGGCCTGCTTTTACTGTACAACACTATCGCTTATACATTGGCTGTAGCAAATAGCTATTTTTGGAATGCAAGATTTACTTTTCAACACTCAGCTAAAGGCAGTAATCGGCAGCGAATACTGTTTATTGTGCAAGGTATAGTGAGCTTGGGTGTTAATAATCTTGTGTTTATGGTATCCAACACCCTAATGGAAAGCTTCGGTGTCCCCAATTGGCTGCGATACAATATTGCCAAAGGTCTGGCAATGCTCCTTTCCTTTGTCGCAAGCTTTTTCATGATTAAATATTTTGTGTTTAAAAAACCAAAAAAAGACTGAGCCATTCCATTGAAGGCTCGGTCTTTTTGCATAGGAATTCTGAATTTTAATGAGTTTTAGCTGAAAATAGTTAATAAATGTTAAAATATAGTATAAAAGGACTAGAAAAAATTCAAATAGAGTATATAATGAAACTAACATAATTTATTTAATATTTTTATTTTACATAGGAAAAATTCTGCTGAAAGGAGGAGATTAACTTGAGCTGTAATAGGTCATTATCTTTCAATAATGTGTTGATGAACGGAATTAAAGAGATGGTTTTTATCATTGCTGTCGACGATAATGATAACTTTTGCTATGAATTTCTTAATAAGGCAGCGATTAATCAAACATTCCTTACAGACAAGGTAATTGGCCAATCCATTCAGGACGTTTATCCTCAAAAGACAGCGGATTTTTTGGTAGCTAAATATAGAGAAGCTATCGAGGTTACAGACGGATTAACATACGAAGATTTTTACGAGTCAACATCAGGTATTAAATATTCTGAGACGACATTGACTCCTATGTGTGGCAATGATGGTAAATGCACACATATTGTCGCGTTGGTGAAGGATGTTACCCGAAGAAGGCTGACTGAGCTTGAAATTCAAAAGTCAAAAAATGACCTGTATCGTAATAAGCAAAAGTATCGTTCCCTGTATGATTACAATTTGGACGCTATATTTTCCTTAAGTCTTACAGGCAATATCCAAAATGGAAACAGTGCAGTAGAATCAGTCTTTGGCTATAATGCTGAAGAAATGAGAAACACTCCATTTATTGAACTATTTGCTTCAAAAGATAAAGGTCTAGCTAACAAAAGTTTTCGTGAAGTCGTAAAAGGTATTCCAGAAGAACAGCAACTGACTATACTTAATAAATCAGAAGAAATGGTAGAGGTAATTATAAAGCTCACTCCTATCATTATCAATGATGATATAGTTGGTATATATGGGATTTTTAAAGATATTAATGAACAAATACAATTAGGCAAAAAGTATAAAGAAAGTGAAGGTCATTTTCGGATTATTACAGAGAACTCGAATGATTTAATAACGATGATAGATAATCAGGGTAAAATTGTTTATGTTTCACCATCTTACAAAGAAGTTCTGGACTTTGAAGTAAGTGAATATATTGATAAACCTTTTTTGCATAATGTACACGAAGATGATTCGGAGAGACTGCAGGAAACATTTATAGAATCTATACGGAACAAAACGACCTGGAAAGAACAATTTAGGCAGAAGCATGGAGATGGGGATTACATTTGGTCGGAGTTACTTGGATCTCCGGTATATGATGATGATCAGTTCACACATATGGTAGTGGTGTCAAGAAACATTACACTTCGAAAAGATTATGAACAGCAGCTGCAGCATATGGCATATCATGATCCGTTAACAGGTTTGCCGAATCGTCGCTATTTTATCAAACAATTAAAACAGCATATAGAGAGAATAAAAAATACGGATCAACGCCTAGCCATGATCATGATGGATCTTGATCAATTTAAATCGATTAATGACAAGCTGGGTCACAGCATTGGTGATCAGGTGATTCAGGAGTTTGGAACGAGGATTAGCAAGGTGATCCGTGACGAGGATTTACTTGCACGCTTAGGCGGTGATGAATTTACCTTGTTGTTACCTACTATAAATTCTCCCGATGATGTAATTGAATTAGCTGATCGCATTATTAAAGTAATGAATGAGCCTTGGTGTGTCGGAAATCATGACTTTGGGACAACAACAAGCCTTGGTGTTGTTATATCATCATCGAATACGCCTGAAACTGCCAGTGAAATGCTAAAGTATGCGGATAAAGAGCTGTATAAAGCAAAAAGGGCAGGTAGAAATGACTATAGATTATATGAGTTTATGGATATTTCGAATGTGAAGTAGAACGGAAGCCTAACCAATACACGGGTTAGGCTTCTGTAGTTGAAGCTGATGTCTGGAATGCTACGACACTACCTATTCCATCTTTTACGAATGAATGCTAATCCAACCCAACGATGCGGATAAATATCTCGAACGTTTTTCTCATAAGCCGAATGAGTGGACGTTTTACATTATTTGAAAAGTTGAAGTCTGTACAAATAGCACAACACTTTTAGAATCCAGTCTTAGTTTTAAACGACGAAAATAATGTATAGAATTACTATATATTAAGCAACATAGATAATGATAAATATGCAGGGGGAACGAATATTATGGGATTTATGGAGCGTGTAAAAAAAGGAAATACATCCTCTGGTCTGGCAGCTCTCGGTAATACGTTTTTAGCTATAATAAAAGGTGTTGCTGCTTTTTTTAGTGGAAATGGTGCTATGTTTGCAACGACCATGCACTCATTAGCTGATGCTGTCAACCAGGGGTTTGTATTTTTTGGCAGTGTACTTGCGGAAACACCTCCATCTGAACGGTTTCCTACTGGTTTTGGAAGAGTCATCAATATATTCTGTATGGTCGCGGTCATTGTTGTGTCGGTGATGGCCTACGAGACACTAAAAGAAGGCTGGCATCTGTTTCAGCATCCTGAAGGTTCAGGTAATTTATGGTTAAACATAGGCGTTCTCATAGCATCACTTATAATAGATGGTGCCATTTTGGCTAAAGCAATGAAGGAGATTACTAAGGAATCTGGAGAAGAACAATCCGGATGGATCGTCACCTCTTCATTTAAAAGTGCCGGAAAAGCATCACCGGCAACGCGTCTCGTTTTCTATGAGGACCTTGTTGCAACCTCGGGTGCAGTGTTCGCTTTGATTGGTGTTATATTATCGCAGGTGTTTGGATTTCTTACAGCTGATGGAATTTTTACGATGATTATTGGTGTATTGATGCTGTTTGTTGCGTTTCGTGTAGGGTATGACAATATGATTGGTCTAATTGGTGTTTCAGCACCTGCAGAAGTAGAAAAAAAACTAACCGATTCATTACTGGAAGATAGTGATGTTGTTGATATCTATAAGATAAGAATTATCCAGGAAGGCCGTACCTATCATGTCGAGGGGACTGTGGAACTCAAAAAAGGATTTTCACTAGCTGAAGCAGATGATATTAAATTTCGCTTAAGTGATAAACTATTACGTATGCCGGAAGTGGCTGATGTTGTATTGGGAATTATAGAAGATGATGGTAAATAAAGCAGGTAGAAATAAAAGGCTGGCACAAACATATTGGAGTAGCGAATGTCTAGTTTTCTAATGTTGATAATCAGATATAAAATGCGAAACAACTTTATCGTAAATTCCTTGCATTCTTTATAAGATGAGTGCTAATCCAACGCTGCGGAAAAATACTCGCTTTCCATGGGGAACGCTTCAACCTCCTCACGAGCACAAGTGCTCAGTACGCGGGGTCTTCAAACTGCTCCTTCGACGAACAGGACGTTCTAGTATCGGCGTTGGTCACAGGACGTGACCGTTTTTAGCCGATGACCCATAGGAGTCTCGCATTTTTCCGCAGCTTAGTATAACTCCACGAACTCATAGACTATAAATACGCATTGATCAGAAAGTCTCAACTGGAAGAGTATCTTGAATAGAGGCTGAGTGTTCCCTATGGATAAGAAGCGGTGTCATAGCAATCAGCTTTTTTTCCATGTTACTTCGCATTTTATATCAACTACGTATTAGATCCAACAATCAAAAATGAACATTCTAACCATCCTAGCCTGTTATTATTCGTCTTTAAAGTGGATAGTTTTAGTTATGTCCCTGTCTCATTCTGTGAATACTAAACTGGTTCCTATTAGAGGTGTATGAGGAGAAAGCTTCCTAGAGGCATTGCAGTTTTCTAAAGATACTAACCTTGCATATTAACTGAATATACTGCAAGATAATGTATAGAACATCAAGGAAAGAAGGGTGATTATACTGACTGCTATTCGTTGGTCCTTTTTTGTCGTGGGGATTATTTTTTTTAGTTTTGGAATTTCTGTAACGATTAATGTCCAGCACTTAGGTATTCACCCGTGGGATGTATTAAATGTAGGCCTTTTTGAAATATTTGGTTTTACGATTGGTACGTGGAATATTGCGTGTGGCTTTACCTTAATTGTCGTGTCATGGATTTTGGATAAAAGTTATATAAAATTAGGAACATTTCTAAATGCGTTTCTCGTTGGTATGTTTGTGGATCTGTTTTTATGGCTTGATTTCCTGCCTGACTCAGGTCATTCTTGGACAGATGCTATTATGATGGTAATCGGAATTGTAGTCATGGGGTTTGGTGGCGGTGTGTATAATGCGGCCAAGGTCGGTTCTGGACCACGTGATGGATTCATGCTATCCATTTCAGATAAATTAGGTGCCCCGATTGGAAGAGTTCGCATTATTACGGAGAGCTCTGTTTTGGTATTAGGTCTAATTTTAGGTGGACCGGTATTTTTCTTTACGTTTATTTTCACATTTATACAAAGTCCTATTTTTCAGTTTACATTTCTGCGCTTTGATAAATTTATTAATCAAATACAAACAAAATACCATGATAAGCATCTCACTTCATCACGAGCAAGTGGCTAGGTATTTTAAATTTCTCCGTTTATTTGAGTGGTTATTTTTGAAAAAAGGTCTAGACAAATTTCATTTTTCCTCCTGATTCCCGTCTGAAAATAGATTAATAGCAACAGCAGCTATTAAAATTCCATGCAATTATATACCAAAGTTACAGGGACAACAGGTCTATTAGCTAATTGAATGTCTAGTAGTCCAGACCTTTATTATGTTGATGATGCTAGCAGTAGTGGACGTATATTCGTTCTTAGTGACATGTTCGAGAGCCGGGCCTCGGATTGTCTGCATGTATCATGACATTTATCATATTGAATAAACATTGCACGAAGAAAATTGTCCTATATTTCCGAGGAGGTTGCGAACTTAGCCGACTCGGTCGATTTCATCCTCCTTTTTGAACACGCACTATTAGGAAAGGCAAGCTTTTAAAGGCTTAATCTATATTGCTGGTGATTGCATATCCAGATGAAATTTTGCTTGTGATGTATCACGATCTACATCAAAATTAACCATGACATCTTTCAATAAGAACCAGCCAAAAATTAATATGATTAACGTTAAAGCAAAAATTAATAAGACGACCTTTTTACTGTTCACAGCAGTACCCCCTAATTATAGTTAATGACAGCGTAGCAAAACCTCATCCTGCTGTAAATAGGAGTAAGACAAATGTCATGCTTTTTTCGCAGTTAAGAAAGTATAAATTCTTTCTTACTGCATAAGTGCAACTAAGGCTTTCGCCATTAATGCTTGGCGATAAGCCAAGTTTTCTAAAAATATTGGTTGTAAAAAATGCAGTTAAATTACAATCACCAGAAATATAGTGAAAATCAGAGGAAATTAGAGTATGTTTTTATTGTTTACGCTTACTTGCCGTTTTGTTAAATGTAATTTCTATGGTATGATTCGTTGGTTGAATTCGGTTTAAGCTTTGTTGAAAAGCTTAGCAATACTATACTATAGAAAGAGGTAAAAAATTGAAAATAGAACAGATTAAGCAAGATTGGTTTGGTAATGTCAAAGGTGATGTGCTAGCTGGAATGGTCGTTGCAATGGCATTAATTCCTGAAGCAATAGCCTTTTCTATTATTGCCGGAGTAGACCCAATGGTTGGTCTATATGCATCGTTTTGTATAGCTGTCGTGATTGCATTTGTGGGAGGACGGCCTGGAATGATTTCAGCAGCCACAGGGGCAATGGCGCTTCTGATGGTTAACTTAGTTGCTGATTATGGGTTAGAATATTTACTGGCAGCTACGATTCTAACAGGTATTATTCAGCTCCTAATAGGCGTATTTAAACTATCCAGTGTTATGAAATTTGTACCACGTTCGGTGATGGTCGGATTTGTTAATGCACTGGCAATATTAATTTTTACGGCTCAGCTGCAGCATTTTGTAGATGAGTCTTGGATCATGTATGCCCTTGTCGGGTTAACACTTGTAATTATTTATCTTTTGCCGCGACTTACAAAAGCGGTCCCATCCACATTAGTGGCAATTATCGCAATTACAGCAATTGTAATATTAGGTGATATCGGTGTGCGTACAGTTGGTGACATGGGTGCATTAACACAACAACTGCCAGTGTTTTTAATTCCATCTATTCCATTAACTTGGGAAACGTTTATGATTATTCTCCCGTACTCAGCCGCATTAGCAATTGTTGGGTTATTGGAATCGTTGCTAACAGCTAATATCGTGGATGATATGACAGATACAGAAAGTAATAAAAATAAAGAAACACGCGGGCAAGGCATTGCTAACGTTATAACCGGCTTTTTTGGCGGAATGGCTGGTTGTGCAATGATTGGACAATCTGTTATTAATGTGAAGTCAGGTGGTAACGGACGTCTGTCTTCACTTGTCGCAGGTGTTTTTCTAATGTTTTTAATTATTGTGCTAGGTGGAGTGGTTGTACAAATACCAATGGCAGCGTTAGTTGGCGTTATGTTTATGGTGGCAATCGGGACATTTGACTGGTCATCAATACGGAATCTTCACAAACTTCCTAAATCAGATGCTGCCGTTATGGTAACAACGGTTGTCATTGTTGTAGTTACGCATGATTTGTCTAAGGGTGTATTGGCTGGGGTTCTGCTAAGTGCCATTTTCTTTGCCGCGAAAATATCCAAAACAAAAGTAACAAACGAACTTGTACAAAATGGCGAGAAGAAGATCTATCGTGTCTATGGCCAATTATTCTTTGCGTCAGTAAATGACATTCCAAAGAAATTTGATTTTACAGATACCGTTAAGGAAGTAGAAATTGACTTAACAAATGCGCATCTGTGGGATGATTCAGCTATCGGTGCTCTTGATAAAATAGAAATGAAATTTGAACAGAGTGATATAGAAGTTTACTACAGTGGATTGAATGAGGATAGTCAATATTTAAAGAATCGCATAGGTGGACTTTCGAAAGCATCAGGACATTAAGGTCTAACGGTGTTAAGATGAAATGAAGAGGTGAGGCTTTTGTTTAAAAAGATAATGTTGGCGACTGATGGCTCAGAACACTCAGCACGATCTGCAAAGTATGCTATCGAACTCGCCGAAAAATTCGATGGTAAGATTGAAATTGTTTATGCTGTTGATGGGCAAACATCAAAAACAGATGTTTTGCACCATGCAAATAAATTTGAAGTAGAAAAAAAGCGTAAAGATAAGATTAAGGCAGTAAAGGACTTACTGGAAGTTTCAGGTGTAGATTTCGATACAAAAATTTTACATGGTGAGGCAGGTCCAGCAATCGTATCGCACGCAAATGAAAACGAATTTGACTGTGTTGTTATTGGAAGCAGAGGTCTTAATAACTTACAGACCCTTATTCTAGGAAGTGTCAGTCACAAAGTTGCTAAACGTGCAGACTGTCCCGTTTTGATAGTTAAATAGATATAGTAAAAAAAGGCTGTCCCGAAGTTTTAGGGACAGCCTTTATTAGTGATTAAAAAAAGTCAATATTCCTTCACAAGCCGCGTCATATCATAGTTGGCTAAATCGATTTCCAGTTCCTTTTCTAATGCCATATCTGCCAGCTGTTTTCCGACATAGGGACCTATCGTAAGTCCTGAAGAACCGAGGCCATTTGCTAGCAATAAACCATTATAACCAGGCAAACTTCCAATCACTGGCACAGATTCTGGTGTCATTGGGCGAAAGCCTACACGTGTTTCCAGTATACTGGCATTTTCCAGTTCTGGCGCTATTTTGATTGCGTTGGAAAGTATATGATGAATTCCACCTGCAGTCACACGGTTATCAAAGCCAACGTTATTCTCATGGGTCGACCCAACAATAACCCGGTCATCAAATGTAAGCATATATTGGTTAAACGGAGGTTTTACAACAGGCCAATTGGCTGGTGAAATTCCAGGAAGCCTTAAATGGACGATTTGTGCTCTTTGGGGTCTAATATCAAAGTGCATACCTAGAGGTTGAAGCAGGTGGCTAGTCCATGCACCAGTTGCTGCTATTACTTGATCAGCCTCTAAATTATCGCCGTTAACAGAAACTCCTGTAATTTGTGTTCCTTTAAGGAGTAAATGTGCCTCACCACTTATTATCTTTGCACCATGCTTTTCAGCGCCTCGTAAAAGTGCATTTCGCAATGCACGTCCATCTACCCGTGCTGCTCCACTGACATGAAGTGCTTTATATTCATCAGACACCAGTGGGAACATTTCTTTTGTTTGTTTTGAGTTAAGAAGTGTAATTTCTCCAATTTCAGGGGCATCTTCACGTCGCTTATAAGCGTGTTCCTTCATAGCAATCAGTTTTTCTTCGTCATTATGGAGATTTATCGCGCCTACGCGTGCATAACCTGTATTCCTTTCACCGTCTTCAGCTAATTCCTGGATTAAGTTATGATAAATACGAGCACCGCCTTTGGCAAGCTTATACCAAGCCTTATTCCGGCGTTTCGAAAGCCACGGGGCTACAATACCTGCAGCAGCATCAGTTGCCTGACCTGTATCCTTTCGATCAATAATCACAACCTTGGCGCCAGACTTGGAAAGCTGGTATGCTGTAGATGCACCTAGTATTCCTGCGCCTATTATAATAAATTGCTTCATAGAAAAATCCTTTCATATCATCTTCATATACTATAGGAATAATTGCTGAAAAAATAAAGGAAAAAGATTATTACTAAAAAGAATTAATAGGAAGAGAGGAGTCGGAATACATATGAACGAGAACATTGTAGCAAAAATTTTATTTATAATTGGAATTGCCCAAATGTCAATTGGTTTAATAGTGGGCCTTATTTTGGGAAATGCTGATTATCATGGTGTTATGAATTGGTCAATTGTTTTCATGTGGACAATTGGCGGTTTTATAAGTGGTATGTTATTCCTTGGTTTTTCCGAAATAATAAAATTACTCCATGCAATTAATGAAAAAACACCTTCATTACAAAAAGAAGCATTTCAAATAATAAATCCACTAGAAGAAGATTCACCTGTATCTAGGTCTTTAGAAGAATCAGATAAGCAAAAAATTGAAGAAAAATACAGAGATGAAGAAATTTCCGAGATCATCCAATCACCAAAAGAAGGCTACTGTCTCGTGAAATTTAAAAGCAGTGCTGGATATTACGTAAAAGTAGTTAATGTTGCTAGATTTGGCGTTGAGGAAGTTCACGATACTGAAATAAAATACACCATTATAGAGTGGTATAATAACTTGGATTAAATGGAATGCAAGAATATGTATAGGGATTTTGTTAAACTTGAGCTTAACATAAAGATAGTGAGGAGTGTCTCTTTTGGCTAAAGGAAATCATAGTTCAAAGATGGGTTGGTTCGGCTGGACTTTTTTAAGTGTTATTTTAGTTACTGTAGTTGGTTCTTTTTTATTCTTTTCTAATATACTTGATTTAGATATCAAATCAATTTTCACCGGCGAAAAAAATGCAGAGGGCAATGAAGAGCCTGTATCTGAGGAAACCCTGGAAAAGGTGGAGGAAATTCAGGAAACTGTTGGAAAGGATCATGCGGATATTGGTCAGTTTGTAGCTAAAACGCATGATTTCTATAATAAAACAACAGGATATGGAAGTATCGCTTCACTTGATTGGGAAAAGCAAAAGGATCGGGCAAATAAAGTACTAGGCAAGTTGGAGGAGAAACTTCCAAATGTAAAGGATGATGCTCTGAGGGCTGACATAGAGCGAATACAGGAATTGGCCAAAAAAGCAATTAATGAACAGGAAACAGAACATGTGAGAAACCTGCATCGTATGTTTCATGACTTGGATATTGCGTTGAACAACTATAACGGGTATGATACTATTTGGAAAGTTACCGAAACATTGAAAACTGCAAATTAGTGTCCATAAACTAATTAATTATGGTAATCTAATAGTTGGGTTAGTAAAGATTACAAAGTTTTAAAGGAGAAATGAATATGGACAAGACATTAATTTTTGGTCATAAAAATCCGGATACTGATACTATTTTCTCTGCATTAGCATATGCAGATTTGAAAAATAAGCTTGGATTTGATGCAGAACCCGCAAGACTTGGTTCAGTCAGCAAAGAAACACAGTTTGCTCTTGATTATTTTTCAGTTGAGGCACCTCAGTTTATTGAAAAAGTTGAAGAAGATGTAAAAGATGTTATTTTAGTTGATCATAATGAATTCCAGCAAAGCGTGGAAAACATTAAAGATGTACACATTACCGAAGTTATAGATCACCACCGTATTTCAAATTTTGAAACGAAAGAGCCGTTATATTTTCGTGCTGAGCCAGTTGGTTGTACAGCAACGATTTTGAATAAAATGTACAAAGAAAATGGTGTAGCTGTAACGAAAGATATCGCTGGACTATTACTTTCAGCAATCATCTCTGATTCATTATTATTAAAATCACCAACATGTACAAAAGTAGATGTTGAAGCAGCCTATGAATTAGCTGAAATCGCAGGCGTAAACCTGGAAACATACGGTTTTGAAATGCTTCAAGCTGGTGCTGATTTGAGTGACAAGTCAGTTCTTGATCTTATCACGATGGATGCCAAGGAATTTTCCATGGGTGACGCAAAGGTTGAAATTGCTCAAGTGAATGCAGTTGATACAACGAAAATTTATCAATTTCAAACAGATCTGGAAACAGAAATTGCCCAGATTATTAAGGATAAAAACCTTGATCTATTCCTGTTTGTTGTAACAGATATCTTAAACAACGATTCAGAAGTACTTGCATTAGGTGAAGGAAAAGATAATGTTAATCAAGCATTTAATGTATCCTTGGATGACAATAACCGCGCATTACTTAAAGGCGTAGTGTCACGTAAAAAACAAATCGTGACCAACTTGACTGAAGAATTTACAAAATAGCGTGATGAAGGAGGCCCTCCAGTTTTTCGACTGGGAGGTCTTTTTTTTCGGGCTATGTCCTGGCGAGTTGATAAAACCTATTCCGGTTGATATCCACGCCAACGAGTTGATAAAGCCATATTCCGGTTGATATCCACGCCAACGAGTTGATAAAACCATATTCGGGTTGATATCCAAGCAAACGAGTTAATAAAACCATATTCGGGTTGATATCCACGCCAACGAGTTGATAAAACCATATTCGGGTTGATATCCAAGCAAACGAGTTGATAAAACCATATTCGGGTTGATATCCAAGCAAACGAGTTGATAAAACCATATTCCGGTTGATATCCACGCCAACGAGTTGATAAAACCATATTCCGGTTGATATCCAAGCAAACGAGTTGATAAAACCATATTCGGGTTGATATCCAAGCAAACGAGTTGATAAAACCATATTCCGGTTGATATCCAAGCTAACAAGTTGATAAAACCATATCCCGGTTGATATCCAAGCAAACGAGTTGATAAAGCCATAATCCGGTTGATATCCAAGCAAACGAGTTGATAAAACCATATTCGGGTTGATATCCAAGCTAACGAGTTGATAAAACCATATCCCGGTTGATATCCAAGCCAACGAGTTGATAAAGCCACATTTCCGGTTGATATCCAAGCAAACGAGTTGATAAAACCATATTCGGGTTGATATCCAAGCCTTCCCAGTTGATACCTGCCCAACCTGCCCACTCCGACTTAATCACAAAACCCCCGCATGGCCCAAACTCATGCGGGGGTTCACCCTAATTTCTATCCATTGCTGCTATCAGCTTCTTCAACTGCAATTTCTTCATCTTTTTTAAAAAATATCTTGTATACCCCTATTGTTAATAGTGGGATGGCGAATACGGCAATCATCGCATATGCCATTGCTGTGTAACCTGTTGAAATTAAGTCGATGATTCCTACTTGTGAGAGAATCATAGCTAAGATTAGTGTACCAACTGCGATCGCACCTCTTTGTGTGGAAGTAAGCGATTTGTTAGCATGTTCTTCCATTTGTGCCTCCATACGGTCAACAAACGCATGGATCATTCCAGAAGATGTTTCGACTAGTGTCCAGCCGACAACAATACCGAATATCACGATCACAATCGCAGGGAAATCCTGCAGCATTACAAGCCACGGCACGGAAGCCCCGAACACCTCTTCTGAAGGATAGAATCCCATAAGACTGAAGTACGTTAAGAACCAAGGGAAGGTCATAAGAACGCCGGCTATAATCCCGGAGATTACAGATTCCTTTCGTGATTTTTGGCGTTCAATGGTAAATAACGCTGCCGGAAATACAGCCAAGTTATAGCCAACATACAATATGCCGGTCCATAAAACGGCAAATATTGATACTTCTCCAGGCATGTAACTCGTATCTCCTGAAGACAATACAGCCATGGCATCATCCCATGTAGTTCCAATAACAAGAGCAGCAAAAACCAGGTAGCCAATCATTAATGCTAATGTACCGAATGTTTTAAAGCGTTCAATAAGTCCTTTACCGTAGAAGTTCAATATACCAACTATAACTGTTATCAGACTGACACCGACCCAGTAATTTAATCCAAGTGTACTGTTCAGAATTTCACCAGTTGCTGAAGCCATAATGGCAATGATTAAAATTGCAAGCAACAAGTAGACGATGTCGAATAAGAACCAAAATGGACCGATAAGTTCTTTTAATAATTTGCGGTATTCAAATGCTTTGTATTTACGTGCAAATTCGAACATCAGGACAGCCATTACGATAAAACCAAATAAAATACCAATACCACCAAGCCATCCAAGCGCTCCGAATTTAGCGCCGTATTGAACAATCTCCCTCCCTGTAGCGAAGCCACCACCAATTAATACGGATTGAATAATGATTGCTGGCAGCAGGTACCTTCCAAATTTCCCTTCAAACAAATTCTTCATCTAAAACCCCTCCAAATATATATTTATCAAACAGGAAATCACAAATGGAATACTTCTTCTTCAACAGTGAATCTCTCTAATGCTTGCTCATCGATTTCATAGCCGATACCTGGTCGATCTGGGACTGAAATGACACCATTTTCTACTGTAACCTCAGGCTTTATGATGTCTTTTTTCCAATATAGTGCTGAAGCGGCCGTATCACCTGGCAAAACAAATTGTGGCAGGGTTGTTAGCGCAATATTATGTGCTCGGCCAATTCCAGCTTCGAGCATCCCGCCACACCAAACGTTAATTCCATTTTGTTTACATACATCATGAATACGTTTCGCTTCCGAAAGTCCACCGACTCTGCCGATTTTAATGTTAATGATTTTGCAGCTTTGCAGTTGAATTGCTTTTTCTGTGTCTGCAAGTGAATGAATGCTTTCATCCAAGCAAATGGGGGTCTTCATAGCGGCCTGCAACTTGGAATGATCAACAATATCATCGTGTCCCAACGGCTGTTCAATCATCAGCAAATCCAGTTCGTCTAACTTTTTCAGATGATGTATATCTTTTAGTGTATAGGCAGAATTAGCATCCGCCATAATGGGTATATTTGGGAATTCTGACTTAACTCTACGTAGAATTTCATAATCCCAGCCAGGTTTTATTTTAATTTTGATGCGTTTATATCCTTCTTTCACATAGTGACCAACTGTTTGCAAAAGTTCATCTGCACTGGGCTTAATTCCGATACTGATGCCAACATCAATTTCTTTCTTTGTACCGCCAAGTGCCTCTGCAAGTGAAATGTTCTCACGTTTGGCATAAAGGTCCCAAATTGCCCCTTCTAGCGCAGATTTTGCCATGTTATTCCCTCTGATTGGTTTAAAAATTTCCAACAGATCATCAGGATGGTTGATTTTGTTTTCTTTTATTAGCTTTATTAAAAAGTCTTTGATGATATGCTGGGTTGTTTGAACTGTTTCTTCGTTATACCATGGACTTGAAAATGCAACAGATTCACCAAAACCACGATTTCCTTCTTCATCAATTGCTTCCGTGACAAAGAATTCTTTTTCCTGTATCGTTCCAAAGCTTGTCGTAAAGGGAGTATTTAACATCATTTTAAGTCGCCGAAGTTTAAATTGCTTAATAGGGATTGTCATGTTGGTTTCCTCCAGTGCACGGGTTAGTTTTGGTAAAGTAATAGTAACTGTGCCTTTTCCAATGATTACGGATGAAATTCTCCGCTGTAAAGCCATTATCAAATAATAGCTGAAATGCTTCTCTCGTTTTATGCCGCCATTCCTTTGCTAGATTAATATCCTTTTTCTTAAGAGATTGGAAATTATTAGGTACGGCAACAAACCAGCCGTCATCAATAGGGTTAAATCTATCCAGATAAGCTTTCGGTATCCCATTCGTTGTTACATCAATCATTAGTTTATTTTCAACGAATGTTATCTTTTGGGCTGGTTTAGCCGTATTAAGGTCCCATTCGATTTGAATCCGATCTGTAGGTAAGCCTTCATTTAACTCATCATCCATGGATCCATAGTGATCTTTTTTGTAAAAAGCTCCAGTTGCTCCAAGTTTATGCAAATTTAAATATGCATTTAAACTTTCAAGTGGATCAAACGTCCATGTAATGATGGAATAGCCTATTTCTCGAGCAATTTCAGCCTGCTTCAGCTTCATTCTTTCACCAAGCCCCCCCTTGCGATAACCTGGCAATATTCCAAGCATATGGGAACATAAATAGGATTGACTGCCATCAAATCCTGCAAAGCTGTATAAAAAGCCAACCATCGCTTGTCCATCAAATGCACCGAGAATAACGCCACCATGATTTAAGGCGGTATATGTCTGATGCACTGGATTCGGAGTCATTTGCCAAACTGCTTCCTCCACTTCCTGCATTTTTCGCAAGTCAGTCATACTTGTCAGCTTGCGAATTTCAATATTATTGGTCATCTTAGGTGCTCCTTTCAGCAGTTTTAATTAAAGCATTAGTTAAAATATCAACCGCTTCAGGAATTATCGCATGATTGAATGTCATGTTTGGATGGTGGAGACCTGGCTGTAAATCACATCCTATTGCAAGCATTGTTGCTTTTAAGTAAGGCTTTTTAATAGTATAAAAATGAAAATCATCCCCTCCAGTCGTTGTAATAATCGGTTGCAATTTATCGGCACCAACGCAATCTTTGATAGCATCTTCCATAATCGAAGTAGCTTCCTGATTAATAACAGATGCAGCAATGTTGGCGCCAATCTTCAAGTCGATGGAAATGTCATGATAGTCGGCAAGCATGGCTGTAATTCGCTTAACATTTATCATCAATTCGTCCATAACCGCGTTAGTTTGAGCACGTAAATCGACTGAGAATGTTGCGTTACCAGGGATAATATTTTTACTCTCTCCACCAGCCTGAAAAGCTGTCAGCTTAGCAGAATGGGGAATCATTGGGTTTATATCGATATATTGCAGGTGCTGGACAAGCTCAGAACCAACATGAATAGCATTGGTGTTTAAATGAGGCCTGGCCCCGTGGGCATCATCACCTTGAATGACTCCATCAATAAAACAAGCTGCACCATGGCGGATAGCTGGAGCAAACTGATCATGTTCTAATTCTTCTATTGGTCGTAAATGCATTCCATATAAATAGTCAATATCATCAGCAATCCCTTTATCCACTAAGGATAATGCGCCTGTCCCTTTTTCTTCTGCAGGCTGAAAAATAAATCGGAATGTTCCTTTTCCAGGGTAGCCATCTTCAAGAAGTGTTAATAATGAGCCGATTGCAATTGTCATATGTGCATCGTGTCCACACGAATGATTTGCCTGAAATTTACCGTCTACCTCTTGCCATAAAGCATCAATATCAGCTCGCATTGCAACAACGGGTGAACCTTGGCCAATTTCGATAACAAGACCGGTTGAATCATCCACTGTGGTAATCCTGCAGTCATAATTTTTAAAAAGCTGTTTGATGTAAGATGTAGTTTCATGCTCTTTCCAGCTGATTTCCGGATGTTCATGTAAATGGGAGAAAATTTTTTGAAGCTGTGGGGTTATCTTTTCTATAGTTTGCTTCATGGATATGCTCCTTTAAACTAATTTGCAAAAAAACTGCTTGCTTCTATTCCATCAAATAGTGCTGCCCGCCGCTGAAACAGCTCCGGTGCACGTAATGTTATCGCTGCAATAATACTATTCATCAGGGAAAATACGGCAGGTACCAAATCAAGTGTCGATAGTTCCTCCAATTGAACCGCCAATGTTATATCTGAATACTCGGTAATGGGCGAATAAGGGTTATCTGTAAAAGCAATAATTGTTGCACCTTGTTTTTTGGCCAATTCAGCAAGTCTTATCGTGTTAACCCCATACCTATGGAATGAAAAAGCAACAAATACACTATTTTCATGCAATTCACTTAGCTGAACCAAAATATCATCATCAGGTGTATGCTGCCGTACATTGCCGACCACAATATTTAGGGCATAGGTAAACCAGCTTGCTAACGCGTAGGATGATCGGATACCTGAAATATAGATGTTCTCAGCAGATAACAGCTTTGTAACGGTTTGGTCTAAGTCCGTTTCCGAAATTTGCTCGATTACTGTCTGAATTGTACGTATATCATTGAACATTAGGTTTTTAACAGTATTATCTTCCGAATGATTGGATACCTTTCTGTTTCTGAAATCAGACAAACTGCTTTTTTCAAAAATGCGTTGTTGGTATACCTGCTGTAAAGATTTATAGCCATCATATCCAAGTGTACGCGCAAAACGAATGATCGTTGTTTCGCTGACACCTATTTTTTTGCCTGCTTCCTGAGCTGAGTTCATTGCGAAAATAGATGGATCACTGTAAATATAGGATGCTATTTTTTTAAAGCTTTTTGAAAAAGTCGATTGATGTTCCTTGATTTTCTTGTACAGATTCTCCATGTTAATTCTCCGTAAGTTTGTCATCTATTAAAATGAAGGATTTGCTTTTAATTTTAATAAATAAGAAGTAATTCCTTTATTATTATAGTTAACATACCATAATTATAGAATTTTCTCAATATGTAATCTTGGGAATTATTAAAAAATTAACTGATTGCGTAGGAACTTAAGTTATAACTGATAAAAGTGCTAAACATCCGTTTTCATACATAAAATTAGTACAAGCCTAATAAAAAGGGTGATTAATTTTGTGGTCAGATTTTAAAGCATTCGCATTAAAAGGAAACGTATTAGACTTGGCTGTTGCTGTGATTATCGGGACAGCCTTTGGAAAAATAGTAACGTCACTTGTTGAAAATATTATGATGCCACTAGCAGGGATCTTAGTAAGTGGTGTTGATTTCACAAATTTAAAGTATACCGTCAGAAAAGCAGATGTATTGTATGGCGAGTTCATCCAGTCGGTTTTTGATTTTATCGTTATTGCGGTGTCCATCTTCATTTTCATTCGCATCATAGCAAAGTTTAGAGGTGAGAAGGAGCAGGAAAAAGAAACAAAACCTGATGAAAAAGCTGAATTGCTCAAAGAGATACGTGACCTTTTGAAAAAAGAGGATAAGCTAACGCCAGAACAGAAAAAGAAGATCACAATTAATATTTCATCACAGTCGAAGAAAAGATAAAACTTGAAAAATACAGTAAGCTGTGGCATAGTGAATTTGATAGATTAATTGAATAATAAGTTGTAGGGGGACCAGTTTATGCTGGTTGAGATTGCATCCGATAGATGCTGACCCTTGGAACCTGATTTGGTTGAGACCAGCGTAGGGAACAAAGTAAAACAATAGTAATATTGTTCGGAATGCGCTCAGGGACTAACCTGGCGTTATTTTTTTGGACTTTTATGGATAATTCCTATCGTTTCCAATACCAATCATACTTCCAGAAGTGAACAAAAAAAGAGAAAGGGAGATGGGAAATGAGAAAATGGTTACTCGTAGTTTTTATAGCCGTTTTACTAACAGCATGTAACGACGCAGGAGGAACTGACGATAAAAGTCAGGAGACAGAACAAGCTAAAGTAGTGCTCGATTGGACCCCCAATACGAATCACACAGGGCTATATGTTGCCCAGGAAAAAGGATATTTTGCCGATGAAGGGTTAGATGTAGAAATTATGATGCCAGGTGAGGCAGGGTCTGACCAGCTTGTAGCATCAGGAAAAGCTGACTTCGGTGTCAGTGCACAGGAAGCTGTTACAGAAGCACGTATTCAGGATATTCCCATCGTATCGATTGCAGCGGTTATCCAGCATAATACATCCGGATTTGCTTCACCAAAAGACAAACAAATTACATCACCAAAAGATTTTGAAGGAAAAACATATGGCGGGTGGGGTGCACCGGTTGAAAAAGCGGTTCTTTCATCACTTATGAAGCAGGAAAATGCCGATGTTGAGAAAGTAGATATTGTCAATATGGGCAATACAGATTTCTTCACAGCGGTGAAGCGGGATATTGATTTTGCTTGGATTTACTATGGCTGGACTGGAGTCGAAGCAGAAATGCGCGGGGAGGAATTAAATATGATTTATTTAACCGATTACTCCAGAAAGCTTGATTACTATACACCTGTCCTTACAACGAACGAAAAAATGATCTCTGACAATCCAGAAAAGGCTGAGAAATTTTTAGCGGCGGTTTCAAAAGGGTATAAGTTTGCCATAGATAATCCAGGTGAAGCAGCAGAAATTCTCATCGACGCTGTTCCAGACCTTGATCCGGAGCTTGTTAAGAAAAGTCAGAAATGGCTATCACCAAAATATCAGGATGACGCAGAAAAGTGGGGAGTTCAAAAGCAGGAGGTTTGGGAGAATTATTCTAGCTGGATGTATGATAATGGACTTCTTGAAAGTAAATTAAAAGCGAAAGAAGCGTTTACCAACGAATTTTTGCCAGAATAGGAGTGGGAATATGAACAATTCATTAGTAAGTATTCAAATTATCCCCAAGACAAAAAATGGGGAAGATGTCATTCCATATGTAGACGCTGCGATAGAGGTGATTGAACAAGCTGGAGTGAAATATGAGGTCCATCCTTTGGAGACAACAATGGAAGGGAAGCTAACCGAGCTATTTGCAGTTATTGAAAAAATGAACGAAAGAATGGTTGAACTCGGGAGCGTCAGCATTATATCACAAGTGAAAATACTCTATAATCCAAGTGGTGCATCGATGGATAAATTGACGGAGAAATATCGTTGATGAAAAAATTTATGAAAAAAGGATGGAAACCTGTTACGGTTATCCTCCTTTTATTCATTATTTGGGAGGCTTCCAGTAAGTTATTCGAGATACCTGGCTGGCTGCTGCCAGCGCCCTCGCAAATTTTCCAAACAGGTGTTGAAGGTTGGGCATCTTACCAGCATCATATCTTCTCAACCGTTCAATTAACGATTATTGGATTTTTAATTGGCAGCAGTGTGGGAATTCTGATTGCGATTAGTCTGCATCTTGTACCACAGCTTCGGGAAGCGTTGTATCCATTAATTATTATTTCGCAAAATATACCAATTATTGTTCTGGCGCCACTGCTCGTTATATGGTTTGGTTTTGATATGCTGCCCAAGATTATTGTGATTACGCTGGTCTGTTTTTTTCCTATTGCAGTGTCAGCCTTGGATGGATTCAGGCAAACGGACCGCGACCTGAAGCATTATATGCAAATGGCTGGTGCAAACAAGAAGCAGATATTTTGGAAACTGGAATGGCCGAATGCATTACCATACGTATTTGCTGGGCTGAAAATTTCAGCAACGTATAGTGTCATGGGAGCCGTCATATCTGAATGGCTTGGTGCGAGTAAAGGGATCGGCGTGTATATGACATTAGCATCGTCTTCATTCAGGACTGATCGTGTTTTCGTATCTATTTTTCTTGTAATGGTTCTTAGTTTATTATTTTTTGCAATCATTATTTTGATCGAAAAAAGCCTGATTAAATGGAAGCCAAAAGGAGAAGGAAATTGATATGGGCAATTTAACCGTAAACGATATAACAAAATCATACGGAGATCATAATGTTTTGCAGGATGTTAATTTCATCGTTAATGACGGAGAGTTCGTTTCCATTTTAGGCCCATCCGGAAGTGGGAAAAGTACATTATTTCATTTGATTGGCGGGATTCGTCTGCCTGATTCAGGAGAAATTTTTCTGGAGGATAAACAGATAAATGGTCAGAAGGGATCAATCAGCTATACCCCGCAATCTCCGTCACTCATGCCTTGGCGCACGGTATTAAAAAATGTCTTGCTTGGTGGCGAAATCGTTGGCAAACATGATGAAAAAAGGGCGCTGGAATTAATTGTACGCGCTGGATTGCAAGGGTATGAAAATGCGTATCCACATGAATTATCAGGCGGAATGAAACAACGTGTTGCGTTTGTACGAAGTTTGCTAAGTCCGCAGCCCCTTATCTGTCTGGATGAGCCCTTTTCCGCACTGGATGAGTTTACCCGATTGGAAATGCAGAAATGGCTCATGTCCATCTGGCAGGAAAATAAGCGGTCAATCCTGTTTGTCACACATAATATTGATGAAGCAATTTTTCTTTCCGACCGGGTTATTGTCCTATCCCAAAAACCAGCAACCGTCAAAAGAGAGTTTACGATTCCATTTGAGAGGCCACGCCATGAAGATATTCTGTTGACAGAGGAATTTCTAGACTGGAAAAAGGCAATCTATCGGGAGTTGAGTGAAGATGTCTGATAGAATAATCGATTCGCATATTCACTTGGATATGTATCGCCAGAAGGAGCGGCAGGAAATTTTGAGTGAACTTGAGTTGGATCAGGTGGAGGCACTAATTTGCGTGTCGAACCATTTGAAGTCGTCCAAGGAAACCCTGCGACTGGCTTATGACGATAGCCGTATTAAACCGGCATTTGGCTTTCATCCCGAACAGGCGCTGCCTACTGATTACGAGGCTGCTGAGATTCTAACGTTTATTGAGCAAAATCAGCAAGAAATGATAGCTATCGGCGAGGTTGGATTGCCCTATTACTTGCGGCAGGATAATAAAGGAGGACCATGGAACGCCTATGTTGAATTACTGGAAACGTTTATCCAAAAGGCTGCAGCACTGGATAAACCGATAATTCTTCACGCTATATATGAAGATGCTTCAATTGTGTGCGATTTACTTGAAAAATATTCTGTACCTGATGCACATTTTCATTGGTTTAAGGGAGATTCACAGACGATAGAGCGTATGGCGAAAAATGGATACTCTATATCGGTGACACCTGATGTAGTATACGAAAAGGAAATTCAGGATTTAGTCAGCGTCTATCCGCTATCCCGTGTGATGGTGGAAACAGATGGTCCATGGCCATTTGAAGGAATTTTTAAAGGGAACATGACACATCCTGGAATGATCCATAAGAGTATCGAAAAGATTTCAGAGATGAAGAAGGTCTCGGCTGCGTATGTTTATAGCCAGATCTATGAAAATACGTGTCGTTTTTATAAGCTGTAAAAAATGAAGGGAATCTCTCTTCATTTTTTTGGCAGTTAAGAATTTCTTAATGCATAAGTGGAACTAAGGCATAAACTTCGAAGTATAAGGAGTTCTAACGATTATCTAATAGAAGTGTTAGATGGACAATTGGAGTCATGCTTGCAGGAATGTTAGTATTAAAAATAAATTAAGGCAATTGAATTAATTTGGATAGGAATATCGCCATGAATAGGATGTTTGGATATAGGCTTAAATATACATCTGACTTTAACGACACACATTTCAAAAAATTTAACTGGGGGAGATTACATGAGTAAAAAGGTGGCACTATCATTTAGTGGTGGAAAGGACAGTTGTCTCGCGTTATACCGATTACAGCAACAAGGGTTTGATGTTGCCTATTTAATTACTACAGTTTGGAAAAAGAATAACGAAACTGTAGCACATGACGAGAATCGTGAGCACATTTTGTTGCAGGCGGAAAGGTTAGGGGTCCCGGTACATTTTATTGAGACAGATTTTGAGACATACACAGAGGACTTTGTTTTAAAACTGAATGAGTTGCGTGAGGGCGATAATATACACGGAATTGCGTTTGGTGATATTTATCTAGCGGGCCATCGCGAATGGGGTGAAAAAGTTGCCGAAGCAGCCAGCTTGGAAGCGATTTATCCATTATGGACAGTGCAAGAAAGTGTATTACGGTTGTTACATCAATTTGTGGAGGTTGGATTTGAGGCTGAGGTTATTAAGGTTGACGAGGCACGACTTCCCGGAACGTGGATTGGGCGAAAAGTGGACGAATCCTTTATAGAAGATATAATTAAGTATGATGATGTGTGCCCAATGGGAGAATCAGGAGAATACCACACGACAGTGAATAATGGGCCTATATTTAAATTTGATAGTTCGGAAATTCAGAGGTCCGGTGAAAAATAGTGAAAACGAAGGAGTGACAGGGACCCCATGAAGGTACTAGCAGTTACAGGATATAAACCGATGGAGCTAAATATTTTTAAGCCGGATGATAAGCGTGTTTCTTTTGTTAAAGCAGCAATCGAAAAGCGGTTAATTGGCTTTATTGAAGAAGGACTGGATTGGGTTATTCTTTCTGGTCAGATGGGAGTGGAATTATGGGCTGGTGAAGTTGTACTCGATTTGAAAGAACGGTATGATATTAAACTCGCAATCATCCCCCCCTTTGAAAATCAGGAAAGTCGCTGGCCTGAGGCAATTCAGCAAGTCTATCAAGAGTTAACAATGACTGCTGACTTCTATCAGCCACTCTATAAAGGAGACTATAAAGGCGCATATCAATTTAAAGCGAAGAATAAATGGCTGGTGGACAAAAGTGATGCATGCCTCATCCTGTTAGATGATGATAATCCGGGCAGTAATCGTTTTTTTCATGAAGAAGCAAGTCAGAGCGGGGAAGATTATCCGATTTTTGTGATTACCCCAACCGACCTCGAGGATATCGTGGAAGAATTGCGGATGATTGACTCGGATTACTGGGAGTGAAATCTCTGATTGGCTCAAATGGACACAGCTTCGGCTCAAGTTCACAATAATTTGGCTCAAATTGTCACACATTCGGCTCAAGTTCACAATTTCTCCGCTCAAATTATTAAAATTTTAAAGCAGGATTTTTAATGTTAAGGTCGAATATTAAGTAATGTATCAAAAGTAAAAAAAGGAAGGTAGTGACTAATTGTTTGTTAAGCCCTTTAAAGTCCCCAAACATATTCTACAAGCAGAAGCTCTTGCTAAAAGAACACCGCTAATTCACCCCAATAAAGAAAAAATCAGAATGAATGCAAAGAACCTCCGAAGCGGATATAGAGGAGAACAGTCATTAGACTTTCTGCTGAGCTTTCTCCCTGAACAAGAATTTTTGATTTTCCATTATATCAGAATCCCCGACAAGCAAGGCCATTTCCAAATTGATATCCTGCTTCTTTCTCTTAAGTTCTTTCTCATTATTGAAGTTAAAAATATATATGACAATATGCATTTTGATGGCATGGGTCAGGCAATCCGCTATAAAAATAATGAAATAGAAGTTTTTACAAATCCCCTTGATCAGGTTAATCTACAGCATAGAAGACTTCTTGAGTGGCTTCGTAAACATGACTTTCCACCAATTCCCATTGAAAAAATTGTAGTATACAGCCAGGATGATACCTTTCTCAAAAATATTATCAACGACCCGATTATTTCTGAAATTGTCATGCATAAGGAAAAAGTACTCCCTAAAATTGAGAAACTGACTGATACACATACGACATACTGCTTCGACGAAGATCAACTAATCGAGTTGTCATATCGTTTACTAGAGGAGCACGAATCTGAGAAGTTCGAGGGGATGAAAAGAAATAATATTTCGGCTGAGGACTTGCTGAAAGGTGTTTTTTGTTCGGATTGCGGGACAGTACCAATGAAATCTAAGGCCGGGAAATGGCGGTGTATAAGTTGTGGTGCTGTATCAAGGACTGCACATCGTCAGGAATTGGCAGATTATGCTTTATTAATAAAAGAGTATATTAATAATCGAGAAGCTAGAGAGTTTTTGCAAATAGGTTCAGGCAGTATTACTAGAAAACTATTGCAAAAGGAGGACTTTGAAAAAGTTGGCAAAGGGAGTGGTATGAGATACAAGATCAACGTTGAAAGATTGATAGAATAATTATGATTGGCTCAAATGGACACAGCTTTGGCTGAAGTTGACAGCAAATCGGCTCAAGTGGACACAAATTCGGCTCAAGTTCACAATTTCCCCGCTCAAGTTCACAATTAAACTTCCGAAATCGCTTCGCTAAACTGCTCAACAGCCCATAACGCAATCAAAAAAAAGCAACTTAGCGTCATGCCAAGTTGCCTTCTCACCAAGATCAATGAGATAGAATAATCATGATCGGCTCCAGCGTAATTCATAATTACGTTCCTTATAAAATCTTAGAACCAGTTCATAGACTCCGGTTTTAAGTTGTGGAAAATGTGTTTTGTTTCCTGATATTCATCAAGGCCTGGTTTACCTAGCTCACGGCCAATTCCGGATTGTTTAAATCCGCCCCATGGTGCATGTGGAAAATATAAATTAAATTCGTTAATCCAAACCGTTCCCATGCGCATTTTAGCAACAGCGCGCTCAGCTTTAGCAATGTCTTTCGTCCAAACACCACCGGCAAGCCCGTAAATGGAATCGTTTGCTAAGTTAATAGCCTCTTCTTCTGTAGTGAATTTTTCCACTGTGATGATAGGACCGAATCCTTCATCCTGTACGACACTCATATCTGTTGTACAGTCAGTTATAACCGTTGGCAGATAGAAGAAACCATCCTGCAGCTTAGGATCTTCAGGGCGTTCGCCGCCAACTGCAATAGTTGCGCCTTCTTTTTTGCCTTTTTCTACATAATTAATTACTTTATTTAAATGTTCTTCTGAAATGAGTGGTCCCATTTGTGTTGTTTCGTCAAAGCCATTGCCTAGTGTAATGTTTTTCACGCGATCAACCAGAGCATTAACAAATTCATCGTGAATGCTTTCTTCGATAATCAGTCGTGTGCCTGCTGAGCAAATTTGACCTGCATGGAAAAATACGGCATTCATTGCCTGGTCGACAGCTGTTTCAAAATCAGCATCGGCAAAAACGACATTAGGGTTTTTACCGCCAAGCTCAAGTGCGATTTTCTTCACATTAACACTTGCCGCTTGCATGATTTTTTTCCCGGTTTCAATTCCACCTGTAAACGAAATCAAATCAACGTCTGTGTTGACCGATAGCTCAGCGCCTACAGTGTTTCCAGCTCCAAGTACCAGGTTTGCTACGCCGCTAGGGACGCCAGCTTCTTCTATTAATTCAAACACTTTAATGGAAGTAAGTGGTGTAATCTCACTAGGCTTCATGATCAGTGTATTGCCTGCTGCCAATGCTGGTGCGAGTTTCCATGATGCCTGTAATAGTGGATAATTCCACGGTGTAATTTGTCCGCATACACCAACAGGTTCCCGGACAACTTTACTCACTGAATTTGGAATAGGGGAGTCAATAATTTCTCCTCCATCTTTATCAGCGGCTTCGGCATAATAACGGAATACGCCAGCAATATCATCCATATCACCGCGGCTTTCTTCCATTGTTTTACCAGTGTCAAGTGACTCAAGTTCTGCTAATTCCTCTCTGTCACGTGCAATGAAATCGGCAATCTTGTAAACGATTTGTCCGCGTTCAGTTGCTGGTGTCGATGACCAAACACCTTGATCAAAAGCTTTTCTTGCAGCAGTGATAGCAGCTTTTGCATCCGTTTCATCACTTTCTGTTACTTGTGCAATAACCTCTTGATTAAATGGATTAATAATATTTCTAACTTTATTTGAGTTGGAATGTACCCATGTTCCATCAATAAATTGTTGTTTAATGGTCAAAGTAGCCCCTCCTTTAATATTTCGTTAAGTTTGTTTAGAAAAAATTTAACACTTCGAACAAAATAAATGTAACACGCCCATATTTTTTTGTCAAAAAGAAGAAATTATAACTATCGGCACAGACTATGTCGCAAATGCTTTATTCGTTATAATTTGATATATATTTTAAAACGTTAACATTAAGTTATTTTATTTAACGTATATGTAAATGAAGCAGAAAAGCCAATTGAAGGTACAAGAAAATGGGTGCAAGAAAACTAGGATAAAAAATAAGAAACGAACCAAGTAAGGAAGCCTAGTTTGAAGCTGGCTTCCTTTTTCTAAGTTTGTTCAGAATTTCGTCCTGAAATAAGTTGCTATCAAGCCTGGCAAGCAAGATAATTCAGCTGAAAAAAGCCGATAGAGTATGTTACACTTTGAGTCTGGGATCGGGACTGTCACTTCCCGTATCTTGTCGGATCATTTTTAAAAAAGGAGTGATTATCATGCGGTTAATCCGTGCTGGAGCTCATTTTTACCTAATTGGCATTATTATTTTAACACTTGGAATTGCACTTACGATTCAATCAGCATTAGGAGCATCGCCGTTTGATGCACTTCTTGTTGGTTTACACAGGACATTTGGATTAACAATTGGAAGCTGGGAAATCGTAGTCGGCTTATCAATGGTACTTTGTAATGCAATAGCAGAGAAAAAAAGACCGGAGTATTTTGCTATAGTAACATCACTTGCCACAGGTATTGGGATTGACACCTGGTTATTTTTGGTGGGAGATTGGATTGTTCCAGTTACATGGCTTGGCCAGTCAATTACTTTAGGGATTGGCATTATTTTAATTGGACTGGGAGTTGCGTTCTATTTGCAATCTGACATCGCTCCAAATCCAATGGATCGTTCCATGTTGATTGTTTCGAATCTGACCGGCTGGAAAGTTACGTATTCACGGGCATTAATAAGCGTGGGTCTAGTTATCGTAGCATTTATATTTAATGGGGCAATTGGAATTGGAACATTGATTAATGCACTTATCTCAGGTGTGCTCATAAGTTTCTTTCTGCCATATGTGAAGGTTTTTAGGAATGATACCAGAGATATAGCTTCTTAATTTTGGACGAATAATCTTTAATCAGGAAAGCCATTTCTGAAAAAATTTGCTGTTAGGTAGATGGTTTGGTCGTTAGTTTGCTTCATTTACCCACCAAACCTTTAAAAGCAGCATCGTGTTCTTTTTTTTTCATCCATCATTCAATTTTACAGTTGGAACAATTCTAACGTGTAATTGATTTTAATATTCTTTTTGTATAGATTGCAATCCTCTTCAAAAACTACGCATGTACATGTAAAGGAGGAATTGAAATGGGTGGAAAACCAAAAGGGCCGAAACAGCAGGAACAGCCAAATTTGCCCAAGAGTCCAAAACAGCCATACGGAGAACCGCTGGAAGGTTCACATAAAGTAAAACAAAAAAATCATTCACGGCAAAAGCACAATCCTCATCATGACATGTAGAATATGTAACTAAAATAACACCCTAATCAAGACGGTTTAGGGTGTTATTTTTTTATTCTCAGTTAAGAAATCCTATCTAACATGGAAATCGAATAATCAGCATATGATCTAAAGAGACTATTCCAGGAGGGTGGAATACAAATGTATTATCGAGTGATGACTGTTACCGGGATATCAAATTTATCTGTTGAGCCAGATGTCGCTGAGGTCCAGTTGGAAGTGGTTACGGAAGGAATGGAGCTGAGTCAGGTACAACAGGAGAACGCCAACACCATGAACCAAGTTATTCAGGCATTATTGCAGCTAGGGATAGCAAGGCAAAATATCCAAACTACTACTTACACTATTAACCCAAAATATGACTATGTCGACGGCACCCAAGTTTTCAGAGGATATGAAGTTACGAATGCGATAACAGTAAAGGTTGAGATGATCGACCAGGCTGGTATTGTCATTGATACTGCTGTGCAAAATGGCATAAACAGAGTGTTGAATATACAATTCACGGTTAAAGATAAGAATATATATTACAAGCAAGCGCTTAGTTCCGCACTAAAGGATGCATACGCCAAAGCACAAACATTGGCTGAAACAATGCAAATAGGCATCGCACCTTATCCGATTAAAATCACAGAAAAAACAAGTGAAGCGCCAATTGCATATAAAGCATATGCCACAATGGAAGCTGTTACACCAATTGAGCCGGGGCAGATAGTTATTAGCGCGACAGTGGAGGCGCAATTTCAGTATTAGTGATGGGACAGCCTGCATGAGTAGTGGCGGGCTTATTTTTTTATGGCATTTTTGCGGAATCGATAAACATCGACATGTAATCGATAAAATAGATAAACATCGACACCAAAACGATAAAGTTCACAAATTTGCCACATCTATTGAACCAAATCAAGCAGAAATCCCCGGGAAAACAGCGAATATATAGGAAAACTAAATAATAAAGGAAGTGCCCCATTGATTGGTAAATCGCTTGATGTCCCCGTATTAATGCTGCAAACCGAAGCACTAAGTTGGCGCCTGGCAGAACATCATTTTAAGAGTAAAGAAGTAAGCAAACATGCAAAAAATCTCCGGGCAGGCTATAATGGCGAAAAATCACTTGCATTCACCTTAAGTTTTCTCCCAGAATCCTCCTATATAATCCTTCACAATCTCCGTATCTATGATGCGAATGGATTTTTCCAAATTGATACGTTGATCCTTTCACCACAATTCCTGCTAATTGTAGAGGTTAAAAATATTGCCGGAACAGTGATATACGATGAGTTTGGGCAAGCTATTCGTGTCACGAAAAAAGGTGAAGAAGATAACCTCGGTAATCACATTGAACAAGTAAACCTTCAACATTTCAGGCTTTTACGTTGGATGAGGGAACATGATTTTTCTACTATACCAATTGAGAAGCTCATCGCATACAGTAACCCCAATACAATTATTAAAAACCTCATGAACAATACAACAGTTTCAGACACAGTTATCCATAAAGAAAGCCTGCTGACCAAGATAGACGATTACTCTTCCATAGATAAATTTGGATGCATGAGCGAGCAGGAACTCCAGTTTTTATCCGCATTCCTGATTAACGCACACACAACAAATAAGGTAGATATCTTAAAAAAATATCAGGTTGAGAGCACAGATATTTTACGAGGCGTTTTTTGCTCTGGCTGCGGATTTCTGCCAATGATCCGAAAAAATGCTAAATGGGTTTGCCATCATTGTGGGGCAACATCCAGGAATGCACACCTGGAGGCGTTATGGCACTATAGTCTGCTTGTGGGTAACACAATAAGTAATCGCCAGGCACGTGAATTTTTGCAGGTTGATGGTATTCAAACTGCACGTAGACTTCTGGTAAAAGAACAATTTAAACAGATTGGAAATACTAGCGGCAGAAGGTATATATTAATATTTTAAGGTAAAATCATAAAGTCCACCATATCAGACCTGGCAGCTAAAATAAGAGTCCATATGCTATCAACTTATGTTAAAATCTACCATAAGGGGAGGGTTTTCATGACGACTGAGGCTATAAAGGATATGAGAAAGAAGCAATTTATCTTTATAAACGCAATATTACTAATCGGTATGACAATTTATGTAGCTATTATGAATTATACTGGATTGAGTACGTCCTACATTTTATTTACGCTTGGCGCTTTCTTGATCGTGCAGTCTTTTTCTAATATCTTAAAAAAGGATTTAACGAAGTCTTGGGTGCCAATTATCGAGCAGGTTAATAAGTATGAGAAAGAGATTATGGGCAAGGAGTGGAAAAAGCAGAATAAAACCACGTATGTAATTAATATTTTCGTGGGCGCCATGATCATGATTCAGGCTTATTTCACGCACGACTTTAGCAGACAGCACCCCATAAGCATTTGGTTCTTTATTACTCTTATCATTTTTTTATTGCTTACTATTAATATAACAACGCTCATACACACATTCAAAGTTGACAATGCGAAAAACACATCTGATTTTAAGGGCTACACATGGAAATTTAACCTAATTGGATTTGTGTTTGGATTGGCCATTGCTGTTGTTATTTTTATACTTGCGATTTCATTTGTTTTATAAAGGATTTAAATTGGGAGGATAATAATGGAAAAGGCATCAATTAAACTAAAGAATCTGGCTAAATCATACAGAAGACAGGAAGCTGTACATAATTTAAATGTGGAAGTTAAAAAAGGAGAGTTGTTTGGATTTCTAGGTCCAAACGGTGCCGGGAAAACGACAACAATTAAGATGCTTACAGGACTTTTGGAGCCAACAAGTGGTTCCGCCTATATAAATGATGTTGATATTTGGAAAACCCCAATTGAGGCAAAGAAGAAAATTGCCTATGTACCGGACCAGCCGAACTTGTATCCGAAACTGACAGGCTGGGACTACCTTGAGTTTATTGCCTCTGTCTTCCAGGTTCCAGAGAAAAAATTTCAATCAAAAGCAAAAGAACTGCTGCAAATTTTCAGTTTAACGGAGCAAGCGAATGATTTAATCGAAAGCTATTCGCATGGAATGAAGCAAAAGATTGCAATATGCGGGGCGCTTGTTCATGAACCAGAAGTACTTTTTCTTGATGAGCCAACAGTGGGCCTTGACCCCAAAAGTGCACGCAGCCTGAAAAACCTGCTTCGTGAACTATGTGATAATGGTATGACGGCCTTTGTATCAACTCATATCCTTGAAATTGCCGAGCAAATGTGTGATCGTGTAGGAATTATTTTAGATGGAAAAATTATTGCGCTCGGGACGATGGATGAACTGAGGAACAGCGGCGGTAATTCAGATCAAAGCCTCGAGGATATTTTCCTTGAATTGACTGGCGGCGAGGATCAACAAGCACTGATTAGTGAAATTACCGATCATGGTGATCCCAAATGATCAAAGTCCTTTTAGATAATCAAAAGAAAATTCTCATCAACACATTTCGCACACAGCCGAGAAAAAACTATATAAGTCACTTTTTCACACTTGCTGTTCTTACAGTGCTATTATATTTTCTGTCGAAAGGGGTTTGGGCGATAGGAGAATCCATTTCTGAGCCAGTATTACATGGAATTTTATCATATGGATTCTTAATGATTATTGGAATTATCATCTTGTTAGGCTTGCCACAAGTATTTAAACATCTGTATTCAGCGACAGACTTAGGATTACTATTTACTTTACCCATCCCAACGCGACATATTTTTTGGGTGAAATATATGCAAAGCTTCATTGGGATTCCGTTACTGGTTTTCACCTTTTTTGTAGTGCCTCTGTTTATTTACGGTATTCTAACCGGGGCAAGTCTGCTGTATTATCCAGTTATGATTCTGGTGGTAACTTCGTTAAACGTTATTGGGCTCTCACTTGCCTACTTATTTAATCTAATTTTGATCCAAGTTGTTCCAGCAAGCAAGGCTAATGAATTCATGACAATAATGAGTGTGTTGTCAGGGATTTTTGTGTACCTAATGTTCATGATTCCCAATTTGGCAAATGATCGGCCATTAACAGAGGTACTATTATCCGGATTGCCATTATTTCCAGATTGGGTTCCCGTCAGCTGGGGCAGTGCTGCAGTCATAAATGCAACAAGTGGCTCAATGGATTTTTTATTACCATTTGCGCTGATCATGTTACTTGCCGTTTTTAGCGTTGTCGTAACTTCATCATTAGTTGAAAAAGGTTTCCGAACGGGCTGGATTCGTTTAAGTGAAGGTGGCGCTAAAAAGAAGAAGAAATCTGTGGCAAAAAAATCAGGACGCAAATTACATCATCCAGTAATCGCCGTTGGGAAAAAAGAATGGTTTGCAATTAAACGTGATATGCGTGAATGGCTAGTCTTTTTACCGCTTATATTCTTTTTCATATTTGGAATTGCCGGATTTGTGACAGGTGGTGCAAGCTTAAGCGATTTGCGAGGGCCAAACAAAATTTCATGGCCGATTGCACAGGCTGCGTTCCTCTTTATTTTTGCAATTTTTAATGGCCAACTTGCTGCCTCATCTATTGCACGGGAGGCTTCATCACTTTGGATTTTGCGTGTGCTTCCATTGTCAGGGAAAAATATTGCATTTGGAAAACTTTGGATCAGCTGGCTGATACCTTTCGCACTGCTAACAGTACTTGAAGTTGCAGTTGGAGCTTTTCTAGGGTGGACCATTTTACAATTCGCCATTGGAATTGCCATGAAAGCTGTTATAACTGTCGGAATTAGTGCAATTGGATTATGGCTTGGAACAATTGGAGCAAAATACAATCCAGCCAATCCACAGAACAGACTTAAATTTGGTACAGCATTTATTTTGTTTATTGCTTCGTATGTCTATCTGTTCATGGCGTTAATTCCATATGTTTTATTAATTGTACCAGTAGATGCAGTTGGATTTTTACAAGATGTAATTCAGGATACAGACGGATTTATTGGTGCGATTGCTAGTGTTGTTTTGACATTATTATCCTGGAAGGCCTCAAGTCCATTAATAGCAGGGATAGCTGGTGTTACACTGATGCTTGTTATTTCATTAGGTGTTGCTTATATGTTTACAATTGCAAGTGCTCGGAAATTTGATAAGGGAATTGAAATTGAAATGGTCCAGGAAACAAATACCAAATCACTGTTTAAAAATAAGAAATCCGGCAGTCTTTATTAGGAGGTAAATTTGTGCACTGGATTGGATTGTTGAATATCTTAATGATACTAATTGAATCGTTTAATGCGATTAATACAAACAAAAAATCAGCATTAAGGTATATGCATGCCATGTTTGCTTAATGTATTTAACATTTTCCATTGCAGCATTCATGAGTAATGTGTGGATTGGTATCTTCGTTGTTTTATTTGGGTTTGTTGGGATTTTTATAAGATCTGAAAAGAGAGAGGCATAATTGTAGCAGACTCTGTTTCCTGTCTAAAATGTAATAAGGACCATCAACTTATATGATTAGTTGATGGTTTTTTAGCTGTTAGTTAAGCAAATAACTTTCTTACTGTATAAGTGAAAATTAGTAAACAAAAAAACGCATTTACTGTTTAATTTTGCATCACGTGAATTGTGAAAATTTTGTGTTATGATAAAATTTACAAGGAGGAATGATGATGGGAATAATTATGTCAATAATACTTTATGCACTAACACTTTACATAGCGTATCTTGTCATTACTGTAGCGGTCAGGCACGGTATCGATAGTTCAGAAGTTGGTAAAGCTCTGAAAGAAAAGCACGGGATACAGGAAGAAAAATTTTATCCGAAGAATGACCTGGATAAGGAGTAGCATGACTTATAAAGCTAAAACACAATATGTATCAGGAACTATTCTGTTTTTGATGGCTCTTACTTTTATCGCATTCAATATTTATTATTTGTTCTTCTTACTTTTGATATTTTTATTGAATTTTATGAGTTCTCAGTTAACTATTGATGACGAAAAAATAACATATAAAACATATATCTTCGCTGTACCTATTTATAAAAAAGAGGTAGCTCCTGTACGGATTACTGAGCTCAAACTAAAGCGAGTTAGTTGGGCAAAGAAATGTGCAGTTATAAAAGTGATAAAAGGTTTGAATATCAGAGTAATCAACTTTCACCCTGAGACTATTTATCAGGATCTAATTCGTTATGCTAAGGACAATGATGTTAAAGTTATCAAAACAAAGGATTATAAGATCTTGGAGAAAATGCACTAACTATAAACCATTTTTTTAAAAGGAGGCTATAATTCTATGAAAATAAGAAAGGCAACCCAACAGGACGCACCACATATAGCAAAGGTACATGTTGATAGCTGGCGTTCTACATACAGAAATATCGTCCCTGATACTTATTTGGAAAAATTGGATTATGATCATCGCACCAAGTTATGGGAACGAAACATGACTAGTAACAGTGTGTTTGTAGCGGAAAATAACGATAGCGAAATTGTTGGGTTTTCAACAGGTGGTAAAGAGAGAGAAGGGAAATACGAAGGCTATGACGGGGAACTTTATGCTATCTATATCTTTGAGGAATACCAGGGCAAAGGTATTGGCAAATTGCTTGTCCAGCCAGTTGCAGAAGCACTGCTGCAAACGGGTATCAACACCATGTTAGTGTGGGTTTTGGAGGACAATGACGCAAAAAACTTTTATGCATCCTTAGGTGGACAAAAACTGGGACATGCAGAATTAGAAATTGATGGAGAAAAACTCAAAGAAACAGCATACGGGTGGTCCAATCTCAGTCAATTTGTGAAAGAGGGATAAAATGAATTTTAAGGAATTTGGTACGATATTATTTGTCGAGCAATACGAGGCGTGCATTAATTTCTATAAAAATGTACTTCAACTTAAAGTTAATTTTGAAAAAGCGGATTTAGTATCATTTAATGTTTCTAATGGTTACCTTATGGTCGAAAGAGGCGGAATTAGTTCGCATAATGAAAAAGGCAGGCAGCAAAATCCGGTTGTACTAAGGTTTGACGTGAACGACGTTGACGAGGCAGTTTCGGCATTGGAAAAGCATGGAGTTTCCTTCTTAAATAAACGTCTTGAATTTGACTGGGGAGTTATTGCAGTATTCCTGGACCCAGATGGAAACAGGATAGAATTGGGACAAATAAAGGAGCGATAGAATGGAGTTCAGTGATTTTTCAGCAGTACAAATAAGAATTGCAAGGCCAACAGATAAATTTGATGAAGTTATTGATTTTTATGAGAAAGGTCTTGGGTTAGAACGATTAACCGACTTTGCGAATCCAGACGGATATACAGGCGTTATATTAGGACTGCCAAATGCAGGTTACCACCTTGAATTCACTAAACATGCTGATGGAAGCCCTTGTCCAGCACCAACAGAAGATAATCTGCTAGTCTTTTATATTCTGGAGACAAGTAAGATGGATTATGTAGCGAACCGATTACATAGTATGGGTTATCCTAGTGTCCCGCCAGAAAATGGTTATTGGAAGGAAAAAGGAGTAACCATTGAAGACCCGGACGGTTGGCGAATTGTTTTAATGAATACGAACGGTATTTAAATTATGGGTTATAGAAAAGGAGGCCTTCTATCAGGTCCTCTCATGAATTACATAGTTTTAAAAATCTCGATAATGCACTGTCCCATTTAACCATTTTGTCATCATGAACCGAATTTAAAAGTTTATGAAAAACAGGTTGCAATCCATAGAAACTTTCTACTCTTTCAAAGATAGATTCTTTTGATTCAATACCTTCGTAGTAGGACAATACCTTTTTCGTGAATTCAGGTCCAAATTCCCAATAGAAACCCGCAAAGTCAAAAGCAGGATCGCCGATTTGTGCATCGGTAAAATCGATAATTCCTGTAACTTCACCCTCATTACAGATGATGTTAGAAGCTGAAAGATCTCCATGAATAACAGTCATTGGATAAGAAAGGGTAGAAAATGTATCTAGAAACCTGGTGAATACGTTTGTAATTGTTCGCTGCTGAAATCCATTTATTTTTGGATAAACTTTCTCTCTTACAGATATAAATAAGCCGTTCCAGTAATCGTATGTATGGAGAGTGCTTAACTTCGGGTGATTCATTTTGTGCAGCTTGGTTAAAAAATCACCAAGAAGCATTGCGTTTCTATCATTAATTAGCTTTTGCTCTAATGGCTGTCCCTTGATGTATTCATAATAAACACATCTTAGTTTATTATTTTCCTCATATAACATTGTGTAATCTGGGATTGTCACGAAGGGTTTATGTCTATTTATTTTCTTCAAAAGCAAGACTTCGGACATGACTCTACTAGCAACTTTGTCATTTTTGGGAAAACGGAAAACAGTATCTTCGTTTACAATAATTATATCGTTATCCCATCCATGTGTATTGCGCCTATAACGATAGATTTTCAATTTTGGTAGTGCTTTTCTAATAAAATAAATCAGTTCTTGTTCCATTATCAGTCTTCCCCTCTAGGTTTAATTTTAGCATAATTAGAGGGAAATCAATGCCGGAAATCGAAACATTATATAGGATAGGGAAAAGGGGATCAACATGGAAATTCAAAAATTAAAATCAAGTGAACCGGTACCAATGATTTTACTTCTTTTAGCGGATCCATCTGAAGATCTTATCCAGGAGTATCTAGAGCAGGGGCAGTGTTATGTAGCAAAAATTGATAATAGATTGATAGGAGTATATATACTTCTGCCAATCAATTCGAACATAATTGAGATTAAAAATATAGCGGTTGAAGAGGGTGAACAAGGGAAAGGTGTCGGCAAACAACTAGTAACACATGCTATTGCGAACGCACGATTACAAGGGTTTACCCATATTGAGGTCGGAACTGGTAACTCGAGTATAAATCAGTTGGCCCTTTATCAGAAATGCGGTTTCAGAATTACTGGAATTGAAAAGGATTTTTTTACAAAAAATTATGAGGAAGAAATTCTCGAGAATGGGATTAGATGCACGGATATGATCCGATTAGAGATTAGCTTGAAGAAATAGGAGGGTTTTACGATGCCGTTTTATGTGCAAAGCGCGATTGTCTTAGGAATTTTGTTCTTTATTTTTATTTTTACTGAGAGCTTCAATCTAACAGGTATACTTCCGATTTTTGAATGGGTTACCAGATATATATTACCGTGGATTGCACTGTACTGGTTTATTGAGTTTGTGAAAATTAAAAGGGTGAAAACGTAAATAATGGATTATGTTAAAGAGTTAAGAGAATTAGTTGGGCACAGACCACTAATATTGCCAGGGGCAGTCGTATTAATTTTAAATGACAAAAATGAATTATTATTGCAGCACAGATCAGATGGCGGTTGGGGATTGCCAGGTGGTCTTATGGAATTGGGAGAAAGCTTGGAAGAAACTGCACAAAGAGAGGTCAAAGAAGAGACCAATTTGACTATTGGCAGTCTAAAGTTACTAGGTATTTTTTCTGGTGAAGAATACTATTTAAAGGTTGCTAATGGCGATGAATTTTACTCCGTAACCGCTGTCTATACAACGGATGAATTTCAAGGTGATATTAAAATAGATAGAACAGAATCTGTAGATGTTCAGTTTTTTCAACTAAACCATCTCCCAAACGATTTACTTGATGTTTACCGAAATTTTATTACCCCTTATATGGACATTTTAAAAGTGGGTAACTAGTAGGATGAAATAGAGTAAGGTATGTAACAGGTATCCGGATTAATGATGACAATCATACAAATAACAGTTTGCATTGGAATTGTTGTGGCGTTAATGGAGTATGAAGAAGAATAGGAATGAGAAGGAGACAAAGGAATGCTTAACTATACAATTTGCTTCATAAAAAAAGGAGACAAAATTCTTTTGCTGAACAGAGAGTCTCCTGCGTGGATGGGGATGTGGAATGGGGTAGGTGGAAAGGTAGAGAATAATGAAACTGCCCATGATTGCATCCTGCGCGAAATAAACGAAGAAACAGGTATAAATGAACCAAAAAATATTATGTACAAAGGTACTGTATGTTGGGAAGCGGATGGCAAGGATCTTGGTGGTATGTATGTGTTCATTGCAGAGCTTCCAGAATCATATAATTATACTACACCGAAGAGTACTGACGAAGGAATATTGGATTGGAAAAAACTTTCATGGGTACTGCATGATGAAAATTTTGGTGTGATCGAAAACATAAAATATTTTTTACCGAAAATGCTTGATGAGCAGAATACATTTAGTTATCGATTTGTATATAAAGATACGAAAATAATTGATGTCATATCGGAGCCATTGGAGCAATCTGTAACATAGGCTGGAGATGTTTTCATTAAAGGAGCGAGTACAATGTTTACGTTAATCTTCTACGGGTTTGTACTGATCACATTGATAGCAGTCGTTTTGGCTGTTAAAGGCGAGCCTAAAATGTATTGGGTTTGTGCCTTATGCACTTATATTTTCAGCTTTTTGGGCGGCTTTTCAATCGGTCAGCTAACAGTCGGATTGACGTTCGTATTCATCGTTTTGGCTTTGGCGCATTCATTTAACTTGGTAAAAAGTGGACTTCACTATGTTGCATTTTTAGTCCTTGGATTCTTAATCGGCGGGATAATGGTAGTCTATGTTGATGATGCGTGGCTATTTTTTCCGTTTAGTATATTAAGTTAACCAACAAACTTGTTTGATTTCCTCTATTAAAAGGAATACTACCTGTGAATGATTACTTAATGGAGGAATTGAAAAAATGGGAAAACTTATAAGAAGATTGATAAAATATGGGCCAATTATTTATCCAATGGTTAGAAAATTTATGAACAAGCGTAAAAATAAAAGTTATAGTCGTTAAATTAATTAATATGGGCTGCCCAGACGGGTGGCTTTTTTTGTCAGTTAAGAAAGATCATTACTTTCTTATTGCATAAGTGCAACTAAGGCTTACGCTTCTAAGAAAGCAAAATATGCTAATCCCTTTAACGATAAGCCAAGTTCTATAAGTATTGCTGCTGTTTACGTCATAAAAATACTTCTTTTGGTTAAATTAAAATTACTATGAAAGGAGTGTTTTTTAATGCGGACAATCATGTTTTTTCTTATGTCTCTTTTTCTTTTTCTTATCGTATTCACATCTAGTGCTACTGCCCAAGGGAAAGATACTTATACAGTGAAATGGGGTGACACACTGTGGGAGATTTCACAGAGCTACCGAATTGGTTTATCCGAGATTATTAATGCTAATCCGCAATTTAATAATCCTGATTTGATTTATCCCGGTGATAAAGTAACAATCCCATTAAAAAGAGATGTTAAAACAGTTGAGCGTCAAGTCGTTACAATAACAAATCAATATAGGAGAAACAATGGGTTATCTACTGTGAAAATAGATTGGCAATTATCAAGGGTTGCCCGCTATAAATCCAGAGATATGCGTGATCAAGATTATTTTTCACATAATTCACCAACATATGGCTCTCCGTTTAATATGATGAAGGACTTTAATATATCCTATACACGAGCATCCGAAAACATTGCAGCTGGTCAAAGCTCCCCTAGGTCTGTAGTTAGTTCGTGGATGAATAGTTCGGGGCATCGTAAAAATATTTTGGATCCTAATGTCACACACATAGGTATAGGTTACGCTGAAGGAGGGAGTAAATCAACTTATTGGACGCAAATGTTTATAAAAAAATAATCAAGCAAAACCTTAGTGGAACATAAATTACTAAGGTTTTTATGTTATAGTAATACAAAATAAATGATGATAGAATGTGTTCAGAAATTGAGCAAGTATAAATGTTAAGGGGTTTACGAAATGATAGTAGAACACGATAAAGGCTTGCTTCTCATGCGTCATGATAGCTTGGGGGAGCGTAATTGGAGAAGTGACGATTGCTATAAGCTGATTTTTTCACCACATGGAAAAGGACTGTATCAAACAAATCAGCGTGATATATCAATTGATGCTGGTAGTTCTTTAATTTTAAATCCAGGCCAGGAGCATAAACAGCTTCATGTCACCGAAGAGAAGTTTTTAGTAGAGGTGGAGCAACTCTTGTTGCGTGAAGTCGCGGAACAGCTAGGTTTTAAACTAACTGATCCGGAATTCGCATTATTACCTTCTATAAACCCGCAAATCGTGAACTGGATATCCTTTATTCGTGAATACATAACTGTTTCATCCAATGAATTATTTATCGAAAACAGTCTTACCCAGCTTGCCATACTTATGTTACAAAACAGTCCTGGTTCACACTCTAATGATTTACCGGTGTCTGGTGAACTAGAGAATGTAACCAATGCTTTAAAGGAGAGCTATGATGAGAACTGGACACTTGCTGAAATGGCTAAGCAGTCTGGGATAAATAAATATCAGTTTGCACATATGTTTAAAAAACAAACAGGCTTATCTCCATATTCGTGGCTCCAACTTTACCGTCTGATAAAGAGTCAGCAACTTCTTATTCAAACGGGAGAGTCGATTCTGTCAATTGCATTCAAAGTAGGATTCAAAAATATCTCTTCCTATAATAATCTATTTAAGAAAGTTTATGGGAGAACGCCAACTGAGTTTCGCATGTTTTATCGTAATAGTAAGTAGTACTGCAATGCTTACTATTACGATTATTATGCCACTTCCAATCATTAGCCATTGAATCGGAACAAAGTATACAAGCATCCCATAAAACAGGAGTGAGATAGTATTTGCCAGGTAAAGCAGGAATGCATTAGAACTGAATGCACGCCCAAGTTTATTTTCAGGAACAAGTGACTGAATCAGGTATACTCTGGCAAGACTGGAAATTGGCAACCCAATGCCCACGAGGATTGCACCGATAAAGAAATGTTCAATCTGATAAAATATACCATAGTATGTAATGCCAGCTCCCCAGATGAAAGCCCCTGTCAGATAGATTTTCATCGTCATTTTTTTAATGAAATATGGAATTGCAATGTTTGTTAAAATAACAGCCCCGCCAAATACTCCTTGAAGAATAGCGTATAATTCCTCACTTTTACCACTCAATTGTGAAAGTGCAAGTAACAGCCCAACTTCCCATACCCACGTGTTAAAGAATACGATTAAAAACGTAATAGTAAATAGTTGCCTAATGGTGATGTTTCGTTTAGCCCAAGTGAAGAATTCCGCTATAGCAAAGAAAACACCTTTGACAGACTTGTTCACTTCTTGTTTAATTTCCGTGAAATGTACTTGAAGCAGACAAATGACACTGATTAAATAGGTTAGCGCATCTATAATGAAAAAATAAATAGTACCATATGTTAACAGCCAAACTGAAATGACCGGGCTTAGAACCGTAACACCACGCCCCAGGGTATCGTTCAAACTGTTCGTTAGCGAGCGTTCCTCGGGCTCAGTAATAATTGGTAAAATAGCCCGGTGTGTTGGATTGAAAAAGCAGCCGATCGTTTGAATAGCAAAGCTAACAATGAGTAAGTAATAATAATCCAACAGATTGAAACGATGTAATAGAAAAATTGAAAAGATAAGTGGTATACGCAATAGGTCAAGCGTAATTAATAGTTTTTTCCTCGGCAGCCAATCAGCAACCACCCCTCCAATTAAGCCAAATAAAAGATATGGCGCCGTCTCTGCGATTGCCATTGCCGTAGTATATATAGTTGATTCTGTAATCTCATACGCGAGAAATAGAAACGCCATCCCGGATAACATATCACCCAAACGAGATATCCCACCACCAATTAAATAGTACCGAATGTTCTTGTTTTGCAGCAGTTCTTTATACATGTTTTTCACCTCTACTAGTACTTTACCAATAGCAGAAGAACACGTCTTATTGTATATTGCTAAAAAAACAAGCAATATTCTACTATAATAATCGTTACCAAAAGCAAAAAAGTGTCATTAATTTTTTTAAAAAATTAATGACACTTTTTGTGGCTAGCATTCGATAGTACTATAAAGATACACACTTATTGTAGGAAATTGTGAACCACGAAAACATCAGTCTTCTAATAAAAACGAGAATGCTGAAGCCCGTTATAATCCCAAATCCTCAATTTGATTTTTAAGCTTTGTGATATTATCGATGGTCTTATAAATTTCGGATTGCTTCAACTGTTCGATTGTTACTTCGCCGTCCTGTAAAATCTTATTCGTAGCATCAAGCAGCACTTGGCTCTTGTTTTCTAATTCTTTATGAATATCTTTGGCCATTGATGGAGGTTCTATTTCCATAAAGTCCTTGATCGTACCCTTTAGTGATTCCAATCTGGACTTAAGTTCTTGCCCTTCAAGATTAGGTGCTTCTTCTGCAAAAGTGCTTAGCTCATTTATATACTCGGTTGTTTCCGTTGCATAGTTCAACGAATCATTTGCTTCCTGTAGAAAAGAACATCCGCTAAGTATTAAGATTGTTACCATGATTAGCGAAATAATTAATTTTTTCATATAACTCTCCTTTCAATTATTCTGCATATAACATAACATGGAATATATGTTATGTCTTGTTATTGGAGTTGGACCCTAATGCAAATAAATCATCTACTGTTTTCAGTTTCAAATTTGAATCAGTCAATAAAATTTTACGAAGAGGTTTTTAACGCGAAACTTTTAGTGAAAGGGAAAAATACAGCCTACTTTGACCTGGATGGATTATGGCTGGCATTGAATGTTGAAGCAAACATCCCGCGAAACGAAATACATGAATCCTATACACATATGGCATTTTCCATTGAGGAAGACAAATTTGATGAAATGTATGCAAAGCTGGAGCGGCTTAACGTAAATATTATATCGGGCCGTCCAAGAGACGAGCGGGACAAGAAGTCTATTTATTTTACAGACCCAGATGGGCACAAGTTCGAATTTCATACAGGAACTTTGCAGGACAGAATCGATTATTATAGACAGGAAAAGTCGCACATGGAATTTTTTGATTAAAGCAGAAGGAAAGAGGTCACAACATGCAATTATTTATAAAAAATATGGACGAAGAACGGGCAGTCGAAGCACTTAATTGGAGATATGCTGAACCGTATGATCTTTATAATAATGCGTTGACTAATGACACTTTGCAGGAATTTTTGGGAGGATCATATCACGCAATAGTTGATCAGGATAACGAATTATTTGGTTATTTTTGTATAGGTGGACCAGCCCAAGTACCGCCTGGCAGGAAAGTGGGCGCATATGATGAAGATATGCTGGATGTAGGGTTTGGGATGAAGCCCAGTCGTACTGGACAAGGGTTTGGCTTTGAATTTTGCTCATTCATTTTTTCATACATTCAAGAAAACTATAATGATTCACATCATCGACTAACAGTAGCAACATTTAACGAACGAGCCATTCATCTTTATGAAAAGTTGGGATTTGTAAAACGAACAGAATTTGACACTGACACGACAAGCTTTATAACGATGGTGAGGGAGGCTAAATAAAAAGCCTTCTTTACAAAGTCATCTAATTTTGATAATCTATCTTTTAACTAAATCGGAAAGATGCGTTGATGAGAAGAGTAAATATGTTTCATTCTTTAAAGAGAGCTCCAGACGCTGAAAAGGAGCAGGAATGACCATGTTGAAGCAAGGCTCTGAGCATCACATTGGAACCAAAAGGGGATAGTGTGACAGGTGCTCCTGTTATAGGGCTAGGGTATACGTATGTTCATACCGTACCTGATAAGTTTGATATGGTGACATATTGATAAACTGGGGTGGCACCGCGATGCGCGTTAACTCGTCCTCAAGATTAATTTCTTGAGGGCGAGTTTTTTATTTGGCAGTTAAGAAAGTATAAATCCTTTCTTACTGCATAAGTGCAATTAAGGCTTATCTACATTAAGGATTGGCGATAAGCCAAGTTTTCTAAGCAAAGGAGTGAGGAATGATGAAATTAGAAAAATGGAAATATACCGCAATCCTATTATTCGGTATAGGTGTATCTAATATAGGAGAATGGATTTTCTTAATCGCATTAAATTTAATAGTACTGGATATGACAGGATCCCCATTAGCTGTGGTTGCACTATATATTCTGAAACCAGTGGCAACAATCTGTACAAATAGTTGGTCTGGCAGTTTAATAGACCGTCTTAACAAAAGAAACCTAATGATATTTTTGGATATCTTTCGGGCTGTGGTTATTGCCATATTACCTGCATTTTCAACGGTTTGGCTTATTTACTTTTGTGTGTTCTGTATCAATATGGCTAGTTCCATATTTGAGCCAACATCGATGACATATATAACAAAATTGATTCCAATTGAACAGCGGAAACGGTTCAATTCGCTGCGCAGCCTGATTGATTCAGGAGGTTTCCTCATTGGTCCAGCGATAGCCGGTCTGTTGTTTATCATTGGAACTCCCCACTTCGCCATTTTTATCAATGCAATCGCGTTATTCTTGTCAGGTCTTATCACATTGCTCATGCCTAACCTTGAAAAAAATAGAATCATCCATCAGGAAAAGTTTTCTTTAGAAGCACTAAAAAAAGACTGGTTTGCTGTGTTGCACTTCAGTCATCGGAATGTCTCTGTAATGATAATTTACTTTCTGTTTAGTAGTATGATGGTGATGGCTACGGCGATAGATTCACTCGAGGCAGCATTTGCAAAAGAGGTTCTGGGCTTAACGGATGGAAAATACGGGTTTCTTGTGAGTATTGCCGGAGCAGGAATTGTTGTGGGAGCAATAATAAATGCTGTTTCTGTAAAGAAAATTTCTGTAGCGTTGTTAATTGGAGCAGGATCATTGTTTGTTTCTATTGGCTATATTATCTATGCGTTCTCCGGTGGTTATCTCGTAGCGGCTGTAGGATTCTTTATCCTTTCCTTTTCACTGGCATTCGCCAATACAGGCTTCTACACATTTTATCAAGACAATATTCCAGTCGAAGTCATGGGCAGAATTGGCAGTGTTTACGGGCTGGCAGAAGCAATATTAATTATCGTGATGACTTCAGTGATGGGTGTTGCAGCGCAATTGATCTCGATTCAGGTTGTTGTGATTGCTGGGGCATTTATTATGTTGGTGGTGACAGGACTTTTGTTTATGTATAATTTAGGGTCTTTTCGTAAGTTTTGCAGCTTTTAATCTTAAACTACTTAGTAATATGGAAAAATAATCAACCGGGTCTCATAACACCGATGAGTGACCGTTTCACGCAATATAAACAGCGTTAGTGCTCTCATAACCCCGATGAAGACACGTTTCGCGCTATTTGGGCAGAATTCGGGTTCTCATAACCTTGATGAGTGAGCCCATGTCTAATTTTATATCAACTGGGCTTGGAAAAAGCACAATCGTTTAAAATACAGCCATAATTAAAACCAAACAAACAGATCCGTTCCCTAATAATAGATATTAAATTTACAAGGTATTCTGAATATTTGTGTTAAACTATATCTAGAATTTGTGATAGTAATAAGAAGGTGGTTTTTATTAATGGGAAAATATCATTCTGTGATAATTGGCCAAGGGAAACCTTTGATTTTTCTTCCTGCATTAGGATTCTCGGGAAATGAGGGTTTGAATATAGCAGAATCATTGGCTGGAAGTTATGAATGCCATTTGTTGGATCTACCAGGATTGGGTAAGAGTGATGGATTAAAAGGCAGCGTATCAATGCTTGATATAGCTTCCTGGGTAAAACAGTACGCTGACCAAACAAGTTAGAGGATGTTACTCTTGTCGGACATTCAATAGGAGGTGGCATTGCAATGTGTTTTGCATCTGTATACCCAGAGTATGTAAACAGAATAGTATTGTTAGATCAAGGACACCTAAAATTACCCAGATTTCCTATAAGTGAATTTGGCCTTTTTGGCTATGTAATACCAGTTATCAGCTTGATGGAAAGACTACTTGGAGACAAACTAATTAAACGGATTAAGATGTTTTTTATTTCGGATGATGATAATAATTCATCAAATACAAATGAAAAACAACTAAGGGATTTTTGTGAAAAGTTTAAACTAGAAGAATCTGACTATATAAATAAAGCCTTAATGGAAGAAGTGCCTTTTACTGGTGAAGGTCTACGTTTTATGTTCGGTTATTATCGTCTGAATTTGCCTAAAATACTCCAGAAAATTAGCCGCCCTTGTCTTTTAATATACGCATCCTTCAAAGATATTGATGAAGAAAGAGCACGTATAACAGATAATGCAGTTAACAAACTTAATCCAACTAGTAATCTGAAACTATTCAAAATAGACAGCCATCACTACGTACATTGGGCAGATGAAAAATGCTTAGTTGAGATAAAAGAATTTTTAGGTTATCCTCAAAACGAAATATTAGAAGGCTAAAAAATACTATTAACAGGCAGTTTGAGAATGTATGGGAGAGTGGGAAGAATGATTAAGGCTGTCTTATTTGATTTAGATGGAACTCTGCTGAATCGTGATGAATCAGTAAAAATGTTTGTTGATAAGCAATACGAACGATTATATCAATGGTTAAGCCATGTACCAAAAGACAAATACATAGCAAGATTCATAGGGCTTGATAATCAAGGATACGTTTGGAAAGATGCCGTATATCAACAGTTAGTTGATGATTTTAATATTACAGGAATAACGTGGGAAGATTTGCTCCAGGATTATATCAGCCAATTTAAAAACAGCTGTGTTCCTTTCCCTAATCTTATTAATATGTTAGAAAAATTGAGAAACAGCAATCTTGTTCTTGGAATGGTTACAAATGGCAAAGGGCAATTTCAAATGGATAATATAAGGTCATTGGGTATTGAAGACTACTTTGAAACAATTCTTATATCCGAATGGGAAGGCATGAAAAAGCCTGACCCTCAAATTTTCAATAAAGCCCTGGATAAACTTAACGTTTCATCCACTGAAGCTATGTTTATTGGCGACCATCCAGAAAAAGATGTAAAAGCTGCTCAAAATGCAGGCATGAAAGGTGTTTGGAAAAGAGATGGTAAAGGGTCTGATATTGAAGCAGATCTTAAAGTTGATGATTTGAAGGAAATACCTTTAATTATACGTGAATTAAATAACAATAGTTTATCTGATTTAGCCAGTAGAGTGTTGAAATAAACCATAAATTTTATTGCTTATCCCAGTTCCATGTTAACCAAATCATAAAGAAATTAAGTCTTTAAGCTAATGATTAAAAATTTTCAGGGGAAGGTGTTCAAAATGAGTTATAAATGGTTAGAATGGGCAAAAAAAATTCAATCAATCTCTCAATCAGGGCTATCGTTTTCAAATGATATGTACGATATTGAAAGGTATGAAGAACTGCGAAAGATTAGTACTGAGATAATGGAGCAATATACTGATTTGGAAATGGAAAAAATAGAGGGGTTGTTCACAAATGAAACAGGTTATCAAACCCCTAAAGCAGATGTACGTGGAGCTGTTTTTAATGATGGTAAAATTTTAATGGTACGGGAAAAAATTGATGATAAATGGTCATTACCGGGAGGCTTTTGTGATATTGGGTTATCACCTTCTGAAAATATTATTAAAGAGGTTAAAGAGGAGTCAGGTTATGATGTCATCGCCAAAAAATTAGTTGCACTGTTAGATATGAATAAACATTCTCATCCACCTCAACCTTATCATTATTACAAGATATTTATTCAATGCGAATTAATCGGAGGGCAAGCAGAAATTGGGATAGAAACGAAAGATGTACGGTTTTTTTCTGAAAACAATCTCCCTAAACTCTCAACTGGGAGAAATACAGAAACCCAGATAAAAATGCTTTTTGATTATTTAAGAAATCCTAGTAAATTATCACTAGTTGATTAGATTTTCTGTACTTCAAGGTGATCCTGACAGAATATGAAAACGCAAATAATAATTATTGAAATATGGTAATAAATGGGGGGCAGAAAAAATGAACTGGCCGGTACTGAGAGATTTAAAATCTATGCTCGGTTTCTCCATATCAATTTTATTAGGGGTAATTGCAATAGTACTAGCAGCAAACAGTAGTAATTACTGGGTGTTATTTATTGTTGTTGCGTTAAGTTTAATGTTCATTAGTGTGAATAGAGCTGACAAAATATATAAGCAAAATTTATAGAGATATAAAATTATTAGAGAGATCCACTAACTCTTAGTCTCGTGAAAAATGGAGGAATAGCGTTAACACAGTGAAAGGGGTGACCTAATGAAATTTGAAGATCTGGTAAAGGACAAAGGGTATGATATTTCATTTGAAGGTATCCTGGAACCAAGAACAAAAGAAGTAAGGTTGAGGATAACTGTAAATAAAAGTGAGGATTTAACTACTTACTTATACACCCAGATTCTGACAGCGAAGTGACAACCTTACAGATCGACTTTCCAAATTATGTTACATATTCCGTAATTTACGATGATGAAGTATATAAAGGTAAGGCATTTCGAATCTATGATATTATTTTGATTTTATAAGCAGGAAATCGGCGTTGCCAGACAAAAGTTTAAGGCATTTTTCATTGGCTTGTATTGAACATAAGGTAGATATAATTTCCTAGTATGAACCAATAATTTCGAAAATAAATTAAATAGAAATGTGGGAATGGATATGATATTACATACTGACGTTTTTGGTGATGGAGAACCTATTGTATTTCTTCATACGGGTTTGCAGACAGGTTTAATAGATTTTGAATACCAGAAAGAATATTTTAAGGATAAATTTAAAATCATTCTTCCCGATTTAAGAGGCCACGGCAAATCAATTGAAAACAACTTCACCAATTTTTTCGATGACTCAGCTTCAGATGTTGCTGAGACACTCAACGATCTGGGTGTGGAATCTGCACATATTGTGGGTTGCTCATTAGGTGCTTTGGTTAGTTTATGCTTTGCGAAAAAATATCCAAATAAGGTAAGGAGTTTGACCATTTCAGGTGTTCTGGCGGAAAAACCAGATAACTGGCTCGAAATGCACAAACAAGATGCAGAACATCAGGCTCAATTATTATTAGATGATGCTATGGTAAATTACTTTGACAATCTGCATAGTTCTGATTGGAAGCAGTTTTTGTATATGGCTAAGGATGAAGATTGGTATCCATTTCAGCAGACAAAAGATTTCAATGGTATTGAATCACCCGTTCTGTATATGGTTGGTGAAGGAAATAAGGGTGAAACAAACAGTGCTATATTATACCAAATAATGAAAGAAGATGTTCATGTATCTATAATTCCGTTTGCATCGCACCTAGTTCATTCCGAACAGCCAGAATTATATACAAAAATATTAGAAATGTTCCTGCACGACACGGATCAGAATATCGAACATGGCATGAGGTGACGATATGGAAATGATGCTACTTATTATCTTTTATATAGTGGCCATCCCATTATCTATCTTACTTCATGAAGTTGGCCATGCAGTTGGAATTATTGCTTTTACACGCGAAAATGCAAGAGTTTTCCTCGGACCTGCTAACACGAGTAATAAAGAAATCTTTAAGATAGGTAGAATGCATTTCCATATTACTTTAGCTTTTTTCGGTTATTGTAATTTTTCAAAAGGAGATGTAAAGCAAACAAACTTTCAAAGAGGAATTATTGCGGCAGGCGGTCCAACAATGTCACTCTTTTTATCAATCCTGTTTTATATTTTTTCCATTTGTATAACGCAGCCAGAGATTGGGAAGTTTGCTGCCGGTATTTCACTGTTTAACATGTTAAATTTTCTTCTTACGATTATACCAATAAAATATCCTAAATGGTGGGGGCCATACAAGGGTTTTCCTTCTGATGGATACAGAATATATATGGCTGTGAAAAAGTAAAAGACGCACTATGATTGGCACCCCGGATTTTTCAATTAAGTCATTCCAAGGGCAAATAAATTGTGATAAGATTCAGTTAGATTGTAGTCTAACTCGATAGGCAGGGCATTTAAATTGAAATTTTTCACGAAAAAGAAGTTACTAATCATACTGGCAATAATTGTTTTCACAATTGCGCTCTCCTATCATCAAAATAACGTTTTAACGACAACGGAATTAGATGTTCACTCTGGTGAAATCCCAGAAAGCTTTGATGGTTATAGGATTGTTCATCTGTCTGACTTACACAGTAAATCTTTTGGAGAAAATCAAAAGAGATTAGTAGAACGTGTTAAAAATGAAAATCCTGATTTAATAGTATTTACCGGAGATATAGTCGATCAAAAAGACTTTAATAAAAAGCCGGGCATTACATTAATGGAAAATATGACTGCAATTGCACCTGTATATTTCGTAACTGGAAATCATGAATGGTGGTCAGAGGAATATAGTTCCCTGGAGAATGACTTAGAAACTGCGGGAGTCAATGTGCTTCGGAATTCAAGCGAACTAATTCAGGTGAATGGTAGTAGTATTGCAATTTTGGGTATTGATGACCCTGCAAGAGCCGAAAATTCCTATTCTGAGAAAGGTATCGTAAGTGAATCTATAAACAGCCTTAAGATGAGTGCTGAATTCTCAATTCTTTTATCACATCGGCCAGAAATGTTTTCCGTATACCAGAATCATAACATAGATCTTACTTTTTCCGGTCATGCACATGGTGGTCAGTTTAGGTTGCCGTTTATTGGTGGAGTAATTGCTCCTGACCAAGGCCTATTTCCAAATTATACAGCAGGAAAATATGTTAAAAACGGCTCTGCAATGATTGTTAGCAGAGGACTTGGTAATAGTATTATTCCTCAGAGAATCTTTAACCGTCCGGAAATTGTAAGTGTTACGCTGCATACAAAATGATTAATAATTCAGAGGTTGATAGTCTTTAGGACAGGAGGGGGAGATTTGAAAGTAATTATCTATATAGCCTTGTGCCTCTTGTTAGGCATTATGGCAACCTTAGCCTTAACGAATACATTTCCATTCAATTCTGGTGGTATAGGCAACCCTACCGCACGGGATATTTTAAAAGGCAACCCTGATGCGGATATCCTTAAGTTAGATGGGTTAATCTATTCAAATGTCTCGAATAGGGAATGGCTAGATGATAATCGTTATACCAAGGGTGAAAAAATTGGTGAAATTAAAAGCAGACAACAGCCACATGGTGGTACAGGAACTTTTTTGCAACTAAACTTCCAAAAGGTACCGAAATTTTTATGTCAAATGGTAAGGATTATGGTGAGAATCCCCCTTCATTAGTAATAGTAGAAATAAATGATGAGGATTTAGTATACCAAGCCATGGTGGAGGGATAATTTCAGTTAAAGTTATGGAGTGATAGAGTGCTTTCAAGTGTCTTATGGGGAATATTCTTGGTTATATTTATTTTTTTCATGATTTTTCTCGACAAACGTAAAAAGAAAAGACGTAGTAACAATCCACATCGTGAAAAGACGGAACAGGAAAAAGAAACGGAAATTGCAGTTGAAAAAGAAAGAGGGAGACGCCCGTTCGGTGGTGGAGGGGCTATGTAACTGAAAATTGACAAAGGAGAACTTATGGATATTAGACTATTAGATGCATCAGATGCAAAAAAATACTGGAAATTAAGACTAGAAGCATTAGAACAAAATCCAGAGGCGTTTGCTACAAGCTATGAAGAGGCAATAAGCAGAGAAAATCCAGTCGAAGGTGTAGCAAAGAACCTATCAAAAGAGAGGAGCTTCACATTTGGAGCATTCCATAATAATGATCTGATTGGTGTTGTTACTTTAATGCAGGAAGCGCCGTTGAAACTAAGACATAAAGCAAACATATTTGCAATGTATGTAAGTCCTAAAATGCGTGGATTAGGTGTGGGTAATGAAATTCTATTAGAGGCAATCAACCACGCAAAATCAATGAAAACAATAGAAAATCTTATTTTAACGGTCGTAACAACGAACGAAAGCGCAAAGAAACTTTATAGTAAACTAGGCTTCAAGGTATTCGGCACGGAAAAACGTGCACTCATTATTCATGATATTTATTATGATGAAGAGTATAGGGTATTGTATCTTAAACAATAAAAGCAGGTGTAGAAAATATGGAAACCAAAAACCTTCCTAAAAAGATACATATTTTAGGCTCAGTTGGAAGTGGAAAGACGACATTAGCAAAAAAATTAGCATCTAAGTTAGAAGTTCCTTATTATGAATTGGATAATGTTGTATGGAAAAGACACAGAGCCGGGGACATAAGACGATCTGAAAAAGAAAGAGAAGAATATTTAAATACTTTAATCGATTCTGATGCTTGGGTAATTGAAGGAGTTCATAACGAAGAATGGGTATCGAAAAGCTTTCATAATGCGGAAGTGATAATTTTTTTAGATACAAAATATGCGATCAGGAACTATAGAATTTTGAAACGTTTTATCCTACAAAAACTTGTCTTAGAAAAATCAAATTATACGCCCACACTTAAAATATTTTTCAAAATGTTTAAATGGAACAGGCGGTTTGAAGAAGAAGGAAAGCCCAACTTCTTTGAAAAGTATGGAATGTATTGTAATAAGACAATCGTTGTTACAAATAAAAAACAGCTTGAAGATTTATTTTTATAGAAGGAACTGATAATAGGCTTTATAATAGCAGTTTTAGCTATTCTTTCATCAGCAGGTTTTCTATTCTTTCTGGGGAAATCAGATGATAATCGGAGTTCCGAGGACAAAGATAATTAATCTGCTTCTATTGGCTGAATTATGGATAAAATAAGTCTTAAAAGCAAATAAAAAATCACTGGAGGTAATAACTTTGGCAACAATTGAAGATTTTATGGAACTGGATATTCGGATTGGGACTGTAGTGAAAGCATCCCCCTTCCCTGAAGCACGAAAACCGGCAATTAAGTTGGAGGTTGATTTTGGCGAAATAGGCATAAAGCAATCTTCTGCTCAAATCACACATCGTTATGAACCTGAACAGCTAGTTGGACGTCAAGTAGCAGGAGTAGTGAACTTTCCTCCAATGCGGGTGGCTGGTTTTAAGTCTGAGGTCCTGGTGATAGGCGGTGTGCCGGGTAAAGATGATGTGGTCCTTCTGAGGCCGGACGAACCTGTCGAGAATGGCACTCGTGTATCTTAATGAGAAAGGTAGAAGTCACACCATATAATGATCAGTGGCCATTAATGTTTAAAGAAGAAGCGGAAAAATTAAGCACAATTTTTGGCCAAGAGGTTTTAGAAATCCATCATATTGGCAGCACGTCAATACAAGGACTCGAAGCGAAACCAGTGATTGATATCATGCCAGTTGTTAAAAATATCAGTGTGGTTGATTCCTGCAACAGATCAATGGAAAGCATCGGATATGAGGCAATGGGTGAGTATGGAATAGCAGGTCGCCGTTATTTTCAGAAGGGTGGAGATAATCGAACACACCATATTCATGTATTTGAATCAGGGAGTCGACACATTGACCGACATCTGGCATTTAGGGATTATCTACGTGCTCACCAATATGTTGCAAAAGATTACGGAACCTTAAAGCGTAATCTTATGGAACAGTATCCCTACGATATGGAGTCTTACATAAAGGGAAAAGAAGCGTTTGTCATGAAAACAGAAAAAAGTGCTTTAGCATGGTATAACATGCAATAATTTAATTAGAAAACTTGGCTTATCGCCACTCTATAATATAGATAAGCGTTAGTTGCACTTATGCAGTAAGAATGTATTTATACTTTTGTTTGAAAATGCCTCTATAACTTAATTTGGCGGACACAGGAGACGCTATTTCAATAAAAAAGTGACTTTCTCGAAGTTATCGGACACAGAAGCCCTTATTATACAAATATCATTGTTGTTTGACTGTATTTGTGTGAAATAAGGTCCTTGGTGTCCGTAAACAGCACCATTTTCGTGGATTTTTGCCAAATAAGGTCCCTGGTGTCCGCTAACCTCAAACTTTCTATATGAAATTAATTATCATGATAGCAGCCATGGTGGTTTCCTAACTGCCGAAAAAGAGAACCTTTAACAATTAAAGGTTCTCGAAAAATTAATTTTCCATTATTCGTTGTTTACGCTGATCTTCTTCAGTTAAGAAGGTTAAAAAGGTGTGGAACCCAAATTTGGGTTTAGCCTTAATGTTCTGAACGTATTCATTTTTAGCATAATCATTCATATGCTCACTTTTATTAATTCTTTCAATGATATGCTCCATGCTTATCTGCTGCATTTCTTTTTTAACATGTTTTGATTCTTTATATAATGCGATACCAACTGCTCCCATTAAAGCGTATAACGCCAGATAAAGCATATTGTCCATATTCCATCCGCCTACGATTAATAACAAAATCAGATTCGTAAATGAAATGGCCAGTAACGGTATCGCAATTAAAAGGTATCTTGAACCCTTTTTCAACTGTGGCTTAACTATATCGGTAATTGTCTGTATTTCCTTTTCAATAAAGGCAGGCATATTATTCATCATGAAACTATTCATAACCAAACATCTCCTAACATTTTGGTTTTTAAGAAAACTTCTTAACTGCTAAAAATAGACCTAACCATCATATATGGTAAGGTCTTGCTAACAACGAAACGTTGGCAGCAAAGCGTGACCATTTCACGAATTTTGAATAGAGATTGTGTACTCATAACTCGGAAATCTCGAACTCTATAATGACAACTTTGCTGTTAAAATTATTCCCAAAAGAATTACATTATAAAAACATTATATAATTTTATTCTTATATTGTCATAAATTTTGCTCAGAAATTTTGTTAAATAATTATTACGAGAAAGGAATTGATTGCAATGTCGAAGGTTACACCATTTCTAATGTTTCAAGGAGATGCCGAAGAAGCAATGACTCTATATACAACGCTGTGGGAAGATTCAGCAATAACAAGAATTACGCGTTATGGTTCCAATGAATCAGGTGAACAAGGAAGTGTTATGCAAGCTGCTTTCTTACTAAAAGGACAAGAAATTATGTGTATTGACAGCAATGTAAAGCATGAATTTACGTTTACACCTTCAATGTCTTTGTTTGTTACCTGTGATACAGAAGATGAAATTAACAGGATCTATGATAAATTAATTGATGGTGGTGAGGCACTAATGCCGTTAGATGACTATTCCTTTAGTAAAAAGTTTGGCTGGATTACAGATAAGTTTGGAGTATCATGGCAAATAAATCTTCCAACTAGTACCCTCTGAATAATTTATATTTTAAGAACAAATTATTCAAATATTGAAACTTTATAAAAATGTAATCGTACTGTAATATATCCACTTTTAATAGTGGATTGAATCATAAATTTTAATAAGGGAGCGGATTTTTTACATGTTTCAAGATGCATTATTTTTAATGATTTTAGCGATTATTGGTGTCGTAGCAATTATTGCAGGAGCAATAGCGTTTTTCATTTTTAGACTGCGCTATAAAACAGCAAGTTCTAATGAGGCACTGATTGTAACAGGGCCAAAGCTTGGAGATCCTGAGCAGGATACAAATGTATTCCAGGATGAAAATGGACGTTCGGTTAAAATTATACGTGGCGGTGGCTATCGTTTGCGTATGTTCCAAACCGCTACACCAATTGATTTAACGTCATTCCAGCTGAAAGTTGACTCTGAGAAAGCATACACAAAGGAAGGTATTCCAGTTCGAGTAGTCAGCACAGCTGTTATCAGTATTGGAAGTGAGTTAGCGATTATGGCTAACTTTGCTGAAAAATTCCTTGGTAAAAAGCAAAATGAACGTGAATCTGAATTAAGAGATGTATTAAACGGGCATTTGCGTGCGATTATCGCTTCACTTTCGATTGAGAAGATTTACAACGATTTTAAAGAAGTAAATACACAGGTGAAGAAAATTGCGGAAGCAGACCTTAAAGGTATGGGTTTTGAAATCACATCTTTTGCCTTGAATGATGTTGAGGATGTTGATGTTGAGAATGGTTATATTGATGCCTTAGGGCGCCCGCATATAGCGGAAGTACAGAAGCTTGCAGATCAGGCAGAATCTGATGCGGAGAAAGAAACACGCATTTATCAGGCACAAAATGATCAGGAAGCACAGGATGAAGAAAATCGCCGTTTAACAGCGATAGCCCAATCCAAGAACGACAAAGATATTAAGGAAGCTGAATTTGAAAAAGAAACCAATCGTGCAAGAGCAAATGCAGAGCAAGCTGGTGAGCTGGAACGTCAAAAATTAGCCCAGCAGGTAAAAGATGAAGAACTTAAAGTACAATATATTGAAAAACAGCGTGCCGTTGAGCTTGAGGAAGAAGAAAACAAACGTCGCCGCTCAATAGCAGATGCTGAAGCATATAAAACGACGAAATCAGCTGAAGCAGAAGCAGAAAAGGGCCGCATTAAAGGTGAGTCAGAAGCAGAAGTTATTCGTCAGCGTGGTATTGCCGAAGCTGAATCGAAAGAACGCATGGCAAAAGCGATGGAGCAATATGGGGAAGCAGCTATTGTAGAAATGCTTATCAATGTGCTGCCTGATTACGCTGAAAAAGTTGCCGCTCCACTATCACAGATTCAGGATATGAAAGTGATTGATATGGGCGGAGAAAATTCACAGGGTGGTACATCAAAAATAACAAACAGTGTGACGTCAACGATGCTCGGTATTCAGGAATCATTAAAAGAAACAACGGGAATGGATTTGAAGGCAATGCTTGAAAGCTATGTGTCCCGTGGAAATGCCGATCACTTTGGTTCACAAAGAGAAAAGTATTATCATGAAGCCTCAGCAGCTAAAGGTTCAAATGAGGAAACACCATCAACTGCTGATGAAGCTGCAGGTGATCAATAGATATAGGATAAATTTCGGCGCAATTCTTAAAATGAGAATTGCGCTCTTTATTTGGATTGTTATTCACGATGAAGTTTGATCCTACCCTTTAGAATTTACAGCAAAATGGTATATTCCTTTTCATTTTGGGCATTAATCGAAGTAGCAAACAACCATTTAAAGGATGATTTATTTGACTAAAGAAGATAAAAATTTATTCATAGCAGCTGTTATTCTTGGATTGGGATTACTGGGAGCTGTGGACGGGATTGTTTTTCATCAGTTATTGCAATGGCATCATATGGTACTTAATCCTAACATTAAGCTTGAAATTATCACCGATGGCTTATTTACTGCTGCATTTTCGGCTTTGCTTATTTGGGGTGGTATTAAAATTTTCCAGGATGCAAGACAGAATAAACTTGGCCATAGTTGGATGATTTTCAGCAGTGGCATCTTTATAGGTGGTGGAGCATTCAATATTGTTGAAGGAATAATTGATCACCATATATTACAAGTTCATCGCGTTAGACCATCAGCTGAAAATCCCCTGCTATACGACTTAGTTTTTTTAGCCATTGGAGTTTTACTTGTAATTATTGGTTTTCTTATAAAGCGTAGGTATCAAAGTGGGTGACAAGTATGTATGATTTATCTAATCAAAGAGGAACAAGGATGAAAAAGATAAAGAGTTTTACTGGCTTGATAGTAATATTTTTAGTATTATTTCTTTATTTTATAAATCAGAACTCGCACTTAATTAATAGTGAAGGCCATATAACCCATAATCCGGTTGAGATACCAGAAGGATATAAAGTACCTTCTGTAGAGGTGCAAGTTTCACAAGACCGATCGAATACATGGCTCTTACATCTCAAAACAAAGCATTTTACGTTTGCACCTGAAAAGGTAGGGTCTGACCGTCCAAGCTATAATGAAGGTCATGTTCATTTATACATAAATGGTGAAAAGATAAACCGACTATATGGAAATTACTTTAATTTAGGTGATCTGGAGGAAGGAAAAAATAAAATAAGAGTATCACTTCATTCTAATAATCATGGGGCTTTAGTTTATAAGGGAAAGCCGATTGAAAATAGTAAAATTGTGGAAGTTTCATCATAGGTTGATAAGTTGCAAAAAAGCACCGCAAATGCGGTGCTTTAAATTTAATATCATTGATTGTCCAAGGATTCCACATTTCTATCTGCGATAATCCAGCCGTCTTCCTGATATTTATAGGTAACGGTCAGACGGATATTCCCTCTGAGTTGGCTTTCTTGTTTCTGTGCTAATTCGTATTCCTTATCATTGTTTTTGGTTAAGTTATATTCTGTATCGAAATTAATTAGTGGTGGACCTTCTGACTCACTTACAAAAAGTTCTCCATCTCTGACACGGAAAAATTGATCTGCACTTTCTACTGCTAAGTCCTGACTCATTATTTTGGTAAAGGCATCAATCAGTTCTTGTTTCGTGTCATAATTTACTACCTCTTCTTGTTCATTGTATTCTTGCATGATCATGCTTTCATACTGATTTTCCAAGTCCTCAAGCGGTGGTTTTTCCGGTTCAACTGTCTGTACTTTTGGATTTTCACTTGGCCCAGAAAGATTTTCATTTGAATCCGTCGCATTATCCTGTAATGAATTAAAGGTGATATAGGCCGGAATCATTAATAAAAGTAAAAGTGTTGCTACGCTCAATATTCTTTTGTTCCACATTGAAAAAACGCTTCCTTTATTTTTCTTAGAGATATGCTGCATCACCTGTTCACGGCTCTCATCAGAAAACTCAATGTTGTTTAAGCTGGATTTTTTTGAGAATTCGTTTAGTCTTTCCATCATTTATGGTCCCCCTCCAGTTTTTCTCTCAGCATTAGACGAGCTCTTCTTAATCTTGACGAGACTGTTGGCACTTTGACATTGAGCAATTCACTGGTTTCGTTGATTGAAAGTTCTTGAAAGTGATAACAGATGATTACTTCACGGTATTTAACAGGAAGGGAAAGAACTTCTTTCGTTAGTTCGTCATGCTGATCCTTCTTGGTCATCTCGGTTTCTGGAGATGGAGCCGTGCTTTTAATCCAATGAGAAAAATCTACATTTAAACGCAGATGTTTTACCCATCCGCTTCGAAAATGATCCTTGCATTTGTTGATAGTGATGCTGTTAATCCACGGTTTAATAGCTGCACCCTTCTTAAGATGATGTATCTTTTTATAACATTTAATGAATACATCCTGTGCAATATTTTCAGCAGTCTGTACATCTTTGACATAGGAGTAGGCCAATCTTGTAACCTGTGACCCGTAATGTGTCATCAATTCTTGAATTAATTGTTCTTTATCGATTTCGTTGTTCCGGTATTGTTCGACAAATTTATCCAACGAGGCACCGTCCTCCCATTTCATAATTTTTTTCTATATATAAGACGAATTAAAAGAATAAAACATTCATTTTAAAAATAAAAAATTTGTTTAGGTATTCTTATGATACCCATCTATCCGGTTGACCTTCTTGATTAAAGGAATTTGGACATATTTAGCGAAATATATAATAGTAGGAAGTTCTTTGATTTTGGGGGTTATGATGCTGAGAATAATTTTATTTACTACGATTTTGGTCTTTACAATAGCAGGCTGTGATAAACAGGATTCGACGCAATCCGTTCAGGAGCAGATTAGTGATGAGGTCAAATATAATATTGAAATTCCAAATTTTCAAGGCTATGTTATGAACTTTGCTAGTATTAAATATCCTCCTGTTGGCAAGAACAAGATAGTTCGATTGGGGTATACCACTGAAAAAAACAATCTACCTGAGCTAACTAAGGAAGAAAAAGAACTTTTAAGAAAAGGGCATAACATGAATGTTTTATTTGGGAACCCTGACAGCAATAATGACTTTTATATTGAGGTAAGTAACTCTGAAACTAAAATAGTTAACTCTGAAGTTACAACTATTTCAGGAGAGAAAATTCAAACTTTAACTGAAGATAAGCATGCAGTATTTACAATTAATACTGAAGAAGGTTCGTACAATTTAAATGTGATATTTAATGATGAAATAAATAAGCAGGTTTCATATAATATTGCAGAACAGCTTGTTAAACAAATAGTACACTAGTAAAGCTTAACATAAAATATCCCAGAGGATGAGGACGCTTGAAACCCAAGTATTTATTAATTTACAGCCTGTAACCATCAGCCAACCATAAATATGACCGAAACACTAATTGAAGTTCACAAATCCAGGATAGGGAGCGGGTAAGAATGATAAAAACAAAGTGTTTTTTCTGCAAAAAGAATTATACAATTGATTATTCAGATGCTCAGTACCAAAAAATTAAAAAGAATCCAAAAGCACACTATGTCTGTAAAAAGTGTAACGAATCAATGCAAAGGGAAGCTCAATCTACTACTGGCTTAGATCCGGATGTAATTGATAAATACGGTAAATTTTTACGATGATGTTATGATTATTGTTCGAAGGAGGATTAGTCAATATGTTCTGGGTAATATTCTTAGGTGTGTTTATATTTCCGGTTTTGATTTTTGGTATAGTAGTTGACTTGAAACGCAAAAAGCGAACAAACACAAATTACGGCCAATACAAAACTTCTAATTCTAATGCAGGTGAAAGAAACCATTATTCAATGGGTGAGAATATTCGTGGGGATTAAAATTTTCAAGGGATTTGAGCGTGTGCTTTAACGGAAAAAGTTGATGTAGATATAATTCGAAAATTAGGAGTCGGTGAAGAAGTTTATATGGAGGTAGCGATTTGTCAAAGCAAAACATAATTTATAGTGTAGCAATTGGAATTCTCGTGATCATTAGCCTATTAAACTACGTTAAAATTAGTAATGTAGAGGACCGGATGCAGACGTTAGATAATATGCAAGGTCAGATTCAGAATGTAAACAATTCGGTACGAAACATATCTTCGCAAGTAAATTCACAAATGGATAAATTTTTACAAGAGCAATTATGGATACCTGATAAAGAATATAAAATTACTAATGTCAATCTTGAGGAAAATACAATTGACGTAATTTTGGAATGGAGTTTACGTGACCTGTCTGATGAAGAGAAAATAGCTTTTTTATATCGAGAAGAAGGTACTCAGAAGTGGTCGGAGCTTGAAGTTAAAAATAAAGGTGGGCTAAACTATTCTCTAGGGCATACTTTTCCATTGAACGGAAATTATGAAACACAAGTAATTGCGACATCAGCGGATGGAAAGAGAAGTGAGGACTTGTTAAACCTGAAATTTAAAGAACAGTTAGATAATCGAATCATGATCGATGCTTTTTTACATCCAAGAGGTAATGGACAATTTGAAGTGAACATAAACATTCATAACCGCTTAAAGCAGGAACTTATGCTCGCAGAAAATAAAGATGATTTAAAAGTGAAAAGTGCTAAAGCATATCTGTACGTGAATGGAGAACCGATTAAGGAAATGGATATATTAAAGAGAAATCAGGGTATGCATTCCGATTCTTTTACGGAGGATATCAACTACCATAACTCCTACAATCTTGAAGATAAGATAGACAATGAAGCGAATATCGAACTTCGTGTCACTGTTGAAGATGGGTTGGGGTTGAAATATGAAACAATTGCAGAACCCATGTATTAGAGGGCAGAGCCAGGGGGGATACATTTGAATCCAATTATAAATATAGATTTCGCCAAAACAATTGAGCAGTCAGAAGTCGATACGATGAGTTCACGTTTAACAGCAATAAAAAGCATAGAAGATAATCCAATGAAGGTGGAAGTTAAAGATTTTGGAGCGGCAACTGCATTTTCTGTGAAAAATATTCCTGGGCCATCTTTTAATACGGTTAAAGGATTACATTATACGGATGTTAACTTGCTAGATGAAATAATTGCTTTTTATGATAAAAAAGATATCCCTTGTCGTTTTGAAGTAACCCCTGCCCATGCTTCATCTGATTTATTTTTCAAGTTAGCTCACAGGGGCTTTTACCAAACGGGTTTCCATACAGCACTATATTCAACACCATCTGTAAATAATAACGATTTACTTAATTCTGATATTTCTATTAGAAAAATAGAGGAAAATGAGTTTGATATTTTTGCTGAAATTTATGTTAAAGGATTTAAAATGCCTGACTTTGTAAAGAATGGGGTGGCAGAAAATAATAAGATTCTATATGATGATGAGAATTGGAAGTTTTATTTAGCGAGTGTAAAGAACGAACCAGTAGGAATAGGTGTGTTTTTTGTTAAAAATGGAACTGCTACACTAGCTGCTTCAGCGACCTTACCTGATTATAGAAACAAGGGAATTCATACTGCCTTGCTTATAAAACGAATCAATGAGGCACAATCAATGAATTTGGGTTTAGTTGTAGGTCAGGCCGAATTTGGAAGTACAAGCCAAACTAACATGCAACATTTAGGAATGAACATTGCATATACAAAGGCAATATGGGAGAAGGGATCAAATGATTACTCCGTTTGGAAAAAAAGATGAAGATTTACATAGCATCGTAGCCCTTTACTGTAAAACCTTTATAGGAGATACCTATACATCCCAGGACTTTGAAAGTGCTGCTAATAATATCAATAAACATACTAGTTATGGAGGTTTCAAGGGATTAAAGGCGAAAGATGAAAATGGAACGTTACTTGGATTTACATATGGCTATACAAGCTTGCCTGGTCAATTTTACCGTGAGAAGCTGGCAGCGCAATTGACAGACCTACAACAAATCAATTGGTTAAACGATTGTTTCGAGTTTGTTGAATTAGCTGTAGAAACCAAGGTTAGGCGCATGGGGGTCGGGCGGAAATTGCATGATAGACTACTAAGCAAGATTAATTATGATACATCCGTTTTAACAACTTCGGTAGAAAACAACCCTGCAATAAACTTGTACATAAGCAAAGGGTGGGAAGTTATTAAGGAAAATGCTGCAGTTATATCAATGGATGATGTTCAGGTTATAATGGGAAAGAGGATTTACCGATGAGGCATTTAATAATACCAGGAAATAAAGGAGGAAATTATCATTACTACTATATGCTTAATTAGACATGGAGAAACAGATTGGAACGCATCCCAAAAGCTGCAGGGAGCGACGGATATACCTTTAAATAGAACAGGCATTATGCAGGCTGAGGAATGCGCTGCATTTTTAGAGTCCTCGCAATGGGATGTGCTAATTACCAGTCCATTGACAAGAGCGAAGCAAACGGCTGAAATTATAAATGAAAAATTGAATATCCCTTTTGTTGAAATGGCTGCTTTTAAGGAAAAATCTTTTGGTGATGCTGAGGGGATGACACCACAAGAGAGACTAGAAAAATTTCCGGATAAAATATTTCCAAATCAGGAGGACGAGCAGTCATTTAAAGAACGAATTATGACAGGCATTCATGAAATAAACCAAACTTACTATGGTAGTATGGTTCTGCTTGTAGCACATGGCGCAGTTATTAATTCTATTCTCGGTACTGTTTCAGATGGTGAGATAGGTTCAGGAAAGACCAAACTAGTAAACGCCTGTATAAGCAATATTTATTTCCAAGAAGAAAGGTGGAATGTAAAAGATTTTAACCAGGCTTCACACCTTTCACGTTCAAGATCACTATAAGAATCCATAAAAGAAGTGAGTTATCCAGTTTGCTTTTGCTGATCACGCTCATTTCTTTTTAGCTGATTCACGACATGAGCCATCAAAAACACACCTGTCATACCTGCTAGCAGAAAACCGATGCTTATAATATATCCAGGTAAGATTCCTCCAATTGTGATGACAGCACCTGCTATAATCAGTGTCCCTTGATCCATGAAACTATTCAGTGCAAGGTAGGAGCTTCGATGGGATTCATTTGCTAAATCAGCAAGCAAACTTTGGCGAACTGGAGCGTACATTAGTTCACCAATTGAAATGAATACCATCAATCCAATCAAAAGTAATGGAGCAGAAGTGTAACTTAAAATGGCGTAGCTGCACACGTAGAGTGCCATTCCATAAATAAGCCGCTTGTAATCAGATGTTTTTTTAATTAACCAGCTTACCAGACCAACTGCTAATACGATAAGTAATGTGTTTTCTGCGTGCAAAATTCCTATCATATTTATCCCATCAATTGTAATGAATCCTAATAAGGAAGTTTCCTCGACTGTATTTTGTAAATGAACTGCTATATAATTAGTCAGATGACTTTCAAGTGATACTACACACAATGTTCCAATCAGAAAAACAATATAAATCCGGTCTTTTAAGACATGTTGATAATTGGACCATATGGATGGTGACTTTACTGCCTTGTCAGATGCTTCAACTTTTTTGGTGAATGTCTCTCTGATATAAAAGTAAGTTATGATTGAAGATAGAAGTGCTATTGAAGCGACAAAAATAAATAAATAAAAATGATATTCCTCAAACAGGAATGCTCCCGTTATAGTCCCTAGTGCTGTTCCCAAATTTGCAATCCAGTATATAGCAGTAAAAACAAATGTACGATCTTCTTTTTGTATCAAATCGTAAATCATGGAAGTTGAAACAGGAATATATATCCCATTACAGAACATGTTTATTAAAAAGAACGCAAAACTGACATAAGGCATTACCGTCCATGGAGAATTAACGAAAGCAATTGCTAAAAAGGAGATACCAAGACCCATTTCAGCAAAGACAAGAAGCTTTTTTCGTCCAATCTGATCCGACCAATAACCACCGAGTAGTCCACCTATGATACCGGAGCAAATGACAAGTACAACAAGCAGACCGGTTATTTTTGGGCCAACTAATCCTGTGAAATAAACTGCGATGTAAGGCATGATGGTGGCACTTGCCAGGACAGTAGCAAATTGCAAATACAAGCGAATTTTAATAGATTTATGCAAAGAGTTGAATCGTTTCATTTAGCTTCCTCCTAGATACCAATTCCGAACAATCGATAGGCCTGTTTTTCTAAAGCATTGGATAATTGTATACCTGGATAGTCGGTGAATGTCAGCCGAGCCCCCATAAGAAAAGCGAGGTAACCATATCCAACTTCTTCAGGATTACTTTCCGGTAGAACACCTTTTTCCATGCCTGTTTGAACAACATTCTGAATGAATAACATGAATTCATCGGAAAACTGGTCCAATTCTTCCATCGTCTCAGAGAATCTTTCCGGCTGCCCAATAACATATTGAATCACACGTAAGTAATCTTCTTTCTCTAAAAAGAATTTAAGGTGCTTAGCTACCATTTCCTTTAAAGTACCTAAGTTAAAAGTTTCTAAGGTCTTATCTGGTTCAATTAAGTAATTTCTAAACTCATCAATTGGTTCTGTTACACAAAGATGGAAAAGTTCTTCCTTGTTCCTGAAGTAGGTAAATACGGTGCCGAAGCTTACATTAGCTTCTGTGGCAATGTCTTTGATAGTTGTTTTAGAGTAACCATTTTGAGCAAATAGGCGAAGTCCAGCCCGAAAAATCATATTACGCTTTTCACTAGATCTTGGTTTAGCCAAGGCAATGCCTCCTTTAAATGATTGATCAATCAATTATTTATTATTGTATAATTATTTTGGTGAGATTGCAAGTAACAATTAGAAAGCTTTATCTCAAGGATGAAACGAGATACTATAAAAATTCTGAGTGAAATCCAGACCACTTAGCAAGAGGCGAAGTGGATCCTCATTCCGCTAAATGGAAGAAAAGCAGATCTAAGAGGGGTGAAGCGGATCCTGGTTCCGCTAAAAGTACAAAATCAATGGAATATGGGGTTTAAAAAGGCAAATAACGGAATGAGGATCCGAAGACAAGCTTGAAACAAGGGATTTATCACAAATAACGGAACGAGGATCCGTCTGGTCAGCTATGTGTGTCCTGGTTCCCGTTTAGTGTTCCTTTCTGTAATATACTAGTCCAGTTGTCTGGAATATCGTAAGGAAACTTGTTTCTCTCCGGTGTCGGTAATTGTATTTTTTTCCTTTTTATAGACAAGACCACTTCAGCAAGAGGCGAAGTGGATCCTCATTCCGCTAAATTGAAGAAAAGCAGATCTAAGAGGGGTGAAGCGGATCCTGGTTCCGCTAAAAGTACAAAATTAATGGAATATGGGGTTAAAAAAGGCAAATAACGGAATGAGGCTCCGAAGACAAGCTTGAAACAAGGGATTTATCACAAATAACGGAACGGGGATCCGTCTGGTCAGCTATGTGTGTGCTGGTTCCCGCTTAGTGTTTCTTTCTGTAATATACTAGTCTAGTTTTCTGGAATATCGTAAGGAAACTTGTTTCTCTCCGGTGTCGGTAATTGTATTTTTTTCCTTTTGATACACAAAGTCTCTTGCCTCATAAAAAGGGATACCCCGCTGATTTCCTTCCTGCACCGATACCCATTGCTCAGTTGCGCCACTGCCAATTTGCTGTTCCGTGAATGCCGCCAGAAGCCGTCTTCCTATTCCTTTATATCGGTACGTCGCATCTACATAAAGGACAAATATCTCTCCCACATTAGGGCTAGTCATTGCACCTCCAATTACTCCGGCAACTTGTGAGTCGACTAATGCTACATGTGAATAAAGCCCATCTTGTATGTCATTGTAAACTTTTTCATGGTTATACCAAAAATCAACATTTTTCGTTTGGTATTCTTCGCTTAACTTTCCTTCTACTGTCTGTTTCCAGCCTGCTGTACATATATAAGCAATTGCCGTTGTATACGTTGTGTTTGCTTTTACGATTGATAGATTCAATATTTCCCACCCCAATATTTAATATAAAATTACTGTAACATATAGCCCACACTTAAATTATCGAAGAATTATTCGATTTTTTAAACATATAGTTATCTATAATTCTAGATTAGGATGGAAGGAGGGAGGGAGTCATATGGCCGTGCGGTTTCTTAAGATTGCAGCAGTATACTTTGTCTTAGGAGTTTGTTTAGGGCTTACAATGGGTATTACGGAAAATTTTAGTTTCACTTCTGTTCACGCACATTTGAATTTGTTAGGTTGGGTGTCACTCGCTTTATTCGGAATTATTTATTATTGTTTTCCAAAGGCTGGTGAGACGAAACTAGCAACTATTCATTTCTGGTTGCACAACATAGGTTTGCCGCTCATGCAAGGTACACTTTTTATTATGCTATTAACGTCCAATCATTCAATCGTCGTTTTAACGATTATTGGATCTGTTATGGTCGTAGTCGGTGCAATTCTGTTTTTAATTAATGTATTTAAAAATGTAGGCTAACAAATATAATAAATGTTCATCTATAGTAAATAATCGTTCTTTTATTGAACGGTTATTTTTTATAGAAAAAACTGCGAATTTCTTATTTACTTTCCTGTATAATACAATTTATTATCATATAAGATGTCTATTTAACACGCAAGGAGACTTTCTAATGAATAAATTTGCAAAATTATTTAAAGTAAGTTACCTATCTACAATTAGACTAATTGTCTTGTTTTATTTGATAGCCGTAATATTATCAATGTTATTACTGAGTATTCCTTTCTTTCATAATGAAGGTGTGAATTTAACGTTTATTGATATCTTGTTTACTTCTGTTAGTGCTGTTAGTGTTACAGGACTAACAGTTGTTTCAACTGCGGATACATTTAATGCTGCTGGAAGTATTGCACTTTCTATCGTATTGCAATTTGGTGGGATTGGGATAATGACCTTAGGAACTTTTATTTGGATTCTTCTCGGGAAAAAAGTTGGTCTAAGAGGCAGACAACTCATTAAAATTGACCAAAACCAAACAACCTTAGGAGGACTTGTTCAATTATTGTTAAAAATCCTTAAGATTGTATTACTAATTGAATTAATAGGTACTATCATATTAAGTACTTATTTTTTATCTTACTTTGATACATGGCAAGAAGCATTACTGCAAGGATTTTTCGGTGCGGTTAGTGCCACAACGAATGCTGGATTTGATATAACCGGTGCATCGCTCATTCCTTTTGCTGATGACTATTTTGTTCAATTTATTAATATTATTTTATTAACCTTAGGGGCAATTGGATTCCCGGTATTACTTGAACTACAGGATTTTATAAGGGGAGATTACCATGGACGTAACCCAAAACATAGTTTTTCATTATTCACAAAACTTACCACGGTAACGTTTTTTGGACTTATTTTAGCTGGGTGGCTATTAATATTGATTTTGGAACATAATTCATTGTTCTTTGCTAACAAAAGCTGGCATGAAAAAATGTTTTATAGTCTATTTCAATCGGTTACAACCAGAAATGGTGGTTTGGCAACGATGGAAGTAAATGAATTCACTTCGCCGACGCTTATAATGATGTGTGTCTTAATGTTTATTGGTGCATCTCCAAGTAGTGTAGGGGGAGGTATTAGAACAACGACATTCGCTATAATGCTATTAGCAATTTATAATTACGCTAAAGGAAGAACTAGTATTAAGGTGTTTGGTCGGGAGCTTGACAATGAAGATGTTATACGTTCTTTTATTGTTATCACAACTGCAGCAATGTTATGTATAACTGCTATTATAGTATTGAGTTATGTTGAACCCTTTCCATTACTCCAGATTGCTTTTGAGGTCTCTTCAGCATTTGGAACTACCGGACTGTCAATGGGAATTACTCCTGATTTAAGTAATGCTGGTAAGGGTATAATTATTTTTCTAATGTTTGTAGGCAGGATTGGCATATTCTCATTTTTATTCCTTATTAGAGGAAAGGTAACAAAAGATAAATTCCATTATCCAAAGGAAAAAGTTATTATAGGATGAATTTTTTGAAACTCTTGATAAAAGTAAGGTGGAATTGGTATTAGCCGTTTCATTGAAACAAAGATGTAACCTTTTTCATTTAAATACCGTCTGTGTTTAAAAGAGAAAAAGGGGTGGTCAAGATTAGATATATATTCCGCGTTATCATGATTGTTAGTATTAGTATCCTAATTACCGCCTGCAGCAATGAGGCGGGGGAAAGTGAATCGAGTGGTGATCGAGCTAATAGGAATACGGAAGAGAAATCGTCCCAGGAAAACAGCAGTGTTTCAAGTGGCGCGGGTGATGATGCTGTAAGTGAAGATAGTGGCTCACAAGAGGAAGATTCAACATCCCAAAACGGGAGAGCAAGCGATGTAAATCGAAAAATAATTTACACAGCTAATCTTCGTATCGAAGTGAAGAATTATCAAAAAGCAGTAAATGATATTCAGACCCAGGTTGCAGATCGCGGTGGTTATATAGTGGAGTCGAACATGCATGGTGGCTCTGAAGACGGTTCAACTAATGGACAACTAACAGCAAGGATCCCCCAAGAGCAGTTTCGAGAATTTGTTCAGTTAGTGGAAGATGGCAGCAGTGAGGTTTTACAAAGTTCAATTTCCGGGCAGGACGTGACTGAGGAATACATCGACCTGGAGTCACGGTTGAAATCAAAACGTGTTGTAGAGAAACGGCTACTTTCATTTATGGAACAAGCAAAAAAGACAGAAGACCTGTTGACTATTTCGGATGATTTGGCAAAAGTTCAAGGAGAGATTGAAGAATTAACAGGTCGAATGAATTACCTGGAAAATAAAGCCGACTTAGCAACGGTAACGATCCATATTCAAGAAAAAAATGTAACCATTTCAAGTATAAATAAGGAAGATTTAAATACCTGGGAAAAAACAAAACAACAATTTATGAAAAGTATCAACGTACTTATATCAGCCTTCTCAAGTTTGTTCGTATTCTTTATCGGAAATTTACCAGTACTTATCATCCTTGGTGCTGTTGGGCTGGCAATATTTTTTATTATTAAAAGAAGAAAGAAAAGTAGTCGGGAATAGTCAGTTATTTACCAAGGTGCAATTCTAGTTGAATTGTACCTTTTTAAATCGTATTGTTATTCTATAAGGGTGGTGGTCAATTGGGAATTTCAGAAGAAAAAATCTCATATTTGAAAAATGCAAAAGCTATTGTGGAACTGAATAAAGGATTCTCGCATGACAAAAAGTATGTAGTTGATAACAAACATCTTATCAGGATTTTTCCAATTCAGGATCAAGAAGATAGAAAGAAAGAATTTGATATATTAAATAAACTGGCGGAGTTTTCTAATTATGTACCAAAAGGCTTCGAATTTAAATCTCTTATAAATGATGGGATCGCCTACATGGTCCTTGAATACCTGCCAGGTGAAGATGCGGAGGGAGCCTTGAAATACTTAACGGAACAGGAGCAATATGCTGTAGGATTTCACGCAGGTGAAGAATTATATAAACTGCATCAGTTTTCAGCGCCTGTAAATTATCCGTCCTGGTATTCTGTTAAAAGGAAAAAGAATAATAGATATCTGGAACAGCTAAAAGAAATTAATCTGGATGAAAATATCAAGGAAATACTTGCAATATATATAAAAAAGAATGAACATTTAATGAAGGACAGACCGAATACATTTCAGCATGATGATTACCATCCTGCAAATCTCTTAATACAGGGTAAAACTTTTTCCGGAATTATTGATTTTCAACGGATGGATTGGGGAGATCCAATTCATGACTTACATAAGCTAGGTTTCTTTTCCAAACGAATAAGCATTCCATTTACCAGAGGTATTATTGACGGATATCATAAAAACACTGGAATTAATGAATCATTCTGGCAGTTATATGCTTTGTACAGTGCTATGCATATTGTTTCAGCGCTAGTTTGGGGGAAGAAATTGGGAAGCGAAAACTTTGAAAGAATGCTAGCCTATTCACTTGATGTGATACAAGATCATGATCATTTCAGACAATGTATTCCAGATTGGTATAAGTGAATTAAAATTTTGAAAAATAAATGGTACAATTGAAATAATAGTTTACTGGAGGGTGACGATGAAAATAAAAATTACGAGTGTTTTTGTAGAGGATCAGGAGAAAGCATTAAGGTTTTATACGGATGTTTTGGGTTTTGTAAAAAAAACAGATATGCCGGCCGGGGATTATAAATGGATTACTGTAGTTTCACCAGAAGAACCTGACTCGGTTGAATTGCTTTTAGAACCAAATAATAATCCAGCTGCAAAAACATATCAAAAAGCGATTTATGATGAGGGAGTACCAACGACATCTTTCACGGTAGATGACATTCAGCAAGAATACGAACGGTTGAAAAAACGCGGTGTAGAATTCACAGAAGAACCAACAGAAGTAGGACCTGTAACTTTTGCAATTTTTGATGATACATGTGGAAACCTAATTCAGATTTCTCAAGAAAAATAATACAAATAGGATGCGGGGAGATTTATTATGAAGCTTTATGAAGAACTACAGCAGGTGCTGGCGGCTGACCGGGTTACCATGAATGATACCATCTTGGATCAACATAGTTCAGATGAATCTTATCACAAACCACATTCACCTGAGCTTGTCGTTTTTCCGGAAAGTGCCGATGAAATGAGTAATATTATGAAACTAGCAAACAAGTATAATAAACCTGTCACTCCATTTGGACTGGGTTCAAGCCTGGAAGGCAATGCAATCCCATATCATGGTGGAATAAGCGTTGATTTTTCATTAATGAACAAAGTCCTTGAAGTACGACAGGATGACTTTCTGGTAAAGGTACAGCCTGGTGTTACACGGTCCCAACTTGATAAAGAGCTGAAAAAGTACGGACTGTTTTTCTCAGTTGATCCAGGTGCAGATGCTACATTAGGAGGGATGGCAGCAACAAATGCCAGCGGTACAACTGCAGTTAGATATGGTATCATGCGGGATCAGGTTCGCGATATGGAAGTTGTCCTTGCTGACGGAACAGTGATCCATACAGGAAACATGGCTGCAAAATCTTCGTCAGGATATCATTTGAATGGTTTATTTGTTGGTTCGGAAGGGACACTAGGATGTTTTACCGAATTAACATTAAAAGTTATCGGTATTCCTGAGCATATTATGGCTGCCAGAGCTGAATTTGGAAGTGTTGACGATGCTGTTAACGGGGTGATTGCTATATTACAAGCAGGAATTCCTGTAGCAAGGGTGGAACTAGTTGATGAGCAGTCGATTAAACAGATGAATCATTTTAGTGACACCAATTACAGTGAAGTACCTACATTATTCCTGGAGTTTCACGGTAATGAGGCAGGTTTACAGCAAGATGTTGAATTTATGAAGGAAATCGTTGAGGATATTAACTGTCAAAAAATAGAGTTTGAATCAGATACAGCTGCCAGAAATAGGCTATGGGAAGCCCGTCATAACGCTGCGTACGCATATATTCATGGTCATCCGGGTAGAAAGCAGATGGTAACTGACGTCTGTGTGCCAATTTCTGAACTAGCCGGAGCAGTTAAAGATGCCAGAGAAGCCGTTGATGAATCCGGTCTTTCTGGTGGTATCGTCGGTCATGTTGGGGATGGAAATTATCATATTCTATTAATGATCGATGTCGATGATCCGGCAGAAATTGAAAAAGCTAATGTCGTAAATGAACGTATTGTTGATTATGCACTTGCAAGAGGCGGGACATGTACCGGTGAGCATGGTGTCGGCACAGGCAAACAAAAATACCAGGCACGAGAACATGGCGAATCACTCGTTGTCATGCAAAAAATCAAACAAGCTCTTGATCCTGATGGCGTATTGAATCCTGGTAAAATAGTATAGCGTATAGTAGGTTATCGACTGGATATTGGGGATATCGACCTTGAATTTAGTTTATCAACCTGAAATGTGGTATATCAACCAGATATGATGCTTATCAACTGGAATAGAGGGATATCGACCTGAAACTTGGTTTATCAACCGGAAACAGGGGATATCAACCAGCACCGGAACGATATCAACTCTCATCTATGTAACTCAAAAAACCGCTTCGACTTGAACATAAGTCGAAGCGGTTTTTACTTTTAACGCTAATCACCCAGGTGCCAGTCCTTGACTGAAATGGATCGCTTAAATGAAGCTTACCCAATGGATGTTTTAGTTATCAGTTATTTCAAAACCTGCCCGGATTGCCGGCATAGCGGATCCAGGCGACAATGCACCAAACTCGAGCGACAGCGCTCCAAACTCGAGCGACAGCGCTCCAAACTCGAGCGACAGCGCTCCAAACTCGAGCGACAACGCTCCAAACTCGAGCGACAGCGCTCCAAACTCGAGCGACAGCGCTCCAAACTCGAGCGACAGCGCTCCAAACTCGAGCGACAACGCCTCCAACTCGAGCGACAGCACCCAAACTCGAGCGACAACGCCTCCAACTCGAGCGACAGCGCTCCAAACTCGAGCGACAACGCCTCCAACTCGAGCGACAACGCCTCCAACTCGAGCGACAACGCCTCCAACTCGAGCGACAGCGCCCCAAACTCGAGCGACAACGCCTCAAACTCGAGCGACAGCGCTCCAAACTCGAGCGACAACGCATACTTTCTAAAAAAGTGTTTGAAAAAACTGATAATTTACAATATAATAAAAACAGATAAACGTATGCAGAAGGAGAGTTTTAGTGTCTAATTTCGGTAATAAAGTTCAGTTCAATGTGTATCAAACAATGACAAGCCCTGATCTAGAGCGTTTTCCGGTGGTTTATGAGGATTGGGAAAAGCAAGCACGTGATGTTCTGGAGGATGGCGCCTACTACTATGTAGCGGGTGGAGCAGGTGGGGAAAAACAATGAAGTCAAATCTTCGTGCTTTTGACCACTGTAACATTGTACCTCGGATGCTCCGAAACGTGGAAGATCGGGATTTAAGCGTAAATCTGCTTGGGCATACATATAATTTTCCGCTGTTACACGCTCCGATTGGTGTACAGTCGATTATTCATGAAGAAGGAGATCTTGGTTCTGCACGGGCCTGTGCTGAGATAGGTGTGCCATTTATCGCCAGTTCTGCTTCAAACAAATGTATCAGTGCTTGAAATGGTTATACCAGTTGTGACGGTCTTGTTAAGTGCTGTACTTTTAAAAGAAAAGCTGCTGCATATACAAAAGGCTGGTGTTTTTTTATCACTTGTCGCCGCTGTATGGGTAGTAATGGATGGAAACGTATTTCAATTGGTTACTATGAGCTGGAATGCTGGGGACGGTATCATGATTGGAGCAATAGGATGCTGGGCGATCTATTCAATTACTGTAAAAGAATACATGCATCTGTTTCCGCAAAATGCTGTACTTCTGGTAATGAGCAGTATATCAATTATAGTTTTGTTACCTTTTATTGTTGGAGAGTGGATTGTGACAGGGGTACCTTCTTCCTTGATGACACCGATGAATTTAAATAGTTTAGCATATCTTGGGATATTTCCATCTTTCATCGCATTAATATGCTATAATCGTGCCGTTAGAATCCTTGGTGCTTCACAGGCATCCGTATTTTTAAATTTTTTGCCGATAGTTACCATGATTGGTGCCTATTTTTGGCTAGGTGAGACCATTACAATCATGAAAATTATTGGAGCTGTGGCAGTTATATGTGGTGTGATTCTAACAACAAAAGGTAAATGACCTCAATAATTAACGAAGTATTTTCTACCATATCGATGGATGTTTAAAAGCTTATCTAACTGCTGACTGCATTTTATTGTTTTATAATGTGCTAAGCCATATTTCATTCCTAAATTAACCATTTCATTCTTTTTCATTGATATTGCTTCGATTAAATTATATCGGACTGCTTCCTCTAACGGAATCATTCTATTTACTTCCTTTCAATTATATTAGAACTATGTAGTAAATTAGTCATAGAGAGACAAAATTTATTATGTCAATTTTCCTATTGGAAATCAATAGTTTCAACAAATGAAGTCATAACCTTACAAAATACGACAAAATAATTGTTATATAGTAAAATAAAGATGATAAATTTACGAATAGGGAGGAATTTTAGTGACAATATTAGATGAAATTTTGACACATAATGAAAAGTTTGTAGAAAACAAAGAATATGAAAAGTATCAAAAAGGAAAGTTTCCAAACAAAAAACTCGTTATTCTCTCGTGTATGGATACTCGTTTGGTTGAATTACTTCCGAAGTCGATGAATGTAGGTAATGGCGATGTAAAGATTGTTAAAAATGCTGGTGCGCTTGTTTCCCATCCTTTTGGGAGTATTATGAGAAGTATTCTTGTCGGTGTTTATGAACTTCAAGCTGATGAAGTGTGCGTTGTTGGTCACTATGATTGCGGCATGTCCAGTTTAAAAACGGAAAGTATTATGAGCAAGATGAAGGAACGTGGTATAAGTGAGGAGAGACTGGATACATTGCAAAATGCAGGAGTGGATCTGGAACAATTTTTAAAAGGGTTTGATAGCGTAGAAGACAGTGTGAGACAAAGTGTATCAACCATTCAAAACCACCCGTTAATTCCACAGGATGTACCTGTCCACGGACTAGTAATTAATCCTAATACAGGGAAGTTGGATGTTGTATCTAAAGGTTACTAAATCTGAAAAAAAATGTGGTATACCATTTGGGTATGCCACATTTTTTTCATTACAAGAAAACGGGCTTTTTGGGGCAAGTTATAATAGCGGATACTTTTAAACAGGAGTGAAATCATGATCTTAAATGGAAACATAATTTCTGGTGAGTTTGATAATATAACGAATGCGTTTGTTCTGCAAAAAGTTAAACATTTTACAACGCAATCAACGATTAAAGAAAATCAATTAAACGACCTATCTGAATATCTAAATAAACATAAACATGAAACTGGCGGACAGGTTCTTACTATGTATGATCAAATGCTAGTTCCATTGAATCAGGGGGAGATAATTGACTTCCTGGAGGACCTGGATCAAATCAAAGCCTTATATCATTAAAGTTCACGAAATTTCATTACATTTATTTACAATTGATGGGAAAAGTATTTAAGAGGAGCTCTTGATTATGCCTAATCCATTTGAAGCAGTATGGAATACATTGAAAACATCAATGGATAATCTAGATGAGCCAAAGTCCCCATTGCATATAATTGAAGCAGGTGATTGCTGGAAGTATCTAACAATGATGGAAGAGTACATTCGTTACGAGGAATCCGGCTTAAATACAACAACGGATGACGAAGTAAAGGAAATGCTCAAGGATGTCATTAAATTATGTGAATCCCAAGTTAAGAAATTAAGCAAGTTTATGAGAGATGAAGGGATACCGTTACCTGATGTTACCTCATCAAAGCCAAACTCGGAGCCAAACGAAATCCCTTTAGGAGTAAAGCTGACAGACAATGAAATAACCAATGGTATTGCGTTTAAGTTAGTTACCTGTATGCAAGCGTGCGCTAAGGGACAAGCAGATGCTGTTCGAAGTGACATTGGTATGATATGGCTTAGCTTTTATTCAGAATGGGTGACTTTTGGAACAACCTTAAAAACACTAATGCGGAAACGTGGGTGGCTTAAAGTACCACCCTATTATTATCCACCAGGTTCTCCAAAACAATAGTGCTAAAAACCAACTCGAACATTATTACTGAAATAATAATTGGAAGAATAAAACAGCTCCAATCCAGTAGTTACGGATTTAAGCGGTATAGTAAAAATGCTTGTTATTGAAATGCTCATTTAAAAGGTCATCAAGTTGCTGACTGCATTCTACAGTACGTTTATTTGCCAGTCCATATTTCATGCCTAATTCAATCATCTCTTCCTTTTTCATCGAAATCTCCTTAGTTAAATCAGTTCGAGTTGGTTCAATTACTCCAAACATTATTCTCTTCCTCTCGCATTTAGTTAAATTATATTAGGTCGATAGTAATGATAAACAACGAAATCTATTATGCTACTTTTATAAAAAAAATCAATAGATTCTACAAACGAAGTCAAAACATTACACAATACGACAGTAGTATAAAAAATCCGAGTAGCTGCTTGCTACCCGGATGTTACTGATTATCATGCTTCCAGGTTGTTTCATTACCACTGACAGGACATGCCGGGAAATTCTCGTCTTCATTTAGTTTTGCTTTTTCCCCGGATTGACAAATATATTCTCCCTTTTCTGGTACACCTTGACCAGTTCTATATTCACGGTATTCCTTATCCATTGTCTATACCCTCCAATCAGTTTTTCCTTTATCCTTAATATGTACGAAAGTTATAACATTAAACACCATCCTGAAACTATTTTAAATTGGCATCCGTCAAATGTTTGAAATAAAGAGGCAGATTGGAGAAACGGGGAATCATGGAAGAGAGCAGAAAAGAAATCATACTAGAGGAAATGATGGTTGAGTATGGAAATGACCTGGTAAGACTGGCGTTCAACTATGTAAAGGACAAGGAAACAGCTAAGGATGTTGTACAGAACAGCTTCATCAAGTGTTATAAAAATCTAGATAATTTTCGTAATGAATCATCGGTAAAAACATGGTTATACCGTATTACCATTAATGAATCGAAGGATTATTTAAGGAGTTGGCATTATCGAAAGGTTCAAGCAAAAAGCTTTGTGCAGGAAGCTGCAAAATCAATATTGCCGTCAACTGAGGATAAAGTCATCAAGGAATCTGAAAATCAGCAAATCAGACAACTTATTTTTTCTCTTCCCAAAAGTTATCGTACAGTCATTTTTCTTTATTACTATAAGTCCCTAAAAATGGACGAAATAGTGGAAATTACAGGCCTTAACATAAGTACTGTAAAGACAAGACTAAGAAGAGGAAAGCAAAAGCTTAAAATTATGATGAAGGAGGCAGGTATTTATGAAGAATAAGAAGTTCGATAAAGAGCTGTTTTCCTACTTGGATGATGAAGAATTGAACTTTACAGAATATGATCGGGAGCTAACTATAACCAAAATCAAAAAGAAACGTAATAGGAAAAGTAATTTCAAAGGCCTTCTACAATCGATTGGCCCCGTAACGGCAACTTTTCTAGTTATTATTTTATCCATAGGTATTCTATTACCGGTTATCTATTCTAATGATGATAATCAACTAGCATCCCATGATAATAACTCTTTTTCTGTTTTACTGATGGGAGAAGAACAAAGAAATAGAACTACTTTAAACATACTGCTTGCTTACAATAGCGAGGATAAGACTATGAAGGTTGTACCTGTCCCTCGTGATACGTATGTCTCGATACCAGATGGGCAAGGCGAAACAATAAAGGATAAATTGATACATGCGGGGGCTTATGGCGCAGGACCAAAAACAGTGATGGAAACAGTTTCCCAGTTATTTGATATTCCTATTGACTATTATGCGACTATTCCAGCAGAAAGGCTTGCTAAATCATTAAGTCTCACTAAAAATGACACCAAGAGGAATAATTTCGTGGAAGAAATAAAGAACAATTTATCAATTTCCAATATGAAGAAACTTGTGAAACAAAGCGAAACGAACATGACCAAAGATCAATTCAACACACTCGATAGTGAATCCATTTCGGTTGAGACTATTGATATCAGAGAAGGTATAAACGCAAAAATGATTGATGAAATTTATTATGTGGAGATTGAAGAAAACATGTTAGCCGAAACATCTAACGTGTTGCAAGAACATCTAGACTAGCTAAGGTCATTTAGTACAACAAAAAAGGCAAGCCTGTTAAAACAGACTTACCTTATCTATAAATATATAGCAGATTACCCGCGTCTTCCGCCTCTGCCACCACGTTTGGACTCGGTACTGCGTTTTAGTGTATATAAATTTTCTTCACTGCTCTTCAAGAAACGAGCCATTTTATCCTCAAAATTATCTTTTGATTTGAAATTTCCTTTTGAACCGGAATTTCTGTTGCTTCCCTGGCGTGATGAGCGTTTAGAATAGGATGAGGTTTGTCCTTCAGGTTTATCGATTGCTTTTTTGATGGACAAGGCAGTTTTTCCTTCCTTCTCACTAATCACTTTCACTTCAATTTGGTCACCTACAGTGAGATGGTCATGAACATCTTTTACATAGCTGTCCGCTACCTCACTAATATGAACGAGGCCTGTTGTGCCTCCAGGAATTTCTACAAATGCTCCGAAATTGGTGATGCCTGTTACTTTACCTTGTACCTTGCTGCCTACTTCAATTGACAAAAAAGTTCCCCCTAAATATTATTAAAGCCAACTTATTATAACAAATTAAAGAAATAATAGCAATTAGCGTGTATAATGAACCTAGTCAGATTTTGAATATGATAACTCTCCTGAGAGAATCCTATATATAAGTCAGATAATACGAAAAAACGAGGGTTAGTACATGAGTAAAAGAAATTTTGAGGATTATAATTTAAGTGACACAATCACACGAGCACTTGGTGTTCTTAAATATGAAAATCCTACAGAAGTCCAGCGTGAAGTAATACCAAGAGCATTGGAAAATGAAGATCTAGTCGTGAAATCACAAACAGGCACTGGTAAAACGGCATCCTTTGGTATCCCTATTTGCGAAATGATGGAATGGGAAGAGAAAAATCCACAAGCCATCATTCTTACACCAACCAGGGAGCTTGCTGTACAGGTTCGTGAAGATGTAACGAACATAGGAAGATTTAAACGGATAAAGGCTGCAGCTGTTTATGGAAAAGAACCTTTTGCCAAACAAAAAGAGGAATTAAAACAAAAAACGCACGTAGTTGTCGGTACACCTGGTCGAGTAATGGATCATATTGAAAGAGGGACACTTGCTTTAGATCAAATAAAATACCTCATAATCGATGAAGCAGATGAAATGCTTAATATGGGTTTCATTAGCGAAGTAGAAGCAATCATCAAAGAACTTCCTGTAAATAGAGTAACGATGGTATTTTCGGCAACATTGCCTAAAGACGTTGAGAATCTTTGCCATAAATATATGAAAAACCCATTTCATATCGATATTAAAGATGCCGGTATAACAACAAGTACTATTCAACATGGACTAATCGAAGTAAAAAATGAAGAAAAGCTCTCACTATTGAAAGATGTAACGGTTGTTGAGAACCCAGATAGCTGCATCATTTTTTGCAGGACGAAAGAACATGTTGATACTGTTTTCACTGAATTAGATCAATCTAATTATCCGTGTGAAAGGCTTCATGGCGGGTTAGAACAAGATGATCGATTTGCAGTTATGGAAGGTTTCAAAACGGGGAATTTCCGTTATCTTGTAGCGACTGATGTAGCTGCTAGGGGAATCGATATTGACAATGTAACACTTGTGATCAACTATGATGTCCCAATGGAAAAAGAGAGCTACGTCCATCGAACAGGAAGAACGGGACGTGTCGGTAATAAAGGTAAAGCGACTACCTTTATGACACCAGTTGAAGGAAAATATCTGAATGCGATTGAAAAATACATTGGATTTGAACTACCTGTAATCGAAGCACCAAGCCGTCAGGAAGTAGCAAACAATCGAGAGGCTTTTGAGGAAAAACTTAGCGGCCGCCGGATTGTTAAAAATAATAAAACGGAACGAATTAATAAAGATATTATGAAGCTTCACTTTAATGGTGGAAAAAAGAAGAAGATCCGGGCGGTGGACTTTGTTGGGACAATCGCAAAGATTCCTGGCGTATCAGCAGACGACATCGGAATTATAACGATTAAGGATAGCTTATCATATGTTGATATTCTAAATGGCAAAGGTTCAGTTGTTCTGCAAGCCATGGAGGATACAACCATTAAAGGGAAGAAGTTAAAAGTTAGCAAGGCAATCAAATAAAGTGCTAAACAAAGAGGTAATTACTTATCATTAAATGAGGGTAATTACTTTTTTTATTACGCCGGTTCTCAGGATAAAATGCTCAAAGTAGCATGAAAAGCGTCTTAATCGGAGTCATGAGAACCCAGTAAAGTTGTTTCGCAGTATATCTTTTCAAGCAGTTATGAAGTTAAAATGACTTTCATCCCCTGTAGAAGTGTAACAATGACAATAGCCACAAGCTTGATGAGTGCCAGGTTTTTTAAACAACAACAATCTTTAAAAAAAGCTATTATTAAACAGCTAATCTATACAAACATTTTGTTGTCTGTCATTATTAATATCAGGAGTAATTTAAGGAGTTAATTAACATGTATTTGTCGAGAATACTAAGGTTATCAATTTTTTTGTATGGATTATTACACTTTGTCACGTTTTTTGTGAATAATGAATTATTGGCTGACTTGCAGGCACTAAGCGGACTCCTGATACTGTTGTTTGCAGGGATAAATTTAACAGTAAAACAATTTAAATTACCACTCGTTCTTTTTCTGACAGGCTTAATCACCATTACGCTTGCCGGTGATTCGCTTTTTGAAAATTTACAGGATGGTCTGCTTCAAATGAGCAGTATTATTGGACTGTTAATCGTTGTGCCAATGATTGGCTGGGTATTACGGGAAGAACCTTACATTGAAGAAATCATTGGTTTGGCACACAGAATGCTTGATACTAGTCGTAAATTTTACTTTGGAATGATCTTCTTTACTCATATTATTTCATACTTTTTGTTATTTGGGGCAATCCCGCTTATGTATCGATTTGTTGATGATATTCTGAAAAATCAGCAGGGCGAAGCATGGGAAAACTTTAAAGGGACAGCACTATTGCGTGCTTTTGCACTGTCAACGTTATGGATTATCAGCATCCCAAGTTTTACGTTTGCTGTCGAGGCGTTGAATGCTTCGTTATGGGTAACTATTTTGCAAGGGTTCGTGGTGACGGTTTGCGCCATTGCGGTGGCTGTGATTTTTTCATATTTCGATGAGAAACGTTATGGTGTAGATTTAACATCTGAAATAAAAACAGAAATCGATAAGGTAGTTAGCCATTCTTCTAATAGGAAACAGCAAATCCGTCATACATTAGAATTCGCTTTTCTGTTCATCACATTATTCGGCTCAATTTTTATATTATATGAGCTTATTTCAATCCCGCTGATGGTACTTATTCCACTTGTTATTATCGTGTGGACCAGTATTTATTTTACGATTAAAAAAAGCTCGGCAAAACTGTTCAGGCAAACAGCTGAATATTATAGAGAGGGACTTATTAGCCAAGGGTATCAATTCAGTATAATGCTGGCTGCTGGCGTAATGATATTGGGGATAAATCAAACCGGTCTTGGGGCAAACTTTATTGAAATGATCTATAGCTTGCAGGAAATTATACCATTCTTTAATATGTTATATTTTCTTCCGTTTATCGTTATAATTCTTGGTTTCATGGCGCTTGGGCCATTGACCGTCATGGTTTTAGTTGCAGGGATATTGGAGAGTATCTCACTTCCTTATCCGCCGGAATTAGTTGTATTGTCGATAACTTCCGGAAGTGCTATTTCGATACTTCTTTCACCGTTAATTATGCCAGTTATTATATTGAGTGGCACGAATGGATTAAGCGGCTATAAAAATGGAATAAAGTTCAATCTTAAGTATGCAATAGCTTTATATGTAATGGTGCAGTTTTATATACAATTTGTTGTATATAATCTTTAAGCTTTAGAAATGGAGATCCATAAATGAAAATAATTGTAGTAGCGGATACGCATATGCCCGGAAAAGGTAAACAGCTTCCAGCCCGGCTTGTTAAAGAATTAGAAAGTGCTGAATTGATTATTCATGCTGGTGATTGGAAGTCGATGGAAGTTTACAGCATGCTCTCTAGGTATGCGGAAGTGAAAGGTGTTTATGGAAACGTCGATGGTGACGATATAAAAGAAAACTTCGCTCTCAAGGAAATAGTTGATGTTGCCGGACATAAAATTGGAATAATCCACGGGCACGGGGATAAAAAGACAACAGAAAAGCGGGCTATTGAAGCCTTTGAAGGCGAGGCTATGGATGTCATCATCTATGGCCACTCGCATATCCCAATGCTGAAGTACTTTAAGAAGACGTTATTATTTAATCCTGGGTCACCAACGGATAAACGGGCACTCCCATATTACTCATTTGGAATCCTTGAAATTGATCAGGAGGTACGGTCGGAAATTATTTTTTTCAGTGATAAAAGCTAGTATAGGATTATGCTAGTATTATGGACAGTTATGGTAGTAAAGGAGGTCAAATGATGAAATGGATTCGGCGTCTGATTATCGTTATTGCACTAATTATTCTTATTCCTGATATTATCATACTAACAGTATCGACGTTTGATCGTGACATCCCAAAAGATATTCAAAAGCAGGTAGATAGTGGAGAAGCAAAAATGATTGACCTGGACAAAGAAGTAACAATAGGTCAGGATAAGATTAGATTTAAACATCTTGTACTTTCAGATGATGAAACAACATTAATATATGAAGTACATACGGAGGAAATAGGATGGACTTTTCCGAGTGAAGCTCTTGACTTAAAGGACGAAAACGGAAATACTTATAACGGTAGAAGTGGTTCATCATCCAGTCAATCATGGGGAGAATTTATAATACATACTTATAAACCGTTAAAAGATGATGTTGAAACGGTTATAATTGATTTTCAATGGTTCGATAAATCAATCCAAACGGAGTTTTCGTTGAACCAGGAGGAACTTTAATATGAAGAGCATAAATAAAACAGCAATCATCGAATGGATTCTCGCTGCTCTTTTAATTTTTGTTATAGTTAGTGAATCTCCATATCTAAATTACTATCATCTATCTCCCATAAAGGCACATGAACAGTCTGAGCGAACCTATTATTATGGTCCATCCAAAATTGTAGAGGATATCGACCTTGGAAGTGTTCATATTTATCTCGGGAAATATAAAGATTGGTTTTCAGCGAACATGGTCGTGAGGCGTACTGGAATCTTTTGGCGTCCTGGAAGTGGAGTCGGCGGCAGAGAGATTAAACAGGAACAGGACATAACGCATTCATGGTCAGGCTCATCGATTAAAGAAGATTATATGTTAATGAAATTTTATGGGATAGTAACAAATCCGGAAATAACCGAGGTTGAGTTAGACGTTGTTGAAGGGTATGACCGAAAAGAAAAAATTAGTAAAGATCAAATTCGAACGTTTTCATATGAATTAGAGGATCATCGCATGTTCTTATTTCATTGGAATGGGCAAGAGCATGAATATAGAAGGCTTTCGCTAAGAGGGTTAGATCAGAGTGGTAATGTTGTTTATGAAAAGGATTTGAATTGATAGATTGTGAGAGATTCTATTGAGAGAGGGATTTTATGAAGAGATTGTTGCTAGCTTTATTACTACTAAGCATCCCAATTTTAATGGTCGGATGTAATAGTAATTCGGATGAAAGTACAGACGGAAATGACATAGGGAATCCTGATGCTAAACAGTTATTAGCCGCTAACAAAGATGCTGATATCTTTTCAACAATTGATGTTGTATACAAAAACGCCGAAAACGTTAGCTGGGTTAATGAACTGGACTTAAGTTTAGGTGATAAATACTTTGAAATTATAAAGCAATCGACAACTCCAGAAGAATTTGAAAGTGGCACAGCATCAAAGCTGCCGGTAGGAACAAAAATATATAACCCCGCAAAGGAAAATGGACCAATTTTAATTGCAGTGGTTGAGGATGAAAAAATACCATATTTAGGTGTGATTGAAGGGTAATATACATCAGGTTTTAGGGTAAATGTGGGAATTGATAATTATGCCATGCTTTAATTCAATAAAAAAATTGGAGGGTTCAGCAATGATAATATTCGTATAAATAGGAATACAGTTTGATATTATTTATTATGTTCAAGCGATTCCTATTCTTTTAACTAGTAATAACAATTATTTTCTAACTATAGGTAATTTTGGAGGAATAGCAATGAACATAAATTTAACAAAAGTAATTTCAGATATTCAAAGTAAGGTTGATTTTTCCGGAGCGGTATATGTTAAGAACAAAGATAAGGTTTTAGTTGATGAAAGCTATGGGTTTGCTAATCGTTCTGATCAATTAGCGAATAATTCCATGACTCGCTTTGGTATAGCATCTGGATGTAAGCTTTTTACTGCAATTGCGATTTGCCAACTAGTTGAAGAAGGTAAACTTTCATTTGATTCTAAGTTAAGCGATTGTCTTGCAATAGATTTTAAGTATTTCGATGATAACGTTACAGTCCACCATTTGCTGACCCATACTTCGGGAATACCGGATTATTTTGATGAGGAAGTAATGGAGGATTTTGAGGAGTTATGGGTTAAAAATCCTATGTATCACATACGTAAATTAAGCGATTTTTTGCCATTATTTCAAAATGAGTCAATGAAATTTCCAGCAGGAGAAAAATTTCATTATAATAATGCGGGTTATATATTGTTAGGATTAATAGTGGAACAGGCCAGTAAACTGGAATTCTCTGAATATGTTCAGAAATACATTTTCAGAAAAGCTAACATGAAGAACTCAGGATATTTTTCCTTTGATTCTCTGCCATCAAACACTGCCTTAGGCTATATCGATAACCCTGATGGGACCTGGAAAACAAATATCTATTCCCTGCCTGTAAAGGGTGGTTCTGATGGTGGAGCATATGTAACTGTAGAAGATATGACTAATCTATGGGAAGCGCTTATGAATAATAAACTACTAAATGAATCGAACACGAAGAAGCTTTTATCAACTCATACACAAGTCAATGAAAATGGCTATTATGGTTATGGAACATGGATTAAAAAACGAGCAGAAAACAATGTCCCTAAATTTCATGTGATGGGCTATGACCCTGGTGTGAGCTTTCATTCTGCCTATTATCCTGACTCATCAATTAAGGTTGTTGTTTGCTCTAATAAGTCTGATGGAGCATTTGATATAATGAGTGGAATTGAAGAAGCATTACAAAGCACTAATACCTTGTAAACACAGAAACTTCTGCTGAGTGAGTAGGGGCCCATTTTTGGGAGAGAAAGCTTAAAGGGTTTAGGACGCGGATCCCCGTTGCGCTATTTCTCATTTTAAGCCACATATTCCATTGAATTTGTACCTTTAGCGGAACGAGGATCCGATTCATCCTTCATATAACAGCTTTTACTCTATTTAACGGAAGGAGGATTCACATTGCTTAGCCTGCTGAATCCTCATACCGCTTGGAATTCCTCAGTTGTTGTATCTTTGATTCTTATAACACTAAAAATATTGCATCTTAATAAATAGAAGGTATTTTAGCAATTACAATATTTCGATATACCCTTCTGTTCCATGTACGCGAATCCGTTGCCCATCTTTTATCAGTTTAGTAGCATTTTCCGCTCCAACAATTGCTGGCAAGCCATATTCACGTGCGATAACTGCTCCATGGGTCATCAGTCCACCTACTTCAGTGACGAGGCCTTTTATGGATACAAACAGTGGTGTCCAGCTTGGATCAGTAAAGGTTGTGATTAAGATATCTCCATCTTCCAGATTTGCATCTTCCATTTTTAAGATGACGCGTGCTCTTCCTTCTACAACTCCGGAAGAAACCGGCAGACCTGCAATTGCCCCGGGTGGGCGATTTTCTCGTTTGTAATTACCTGCAATTATTTCACCATCAGACGTGATAACACGTGGGGGAGTTAGTTTTTCATATGATTTATACGCTTCTTTTCGTTCACTGATGATAGGGTAATCTAGTTTATTGGTGCGTACAACTTCGCGAAGTTCTTCAAAAGTGAGATAGTATATATCTTCTTTATCATGAATAATGTTGGCTTGAACGAGTTGTTCGACTTCTTTTAGTATGGCCTGCTTATAAACGAAGTAGCGGGTGATCATGCCGTACTTTGGATATTCCCTAAACCCACTGTAATTACGGATAAGGTCAATCATTTGTTTTGTTTCTTTGGCTTTTTGTTCACCACTCGGTAATTTCTTCAATCGCCCCAATAAATCTTGTTCTTTTTGCAAAGCTTCCTGTCGTCCTTGCTCAAATTTACGATTGCTGGCATTAGGCTCAAAGTTTTTTATGTTACTGAGAATCAAGGGAACAAGTGCAATTGGTTTTTCGCTCCAACGGGTTTTCGTAATATCTATTTCTCCGACACATCTCATGCCGTATTTGTTAAGATAAGCTATTATTGCACTCCGGGTTTCCTGTCCACCATCAAATTTAACCAGTTTATCCAAAAAGCTATCCTCTTTTGCATGCTGTAAATAATTTATTACTTCAGGATAAGGACGAATCACATCGGCAACGTCCAATAACGCCATCCCCATTTCTGAAGTAATGTTGTTTGGCACAGACTGTGAAAGCGTGTCGGCTGCGTTTTTTTCACCTAACCACTTGTTCATATTTTCATTGATCCATAATGAAGCATCCATAGCAGTATTAATCACACGTGAACTCTGTGGGTCAAATAAAATCTTTTTAAGTTCTTGGATATCTTCTTGAATAAAATCAAATAAAACCGGTCCTGATTTCGTATAGATGTTTTGTTTTAACGCTTCTATTGATGTTTGACTACGCTTAATCAAATCAGAGCCGATTGTCGGATCGTTTTCTATTTGTGCTTGGATATCTGCTGACGACTTACTTTTATTGCTTTTAATGGGACTCTGTTCTTTTTTATCATCTGATGCCGATTTTATAAAATCTCCTCGCTTTATTACGTTCATTAGTGCGTCTTTTAAGAGCGGATCGGATTGTCCCAGGGTAGCCAATAAATTTCCTCCGTTGTCAGGTGAAGCCAGCATATGTGTAACATCAACAAACAACCTTCCACCAGCTTTATGCATAGGTGCAGGAGTCGTTAACAGGAAAAAAGACAATCCCAGTGGTTTCATGGGGTCAGTCATCATTTGTTGATGACCAACAGATATATAAACGTGATTTTCTTGGGTCTCGCCTGACTCAGGGATGGGGAATAAAGTCGTGATTGGACGACTTTGGACGATATAAAATGTATCATCAACTAAACACCATTCGATATCCTGTGGACTACCAAAGTAAGCTTCAATTTGTCTTCCGATGCGTGCTAGTTGTAGAATTTGCTGGTTAGTGAGTGTTTGAGTCTTTTGTTGATCAGGCTCAATTTGCTGTGTTTTTGTTCCGCCTTCTTTTCGCCCATAGATAGCTAACTTTTTGGCTACTATCATCTTATCGACGATTTTATCATCTTGTACCTTATAACAATCGGCAGAGACCAGACCAGAGACTAGCGCTTCTCCTAGTCCAAAGCTGGCATCAATTGACAGTAGCTTTCGATTAGAAGTGATCGGATCTGCGGTAAATAAAATTCCTGATGCCTGTGGGAAAGCCATCCTTTGAATGATAACGGATAAATACACTTGGCGATGGTCAAATCCGTTTTGCATACGGTAAATCATGGCACGATCCGTAAATAGGGAAGCCCAACATTTGCGGATATGCTGCAAGATGGATTTTCTTCCGGTGATATTTAGATAAGTGTCTTGTTGACCGGCAAAAGAGGCATGTGGTAAATCTTCAGCAGTTGCACTGGAACGTACTGCATAAGCATGTTCATCGCCGAACTGAGAGAGATAGTGAGCAACGGCGTCTGTAACATCGGAAGGAATATCTACATCCATGATGGTTTTCCGAATCTTCATGCTGATTTCACAAATTTGATCTCGGTCCCCTACATTTAGCATTGTTAGTTGACCCAACAATGATTGAAACGTTTCGTTATGTTCAAGGGCTTTCTGATATCCCACTGTTGTAACACAAAATCCTTCCGGCACTTGTATGCCTGGAATTTTTGACAATTCCCCTAATTTTAACCCTTTTCCGCCAACGAGTAATAAATGTGTTTTTTCTATTTCCTGAAAACTAAGAACCAAAGAACTCATTCCACATCTCTCCTAACATTATAAGTTCTATTGTATTTTAGCAGTAGCAAATGAGAATAAACAGTCTATAATTACCTTTTTTTATATGCTATAATTGATTTAGAAAGAGTTAGAGTTCAATTTTAAATCTTACCATACAGTACCCTGATACCCTAGTTACTCCCTTCGAAAGTAGCTCATATCCTTTTACCCCACACAAACTGATTACAAATCAAACTACAATTATAAAAATGATCATCAATGCACACTTGATGGTCATTTTTAGTGTTGCGAAACGTATACGATTATTTACCTTCTGCTGAAACACTACTATCGGCTAATGGGTTCAGTTTTGGGAGAGGAAAATGCTAATAACAATAGAAATAACATATAAATTAGCATACAATTCGAACCGTATTTAACAGCATAAATAGCAAACTAAAACACTCAGAAAATAATCTGAGTGTTTTATAACGTAATATTTAATTTTCTTATTCAACTAACGTAACCGTTAGCTTCATATTCATTACTTTTATGTTACCAATAAGGTTCTTCTTCGCTGGACAATTTTAAAAGGAAAGGATAAATACCAAATATTATTAACACAATAACAATCCCGTTAATAAGTGCTGTACCTACTGGAAGATCGAATAGAGCGTTAATTGGTAATATCACTACTAACGGTAAGAGAGTTAATGTCCCGTTTTTCATTCTGGATGACGCAGACTCATATTGCTTTTTTTCGCAGTATGGGCATTTTAATCTAAATAATGTTTTAATCGTTTGTTTCCAAGTCCATTTTGTACCGCAATTTTGGCAAATAGGTATATTAGACCTCCTCTTGATAAATAATCCTGCCGCAATAGTTGAACCAAGACATGCCTTCCTTATTGACGTAAAGCCCCCGTTAGCGAAACAAGCAGTTAATAGTAAACTCTTTTTATTCGTTTATTTCATAAATCAAAATATCAAATAATTTCCCGTCAGTATAAAGCAACATTGCCCATTCTCCTTTCTTCGGCACTTTTACATTTGAAGGCATATGGGAATCTGCTCCGTTATTCGGTCCCGCAACACTTTTTGTCCAACCGCTTTTTAGAATTTGATGAACAGTCTCTGTTTCTTTATGATATCCGACGACAGTTAAATCAACATTTTTTACTCCCCATAAATGCCACATCCATTTCTGACCGTTTAAGCTTGGCCTATCAAGACCAATAACACCCGCCTTGTTTTCGTTTCCAATAATACCTCTTTCATCAAATACCACTGCTTTTCTTTCCCAATCAATCGTCTCAAAATCACTTACCTGAACGAAATTAGGGATATCTTCAGGCAGGACGGATTTGTTTTCAACGGTTTCATCTGAAGTGCATCCGACAACAAAAAATAACAAGCCTAAAAACATAAATAGCATAGATTTTCTCTTCAAAAAATAATTCCCCCCTAAAAAGAATTTCCCTCAATAACGTCTTCTTCAACTATATCCCCTTTAGTTCATCTTTTCCTTTTTAAAAACACCAAAGTAATTATAATAATAAATACTAATGAAAAAATTGCCACATAAGGATAAATTGATACTTCAAAAGAATATAGAAACTTGTCAATATCGGATACATCAGAATTGCTTGCTGGTGTATCTGTGAATATAAGATGTTCTTCCATATTCTCCTCTTTAATGATATAACTTCCAACGATTCCTGATGCTACGTATGAAACTGAAAACAAGATAATCCCGAATATCAGTAATATAAAATAAATTGGTTTTCTCAAATTCCCAACCCCTAATTGATTTTCATATCAAAAGCCTACTAAACTATCCTGCCATATAGTTGAATAAGAGTTCTTGTGTCTTATTGCGTTAAAGTACCCGTTAACTTACTTTACTTCACATCTCGGGTGGACGTTGTTTTCTTTTTACCTCTTCAGTTTCTTTTTTAATTTCAGAATTCCTTTTTTCTTTATTATTTTGGATAGTGTGTTTTAATTTACTACTATTTTTGTCTCTTATAATTCCTCTAATAGTTAAGACAACAATGACAAGGATGATAATTGAACCAATAATATTTAACCACATTTAAACATCCTCCTATTCAACCAAACTGCTTCGCTAGCTCTATAAGAATAGATAAAAACTCATTAATACCTTATTAAACTCTTTTACCCGTTACTTTGATAAGACAACTACTCGTTTCGTGACCTTTCATAAAAAATTTCAAACATCATAAAGTTGTTTAAAAAACTCACGTGAAGATTACCAAATTGAATTTTTAGTGTTTTTCTTGATTCTGCTTTACCTGTTTTTATATCAACAATTTTTCCTTCTAATGATAGTAAACTTTCTATACTATCGACTAAATATCGCCTTTGTTCTTTTTTATAATCCTCTTTAGCAACAAGTTCCAGTAAAGTTTTTCTAGCGTTTTTCACTTGGAATAAAATGTTACCTAAATCACCCATACTCAACTTCACAGGTTCCTTACTGAGTAACCAATCTTGTTCAAACAACGGAAGCAAATGTTGTGTCTGGTCAGTTGTTAAATCTATTGTGCTATTCGTTCTCAATTCCTCTAAATCTTTTTCATATGAACTTTTAAATTCATTTAAATCTTTAACATATCCTTCGACAACAACTGGGTCAGGTGTGAAAGAATAACTTTTATGAATACTGAAAATAGAATAGGGATAAAACCAGGTCATTATCAGAATAAAAAATACAAATAACCCAACTAAACTTATAATGATTTTTTTCATTTTATTAGTCACATAAATCCTCCAACCTCTTATTAAACAATTCTGCTCTCGTTAGTTAAATTTCTATGTATATATTTTAACATAATATTCCAATTAGCATTCAAAAATTTCTGAACAAAAAAACAAAAGAATAGACCGACCTTAACGTCAGTCTGCTTATTCAATATTTGCACCAGTTACTTTAAAACATTCACTTATTACGTTTTTTTCTTTTGTTTTTAAAATCATTCCTACAACTAATACAATAACCCCAATTTGCCAAAACCATCTATTTTCAGTTTAAAAAAATATAAATGTTAAATAATCGGTTGTTTGACTGAACTTATAAGGGTAAAAAAATTACAGAAAATAAGCCGAATAGAGTAGAAATACCACCTAAGACGGTTATTAAATAAGAAAAAACTTTAATAAATATCCCCTCCAAAATTGTTCGTGCAAGAAGAATCCTATACACTAAACTGCTCCGTAAGTTGAATAAGCTCATTCTGTTTTTCTATCTATATTTTAACATTGTTAAAAACAGATAAACGTTACCATATCACTAAAAAGGAGTACGAAACGCTATGCGATTTGTACTCCTTTTTAGTGTGTTATTTATTGTTTTCTCTCCTGCTACTAAACCCGTTAACTATCGGCAGAAGTCTTTTTTTAGCAGATAAGAAGTAAAAATTTTTCTACCGCCATAAATGCTCAATGAATGCCAAGTTTATTAAATAACTTCCAGGAAATTTTAATCAAGAAGGAAGGTTATTCCATTATTTTGTCGAAATCTAATTTGATGAATCTTTTAGAAAGGAGAAAAGTAATTGAGCTCTAACCCAAAATTGGAACTTTCGCAATCTGAAAAAGCCCAACTTAGAAGGGCAAAAATAAAGATAAGTGAAGTACATACGATTAGTAAACAAGAATTATCGCAGAATTTAGGTATCTCAGATGAGAGAGCACAAACTGTTAAGGCGTTAGCTGAATTTCAGGAAGTGCCTTCTATTGGTCATGAATTAGCTAAGAAATTAGTACGCCGCTTAGATTTTTATGCCTTAAAAGAATTAAAAGATAAAAGTGTTGCTGAGCTATTTGATGAATTGGAAAAACGGTTAGGAGTATGGACGGACCCTTGTGTCGAAGATCAAATGCGTTGTGTTGTGTACTTTGCGAATAATCCAAACAGTACTAAGAAATGGTTTGATTTTACAAATGAAAGAAAGGATTACCGTAAAAAGGTTGGATATCCAGAAGATAGACCAAAAAAAGCGTGGTATGAATAGGGGAGTGATAAATATGAAAACAAAACTGGCACATGTCAGAGTCAATGTTAAAGATTTAGACAAAGCAATTGATTGGTATAAGTCTACATTTGGGTTCGAAGTGGCTGCAACATGGCCACCTGAAAAACCTAATTACGCACATTTTGAATCGGAAAATGGAGCAACCTTCGCTATAATGGAACATGAAGACTACCCATCTCTTGGCAGACTCAATTTTTATACAGACGATGTTGAAGCACTATGGATAGAACTAAAAGATAACGTTAATGTCATTGAAGAATTGTTTTCAACACCTTATGGTACCCGAAAATTCACCATTACTGACTTAGATGGTAACGAATTGGGTTTTGTTCAAGACTGATAGTTATTCAACTATTTATAATTAGGGAGGTAGCTATGGATTACGATGGAAATTGTCCGTTTTGCAATCCAATAGATGATGCTGAACAGAGTATAGTATTTGAAAATGATACATGCTATTTTCTACAGCACAATAAGGAACAAAATGTACTGGAAGGATGCGGTCTCATTGTCCCAAAAAAGCACCATGCAAATGCATTAGAATTAACAAAAGCAGAGTGGAACGATACATATGAACTTTTACAAGCTGCAACGAAATATCTTGAATCAGAATATTCTCCTGATGGATACACCCTCGGATGGAATGTCGGCGAAGTATCAGGTCAGTTTATATTTCATAGTCATTTTCACGTGATACCAAGGTATAATAATGAACCACATGCTGGAAAAGGTGTCCGTTACTGGTTAAAGCAGCCTGAAAATAAGAGGAAAATTAAAGAATAACAATAGAAAAGGAATGTGAACAATTGCCGCACATAAATACTGACAGACTAACCCTAGTAACATTTACAGTTGAGATGATGAGGGCCACTTTAATTGGTCAACATCAATTGGAAGAAATAACAGACTATAAAGCGGCTGATGAATATCCTATGGAGGATTATAAACAATTGCTTGCATATAAAATAGATCGGTTTACACGATGCCCTGAAGAAAATGAATGGGAAGGTATTATCATTCATAAGAAAGATAATACGATTATGGGCGACATGGGATTTAAAGGTGGGCCAAATGAAGAAGGAGAGATGGACTTAGGATATAGCATTGTTCCTAGTTATCAAGGTAAAGGATATGCGACAGAGATGACAATTGCTATGGTTAACTGGGGGTTACAACAACAGAAAGTTAACAAAATTACAGCCAGTTGCTCAGAAAGCAACATTCCCTCCATCCGCGTTCTGGAAAAGACAGGATTTGAACAAATCAGAACAGAAGGTAAAGAAATTTACTGGGCAATAAAATAGAAAGAGAGTGAGTAACCTTATGAAATTTGTTCTAATCTTTGGGGCGCAAGCAGTTGGTAAAATGACTGTTGGACAAGAACTGGCAAAAATTACGGATTTAAAGCTATTTCATAATCATATGACGATTGATCTACTTGAACCATTTTACGGATTTACACCTGAAATGTGGAGACTATCAAATTTATTCCGAGAAGAAATATTCAAGTCATTTTCGGAAAGTGATAAGTACGGCATGATTTTTACATTTGTATGGGCTTTTAATGAAAAGGAAGATTGGGATGCTGTTGATAAAATGGCTAATATCTTTAGTTCTGAAGGTGGCGAAAATTATTTCGTTGAATTAGAAGCAGATGTAGAAGAAAGGCTTAAGCGAAATAAAACACCACACAGGCTTGAACAAAAACCTACGAAGAGAAACGTCGAACAATCAGAACAAAATTTATTGAGCACTTTGGACACGCTTCGATTAAATTCACACGAAGGAGAAGTCGAGAAGGAGAATTATATAAAAATAAATAACACAAATTTGAGTGCTGAAGAGGTAGCTCAAATGATAAAAAAATCGTTTCAATTATAGGATTTTAGGAGGCTTATTAATGGACAATCAATTTCGCGAGTTTTTTGATAGCTTTTTAGATATTTTGAAAAGGTCATCTTTAGAAGAGCTTACATACATAATTTCAAATGACTATAAAGCTAGAGAAATATCAGGTGGTGAAGTAGTAGACTTTGGTTATGAAGAAGCAATAAATGGGTGGGAACAGGGCTTTGATTTCGTGAAGGAGAACGATGCCCAATGGGAGTTAAATGAAATTTCAATTCTGCCTTTACGTGATGATGAAACGATGGTGATAATGTCGGCAACATTAGTAATTGAAGGAAAAAGTCTGGAAACCGTAAATTTATTTTTCGAAACATTCAAGAGAGATGAAGACAATAATTGGAAGCTGGTAAGAAGTTATATAGAAGCCGGGGTTGTTAAGGAGAATATTGATGGGGAACTTTTCTAAACCTGTAAAGAATCAAATTGGAACAGTATTCATTCATGTTGAAGACCTACAAAAATCAGTGGAGTGGTACAGTAATATTATTGGATTTAATTACGATCGGAATAGTGTAGAATCCCCTGTTTATAACATCCCAATCGATGGTGCAACGGGATTAACATTGGATGACCATAAGTTTGATGAAAATTTCACACATAAACCAAGCCCAAATCCAATCTGCAATCTTCTTGTTGAAAACATAGATGAAGCATACAATTTTATGAAAAATAAAAACGTTGAAATTGTAAGGGAAATAGAAAGGATTGGAGAAGACTTTGCCTGGTTTAACTTTGCTGATCCTGACGGTAATGTACTGATGGCTTGTACTTGCTGATACTGTGAAATCAAGGTGACTTTTAATTCTGCTTTAAGGAGTGAAATTTTGAACAATAGACATCTGTTTTTATTTGGTGGAAGTCCACCGTTCAGTAATAAATTTGGCAAAAAGTTTGCTAATCTCTCGCTTAACAATAAAGGTAAGGTTGCTATCCTATTCATCGAGAGGGACGGCTGGGAAGAGTATATGAAACTATACACTAGTATTCTTGAAGAGAATGATATAAAGAGATTCTTCTTTTTACCGCTCTCACCAAATACCGATCATGCTACTCTGCAGGAGTTAAGTTCTTGCACAGGAGTCATTATTTCGGGTGGAGAAACGGAGCTTTACCGAAACTGTATAGTTGATACACCAATAGGTCAGCGTATTACAAAACTGTATGAAAATGGAGCTCCAGTTGCAGGGTTCTCAGCAGGCGCTTTAATCAGTCCTTTGAATTGTGTCATATCACCTATTGATAACTCCAGGAATGAACATCTCTTCCTCACCGGATTGGGACTTATTAGAGATTGTGTCATAAGTGTCCATTTCTCTAAATGGAAAGAAGAAGAAAATCTAAAGGCAGCGTTAGCAAGAGTAAATGCTCCAAGTGGTTACGGTATTGATGATGATGAAGGATTATATTTTGAAAATGAAATCCTCTCAGAAACAGAAGGAGATAATTACTATATTTTTAAGCAAGAAAAATAGTTTGAACACAAGGTAGCAGTAAAGGGAGGAACATAAAATTGGTACTGTAGAATTGTCCTTAATAATTACAGGAATACTTATTTTTTTGCTTAGTTTGCTACACTCCAGATATTTTGTAATACATACCGTCGTTGTCTTCATGGTTTTATTGGTAGAATTTGCTTTTGCTGTGTTTGTAGGTAATCGCCTAAGTTATATTTTTGGTGCAGATGGCTCTGGACTAGTTTTATTCCCAGCATTTGTTCTGATTATGTTCTGCTTATTACTAATCTTGAACATATTTTTCTTTCAGCCAAAGAATAAACATTAAATTAATTATGATGTGTAGAGGGAGGTTCGTCTATTGAGTAAAAATTCAAAGTTGGTTATCATATCTTCCTTAATAGTCTTATTTATTGTCCTATATTTTTCAATGTCTTTTTCCAATCAATTAGTCATTCGTCGTACTATCTTTTTTAATGGTTTTCCACTTAGTGCTATTACTGCTGATATACAAAATGAACCTGACTCTCAAGATAAAACATATGGTGATTGTTACGTTATACATAACCCTGAAGTGAGCGACGGTTCCGAAAAATCGGTTCCTGGTGTTTGTATGAAGAAAAATAAGTTTGGATTCTATTACGACGTTATAATTGGCGTTCATTAAATTAGCCCGTTATTAGGAAATCGTTACTTTCGAAAATAGAGTATATGTAAGAGGTGTGGACAATGAGAGAACATAATAAAGAACTAGCTCCAATCAAAGCGGCACAAAAGTTTATAAATACCCAATTTCCACATTGTGATGCCGCTTTATTGGCTGGCAGTGTGGTTCGTGGTGAAGCAACAGAAACATCAGACCTTGACATTGTTATATTTGATAATAACTTCAGTTCATCATATAGAGAGTCGCTAATTGATCTAGGCTGGAAAATAGAAATATTTGCTCATAATCTAATCTCTTATAAAGCGTTTTTTAAAAGTGACTATGAAAGAGCCAGACCTTCAATGCCTAGAATGGTATCAGAAGGTATCGTTTTAAAAGATAATGGTGTAATCGAGGTCATTATCAACGAGGCAGAAGATATATTAGCTAAAGGTCCAGAACTGTGGTCAATAGAAACAATAATGGCAAAACGATACTTTATTACTGATGCACTTGATGATTTCATCGGTTGCGATAGTAGAGCAGAAGGAATATTTATAGCCAATACGCTTGCAGAATTGCTAAGTGAATTTATGCTTAGGACAAATCATAGGTGGGTTGGTGCGTCCAAATGGATTGTACGTTCCTTAAGAAATTATGATGTTGAGTTTGCAGAACGCTTCGTTAGAGCATTTGATGATTTTTATAAGAATGGTAATAAAAAGCAAATAATCCAGTTGGCTGATTTCGTGCTATTACCTTATGGCGGACGTCTGTTTGATGGCTTTTCATTAGGAAAGAATGATCCTTCTCCATAATTTATTTTTGCTGTCATAAACACATTTGGTTTTTATCAGTTATGACCAGCGTGCTGTTTATCCGTTTCGTTTGTATAAAGTTAACGGATACTTATAAATGGGGGATAGGAGGGATTTATTAGCATATTATTATCAACAGTTGGCGGGTTAAATACGGGGGATATTATCTTTCAATTACTTTCATTTTTGTTTGTTGTTGCTATTGTTCTAGGTATAATCTCATTATTTATTCTGTTTAACAAAAGAAATAAACGATTAGATAGAGTAGAAGAAAAACTTGATAAGTTACTGTCCGAAAAAGAAAAGTAAACTTATTAAAAAAAATTAAATATAAAGGAGCTAATTTATATGACTAAACCACTATTGGGGGGCATGGAAGGAGTATTTATTCCAGTTAAAGACCCGAAAGTATCAGCGAAATGGTATGAAGAAAAACTAGGTCTTACACTTAACTACATTGAAGAAGAGGCCGCTGTTATGAATATTGCAGCAGCGTCTCAGACAGTAATATGTCTTGTGAAAACATTAGATCATCAGCCAATGAAATTTCCGGATAATAATTTTGGTGTAGGCAAATATTATAATTTCATTTCTAATGGCGATATTGAAGAAACATATCAATTGTTGTGTGAAAAGAATGTCAACGTTAATGCCATTGGCGGAGAAGGAAACACTAAATATTTTACTTTTTATGATTTAGATGGCAATCCATTAGGGGTTTGCCAATAGCGAGTAGGGGTTTATATGTTATTTCAGGATGATAGCTTAAGAGTTCGCGAAATAGAAGAAAAGGATAAACATAAATTAGCAAAGTGGCTTTCAGATCCACAAGTTCTTGAGTTTTATGAAGGACGGGACACCCCTTTTGATTTAGACAAAGTTATGAAAGAGTTTTATACCTTAGAAGATGATGTAACTAAATGTATTGTTGAGTTTGAAGGAACTGGAATTGGATATATTCAATTTTATCAACTGAATAGTAAAACGAAAAAGGCCTATGGATATCAGAGCCAAGAGGAGAATATTTATGGGATAGACCAGTTCATAGGCGAAGTAGTTTATTGGAATACAGGAATTGGAATGTTACTTGTTTCATCTATGGTCACTTATTTGGTCCAGGATAAAAAGGCGGAGCGAGTAGTTATGGACCCCCAAGCTAGAAATGTTCGGGCTATAAAATGTTATGAGAAATGTGGCTTTAAAAAGGTTAAAGTTCTCCCTAAGCATGAGCTTCATGAAGGCGTGTACCAGGATTGTTGGCTGATGGAAATTGAAGGTTATTAGAGGGGAGACTTTGTGAAAATAAAAAATAAAATACCAACGAATGATGAACATTTACATTTAAACCTAATCACTAACGACTGGACTCCAATGAAAGAACCAGAGAATGTTTGGACTGCTATATTATTATCTATTCCTTTCATGCTATTAAATGCCATCATTAGCATTAGTATATTAAATGTCTTTTCATCTATTTCCTTGAGCGAATTTGGGTTGTCTTCGGATTCCATATCAATAACAATTAACGTAGGTGTAATTATCTGGATTATTTCACTTATAATCTTACACGAACTGCTTCATTTGATATTCATACCGAACTTTATTAAATCTCAGAAAACGTTTATTGGATTTACACTGTTTGGTGGTTATGTACTAACCGAAGAAGAAATATTAAAATCAAGATATATAGTAGTCACTATTGCCCCATTCGTTTTAATTTCAATTATTTTGCCAATTGTTTTAAGTCTAATTGGAATCTTAACACCTACAATAAAAATTCTGATATTGTTAAATGCTATGGCATCTTCAGTGGATATACTTAGTGTCGTTCTTGTAGTAACTCAAGTGCCAAGAAAGACAATTTTAACTAATAACGGAACAAAGACTTATTGGAAAAAGACGACGTAATTTTGATAGAAGGAGCTCTATTATGAATAAAACTGAAAAAGAGAAGATGTTGAGTGGCGAACTTTATAACCCTGATGATTCTGAATTAGTAAAAGAAAAATTGAATGCCAGAAGGTTAACAAGATTATATAATGAATCAATTGAAACGGAGGACAACAAACGAACTGAATTAATAAAAGAACTATTTGGTTCAACTGGGAACAGCTTATTCGTAGAGCAAACGTTTCGTTGTGATTATGGCTACAGCATTCATGTTGGCGAAAATTTTTATGCTAACTTTAACTGTGTGTTTTTGGATGTCTGTGAAATTCGAATAGGTGATAACTGCTTTATTGCACCGGGTGTACATATTTATACAGCGACCCATCCGTTAAATGCCTATGAGAGAATATCGGGTGCAGAATATGGAATACCAGTAACAATCGGTCACAATGTCTGGATTGGCGGAGGAGCTATTATAAACCCTGGAGTTAAAATAGGTGATAATGTTGTTGTCGCTTCAGGTGCAGTTGTTACAAAAGATGTACCAGATAATGTTGTAACAGGTGGAAATCCTGCGAAGACAATAAAGGAAATTGAAAAATAAAGTAACTGTTGCACTTATTAAAAGCAATTAAAGGTGGCAAATACAATGGATCTGGAAAAAAAGCGACTGTATTTTCAAATGGTTATAGGAAACTTGGGAGTTTTCCTTTTAGGATTGGCTATGCTGCGGTACTTATCGGAATTTCATGACTCATTAAGACAAGGGCTGGTTTTATTTGGCTTGATCTTCGTATTAATCTATATGCGATTTTTAGAAGGTAAGGCGGGGGTTACCAGAAGAGAATCGAATTTAAGTAAAATTATCTTAGTATCAGTATTTTTAATTGCATCGTTTTTATTACAGTTTTAACTTTCTTTAATAGATAAAAAGAATAGCACAATAAGAGAGGGGTGAAAGGAAATTGTCATAACGCATTATTAAAAGTAAGCAGGGATAAATATACTTATATAGAAATAGATAAAGAATGTTTTAAAATCAACAATTTATGGATGGAAAGGAGAATAAATCGGTGGAAAAAGTTAACCCCATCACATTTAATGGTGAGAGAGAAATGAGTGAAAAGAAATTAGTTGGCTTTCGTGTGGTTTGCGAGGATATGGCAGGTTATGGTCAAGAGATTCCTAAAGCATCTATGTCATTAGATCGACGTAAAGATGAGATAAAACAACTAGTTGACCCTGTTAAGCTTATTGGTGCATTTAAAGCTGCTGAGACTTCAAAAGAAGACGACGGATACTGGGTTTGTTATGAGGTACATGATTTTGAGGATATTCCTGACGGCATGGTTAGTCTAGTTGTTCCTGAACAGAAATATGCAGTTTTACGTTTTAAGGGTCATGCTTCAGAAATTTTCCAAGTATATACTCATTTGCACCAATGGATTGAAGAGAATGGATATAAAAGAGTGCCTGATAAGTGGACATTAGAAATTTATTCAAAGTGGACTGAAAATGAAGATAATGTGGATTTATGTGATCCTATTTCTTAGCAGGTTTTACGTATAGTTTTTAGAAGTTACATTAGGGAGATGTGCGGTAAACGGAAGGTGCAGATGGAATTTGCATCATGAGCAATTCATTGTTTATAAAGATCCTGATAGGAATATGTTGATGGCAGTGAAAATTAATATATAAATTTATAATTTAATTTGAATCGAAGCGAAGCGATAAAATGAATTATGAAATTGTAAGAATACCGGCATGTCGGGCAGTAGGGTTAAAATGGGAGGGTACATTCTCTGAAATTGTACCTGGTTTAAAAAAAGTTATTCAACAAATGGAAGATCAGGCAGGTGAGTTGGATGCTAAGGTTAATCCAAATGTTCAGTTAGGCCTGTCTTATCATGTAATTGAAAATGGCTTTGCGCATTACGCGGCTTATGAAGTGAGTGAGGAGCAGGAATTACCTGATGGAATGATTGAAATTAAGGTTCCCGAATGTACCTACGTGAAGACGGAACATAACAAGGGAGAAGATATATCTAAGACTTATACAAGTTTACATAAATGGTTATTTAATAGTGACTATACCGCATATAGAGAAGCTGATGTTGATTACTATAATCCTTATATGCCAATTAAACATGAATATTATCCAGTTGATCGTGACCCGAATGATCCACATTTTGATATTTATGTTCCGATTGTTAAAAAATAACTAACTGCAGGTAAGGGTAAGATTGTTTAAAATAAAATTTTTGCTTATGCAAATAAAGAATAATATTTGAGGAGAAAAAAATGAATGAATATGGAAAGTTATATGAAAGAGATGGTCGTTGTGTTTTGCAATTTGAACGGGTTTTTGCACATGAACCTAAGAGTGTTTTCCGCCGTATAACAGATCCAGATTACTTTACCAAGTGGTATCCGTTTGCAACAGGAGAGATGGAACTCAAAGAAGGGGGCAGGATTGACTTTGATGATGGCGAAGGAACGAAATATGAAGGAGTGATCACTGCATTCGAGCCGCCTGTGGTTTTTGCTTTTCGTGAGGTTGATGATTTGCTGCGAATGGAATTGCAAAATACTCCCGATGGATGCCGAATGACATTCGAGCATAAGTTTGATGACCGGTCTTGGGTAGCTGCAACAGCTGCAGGATGGCATCGCTGTCTTGATGCATTGAGTAAGATGGTTAACGATCAGCCACCTGAATGGCCGGATAATAGAGCTGAATTAAGGGAATTTTATAGGAACAATTTTTCAGATTAGGTAAATGTTATGAAAATAACACTTTAGGGACAAACAAAGGCAGGATATAGGAATTCAACAAATGTGCTTTATCCATATAGGGAACGTTAATTTAAAAAATTAATCTTCCAATTTTGTGGAACTTGTGTTCTTATGTATAATAGGAACATTGAACTTCGCATAAAAAGAGGGACTACCCCTAATTTGCGGGTAGTCCCTCTTTTATACAGTTAAGAAAAGCTAAAATACTTCTTTACTGCATAAGTGCAGCCATGGCTTGGCGATACCCCAAGCTCTATTCTAAAACACTTTAGTTGTCCAGTCTTCACAGTTCCAAACGTCAGTAACGATGTCCTGGTAAAATTCTGGTTCGTGTGAGATCAGTAGCACACTGCCTTTATAATCTTTCAATGCGCGTTTTAGCTCTGCTTTTGCGTCAACATCCAAGTGATTTGTGGGTTCGTCAAGTATTAGCAGGTTGGTTTCTTTATTGATTAACTTACATAGACGAACTTTTGCCTTTTCGCCTCCGCTTAAAACGCGGACTTTACTTTCAATATGCTTTTTGGTAAGTCCACATCTTGCTAGAGAACTGCGCACCTCATGCTGTGTGAAATGAGGAAATTCATCCCACATTTCATCGATACATGTTTTATCAGTTGTTTCTTTTAGTTCTTGTTCAAAATAGCCAATATGAAGATGGTCACCCAATTGTACGGATCCGGAAACAGGTGTGATTTCACCTAAAATACTTCGTAAAAGGGTTGTTTTCCCGATTCCATTTGCTCCTGATAATGCTAACTTCTGACCACGTTCCATTGCTAAGTCAAGTGGTCTTGAGAGGGGTTCATCATAACCAATAACAAGTTCATTCGTTTCGAACAAGTATCTTCCAGCAGTCCGTGCTTCTTTAAAATGGAACTTCGGTTTTGGTTTTTCAGAATCCAACTCAATAACATCCATCTTATCGAGTTTCTTTTGCCGTGATGTTGCCAATTTACTTGTTGCCGCATTCGCCTTGTTTTTCGCTACGAAGGTTTTTAAACTGGAAATTTCCTTTTGCTGCTTATTATAAGCAGATTCGAGCTGCTGTTTTTTCATTTCATATACGCGAAGAAATTCATTATAATCTCCTGGATAACGTGTAAGCTGCTGGTTTTCCATGTGATAGATCAAGTTAACAACGCTATTTAAGAATGGTATGTCATGTGAAATCAGAATAAAAGCATGATCATATTCCAGTAAATATTTTCTTAGCCATTCGATATGCTCAACATCGAGAAAGTTTGTCGGCTCATCAAGCAACAAAATATCTGGTTTCTCTAAGAGCAGTTTTGCAAGCAAGACCTTTGTCCGCTGGCCGCCACTCAATTCATCAACACCGCGTTCTAAACCAATTTCGTCTAACCCAAGACCATTGGCGACTTCTTCAACTTTGGCATCAATGATGTAGAAATCGTTGCTGGTTAGAGAATCCTGAAGTCGGCCGGTTTCCTCAAGCAATTCTTCTAGTTCATCAGGTCCAACTTCGCCCATTTTGGCAAAAAGCTCGTTCATCTCTGCTTCCATATCAAATAGATATTGAAAAGCCGTCCGAAGTACATCACGCATTGTCATCCCTTTACTTAAATCTGCGTTCTGGTCTAAATAGCCTAGTCGAGCATGCTTTGACCAGGTGATTGTCCCTGCGTCAGGCTCTAATTTACCTGTAATTATATTCATAAAGGAAGACTTACCTTCACCATTGGCACCAATGAGTCCAATATGCTCTCCTTTTAACAAACGAAATGAAACATCTTCAAATATAGCACGGTCTCCGAAACCGTGAGTCAAATCTTTAACTGTTAACAAGCTCATGTAAAACACCTTTTCCTTCTTTAAGTTCCGATTATCCATTATAAAGGTCTTTGGCTAAAAGTGATAGGGATATAGCTGATTTCCTGAAATAAATGTTCAAAAATTAAGCCCCACATTTATTTATCAATATTTCCTAACGTTTGAATAGGCTATAAGTAAAATGTTGGGGGTGTGTCGTATGATTCAAATAGCAGGGAATCCTTTTTTGCAAAGCGATGTATGGCATATAGGTAATGATGAAAAAATGATTATTCATATAATGAATGAATCCTCGGAAGTTTATTCGTATGAATCCGCAGATGAACTGGCATTTGAACTGAAATTACGAAAGAATATCATGCTTGGTGCAAGGGCAATGAATCAAAGCAAGGCTCGATTCGCAGTATTTGAAGACTCCCGCTGCAATCCTCAGTACTGGCATTTGACACCTGTAGGGGGATTTCAGCTTAGGCAAGGAGTTGAACCGTCCGAAGCAATTAGAGACATCTACAGGAATAGTTCTCTATATGCATTTGAATGTGCAGGGGCAATGCTCATCATTTACTATCATGCAGTCTTAAATGTAATCGGCGAATTATCATTTAATAAACTATTTCCAGACATGTATATATATAGCTGGCATGCTGATACAGACCTTGGGTTAACCAATCACTATTCCGAAAAATTCATACCTGGCGATGTAGTCTATTTTATCAATCCCGAATTTGATCCAAGAGCCTCCTATTCAAGAGGAGAAAATACAGTTGTTCTCGGAAATGGGCTTTACTTTGGGCATGGGCCAGGAATCCTTACAGAAAGAAAAATGATTCGGAAATTGAACAGTCGAAGAAAACCAAGGGCTAAACAATCGGCCTATTTAACAGATTTAATCATAAGGCCTTCTTTCAAAGATTTGGCAAAATACTCGGTTCAGTCACGATATCACGCAGTTCGAAAGCCTCAACAATCGGTTATTATGCAGCACAATGAAAGTTCCATTCCATTTGACCGTTACAGGTATATGTTGGGCGGATTCTAACTAATAAAGCAGAGCTTCAACAGCTCTGCTTCATTAATTTACTACGGTATTTTTATATTGTGATTTATACCTGTACATTCTTTCATCGGCAATTTTCAAGTAATGCTCAATGTTCAGGTTCTCAGGTTGCTCAACTAATGGTAGGTTTATGGTTCCATATGAAAGTGACACCTTGGAATTGAATTTACTTAGTTCATCATTTAATCTCGCTCCAATTTCCTCAGCATTTTCCTCATTACAATCAGGGAGGATTATAACGAATTCATCCCCGCCAAAACGAAAGACACTATCAAAGTTAGATCTGACCTTCGTAACGCTTTGAGCAAAGTGCTCTAATAACCTATCACCTTCATTATGTCCATATTCATCATTCATTTCTTTAAGGTTGTTTAAGTCGATCAGCATTAATGTAATCGGGTGGCAGGTTCGATAAGCTTTTGTCAACTCTTCTACGATACATTTGTAAAAATATCTGCGGTTATAAAGGCCTGTCAGCGGGTCCGTAATACTTTGCTTTTTAAGGATATCATTTTGTTTATGTATATAGCCTTCATAGAAGGAATTCTGTCTAGTGTTTGTTAATTCAAAGAACCTTTCAATAATCATCGATGAGCCTTGGTTTATTTTGAATTCATTTAGTGCGTTAAGCATGTGACGAATACAACACATTCTAGTGCTATGTGTCAGTTTTAAAATTAAATCGACAGTAAAATAATTAGTTTCTGCAAATGCTATTCCTAACTCGTATGCTTCAGCATCAGACATCTTAATGAAGCCTTGATACTCATCATCTGGTAGAAAGAATGCCTCACAATGTCTGGTGAATGTATCAGTTAATTCATTCAGATAGTTTGGAAAGTTATGAAAATACAAATTAAATTCATCAATCGATTTCATTTCATCATGGTGTTCCTTGAGTATTGCTGGTATTACCTCTATTAAAAGAGGATAGTATTCATCTCTTAACGAACTATAATTCATGAATTATTCACCATCATTTCTCGAGAAGTTTATAATTAAATTATACTATATTAAATAGCTTTATTTTGCAAAAGATATTGACTTTTATTTTTTATACCACTAGAATTCATTAAGAATTTGTATCATTCGGATTGGAGTGTCAGGCTAATGTATCAACTATATAAATTTACCGTTCTATTTGTATTTTCAATTGTATTAGGATTCTCTTTTAATATGTTCCTTCTTCCTCATGAAGTACTATCAGGCGGAGTTACAGGTCTTGCAATGATCTTTGGGCTGCTCTCTCCAATAAACTCTGGTATTTGGCTTATCATTTTGAACATTCCGGTATTCGTTATCGGCTGGATGAGATTAGGAAAGCATTTTATTCTGAACAGTGTATTTTCTGTTTTTATCACCTCAGTTTCGATGCAGTATATCCCTGTCGTAAAGGTAACGGATGACGCATTACTCTCTGCAGTCTTTGGTGGTGTCATTGTAGGTGTAGGTATTGGGTTCATTGTAAGATTTTATGGATCAACAGGAGGGGCTGACATCATTGGACTAGTTGTCACCCAAAAACACGATATTCCTTTGGGTGGGCTGATTTTCGGTTTAAATAGTATCGTTGTATTTATCTCCGGGTTCTTCTTTTCTTGGGATCTGGCATTATATACAATGGCCTCCATTTACATTACCGGAATTGTTATCGACCGCATCCATACCCGCCATATAAAGTTAAATCTGATGGTGGTAACAAGTCGGGGGGACGAGCTAAAAGATGAGCTTATTGCAAATTTGATTCGAGGTATTACCATTATGAATGGGTATGGTGCCTATTCAAACAATGAAAATAAAGTACTCTATACAGTTATTACCCGTTATGAACTGGCATTAGTAAAGTCCCTTATTAAAAAAATTGACCCAAAAGCGTTTGTTAGTATCAGTGAAACAGCTGAAGTGTTAGGGAACTTCAGGAAATCCTAACGTGAAAAACGGCAAACGTATTTGTGAAATGACTATCAAATTAGTGTTGGTAGTCATTTTTTTATTGAATGGGGAATTCTGAATATTTTGTGTTAAAATGTACGCAGGGATTGTGAAAAAGTAAACGTGAAGTAGTTGAGCTCCATCGACATGAATCCTAGTTCCGCTAAATGGAGGAAAAGCGGCTCAAATAGGGATGAAGTGGATCCTCGTTCCGTTAATTGTACAAATTCAATGGAACATAGGGCTCATAAAGGCAAATAGCGGAACGAGGATCCGTCAACAAGCCCAAAACGAGGAATTTATATGAAATAACGGAACGAGGATCCGTCCATATTTTGGCTAAAGGAAACTGGGAGTTTGAACTGTGGGAGCTCTCTTCGTGTTCGGTAGGTGCCATGTTCAGTTGATTTCTGGGCATCTTTAAAAAAAGCGGCTAATAGATTGTATCTATTTAAGGGGATGCGAAACATGAGTTTTGAAAATTGTTTAATGAAAATGCCTGACTTTGAAACTGAAAGATTGCATTTGCGAAAGTTGTCCCACGATGATGTGGATGATGTTTTTGAATTTTGTTCGAACCCCAATGTGGCCGGCCCAATGACATGGGAAACCAACAAGACGAAAGAAATCACCTCTCAATTTCTAGAAGAAGTTATAAATGGATATGCCGATGGAGTGTCAGGTGAATGGGCAATTATTTGGAAAGAATCAGGGAAAGTAATTGGAGTAGCAGCTATTATAGATTGGAGTAATGAACATAAAAATCTGGAAATTGGTTATTTTCTCTCGGAGGATTACTGGGGAACAGGTACTGTTACAGAAGCATTGGAAAAAATTATCCAATATGGTTTTAATGAATTATTGGCTATTCGTATTGAAGGTAGATGTGATACTGATAATATTGGTTCCCAAAAAGTGATGAAGAAATTGGGTATGAGATATGAAGGAACCCTGCGAAAAAATGAATTTATAAAGGGAGCGTTTCGGGATACTCAAATTTATTCAATACTATCAGGTGAATAAAGGGAGTGGAGTTTAGGATTGAGTTCGTATGAAGGCTCCCTTTTTCTTAATTAACCAATCCCAATAAAAATACAGCGAATTAATTGTTGATTTTTTTAAATAAACTGCCACCAGTAACCTTGAAGTCGTGCTTTATCGTAAGGACAAGCATTATTATACTGAAAATTGATGATAAAATGGTACTTGCTATATGTAAGTAGATTATAACATCTAACTTGCTTTTCATATAAACACTCCTCGAATTAATTTGAATTAGTTTATGCAGATTGTATATGATTAATTCAGTAGCATCGTAAAAATAAGAAACTTTTTTTGCTCATGACCGTAATTAGGATGTAAACGTTATAAAATGTGCATAAAGGATTCGTATCTTTCAGAAAAGTACATTTACAAAGGAGAATTATATGAAGGATTGGTGGAATAGAAAGAAAGGGAAAACTCGAAAGCACAAGAAGAGTAAAGAAGATTATTCGTTTCGGGATATTGTTGTTGATGTGCTATTTTGGATCCCTGAATTGTTTATATTGCCATTCAGAATAATTTTCTGGCTGCTGAGAGGCTTAGGTAGAATGATAGGTGATTTTCTGGATTTCGTATAAATACTGATAAGGTACTCCCCTAAAATAACAAATGAAACAGGTGTAATTATGCAAAAATCCACTTTGCTGGAAGCATGTTTATTTTTACCTACATATTTAAACAAAGAGAAACTCAGAAACGAACTTAAAGGAAGGACTGTCCTGATTACTGGTGCGAGCTCTGGTATTGGCGAAGCGTTAGCCTATTACCTGGCAGATCAACAGAGTCATTTGATTTTAGTGGCTAGGAGAGAGGAAAAGCTTTTGGCTATGAAACGTGAAATCGAAAACAAAGCTGCTAGCGTAAGTATTTATCATGCAGACCTTCGAAATGAGGAAGAGATGGATAGTCTACTAACATTTTTACACCAACTGCCAGATGGGTTGGATATACTTGTCAGTAATGCTGGACTATCTATCAGACGTTCGATACATGATTCGCTGGATCGTTATCATGATTTCACCCGGACAATGGCGATCAATTATTTTGCGCCGGTGAGGCTGTTGCTATCACTCACTCCTCTTCTTGAAAAAAATCATGGACAAGTCATTAATATATCAACAGTAAACGCATTGCTAGCACCTGTACCATACTTTGCTGCGTATCAAGCATCCAAGTCAGCTTTTGATGTGTGGCTTCGATCGGCAGCTCCTGAGTTGAAAAAAACAGGGATATCAACATCAACTTTATATCTCCCATTAGTAAGAACCCCAATGATTCGCCCAACAGCTTCTTATCGTAATGTTCCTGCTATGTCACCCGAACAAATCGCCAGGATTATCAGCAAGCTCATGTATACTAAAAGGAAAAAATATCAGCCCTGGTGGTTAACTTTTGGGCGGTTAGCATCGATCTTTCTCAGAAGTCTGCCAGGTTTATCAGGTAAAAGAAAAAGAGGGGAGTAACTTGAGGATAATTAAACTTGTTTATGTATTACATAAAATTAAATTACTATCACCTCTGGGGTTGTACAGGTTGATTGTTGCCACATTCAATTGCGGAATAAATTTGATGACGCTTCTCCATTTTGCTGAAAAGAAGTATGCTGACAAAATTGCGATAGTTGATGACAATCAGGCGATAAGTTATAAACAACTTCTGGCACAATCAACAAGGCTTGCTTTGGCTTTGAAGGAAAATGTAGATCTTGAAAGTGGACAGAAGGTAGCTTTATTGTGTAAAAACCATGCATCGATGGTGAAGTCTCTTTTTGCTGTTTCCAGGTTAGGAGCAGATGTATACTTACTAAATGCTGAAATAAGTATGAACCAATATAATGAACTAATTGACCGCCATGATTTTGATGTTCTAATTTATGATGTTGAATTAAGTCCCCTTGTCGAACAATCCCATTTTTCAAATCAAAAGATTTTAAGCTATCATGATCACATTCCTGCCATTAATAATCTCCTTCATTCAAATGGTCATGAAAAACAAGAGCTACCCAGAACATCCACGAGTAAAATCGTGTTGCAAACAAGTGGCACTACTGGAGTTTCCAAGGATGCAGCACATAAGCCATCTTTATTTAATTATTTAAATCCATTTGTAGCTTTTATCAATAGGTTAAAACTTTTAGACCATAATACTGCTTATATTGGGACACCTATCTACCATGGTTATGGGTTGGCAGTTTTGCTTTTATTCATTCCTTTAGGGAAGAAAGCAGTTATAAGCAGTGGATTTAATGCTAAAAAAGCCTGCAAACTGATTCGTGAACATCAAGTTGAAGTAGTCACTGTTGTTCCGTTAATGCTGCAGCGAATGCTAAAAACGAATGCAGAAGATTTAGAGAGCCTCACCTGTATTGCATCAGGTGGTGCAAAGCTCAGTACAAAGCTTGTAGATGAGACATCTAATCAGGTGGGGAATGTCTTATACAACCTATACGGGACGTCGGAATCAGGTTTGAATTTCATCGCAACACCACAGGATTTAAACTATTCAGCATCTACCATTGGCAAAAAAATAAATGGCATGCGACTAAAGGTCCTAGATGAACGTATGAATGAAGTTGAAACTGGTAAAGTTGGACAATTTTGTGTAAGGAATGACTGGTCGATGAGTAATCGGAACAGCTCCTGGATTGAAACAGGTGATTTAGGATACAGAGATGGTAATGGGTACTATTTTTTGTGTGGCAGAAAGGACGACATGGTCATATCAGGGGGAGAAAATGTTTATCCAATAGAAGTTGAACAGATACTAATCAAGCATTCCGCAGTTGAAGATGTGGCTGTTATTGGAATAAGTGACGAAAAATTTGGCCAACGATTAACAGCATTTGTAAAGCCGGCGGAAAATGCTAGTGTAACAGAAAAGGAACTTCTTGAATGGTTAAGTTCTAAGGTTGCGAGATACCAGGTGCCAAAAGAGATAACATTCGTTAGACAAATGCCATATACATCGATTGGCAAACTTGATAAAAAGCAGCTTGATAATAAAGTCTAATCGTTCCATTAACTAAATGGAACGGTTATTTTTTTGTGGTTAAGAAACCGACATGGTTGCCAAGAGTGCAGGCCGTCATCATACAGGCATTGGAGACACCAGTGGACTTCTTTTGTTAAAAATCCCCTTTTTTTACCATGAAAAATATGAAATAAGGGCTTCTGTGTCCGGATAATTCTGAATAAGTAACTTTTTTATCGAAATAGCGTCCCCTGTGTCCGCTCAAAAAAAGGCTTAGAAAGAATTTATTTCGATAGCTCTAGTTTTCTAAAAAATTCTATTATGTATAAATAGTCTGAAAATGGGTGATGCTAGTGACGAAATTCAAATGAAGTTGAGGTGTTTTTTTTGAAAAAAACGATATATCTTAGTTTACTAGGAATAATCTTTCTGGGAGGACTTGTATTTGCACTAAATACAGTTCAGGAAAACAATGAATCACAGAATCAGGAGAATCAAAACCCTTTCCAACAAGAGGCAGTTGAAGTATCAGAAGGGACAGTTGAAGTCGTAACATCGGATAATGGAAGTATCAATGCGAATAACCTGTTTATTCCGTGGACAATCAGCAAGAATGGCAATAATTTTTTCTTAAGTCAAAGGGATGGAGCCGTTGTTCAAATCGATGGAAGTCTCGGGTTAGTAGAAATTCAGGATGTTGAGGTGTCAAAAGATATTCTTCATGAGGGACAAGGCGGATTTCTTGGTTTTACTTTAGCGCCAGATTTTGATACATCTAAAACGGCATTTGCTTACCATACTTATCAGGAAGATGGCGAAACCCTTAATAGAATTATCTCGATGTCACTGAAAAATAACATCTGGACGGAAAAGGATATTCTCCTTGAGGGCATACCAGGTGGCGAAATAAATACCGGAGGCAGAATTAAAATCGGTCCGGATGATATGCTATATGCTACAACAGGTGATACCGGTCAGGCCGAAAAGGCTCAAGAGCTTGATAATTTGGCGGGTAAGATTATACGAATGGAATTAAATGGTGATGTGCCAGAAGACAACCCTTTTGACAATTCCTATATTTACTCGTTTGGTCATCGAAATCCACAGGGGTTAGCTTGGGACAATGAAGGAAACCTTTATAGTTCGGAGCATGGTGATTCCGGCCATGATGAAATCAACCTTATTAAGGCAGGGCAAAACTATGGTTGGCCTGTAATCGAGGGTGACGAAGAAGCCACTGAAATGATTGAGCCTGTTCATCATTCTGGTGATGACACTTGGGCACCTTCTGGAATGGCTTTTAATGAGGGACAATTATTTGTAGCCTCATTAGCGGGTTCCAAAATTTTCACTTATGATATAGCAAGCGGTGAAGTTGATGAATTTTTTAGTGATGCAGGAAGGTTAAGAGATATTATGATTGAGGATGAAGCATTGTTTACGATTACCAACAATCATGATGAGCGTGGTGAGCCAAGTAAAAAGGATGATCGGTTAATTCAAGTTCCGATAACAGAAAAAGCATCCACAGATTAACATAAACATAAAAAGGTAGTCGTTCTGGTAAATGGACGACTACCTTTTTGGTTGTTTTTAACCTTCTTCTTCAGAAAGGCTCTTGATATATTCTGTTACAGCTTTAATTTCTTCCTCAGTTAACGCACCTTCAAATCCAGGCATGTTACCGCCACCGTTTTTAATCTGATTTATGATTTGTTCTGTATCCATATTGATGTCTTGTAAATTCGGTCCATTATGGCCGCCTGCACCTTCTGCACCATGGCAGGATAAGCAATTGTTTTCATACACTTTTAATCCTTCATCTACGGAAACTTCATTTTTGTCTTCTTCTTTACCTTGATTGAAGTCCATTTCTTCTTTTGCTGGTGATACCGTAATGGCATCCTCAGGAATATCTTCCAAGGATCCATATTTTCCATTTAAAGAGAAGGTATAAATCTTATCTCCATGCTGTGTTCCGGCAAGTGAATTTCCGGCTGAGAATATGGAGATATATTGCTTCCCATCAACTTTATATGTGATTGGCGGGGCATTTGCACCTGCATCCGTTTTGAATTCCCACACTTTTTCCCCAGTAGTTGCATCATAAGCGATAACTCTTCCATCATTATGTCCAGTGAAGATGAGGTTCCCGGCAGTTGTTAAAATTCCGCTATATGCAATCGTATCCCAGTCATTCTGCCATACAATTTTATTGGTTTTAATATCGATTGCAGTTACCGTGCCACGACTAGGTGACTTTTCTACAGGCTGCCATATACTTCCCAGCCATTCTTTACCCACTTCAAATTTATTCTCCTCATCTTCTGCATAATGTGCATATGAAAAATAATTGTCATTACCCAGCACATAAAACAGTTCTGTGTTTGGATTGTATGCAGAAGGTGGCCAATTTGCTCCTCCTTGAGGTGAAGGCTTCACGGTTACTGGTTCATCCCAAAATGGTGTAAAAATATTCCCGAACTTTCCATCAAATTCCTTTGGTAAGTCCCGTTCTATATCTTCCTTCGTAATTTTTTGCGGTACAAAGGAATCCCCAATTGGGAATGGCTGAGTAGGCGAAGTTTTTTGTTTTTTATTTTGTGGTACAGCTTTTTCCTCGATGCCAACGAGCGGCTCTCCGTTTGTTCTATCCAATAGATATACCCATCCAGTCTTTCCAGCTTGAGCTATCCCCTTTTTCGTTTCACCATTCATTTTTACATCATATAAGACAACCGGATTAGCTGGGTCGTAATCCCAAATATCGTGATGTACTTCCTGGAAATGCCATTCATATTCGCCTGTATCTGCATTTAATGCCATTACAGAGTCTGTATAGAGGTTATCACCTTTACGATTACTCCCATCCAAATCGGGTGCAGTATTCCCAGTTGCAAAATAAATGAGTCCTAATTCCGGATCAACTGCTGGTGTTTGCCAGACTGGTGCTCCGCCTGTTAACCAGTTTTCACTATCTTCCGGCCATGTTTCCGATCCCTTTGCCCCTGGCTCTGGAAGGGTGTAGGTCCTCCATACTTGTCTGCCTATGTCTGCATCATATGCCGCTACGTAACCCCTTATTCCGTATTCACCACCTGCAATACCTGTATAAACCTTTCCATCATAAAAGAGTGGAGCACTTGTGATGGTATATCCCTTTTCCCATTCATCAACTACTGTTTCCCATAATACTTCACCGGTTTTCTGGTCCAAGGCAACTAATCTTGCGTCTAACAAACCAACAAACACCTTTCCATCTCCTAGTGCAACGCCTCGACTTACCCATCCGCAACAAAGCGTATCCAAGCCTTCCGGGAGTTTGGGCTTATACTCCCATATGAACTCTCCAGTTGTTGCATCGATTGCTGCAACATGATTTTCACCAGTCACATTAAACATCACGCCATCATACACAAGTGGAGTGGCTTCCCCAGAGTATTTGAATTTGAGGCCAGTCCCCATGCTCGTAATCCATTCTGCTTTTAAGTCACTGACATTGGAAGTATCAATTGTTTTTAATGGGGAGTACCGGCCATTATATATATTTCCCCCGTTTGTTAACCAATTACCAGAAGGTGGCTTTATCAGTTCTTCAGGAGAAAAATCGGGCGTAACTTCCCCTGGATATTCCGTATGTTGTACGGAGAAGTGTTCTTTACCAGTAGGATTTTTTTGCTTTTCGACGTTTGGTTCGTTTTGTTTGTCTTTCTGTAAATCATGTTCAGGATCCGCCGTGTCACTGTCAGAATTTTCGAATTGAAATGAAAAAATACTAACACCTATTAACAGTAAGATTCCAATTGTTACTAACCATACATTCTTATTGCGCATGTAAAACACCTTTCTTTCACGATAGTTATGGTCTAATTATTTTGTAATTTGCCCGTAAACTTGGGAAATAGTCTTTTGGAAAGAAAATAGTGTAGTGGGAAATATAGGTAAGATTGGCAGAAAATTAAAAAGCATGAAAACGAATGTTTCCATGCCTTAAGTTTGATATTTTTTAACATATCTACATTTCATTCATTTTTACTTCAAAAGTTTTCTCTGTTCCATCTTTAAAGGTTACTTGTAATTCGGCTTTTAAGAAATTGTCAGGTATGCTAAACGCTTCAATAGATATTGCAACAGCCTCTTCATCTGTCATGTCCTGACCCAGTTTCAAGTCTTTTACAATTGGAAACATGGCATCAAAAGCAGCAGGCCCGCGTTCATTCACACTGTTAAATGGATCATAAAACTCGGACTCCACTAAATTATCATCTTTCTCAATTTCACCTTCAAATTCTTTATCATCATATATGACGTCAAAGTCAATTGAAGTATAGTCAAGCTCTTCCATTCTTTTAACCATGTCATTCATCGTACTCATTGCTTCTTGGCTTTCAACATCTTCATTGGGTTGGTTAGTGTTTTCCTGTGAGTTTTCATCTTCATTGCCACAAGCAGTCAGTACCATAGCTGAAATAAGCAAAAATAATACTAGTTTCTTCATATATAACACCTCCATATTTTTTTCATTATAGTCGGCATTATGCCCAAAGCCTTAACTATATATTCGTTTTTCATAGAGAAGCGATATTTTCACAGAGTTATGTTTAAGGGAATTGAGCCGGGTAATTGGGTTGGTTATGAATAACTTCATTATTCATAACTACTATCGATTCTTAAGGTGAAAAAGTGGCATCAGTCTGGTATGTTATCAAGATTTAATATGTCCGACCGGGTTTCAGAAACTACTATAAAATGTCATTTTGTAGTAGCATTGTAAAATATGACAAATTGCCGGGAGCTATGGGGGATCTACTATGGAAATAATTAATCAATGGACAAAAGAAACTAGCGAATTAATAAAAAAGAAAGTAATAGAACACAACATGGAGCAGCTGCCAGACCATCTTAAAACGCCTAATGAGAACATTGGTTTTACACTGAAAGATGATAATGGAAATTTAAAGGGTGGCATTACCGGAAATATGTTTTGGAATCATATAATAATTAATTTCCTGTGGGTTGATGAAGGTTATAGGAAAGAGGGATATGGAAGTATTTTGCTGAATAAATTAGAGATGTATGCGAAAGAGAATGATTGCAGATTGATATACCTCGATACATTTAGCTTTCAGGCTCCTGCGTTTTATCAGAAAAACGGGTATGAAATTTTTGGTGTCATTGAAGATCATCCAAGAGGTTTTGATCAATATTTCTTACAAAAGAGATTAATGTAATTTGATCAAATTTCTTAGCATGAAGAATGCCATTCAAACTACTCTAAAAAATAAAATACTTAATGTGGTTTATGTTAAAATAATTTTAATAAATTTGGCCATTTACTTTCAGGACTAAATAGCCTTTAATTCTAGGAGGGAAAAAATGAAAAATATATTTATACTCATATTGCTGGGTTTAAGTATTATTGTGGCTGGCTGTGCTTCCAGCGATGCTAAAAATAGTGTGGAAAACTATTACACTGCTTTAGTTAATGAAGAATACGATAAGGCTTTTAATCAGTTACTTATTTTTGATGAGCATTACGATCAGGAGACAACGTTAAGTGAATCAGAAGCCAAGGAGAGATTCTCGGAAAAAATCAGTTATTTAGAAGAAAAAGGATATCAACTAAATGATTTTGAGATTCAGGATGTCCGAACCGACGATGGAGGCCCTCCACTGGTGGAAAGCGTTTTAACAATTGAGATTAAAGGTGATGAAAAAAAGGTGAAAGAACTTATTCAAGTTACGGAGAACGGTCTTTTTGTAGATTTATCTGAAGAGGATAAATATGCTCATTACCGTGATGGTAAGATGAATATTAGTAAAGACTAAAAACAGTCGAAGTATATTAAACATTACGGGAGAGATACGCAGTGATAGTCAGAGAAATTAAACCTTCAGATGCAGAAAAGCTTTCACATCTTATGGAGCAAGTTGAGGGAAATTCAGAATATATGCTGTGGGAGGCTGGTGAGAGAAATAGTCAGCCAGTACAACAGCGAAAGATGATAGAAAGTATTGAAAAAGAGGGAAACTCTACTATACTTGTTGCGGAAACAGGCCACGAAATAGTTGGCTTTTTAATGGCTTTTGGCGGCAAGGCGAGAAGGAATAAACATTCCGCTTATATTGTTATTGGAATACTAAAGGAATACAGGGGACAGGGAGTAGGTTCAAAGCTATTTGAAGAGTTGGATCGATGGGCACACCGTAACAATGTTCATCGCTTGGAACTTACAGTAGTAACAAAAAACGAATCAGGTTTGTCACTGTATCGAAAAATGGGCTTTACAACGGAAGGGACAAAAAAACACTCTTTATTTATCGATGGTAATTTTGTTGACGAATACTACATGTCAAAGCTTTTATAATCTTAAATAGTAGTGTTGTTAAGGCTGAAGATAAACCAGTCGCAAGGAGAATAAGTGAATAAATAATTCTTAAAAGTGCATTTAACTTATAGAGTAATGCACTTTTTCAATTGGGATATGTGTTTACAATATTTTTACAACCAAACTTCCATAGTGTCGTCTAAATAGTTAAAGGATATTATCTGAGGAAGGGAAGTACCTATGGGGAATCAGTATGAACAAAGCAAAGATGAATTACTGGAGTTTTTAATGAATGAATATGGTCAAAGTATAACTCGACTAGCATTTACTTATATCAAGGAGAAACAATTAGCTGAAGATATTGCCCAAGAAGCTTTCATTAAGTGTTATCAAAAGTTGGATGAGTTCAGACATGAATCTTCTTATAAGACCTGGATTTATAGTATTACTGTCAATCTTTGTAAAGATAAGCTGAGAAACTGGTCTTTTCGAAATCTGATATTTTCTGATTTCTTATCTACTAGAACTAAAACTACAGAAACACCAGAGTCCAGGCTATTAGATTTCGAAAATAATAGAATAATTTCAGAGCAAATAGTTTCCTTACCAATTAAATACAGGGAAGTAATCATATTATATTATTATGAAGAATTTACATATAATGAAATCTCCAATTTGCTAAATCTGAAGCTGTCTACGATTAAATCTAGACTGCATAGGGCCCGCCTTTTATTAAAGCGAAGGCTAGAAGGGAGTACAGCTAATGGAAGACATGTTCAATAATTTAAATGAAAAGATGAATAGAACAATTCTAAAAGATATAGAATTTGGTGAGAAAAGTAAGGAAGCAGTAAGGAAATCCGTTAGGACTTCAAATAGGAAGAAATCTAACTTACAATTCAGACTAAAATATATCTTGAGTGTATCTGTAAGTTGTGTACTTCTTTTGGGTTTAGGATTGTTTAGCTTCAGTAAACTAGGCGGTTTTAGTGACGATCAATCTATTCCCGAAAACACAATACAATCTCCTTTTAATTCGAATAAGAATTTGGATACCAAGGAAGGGAGCATGTATACTCCTCCGAATAAAGAAGAGTATTTTGATGATATGAACAAGGGAGAAGTATTATCCAAAATGTTAAATACACCTATGCACTTTAAGACTGCAGCGGGTGAGTTTGAAGTACAAAATATATACAACGATGGAACAGGGTCGACTGTAAATGTTAAGTATAAGTTAAGTATGGAAAATAAAGTGGGTGGCTATGTTTCATTTAAGAATCATTCACTGGATGGTGAGCTTGTACAAAATGAAAAGGCAGTTCACAATGATAATCAAGTATGGAATATTGACCTTATGAGAAAAAGTTACCGAGAAAGTGAATTCGATCCTAAAGAACTTCAAAAAAAAGTGTCAGTAGAAGAGGCATTATCAATTGACTCTAATAAAGTTTATGACAAACTTTTAAATCTTTATGATTGGGAAGCACCGCCAACCGGGACAGCAGGAATATCACTTTTTCCATTTCATAAGGCAGTACAATATTTAGGAGATCATGAACAATGGGATATTGAAAAACAAAATGCACCAATGCTTGGGCATAATACCATTGTTTTGTCTGGTGAAGTTAAAGAAAAAGTTGCAAGAATGAAGAACGTTGAAACATTCCGGTTTTGGGTTGATAAAGATACTGGTATTTTAGTTAAATATGAGGAGTATGATTCAAATGGAAATCTTACATCTTATTTACATCCGGAAAAATTAGAAATAAACGTTTCAGTTAATTCTAAAGAATTCATTCCAAACTTAACTGGTCTGACTAAGAAGGAAATCCCAGATCCTCATTATGAAGATTCGAGAGAAAAAGAAATTGAGGTAATCGAGCATGCTGACTATTATAAGGAAGATGTAGATCAAGTGCTCCAAACTCTCCGGGAGGATATTAATTTTCTCTATGAATTTACGGGTCCGGATTTTGAATTATACTCTGCAAGTTATGAAAGGTATAAGTCTTTTAACCAAGCTTATCTGACCTATAGTTATAAGAAGGGTGAAAATGTGGAAGGTTCAGGAACCAGATTATTGTATGTACGTGCCTACCATAATGATTCTGTTACTCGTTCCTCAGGAGCATTTGATACTAATAAAGGAAAGAGAACCGAAAAATTTACAACGAACGATATTGACTGGACAGTGTATGAACTTGACCGGCCTCAAAGTGCTCATTTTGTTGGAACTTCAAATGAATATACCTATGAAGTAGTAACGCAAGAAATTACTGCCAAGGAAGCTATGTCCCTCGTAAAGTTCTTTAAACCTAGTAAGGAAGATTGATAACCTTAAGTGTGGCAAGGTTATAGGGGATTCCGTTTCACGACCATCAATTTGTACGCTAATTTGATGGTCGTTTTTTATTGGTAACATAGCTAGTGTAAGTTCACATTTTGACCTCCAAATTCGTATGTAAATCAGCATTTCCTTTACCTTGCAAAATATTATGAATATTTATGTTAAAATATATACAGACTTTGTGAAGAATCACACTTAAACTCCGCAGTTTAGGTGAAAAAGATATTGTAGATGTATAAGAAAGGTGGTGCTAAATGAAATTCGATATTAGAAAAGTAATACTATTTATTGGGATAACATTTAGTTTAACTTTGACTTTGCATATTATAATTACTTTTACAATTAATCCAAATAAATACTTAGGGTATGCCATGGCAATACCTTTCCTTACTGTTGTTATAATACAAAAAGTAATTTACAAGAAAAAAATAATTCCAACACTCGGTTTATCAATCGGACAATTCAAGTGGTATATCATTGCAATAATTATCCCTATATTTATATCATTTAACTTTAACTGGACAATCGAACAGTTTTCTAAAATGCTACTGATAGGTTTAACTATCTCAACACTATCATCATTATTAGAAGAAGTCTCATGGCGTGGTTTTTTATGGAACGAATTGATTCCTTTAAGCAGACTTAAGGCTTACATTGTTACAGCTCTTATTTGGTCAACTTGGCACATTCCAGTAGCTATTTTATATAAGTATTCGGACGATATAATTATTAACACAATATTATATTGTGGACAATTGTTTCTTCTTTCCTTTGTTATTAATTGGCTTCGAGAAAAATCCAATAGTGTAATCCCAGCAAGTTTATTCCATGGTATGCTTAATGTGTTTTATTTTTAAGTTAAAAATTAGAAATACTTATCTTAAATGTTTAGAGGTACCTTTCATTCCTTCAACTAATATAAATCAAGTTCCCAAATAATAAGAGTCGAATTTACCTAACTTCATAAATCTTGTAAAGAATTACACTTAAACAAAACGAACGGGTGCTTATCTTGAATAAGGAAGTGCACTTCTTGTTCCACTAAAGCCGCAGTATTGTTTAATAAGAATTTTGAGTTAGAAAAAAATAGAAATAGACTGAAAAGGGAGTTTCACTAATGAGTAACAAGCATATTGAAAGAATTAAACAGGTTTATCCAAACCTTTTCATAGAAGACTTTTACCCTAATGAAATTGGACAAAATAACGATGTGTTAATAATAAACAACTCTTTAGTATTTAGATTTCCGAAATACCAAAAAGGAATATTACAATTAAAAAGAGAGACGGAAATTTTGGAACAAATCAAAAATATTGTTTCAATTCCAATTCCAGAACCAATATATCGCTCTTTTGAAGAATTAGTGCCAGGAAAAGTCTTTACTGGTTACAGTCTAATAGAAGGGTTCCTTTATGGTTAGATAGTTTAGAAAAGATTAAGAGTGATGAATTGATAAAAAGGCTGGCATTACAACTCGTCGATTTTCTTATAGAAATTCACTCTATTTCAGAAGAAAAAGCAAAGGGTGTTTTGAAACTAGAAGATAACAATCCACGAGAAGAAATGTCTGAACTATTTGATAAAATACAAAATAAATTGTTTCCTTATATCAGAAAAGAAAGTCAAAAGGAAATAACTCAATCCTTTAAAACGTTTCTAAACGGAAGAGCGTTAGATTTGAAAACTACACTTATACACGGGGATTTTGGAGCATCAAATATCTTATGGAATACGGAAACAAGTAGGATTTCAGGGGTAATAGATTTTGGTGGTTCGAGTTTAGGAGACCCAGCATATGACTTTGCTGGAATATTGTCCAGTTATGGTGAGAATTTTTTTAATTTGTGTATTAACATGTATCCTGACGGAAATGCAATTTCTGAACGTGTGAAGTTTTACAAAAGTACATTCGCATTACAAGAAGCACTTCACGGGATTGAGAATAAAGATAATACCGCTTTTGAAAACGGAATTAAAGGCTATAAATAGGTGTTTATTCCACTAACGGGTGCGATTGTTTAATATTGCACTAACTTGCAGAATAGTAAAAGAAGCGTCATTGTTTAAAAAAAATAAGGTAATAAACAAATTACAGATTGAGGTGTTACCTTGTCTAATCGTTTTCACTATGTTTGTTGAAGGAGTATAGTTTAAAAAATTGCGTGCACAATATATAACATGAAAATGCTACTTATAATAAAAAAAGGTGAGCGGTCATGTTAAAAAATACTCAACGTATAATAAACATAATAATGGTTTTACTTCCGTGGGTTTCATTACCATTGTTAGGAGTACAAAATTTTAAAAGGTATTTTCCAGCTTCTCTTCTCGTACTTTTAATGGGGGCTATAGATGTACAAATTGGGAAAAAACGAAGATGGTGGTCATTTTATAATAAGCCTCGTTCCTATTTCTTTAATGAATTTCCTTTTCATATAGGTCCTTTTATGGTGAGTTCAATGTGGATATTAAAATGGGGATATGGAAATGTGGCGAGATTTGTACTTCTTAATGTTCTAGTGAATGCTATTTTTGCAGGTCCGCTTACAACACTATGTAAGAATGTTAAGCTGTTTAGAACAGTTTGGTTAACTAGAATTCAATTTTTCTTCTATTTCTTCTACAAGGCATTTTTCCTATACTTATTTCAGTATCTTATTGAAACTAAAAATAGCTATGTGAAAAATAGGTAGATTACTTAAAGGGGAGCCTTACATCGGACTGACAATAATATTATTTTTACTTCTCATTTCTTATTCAACTAAATGGTGCAATAGTGTAACAAGGGATCGTCGATTATGGCGATCCTATTCTTATTTGAAGAATCATTGGAATTTTATGTTGGAATAAGTACGTGAATTAATGTACTTAAAGTAACGCAGCAGGATAGTTGAAGAAGGATAAACGACTGTTTTTATAGAAATAGTATCTGTATATGAACAAATAGGGAGTGGTTTATAATGTGTGGGACTTGTAATTAATCATGAAGAAAGAGACTTAGAATTACCTAATTATCAAAAAAAACTTATGAAATCAATCGAAAATGATTTTCTAAACGATGATAATGTTTTAGCACTTTTTTATGGTGGTTCCATTGGAAATGAGAATACGGATTTGTATTCAGATATTGACCTTAGAGTAGTTGTAAAACCTGAAAAAATTGAGGAATACATTTCAAACAAAAAAAAGCGTCCTCAAAGATGGGGAAATGTTCTCTATTTTGAGGACATGAACCCTTTTTCGATTTATACTGTTGTTTATTATGAGTGTTTCATTAAAGTAGATACATTTTATTATAAGCCTGATGATATTCGTCCCTCAGTTTGGCTGCAAAATATAAAAATTATTAAAGATAAGGATGAAATTATAGCTGGAATTCTAAAAAGGTCAATGACTCTAACCTATGAACCATCGTTTGTTGAATTTGAGTTGTGGAGAACGAAGTCTTTTGCGCATTTACATGAAGCATATAGAAGAGTTATGAGAAATGAGTATTATTATGCTTTGAATTGTATCGATAACTTACGGTTATCGATGGCAACAGCATGGTATATGAATGCAGGAGTTCAACCAAATGCTTTTGGTGACTGGGCTAAATATGAAGGAAACAGAAGCAAGTTGGAGAACTGGCAGAAAACTCTCCTTGAAAGCTGGGAATGCGGAAGAAATAAAAACGAAATTACAAATGTCATGAAAAGTATAGTTCATGAGTTTAGAAAAGTTCATAGTTCTCTTTGTGATAAATTAGATATTGAAGAAAATCCAATATGGGTAGAGAAAATTATTGGTAAGGTTATATGATTATTACCAACACACCTTGTTCAACTATAGCAGCAGTAATATTGAAGAAGAAAAATGCCGTTTTAGTTAAATTTTTTTATATGCAGTTTCTATAAAAAAGGAATTCGCGAACAAATATTGAACTAATTTAAGTACAGGATAAATCTAAACAGGGAAGGGAGATTAGATGAAAAAAACCTTAAATAAATTATAAACTTTTATTATTAGATTAGGTTTATATCATCCTCGAGCCCCTCCGTTGTAATTTTTCATTCAAAAACTAACTATTTTAGGAGGGAAATAAATGAGGAATGAACAAGAAATGATGGACCTAATAATAAATTTCGCAAAGGCAGATGAGCGTATTCGAGCAGTTTATATGAATGGTTCAAGAACAAACCCTAATGTACCCAAAGATATTTTTCAGGATTATGATATTGTTTATGTTGTGACAGAAACAGCGTCTTTTATAGAAGATAAGACATGGATTAACGAGTTTGGAAGTTTAATAATGATGCAAGAACCTGACAAAAATGATTTTGGTAGGGAAATTGATTTCGATTTCACCAAGTCTTATGGGTTTTTATTGCTTTTTACAGATGGAAATCGTATAGACCTTCGTATTCAAACAAAGGAAGTCATGTATGAGCAGTATGGAAAAGATAAGCTTGCTCTTCCCTTAATGGACAAAGATAATCTTTTGCGAGCAATACCTTGCCCTACCGATATTGATTACCATGTGAAAAAGCCATCCAAAGGTGAATACGATAGTTATGCAAACAATTTCTGGTGGTGTTTGCAAAACGTTGCAAAAGCCATTTGGCGTGATGAACTCCCATATGCAAAACTTATGTTTGAATATACGACGAGAGATTCCTTGGATAAAATGGTTACTTGGTGGATTGGGATACAACAAGACTTTCAAGTTTCCCTTGGAAATTTGGGGAAGTATTTTAAGGAATACCTTCCAGAATCATATTGGAAGATGTACAAAGAAACGTATTCTAATTCTGATTATACAAATATGTGGGAATCAATATTTATTACTTGTGACTTGTTTAGAATCTTATCTCAAGATGTCGCTGTACATTTTAAATTCACATATCCAATTGATGATAATAAAAACATGACTAAATACCTTAAAGATGTTAGAAATTTACCTTCTTATGCAACGAGAATATATTAAGTGAATGATATTGCACCCTGCCAAAAAGGTAGGGTGCTTGTTCAATTAAACCAGCTAATAGTTGTCAACATTTTTCACTAAAAAACCTAAGTTTTTCATGCTATACTTAAAATAAACATGCCAAATAAGCTTCCGTTATATTTTGATTGGAAGGTTTTGTATTAATTGGATTAA
>NZ_JBQQCP010000008.1:0-215344 GCF_052246775.1 Virgibacillus sp. L01 | reverse complement strand
TATTATTCATAGTAAGGCTCCTTTCGTAATGTGGCTCTGATTTGGGTTTTTCTTTCTTAGTAACAGTCTACCAAATTAACCCACGACTTTACGATTAAGGAGCCAGTTTTGTTCATAGTAGCTATTTCCTAGAAAACCCCCGTTTTAAGCTTGGGTTCGGATCCTCGTTCCGCTATTTGTCATTACTAGCTCAAATTTTGCTGATTTTCTGCTATTTAGCGGAACGAGGATCCGTCTCACCCTTCCGAGAGCACCTTTTCTGCTATTTAGCGGAATGAGGATTCACTTCGATTGCTTGGCGGGTCCTCGTTTCGATTGGCACGAGTGACAATACTTCATCCTCTTATAATCCTGCCAGTTTAAGTACAAACAATACCATAACCCCATAAAACCTTTTAAAAACACAAAACAAAAACAACATAACACTTTTTCTAAAGCGTTATGTTGCTTATAGGCCTTGTGACATATACGGAATTAGATAACGGACGTAAACATAAATAGTCGATATAATAAGCGAAAACAAGACAAAAGGTATTCCATACAACATAAATCGGATAAATGGAATCTTTTGATTTGATCCTTCAGCTAATCCTGCAACTACAACGTTTGCCGAGGCCCCAACCAATGTTGCATTCCCCCCCAAACATGCTCCTAGTGCAAGTGACCACCATATAGGATCTAAATAGACCATACCATAACTTTCAAATTCTTCTATTACAGGGATCATTGCTGCAACAAAAGGTATATTATCGACGATTCCTGAAAACAACCCGGAAACCCATAAAATAAGTATAGCAGTTTTTGAGAAATCACCTTCAGTTGAAAGAACGATAGCTCTTGCCATTTCGTCGATAATTCCCACCTTTTCAAGTCCCCCTACCAAGGTGAAAAGCCCAATGAAGAAAAACAATGTTACCCATTCAACTTTTGCAAAAATATACTCTGTTTCAATTTCCTTCTCTGTTAACAGCAAAAGCAGTATCGCTCCACTAAGCGCTATTATCGTCAGTTCAATATGCAGAAATGAATGAAGCATAAACCCTGATAATGTAAGAATTAACACAATAACAGATTGATATAACATAGGTGACTTCACCAGAAAAGATGATGCATCTATAGCCATTAATTCATCTATGTTTGTGCTCTGAGCAGTTAATGTGCCCCGGAACAGCATCACCATTAATGCCAGCATTATTATAAAGATAATTATAGCCAGTGGCGCCAAATGGTTAACAAACGACAGAAAGGTAAGATGGTCAACAGCTTGTCCAATCATTATGTTTGGCGGATCTCCTATAAGTGTTGCAGTACCTCCGATGTTAGAGCTAAAAATAATAATAAGCAGGTACGGAAACGCAGGAAGGCTTAATTGTTTCGTTATTTTAAGAATGATTGGGACAAATATCAAAACCGTTGTAACATTATCGAGTAATGCTGATCCTATAGCAGTTAGTATGCTTACCCCAACAAATAATGGAATTGGTGAACCTCGTACTCTTTGTGCAAAACGAATAGCAATAAAGGAAAACAACCCTGTCTTGTCCGTTATCGAAATAAGTAGCATCATCGAAAATAATAAGGCAATAGTATTCCAGTCAATGTAATGCGTAAACATTTCATTGGCACTATAAATACCAGTCAATAATAATAATGCCCCGCCGGATAGCGCAACGACAGCACGATTAATCTTCTCAGTCATAATGAAAATGTAACTAATTATAAAAATGACAGTCGCTAATATTACTTCCATACAGCATCCTCTTTCATTATAAATATAATCTCTTCTTACAACTATATGCTGAGATTTCTAAAATATTTTCAGTCTATTTTTTTATTAGCTGAATAGAATGAAAGTACATGGACAAACAATTGAAAGGGGGATTAGCATCATGAAAAAACAACAATTTACAGCCCTGTTGTATGGCTGGATTATAATTCTTGGTTTAATTCTCTTAACTAGTATTATCTTGGCCTTCTTACTACGCTTTACAACAATGGAGGAAACGACCTTATCATGGGTTACATTAGCTATCGGTTTAATCTGCTTATTTATTGGTGGCCTGGTTGCTGGGGTTAAGAGTAAGCAAAAAGGCTGGATTATTGGTTCTATAACAGGGATTGGGTTTACACTCTTCACCTTTCTCGTGCAGTATCTTGGCTATCAGCAGGCTTTCTCGATGGAACAGTCACTCCATCATATAGGGTTTGTGTTAGCGGCAGTCATCGGTGGGGTTATTGGGGTTAATTTTGTAGCAGGAGAAAATAACAATTAATTTGTCTATTGAAAAAGAAGCTAGTACATAATGTACCAGCTTCTTTTGTGTCCTTTATGTATAATCATAAAGTATCAGTGCAGTAATTTATTATTGTTCACCTTTCACTTCGCGGATAGCTGTTCGGTCATAAGTAAGTTTAATACCATCACCTGATTGAATAATAACTGTGCTCTCATCGATTGCATGAACAACACCATGAAAACCGCCAATTGTTATTACTGCATCTCCTTTTTGAAGATCAGTTTGCATTTGTTTAACCTTCTTTTGTCGCTTTTGTTGCGGACGAATAAGCAAGAAATAAAAAATAACAAACATTAGAATAATTGGTGCTAAAGATAGTAACGTATTCATTATAGATTCCCTCCCTTCTTAAAAGTTTTTTGCATTCGGTTGATTCAAACCATATTGTTCAAAGAATGCTTCTTTAAAATCCCCAAGTCGATCATCACTAATAGCTGCTCGTACTTGTTCCATTAATTTTAACAGAAAATAGAGGTTATGGTAAGTGGTAAGTCTGAATCCAAACGTTTCATTACATTTAACCAAGTGTCTGATATATGCTCGTGAATAATTCTTGCAAACATGACAATCACAATTCTCATCGATTGGACTAAAGTCCCGTGCATATTTCGCATTTCTTACGACAAGTCTCCCATTGGATGTCATGCATGTACCATTTCGGGCAATACGTGTTGGCAGTACACAATCAAACATATCAATCCCTCTGATTGCACCGTCAATTAATGAGTCAGGTGATCCTACGCCCATTAAATACCTAGGCTTATTGCTAGGCAAAAGTGGTGTAGTAAATTCCAGAACGCGATTCATAACATCCTTGGGTTCACCAACAGAAAGTCCACCAATAGCATATCCAGGAAAATCCATCGACGTTAGATCAGCTGCACTCTGTTTACGCAATGCTTCATATTCCCCACCCTGGATTATTCCAAACAAACCTTGGTCAGAGGGACGCTGGTGCGAATTCAGACAGCGCTCAGCCCAACGTGATGTTCGTTCAACCGAGGCTTTCATATAATCTTCTGTTGCAGGGTATGGCGGACATTCATCAAATGCCATCATAATATCTGACCCAAGAGCATTTTGAATCTCCATTGCCTTTTCTGGTGACAGAAACAGCTTCTCTCCACTCAAATGGCTTCGAAAATGTACGCCTTCCTCTTTAATATCGCGCATCTTACTTAAACTAAAAACCTGGAACCCGCCTGAGTCAGTTAATATTGCACCATCCCAATTCATGAAATTATGAAGACCACCAGCTTCTTTAATAATATCTTCACCAGGTCTTAACCATAGATGATATGTATTAGACAAAATAATATTTGCATTCATTTGCTGCAGTTCTTCCGGACTCATTGTTTTAACAGTAGCAAGTGTACCTACTGGCATGAATGTGGGTGTATCAAAAGAGCCATGCGGTGTGTGTACTTTTCCAAGTCTTGCACCTGTTTGTTTACATGTTTTAATGTGTTCATACGTAATTGCTGTCATTGTATTCGTTCCTTTTTATAAGATTAACATCGCATCACCGAAACTGAAAAATCGATACTTTTCATAAACTGCTTCATTATATGCATTTAAAATGCTCTCCCGATCAGCGAGTGCGCTTACCAACATAATCAGTGTTGATTTAGGTAAATGAAAATTGGTGATTAGCCCATCAATTGCCTGAAATCGGTATGGGGGATAAATAAATATATCAGTCCAGCCACTTGATTCTGCAAAATGCCCGTCATTATCCCTAGCAATTGTTTCAAGGGTTCTGGTAGAAGTTGTTCCTACTGAAATGATTTTCCCACCCGATTGTTTAACCTTCGTTAATGTATCTGCAGTCTCTTGTGACATCTGATAAAACTCAGCATGCATCGTGTGGTCATCAATATTATCTACGCTGACTGGACGGAATGTCCCCAGCCCAACATGTAATGTAATAAACGCAATTGTTACACCCATGCCCCTCAACTCGTCCAGCAGAGAATTTGTGAAGTGTAATCCTGCAGTAGGAGCAGCGGCTGATCCTTCTTCTTTTGCATATACCGTCTGATAACGTTCTTTTTCAGATAGCTGTTTCTTTATATATGGAGGCAATGGCATTTCACCTAGCTCATCGAGAACTTCGTAAAAAATACCTTCATATGAAAAATGAAAAATACGCCCGCCATGGTCTTTAAGTGCTGTGCATGTTGCCCGAAGTTTACCTTCACCGAACACGAGTGTTGTCCCTACTTTAATCTTTTTAGCTGGTTTTGCCAGTACTTCCCATTCATCTTTTTCTTGCTGATGGAGAAGCAGCACCTCTATTTTCGCACCAGTATCTTCCTTTACCCCATAAAGCCTTGCAGGCAAAACTCGTGTATCGTTTAGTACAAGACAATCACCTTTCTTAAAGTAACGTTTGATATCGGTAAAATTCTTATGTTCAATTTCTTTTGTCTCCCGATTTAAAACTAACAACCGGGATGATGCACGGTCCTTTAGTGGTGTTTGTGCAATTAATTCTTCCGGTAAATTAAAATCAAAATCCTCTATGTTCATGATGCTCTCCTTACTCCGTCTAACGAAATTTTCCCATGATATAAAAAATAAGCGTTAAAATAATACTAACCACAATAGACGTCATGATTGGAAAGTGAAAAGAAAAATTTCCTTTCTTAAAACTAATATCACCAGGTAGCCTGCCGATAAATGTCCAAATTAATCCAATCACTACAAGTACAATTCCAAGGATAATAAATAATTTCCCTGCATTCATCATGCATCATTCCTTGCTATTCCAAAGTGCTGGTAAGCTTTTGGGGTCACAAGCCTCCCCCTCGGTGTACGCTGGATAAAACCAATTTGCAGCAGGTATGGTTCATACACATCTTCAATTGTTTGAGATTCTTCACCAACTGTTGCAGCAATCGTGTCCAATCCAACTGGTCCGCCTTGAAATCCATCTATAATACCTTTAAGTAATTTATGATCTATATGGTCTAACCCGGCATCATCCACCTGCAGCATTTCCAGTGCGAGATCAGTCGTTTTTAAACTGATTTCCTGTTCACCCTTCACCTGTGAGATATCGCGAATTCGTTTTAGTAACCGATTTGCAATTCTTGGTGTTCCTCGTGATCTCCGCGCGATTTCCCCAGCTGCTTCTTTGGTAATTGTCGTTTCAAATATATCCGCAGTTCGTTCAACAATTGCACATAAATCTTTAGCTTCGTAAAATTCCAACCGACTAAGGACACCAAACCTATCTCGCAGTGGTGCTGATAACAATCCGGCACGTGTTGTTGCACCTACAAGAGTAAACGGAGGCAAATCAATTCTAACTGATCGTGCACTCGGACCTGTACCAATTACAATATCCAGAAAAAAATCTTCCATTGCAGGGTATAGCACTTCTTCGACAGCTCGCGGAAGCCGGTGCACCTCATCGATAAAAAGCACATCCCCAGGTTCCAGTGATGACAGAATGGCTGCCAAATCCCCAGCACGTTCAATCGCAGGGCCAGAAGTGGATCGGAACTGTACGCCCATTTCATTTGCTATAATAGCCGCCAACGTCGTCTTACCAAGTCCTGGCGGTCCATATAACAATACATGATCAAGCGGTTCTTCGCGCATTCTTGCTGCCTGAATAAAAATACTCAAGTTTTCTTTAACTTTTTGTTGACCAATATACTGATTTAGCCTTGTAGGGCGGAGACTAAGCTCAACAGTAGAATCCTCGTTCTGTAATTCACCTGTGACCATTCGCTCATCCATATTATCCCCCCCTTGTTAATTTTTCATTAGTAATGCGAGCGCTTTTCGAATAATTTCATCTGTATTCCCATTATTTTCTGATTGCAATTGTGGTACGACAGCTTTAATTTCACGTTCTGTGTAGCCTAAAGATTTCAATGCCTCTTGAGCTTCATTTATACTATCACTTGTTTCCCGATTACTTGTATCTGCTACTTCTTGTTCACCTGAAACAGAAACCATGGAAGTTAGCTTACCTTTTAAGTCTAGAATAATTTGCCTGGCTGTTTTTTTACCTACCCCAGGAAAACTTGTCAAAAACTTATCATCTTCTCGCTCTATAGCTTCAACAAAACCTGCTACATCAACACTGCCTAAAACTGCTAACGCACCTTTTGGTCCAATTCCTGAAACAGAAATAAGCTTTGTGAACAGATATTTTTCATCTTCATTTTTAAATCCATATAATACCTGTGTGTCTTCCCGTACATAATGGTATGTATTTATCGTCAACTCATTATTTAATTCAGACTGAAATAAAAAAGGGTTAGCACAAATAATCTCATACCCAACTCCTTGTACATCCACAATTACTGTATCTTCCTGAATAGTTGATAATGTCCCCTTTATGTATGCAATCATCCGACCTTCTCCTTTTCATTCCTGCACCTATTCTAACATAACTATACACATAAGGAAGAAAAAACTCCCATTCTCATAATGCAAGAACAGAAGTTTTGTTACCTTATACTGACTCCTCTAAATTGTGGTGGATATCCTGCACATCTTCATTTTCTTCAAGCATCTCAATCAGATGCAGCATATTTTTCTCATCATCTTCAGAAGGAGAACTATATGTTTGTGGAATAAAGGTGATTTCTGAACTTTCCAATTGATAACCACTTTCACGTAAATGTTCACACACGTCCTTAAAATTCTCCGGTGCTGTCATTATTTCATATGCATCCTCTTCTGTGATGATATCATCTGCACCTGCTTCAATGGCCTCCAGTGTGAGTTCATCTTCATCAATTGTCCCATCCTCATTAGTGATAACAACATAGCCTTTTCGATCAAACATAAAGGAAACACTTCCATTTTCACCCAGGTTCCCATTATTTTTCTTAAAAGCATGCCTTATTTCAGAAGCGGTTCTATTTTTATTATCTGTTAAAATATTGACAATAACTGCAACACCACCTGGACCATATCCTTCGTACGTTATCTCCTCAAAGTTTGCTCCATCCAGTGCTCCCGTAGCTTTCTTAATCGCTCGTTCAATATTTTCGTTCGGCATGTTATCTGACTTAGCCTTGTCAACTGCCATTCTTAGGGAGGCATTCATTTCTGGATCTCCTCCACCTTGCTTGGCTGCCGTATAGATTTCTTTAGCATGGTGCATAAATACTTTCCCTTTTTTAGCATCTTGTGCATTTTTTCTCTTTTGAATATTCTTCCATTTAGAATGACCAGCCATAGGACATTCTCCTCTCTGTGTATTTCCCTTTTTAACTATACCAAAAATAGCTGAATCATTAAAGTGCTGGTTCTACTGCTACAATCGAATCCCAGGTTAAAAAAGTGTCACTTAAAACAAAAAATATACTAATAGAATGCGACCTAATCGGGAAGAGAAACGATAAAAGTAAAAGAGGGATTAGATTTCTTGGCTTTTCACCACGCCTAAAAATAAAAAGCCTTTGCATTGCAAAGACTTTAATCCCTTGTAGTGTTGAAAAATTCATTGAGAAATTCGTTCATATCACCATTGAGTTGGTCCAGCCTTGAATCTTTATTTCGCATACGATCCCAGTAGATGTCATCCGTATATACTTCAACTTCCCGGTTTGGTATCATCTCATGAACTTCCTGTTTCAGTATCTCCCTCATGTTTGGAGGAGAACTTGGGCTTATTATGACTCCAACAATTACTTTATTATCAGATGCAGCAACCTGGGCCTGAACAACTTCCTTTCGTTCTTTTAATTTTTTTGCTATTGAAATAGATGTCTGATTGGTATATTTATCGCTTTGAGCGTTAGCGTCACCATCATTCATCTCAGTTTGTTCACTTTGAGGATATCCACCCTGCTCGCCAATATTTTGTTCTTCATTACCAGTTCGTTCTTCTTGCTCTTCTTTCGTTTCATAATTAATCGGCTGTGTATTCATATTTTCAGGATTATTTTGCGTTCCTTCCTCTTCTGTCCCACACCCAACTAAAGCAAAAATTGTAACTGAAATTATTGTTAGCCTTTTTATCCACATAAAAAAAACCTCCCTTACCATTAGATTGTATAAGAGAGATTTTTTTAAACAGTTAAATAAAGGGAATTATTATTTTGAAATATTGAATTGTTTTACAGGATTCCGCTTATGTGCAGTGCGTCTGTGCATTTTTTCAATAACTTCTTTATCTGCCTCTGGAATTTTTTCACCTTTTAGATAGGCATCAATTTTATCGTATGTTGTACCCATCTCCTCTTCATCGGTTTGTCCTTCCCAAAGTCCTGCACTTGGGTCCTTATGAACAATTTCATCCGGTACACCTAGATAACTGGCTATTTCTCTTACTTCCTGTTTTGTAAATTCAACAATTGGTAAAATATCTACTCCACCATCTCCATATTTTGTGAAATAACCTGTATACCATTCAGCTGCATTATCTGTCCCGACAACAAGGTAATTATAGTTAGCTGCAACCGCATATAACGAACTCATGCGTAACCTTGCTCTAAGATTTGCTTCTGCAAGCTGGGCATTTTTCTCTTTGAATTCATTTTTTTGTTTTAATTGATTTTGAATACTTTCGTACATTACCTGATGTGTTTCTGTCAAATCAACAGTAAGTTTATTTATCCCACAGCTTTCAATTACTTTCTTTGCATGAACCATATCATTAGGATTGCTATTTAATGGCATCATAACTCCTAATGAATTGTCAGGAAATGCTCTCTGAATCAAGTGTGCTACAACCGCTGAATCAAGACCACCGCTAACACCTACCATCAATCCATTTACCCCAGCTTCTTTCACGCGTTCCTGTAGCCATTGCACAATTTCATCTACAATTTTTTCCATAGTAATCGCTCCCTTATCGAAGTAAAAGTATCTACATTGATTTTAGCATTAGTTTAGCACTATTTAAAAATGATTGTCTTTTCACCCAGTCCATCTCCATTTCAGATAAATAAGTATAAATGGAATTACCTGAAGTATGATGCAAAAAGTGAATCCATTCCCTAAGAACATCACTAGGTATCAATATGGCCAATAACCAAGCTTTCATATATTTCTCCTCAACCATTTTGTAAGAAAGCAACTTATTTAAATCCCAGTTTATATAAGGCAGAAAGCGTTGCCCTAACTGGATATAGTCATATAGCTCTGGTGCACATAAAAGAAGGTCAAAATCGATGATATATATACCTTTTTGGTTACGAATAAAATTGTGTGAAGCGACATCTCCATGAATCCATTTACCATCCACCTTTGCTTGTCGCTCAATCCTATTCCACGGGAACCCAGCAACAATTCGCAAATGTTTTTCTGTCGTTTGTACGATGTCCTCATATAATGAATCAAAATGATATTCTCGGAAAATATAATCAGTCTCTTTAAATAGCTGCAATCTTTTGTACCATCGTAGGTAAAAAGTATCTTTCCTTAAGGGATTTAATATATTAATCCCTTTCGCTTGCTCATGAAATATTCTCAACGATTCCAGACATTCCGTTCGGTCTTTTTCAACTAAATAATTTAATTTCTTTCCCTTGACATATGGGGATATTGTCCAATAGTGAGATCCATCATAAATAAACTTCTTCTGATTTGGAAAATATTCAAAAGAAACTATATTAGGAGACTTTATCTTTTCAAAAAAGTGCCACTGTTGTTCCATCCTTGTTTTCTTATGATGCCTTTTTAAAATAAAAGCTCTACCATTAGAAGCTTTCAAATAAAAAACGTTACGATTGATATTGGTCATGCTTCTTGTATTAAGTTTTCCATATTCAGATAAAAAAGAAGAGAGATGATCAAAATTCATCTCGTCTCCTTGAATAAAGCTACTCACTTTTTGAATTGTCCTCATCTTCATCTTCACGGAAATCAAACATCGAATTCTCATCAAAACCTGGTGGTGATGGATATGGCATATTATTGTTAGTGGCATTAGCAAAATACGGGTGTGACTGTGGTGGCATATTTGGTGAATGAAAGCCTTGCTGGGCACCCATTGTCTGCGGTGGAACCTGTGCATCTAATGGACTGTAATTATTCATATAGGGGATCTGTGCTGGTTTTACTGGCATATCCATGCTAGGTGAAGATTCAATTGATTCCATATTTCCATAATGGTACGGATTATTCGTTGGCATAGGTCCCTGATTCGGGTATTGATTTGGATACTGACTTGGGTACTGCATAGGACTTTGCATCGGCATTTGATTATCATGCATTGGATTTACCATTGGCACTGGGTTATCATGCATTGGACTTACCATTGGCATTGGATTACTTTGCATTGGATTCACCATCGGCATTGGATTACTTTGCATTGGACCCACCATCGGCATTTGATTATTTTGCATCGGACTAACCATTGGTTGCGGACCGCCGCATCCACAATCCTTCTTCCCCATTGCATTTGGAACAGCGTGGTGCATTGGAGGTGGTGGACAGAAACAATAGACTGGAATCATCGGCTGTTGCATTGGCATATATTGCATCTTTTCTGGTTCTTCCTCTGGACCCGGATATGGAGGCATCTCAGGAAAGTTTATGGTGGTATAGTTATTCATTTCCTGTTCCATCGTTGGCATTTGCATCATGGGCTGCATTTTCGGTTGCATTTTTGGCTGCATTGGCATTTTCGGTTGTATGCTTTTTGGCTTTTTCTCATCATCTTCTTTAACCACTGGTATTGGTTTTGGAGATGTGTCTTTGTACGGTTGCTGTGTTTTCGGCTTTTGCGTTTCTTTCATCTCCATTGTCTCTTTTTTTACTGGCTTTGATGTACTGGGTATTTTAATTTTCATACCAGGCATTATCATATCAGGGCTGGATAATTGAGGATTCAGCTGTTTTAACTGGTCGAAATCTACACCATAGTTTTTAGCTATTTCCCATAATGTATCGCCCTTTTGTACAATGTGAATTTTCAAATCAAACCATACTCCTTTCATTTCAATTTAAAACTGGGCAAATCACTCATTAACAACATATGCAATGAAATTGTAAAAGTTGAAATAAATTTTTTTAGAAGGCTTGGGCTATTATTACGGTTTCTAGCAAAAACCTTTGTCACACTTATACCAGTTACCAAAATTTTCATTTACTTTTTATAAAAATAAGGCTTTCTTCCAATAGTAATGGGGTCAGTCTTTAGAGAGAATGAATAATTAGCATACATTTCGGACTTGTTGTTGAAGAATTCATATTTTAAAGGAATGAGGATCCACTTCGATTGTTTGGCGGATCCTCGTTCCGGGTGACAATACTTCATCCCTATATTAAGTAAAAACATCGGTTCTTTCCGGCAGAATACGTGGCTAGATAGCTTGGTTAGTTATCCACAGCGCTCAAATTTATGTTTCTTAGTCAGTAAAAAAACCGTTTACCCTATAAAGAGAGTAAACGGCTAATATTAGATATCCATTTGATAAACAGGATAAGTACCCAAAACTGTTACCTTACAGCCTAAAGCCTCCAATTCAGCCTGAACACTTGGAAAAAGTACTTCATCGTATGGCTGATTCACATCTACAATAAAAAAATAATTTCCTAGGCCAGTCTTCATCGGTCTTGACTCTATTTTAGAAAGGTTCATTTTTCGCCAAGCAAATGCAGAAAGCACTTGATGAAGTGCACCAGCATAATCACTTGGCAACGTTATTAATAAGCTGGTCTTTTCAGCTTGTTTATCATGTTTTATCTTAACAATGTCTTCATTTTTTGCCAGGACTGCAAATCTTGTATGATTATTTGGATAATCATGAATATTTTCCTGATAAATCCTTAAACCATATTCTTCCGCTGCCAGTTTGTTACCAATAGCAGCAATGTTTTTATTACTTTTACTAATTATTTCTGCAGCCTTTCCAGTAGAAGAGACAAAATTCATTGTTGCTTCTGGCATGTATTTATGAATAAATTGATGACATTGTGCAATTGCATGACTATGTGAATGAATTTCCTCCAAATTCGATAAATCACCTGAGAAATTTGGTGATACAAGTAAATGCTGCTGAATTGGTACTACAATTTCAGCAATAATTGGTAACCTCACTTGATGTACAAGGTAATCAACTGTTAACTGTACTGTGCCTTCAATAGCATTTTCAAGAGGCACTACACCAATTTCAATTCGATTTTCCTGAACAGCATCGATGCATTCTGGAATTGTTTCAAAGCTGTGTTTATCTTCCCCGTTAAATGCAGTATCCACTGCTAACTTTGTAAATGTTCCCCGTGGTCCTAAATAACCTATTTTCACCATATACTAGTCCCCCTTGTATCGCCGATGCCATCATCTAAAATGCCTATTCAATAAATTCGAACTCAAAATCCCCTATTCGAATGGTGTCACCGTCTTTAGCTCCACGTTTCCGTAAAGCATCATCAACACCCATTCCACGAATTTGTCTGGAAAAGCGCTGAACCGCTTCATCCTTAGCGAAATCAGTCATTTTAAATAACTTCTCTATTTTATTACCTGATAACACATAAGCACCATCAGAATCACGCGTGATCGTAAATGGAGTTTCTTCTTTTTTATACCGGTAGACAACCTTTTCATCAACATCCTCTATCACATTTGAATGCTTCGGTATCTTATCCAGTGTATCTGCAATTTCAAACAATATATCTCGCAATCCATCTTTCGTTAAGGCAGAGATTGAGTGGATAGGATATTCATCTGTTAATTTCGCTTTAAATTCCTGTAAATTTTCTTCGGCTCCAGGCATGTCCATCTTATTAGCTGCGATAATTTGTGGTCTGTCCATTAATTGTTTGTCATACTCTGCTAACTCCTGGTTTATTTTCACAAAATCATCGTATGGATCTCTGCCTTCAAAACGGGACATATCAATCACATGTAAAATAACGCGAGTACGTTCAACATGACGTAAGAACTGATGACCTAATCCGATTCCCTCATGGGCACCTTCAATTAAACCAGGTAAATCTGCCATCACAAAACTCCGGTTGTCAGCTGTGTCAACTACTCCAAGGTTAGGTGCTAACGTTGTAAAATGATAGTCAGCAATCTTTGGTTTAGCAGCACTAACAACAGACAATAATGTTGATTTTCCAACGCTTGGGAAACCGACTAACCCAACATCTGCAAGTAATTTTAATTCTACTTTAATATTACGTTCCTGCCCGGGCTCACCATTCTCTGCAATCTCTGGTGCAGGATTTCTTGGAGTAGCAAAACGGGAATTACCACGCCCGCCACGGCCACTTTTAGCAATCACAGCCTCTTGACCATGTGTGGTTAAATCGGCAATTACCTCTTTTGTTTCTTCATCAACCACTGTTGTGCCAGGTGGGACATCAATTACTAATGGATTTGCATTTTTACCATGCTGATTTTGGCTCATCCCGTTCTCCCCGCGCTTTGCCTTAAAATGGCGGTTATACCTGAAATCCATTAATGTGTTAAGTCCTTCATCAACCTTGAAAACAACGTCGCCACCATTACCACCATCACCACCGGCTGGTCCGCCTAAAGGTACATATTTTTCTCTCCGATATGCAACAAGGCCATTTCCGCCATCACCTGCTTTAACATATACACTAACCTGATCTACAAACATTATTGTTCACCTCATTAGCAAGGGATACTGATAGTACACACGATACCATTCGGTTTCTGATGTACTTCTAAATTCTGTCCCATACTTTCTATATTTTTCATTAATTTTTCAGTACTTGGAAATTTACCATTAACAGTAAGTTTTAATTCTATCATAGATGAAGAAGATACTTCATACATTTGTAAATGGACTTCAAATAACTCTGTTTTATCAGACATATTTTTAATCTGGCTCATCAATTGATTAGTGCTACTTTCCAGCACTTCATCTAAATACTGTAAGTCCTTATTATCTATATGTATATGATATGTCAAACGGAAATTGGTATGTAGGGAATCGAATTGAATTAAAGATAATGCAAATAACGGAGTATTTAAATTAACAAGTTTCCGTTCCTCATCCAGAAGCTGCAAATATTCCGTTACCTTCAATTTCACTTTATCTGTCTTACCCATACTTAAATAGCCGTGGATAATCTGCAGATGATTCAATAAATCATGGCGATAATGGCGCAAAACCTTTATAACATCTTTTTCTTCCATCATTCTCTCCCCCAATACTATAGAAAGTATACCATTTAAGAACTTAGTTTGTCGCCAAATGGTGAAGGTTACAGTTAGGCAGATAGGTAAGTCGTTATACTTATATGAAATCACTTCTTTAGCTCTATTACAAGTTCATTTTCATAATGATTAGTAGAGAGCAATTGTGTCAAATAAGGTCCCTGGTGTCCGCAAAACATCTCAACAATATTTGTATAAAAACAGCCATGTTACCTTCTTATCTGCCTAAAAAAACTCCAACCAAATTATTGGCTGGAGTTTTATATTACCTATTAAGCTTCCTTGGCAACTGGGTATACACTAACTTTTTTGCGGTCACGACCATAGCGTTCAAATTTAACGATACCATCGATTTTTGCAAATAAAGTGTCATCTCCGCCGCGGCCTACGTTAACACCAGGATAAATCTTTGTCCCACGTTGACGGAATAAAATAGATCCACCAGTAACAACCTGGCCATCCGCACGTTTTGCACCAAGACGTTTGGATTCTGAATCACGACCGTTCTTAGTACTACCAGCACCTTTTTTCTGAGAGAAAAACTGTAAATCTAGACGTAGCATGTTGTTGCACCTCCTTATTTACTTTGAATTGTAACAAACTTACTATACTCACGTTCAATAGTTTCCAATGAAATAAGCATACCTTCGAACAAGAGTTGAACTTTATCCGAAACAGCCTTATCCAACTGACCAGGAACAGTAACACAAAGATAACCTTCATCTTCCTGTTCGATCTCAAGCTCTGCTTCAGACAGTTTCATAACTGCATTTACTGCACCAAATGATACAGCCGAAACACCTGCACAGACTAAATCATAGCCATATGGGCCACTATCTGCATGTCCGGATAATTCAAACATAGTAATTTGATTATTATTTCGATATACAGTTACATTAATCATAAGCCAAAACCTTTATGCATTAATTTTATCAATAACTAATTTTGTGTATGGCTGACGATGACCTTGTTTACGATGATAGTTTTTCTTTGGCTTATATTTAAAAACAGTAATCTTTTTCTTACGACCCTGTTTCTCAACTTTTGCCGTTACTGTTGCGCCACTCACATATGGTGCACCTACCTTAACATCATCTCCACCTACGAAAAGAACATTTTCAAAAGTAACAGATTCGTTTGCGTCTGCTTCTACTTTTTCAACATAAATTTCTTGTCCTTCTTCAACTTTTACTTGTTTACCGCCTGTTTCAATAATTGCGTACATATCTTGCACCTCCCTAATTAACTAAGACTCGCCATCACAGGTACCCAACACTTCGAGTTTATAACCTGTTCTGCGCGGTTGTAGCACTGGTGCTACGATGATTAACGTATTGATGTTACCATGTTTACGAAACATTTGTCAAGCTGACTGGCAGAAAATCATCCTGACAGATAACCTGTAATTTCTCCGATTGGCTTATTGTAATTTCTCTCATGAAAATAACTGTGCAAACAGTCCATTTCATCAACCGTTTCACGAATATTTCCAGGAAACGTCACATAAATAGGATGTCTTTTTTCCCGATAAAAATCACTGAAGATATCCATTAAAAAACTGTCATGCGAAACTTCCAAGGGCCGAATCCCTCTTATATATGTTTCACCATGATAACGCTTAAGTAAAAAACGAATAAATACATAATAACGTTGCTTCCAGTCTGATCTATTCTCCATAAGCAAAAATAGAAACAGAATAAAGGCGCTCAATGTAAACGGAATAAAGAGTAATTGTACGATTAAAAATATAATACAAGTACCTATTGAAAATATAATAACATAATTATATGCCTTACGATACGGTAATAACGTTGAAAGAATCTGGAATATTAGCTTACCACCATCTAATGGCCAGATTGGTAATAAATTAAAGAATAGTATTACACTATTATAAAAGACTGCCAACTCTATAATCGAGGATGGGAGTATACTATTTGCAGACATAAATAATAGCAGCATGTAGATAAATAAATGCTGAAATGGCCCTGCTATGGTAACTAAAATTTCCTCAGGAAGGGGCTTTGTCCCATTTTCGTCGGTATCCATTACACCACCAAAAACCCATAGCATAATACCTCTAATACGCCACTTAAACATTTTAGCCATTGTAAAATGTCCAAGTTCATGGAAGAATACGATTCCTAATATAACCATCAACTCTATGAATGTACCAGTTAAAAAGGAAACAATAATGAATATTAATAATATTGGATGAATGTGGATTACAGGGAAAAATTTACGGAGAGTCATCAACTTTAATCACCTGTACAGGATCCACATATTCGTTCTCTTTTTCAATAGCGAAATAAACCATTTTATTTTCAGTAGATGGCTCAATTTTTCCTAACATTTGATTTTTATCTACAAACTGATACAAGTGAACATCAATCGAACTTAGATAGCCATATACTGTTTTACTGCTATCGGCATGTTGGACAATTACTGTTTTATTAGTCTCTGTATCATTTCCTGCAAAAATAACTACTCCTCCACGCAGAGATGATACATTCGATGCTGTATTTGGTGTGATCATAATCCCAGTTCCATTTGCTTGAAAGGATTCTGAGACACTCCCAGAAACCGGTAAAGCAAGAGACTTTTCTTCATCTGCATCTTGATTCTGATTTGGTGTCAGTGCCATTGGTGCTCCAAATGTTTCCTGATACCATTGATTGACACTAGCAAAAGGAAATTCTTCTGTTAAAGCATTGCCTGTCCACTTTTTGGGACCTGTTAATAACTCCGCATCAGTTTGGAACAGCAGGGCTGTTCCAAAAAAAAGCATTACGGAAAGAATTCCCTTCACAGCAAATCCGGAAATACGCTGACTGGTATTTTTTGATGTACCAGTGTTGTCGGTGAAAATAGGGAAATAACCATGTTTCTCCTCTTCTTGTGGAAAGGAAGGCAAATATGGCTTTGAATGTGTATCTTTTGGATTTAACCCTCGCATTTTTTTCCGTTGATTAATTGATTTTCTTACTTTTTTAATCCCTTTATCCATTATCCTCACAACCCTCATCATGCTTTTGTACAAGTCTATGTGCAATAAGCGAAAGATATGTTAAGAATAATAGCAAGATCCTGCTGACAGGTAATAATACAACATTCCTGAAAAGGGTAAACCTATAAAAGATATAATCAATCGGGCATAGAAAATAATGCCTGGAGCATTAGTAACATTATCCTGCTTAACTACTAAAAAACATGCAAAAACCTGTTAAAGGCTTATTGCATGTTTTAGCTAATTGCTATGAGCGCATGCCGAAGAAACTTTTCACTTTTTGGAACATGCCTTTCTCATCTTCAAGTGACTGAAGTGGAACAGTCTCACCTAATATTCGCCGTGCAATGTTTCGATAAGCAATTGATGCCTTTGAGTTTGACTGAAGAGCAACAGGCTCACCGTGATTTGATGCTTTAATAACTTCATCATCATCAATTACAATACCTATAAGATCAATCGATAGAATTTGAATAATATCATCTATGTCCAGCATATCTCCACTTTTCATCATATGATTGCGTATTCGGTTTATTACTAGTTTAGGAGATTCTATATCCTCTTGTTCCAACAACCCAACTATTCTGTCTGCATCTCTAACACTTGATTTCTCAGGTGTCGTAACAACAATTGCCTTGTCAGCTCCAGCGACTGCATTTTGGAATCCCTGTTCTATCCCAGCCGGGCAATCAATAATAATATAATCATATTCCTGCTTCAGTTCCTCAATGATTTTCTGCATACCTTCAGTTGTTACTGCGGTCTTATCACTCGTTTGCGCTGCAGGTAAAAGTGTTAAATGATCGAATCGCTTATCCTTTATTAATGCTTGTTTAAGTTTACAACGTTCATTAATAACATCAACAATATCATAGATAATACGATTTTCGAGTCCCATTACTACATCAAGGTTTCTTAAACCAATATCTGTATCAATCAGACAAACCTTATTCTCCATTAAAGCCAAAGCAGTGCCGATATTTGCAGTTGTGGTTGTTTTACCAACTCCTCCTTTACCAGAAGTTATGACTATTGATTCACCCATTCTGCATTCTCCTTTCAAAACCGCTTATATCTTTTCGTTTATGTGAAAGAACTTGTAGTCGGTCAATAACAATCTTGTCCTGCTTTTCATCAATCAGGCCACATTCCATATAAACACCTTCAGATTCATAATCTGGAGCACGGCTAATATAATCTGCAATACGGAGTTGACTTGGTTTCATATATGATGCAGCTATTACTGCATCACGATCTCCATTTAATCCGGCATGTGCAATTCCTCTTAGACTGCCCATGACAAAAATATTACCAGTAGTGATTACTTTGCCACCAGGATTCACATCACCTATCAGCAGCAAATCTCCAACTATTTCCAAAACCTGGCCCGACCTTACTATTCTGTTAATTGATTTAACATCACTATCCTCTTTCCAGTTCAAAGCTTCATCCCTGCGAATAACTTCAGAGTCAAATGAATGTATAAAGAAGCGATTTTTATTAGCGATTAAATCACTTAACTGCTTTTTCTGCTGATCATACAGATATCTATTCCCCAGCTTCACGGTTACAGATACCACCGGTTCATCCTGTTTGGGATTATTTTCTGCTAATTTATCACTTAGTTCATCCATAACCGCTTCAAACGAACCTTGATCTTCTATAAACAACGTTAGTCCGTCTTTTGTACCTTTAATGGTTATCATTTGTTTCTTATCAAGCACAATAAGCTCACCTCAATAATTTACCTCGACATTAAAATGTATTTTTTGTAGATAACTGTTCATTTCTCCAGCTGTTAAGTCTTGTCATCATAATTGGATATAATGCGGTCAAAAATAGAATATTGGCAATTACAGTCGGTACCATTCGATAAATCAGATAATCCTTCCATGTCATATCTGATATTCCAACTACAGTATAAATAGCATTAATGGAAACCTCACACAATACTAACCCTATCATTCCAAGTAGCACGCTTACAAAGAAATTAGCATGAAGCATTTTGGTAAGCCCGTGAATAATATATATTACTAAGGCATAGGAGAACATATAAACACCTAAAACCCCTGTGTAGACAATATCAATTAATAAACCAAATATTAATCCATACAAAACAGAAAAATATGTGTTTTCTCGATCATAAAAAATTGCCAGAAATAACAGATATACAAAGACCCAATGGGGTACTATAGCCAAGTCACTCTTCACTAGCGAAACAGGTAATAACTCCAGTGCAACACCTTCTGACACGAGTAATAAAAAGAGGATGAGAGGAATAATTATTCGCTTCATTACTCATTGTCCTCCTCGGTATCGTTGGGTGTTTTGTCTTCAGTTAGAGAGCGATCAACGACAATTACGTTACTTATTTCATACATGTCTGCCGCTGGTTCAATAAGTGCAGTTCGTGTTAATCCGTACTGGTCAGGTTTAACCTCTTTCACAGTACCAATTGGTAATCCAGCAGGAAATACGCCACCCATACCAGAAGATACTACTAACTCCCCTTTTTTAATATCCTTATTAGATTCCTCGATAATTTTAAACAACAAGTTATTTGATTCATCATCAAACTCTTCGATTAGTCCAAAAATATCTTTACTGTCTTCCTGAGAAATAGTTGCAGAAACTCGATTAAATTGATCAAAGCCAGAAAGCAGTTTGACTGTTGATGTAAATTGAGAGACAGTCTGAATTTTTCCAATCATACCTTCCGCTGTAATAACCGCCAAGTTTTCTTTCACACCATCCTGTTTCCCCTTATTAATCGTTACCTGCTCAATCCACCGTTCAGGTGATCGGGACAATACAGTTGCCTGTATCGGATTGTAGTCTTGAATAGATTCTGTTTTCTTTAGAGTCTCACGTAGCTCGGCATTGTCTTCTTTTAACTCCTGTACTTCGTAGACCAAGCTTTTATATTGAGCTAACTTTTCTCGTAATAACTGATTCTCACTATACGTATTTTTAATATCATCAATATTAGTAAAAATAGTTGATATATAATTTACCGGAGTGTGTATAATATTTTGGGCCCATCCAACCGTATCCTTCAAAAACTGCTCTGGTGTTGAAAGATTATCTCTATCCCTTAAGGAAAAACCAATCATTGCAACTAGAATGATAATTCCGATTAATAATATGAATAATCTTTTTTTACGAAAAATTGGCATGTATACACCTGCCTACTCAATAGTAGGACGAGATGATACATTCGGATGGGAACGAAAGTGTTGAATGTATTCCAAGGATTTACCTGTCCCAATTGCTACACTATCCAGAGGATCTTCTGTAACAAAAACAGGCATTTTTGTCTCATCACTAATAATTTTATCCAAGTTTCGTAAAAGAGCTCCCCCACCGGATAATACTATGCCACGATCCATAATGTCTGCAGCTAGTTCAGGAGGGGTCTTCTCCAGTGTGTTTTTGACTGCATCAATAATGGCCTGAACTGTATCATTTAATGAAACAGCTATTTCTTTTGCTGTTATCGAAATTGTCTTCGGTAGGCCTGTTAATAAATCACGACCTCTTATATCAATTTCGATATCCTCGGTTATTTCTCCTGCAGTTCCAATGTCCATTTTAATCGATTCTGCAGAACGTTCACCTATCATTAAATTATAATGTTTGCGAATATAGTTGGTGATCGACTCATCCATGTCATCCCCTGCTGTTCGAATTGATTGACTCGTCACAATTCCACCAAGTGAAATAACAGCAACTTCAGTAGTTCCTCCACCAATATCAACAATCATACTGCCTGTTGGTTCCCAGACAGGTAATCCTGCACCAATAGCTGCTGCAAATGGTTCCGCAATAGGAAAGGCATCCTTCGCACCAGCCTGCTTTGTCGCATCAATTACTGCACGTTCCTCCACCATAGTGATACCCGATGGAACACAAATCATTACATTTGGCTTCCTAGCAAACATAGATCGATTACGCATCGCTTTTTTTATATAATATTTCATCATTACTGCAGTAGTATCATAATCTGCAATGACACCATCTTTCATTGGCCGAACAACAGAAATATTTCCAGGAGTCCGCCCAATCATATTCCGTGCTGAACTTCCTACAGCTTCGATTTCTCCTGTTTGAATATTCTTAGCGACTACTGTTGGTTCCCGAACAACAACACCTTTTCCTTTCACAAACACAAGTGTATTCGCTGTACCTAAATCTATTCCTAAGTCCTGTGACAAACTAAATCCACCCAAAAAAATCTTCCTTTCCAAATAGCCATTTCGTTAGTTGTATGTTTATGTAACTTCACTATATCTACTTAACTTTAGTGCTGCAATATAACCTCAACTCATAATTTTAAACATTTTTATAACTCAAAGTAAACATCTTTATTCGGAAAAATAATTATAATAAGCGCCAATTTCATATTAATCCGGAAACTGGCGCAACTTCTACTTCTATACAATTATACGAAAAAAATTAAAAAATAGATAGTGTTTTATAAGTATCCTTTTTCTTTTAAGGACACAAATTTACGATCACCAATGACCAGGTGGTCCAGAAGTTCTATCCCAATCATCTTTCCTGATTCAACTAAACGTCGTGTGACATGTATATCTTCCTGGGATGGGGCCGGGTCTCCGGAGGGATGATTGTGAGCACAGATGATAGAAGCTGCAGAACGTTTGACAGCCTCTCTATAAACTTCTCGCGGATGTACAATCGAAGCATTCAAACTTCCAATAAAAATCGTCTGACGATGAATGATTTGGTTTTTAGTATTTAAGAATAATACAACAAAATGTTCTTGGTTAAGATTTCGCATCTCTTCCATTACATAGTCTGCTCCATCTTCCGGAGAACGAATAATATAACGTTCATTCGGCTTATACTGGTTCATTCTTCTTCCTAACTCCATTGCAGAAAGCAGCAATACGCCTTTAGCTTCTCCAATGCCTTTAATCGCTGTCAGTTCCTCAATGGTAGCGTCTTTAAGCAGGTTTAACCCTTCAAAGTGCATTAAGACCCTGTTAGATAAAGTCATTACGGATTCTTCTCTTGTCCCACTTCCAAGCAATATTGCGAGTAGTTCCTGATTAGATAAATGACTTGAACCTAATTTAAGCAGTCTTTCACGTGGGCGATCTTCCTTAGGTACATCCTTAATCATAATAGTCGGTGAAGTCATCAACAGTCCTCCTTTGTTAAGATAAGTTCATATTATCTATTTATTCATACTTGAACAACTTAACAAATAACTATTTTCAGACATATTCAACCCTCTATTTTTATATTTTCCTCTACACAAAAATTCATTTTTACACTTATGATTTCAAGCTAAAAAGTAGAACCGCCTATTTGTCTTATTTTTTGAATCCCTGTATATTTAGTTCACCAAAAGATTTAATTGATACCACAAATTCAACAACATACGCTGTTCTTGCCATTTGTTTGCTTGAACGAGATCAGAAATCTCTTTTTTTAGAAAAGCAGTAAATTCTCCAATGTTTTCTGAATCATTGGGAATTGTGTTTACTATACTTGCCCAACCATCTTCAGATAGCTTTTCGTTCTTGTTCAATGAAGATAATGATTCGGACCATTGTTTATTATAAGATTTAAGCCAGCCGACTTCATCATTAGTTAATTTCATGTCACCTGATTCTGTATTCCAGTTCTTTACAAAAACTTCTAATTGATGATCGTTAAATTCTTTAGCTAGTTGATTTGCCTGATCTTTTGAGTTCGCAATTCCTGCCAAAACGTAATAATAATCCTCTTTAACCCAAATCATTGCTGAAAAACCAGCTTGATTAAATTTACTTTTCATTTCATTAGCATTTGCTTCACCTTCAAACTTACCGGCCTGTAATACAAAAGCATTCACTGATTCTATTGGAGTAGATGAAGTAACTTCGTCTGAGGCTGATTCTTTTTCACTACCTTCTTTACTTGTCTCCTCATCATCAACTGCGGCAGGTACGGTGTAATTTTGCTGATTAAGGCCTTTATCAATGTCAACAAACATGTTCAGCATAAAGAAACCTAAAACAGATCCAATTATGATTGCTGAAACAGAAGCAAGAATTATTGGTTTAAACGTACTGAATCTCGATTTTTGACCGAAGTAATGTTCATTGTTACTAGCATCACTGTGTCTCCTAACAAATGTAGGTACCTCATCACCATTAGCATCCTCCAGCGTGGCAGCAGAATAGTCTTTATTAAATTCCTTTAGGGAATAACTTTCGTCTGCATTATCATCTCGCCTTAGCGTTGTTTTCTTTCCACCCATCCATACTGTAATTTTATTATCTTTTCCCAACCGATTCCCCTCCATGTGCGAGTTTGTTTCACTCTAGCACATGACTAGTAAAAAGTAAGACGATTGTTGTCACTCTTTCAAAAAAACGTTCAACATAAACTGACTATTTGCAACAGAAATTTGGTAACCTTTTGATTAAGGTCACCGTACAATACACAATCAGGAAGTTTTGAGGTCTTCGTAAATAGCAACCCTGTTTCTGCCCTTCCTCTTTGCTCCTATATACATGGCGCGATCAGCATGACGAATTAATTCAATTACTGTTTCACAGTGGTTAGGATATACGGAAATTCCAATACTTGATGTAATCGAAACTTTTAAAGGACCTGTATTATTAATAATATGCTTGTGAACAATGAATGGGTTGTCAGCAATTGAAGTTCGCAGTGTTTCAGCAATTTCGGTGGTTTCGGTTAACCCGCTGTTCGGGAGAAATACTACAAACTCTTCACCACCATAACGTGCAATTACTCCCCTATCCCCGATTAAACGCGTCAAACATTCCGCAATTTGACACAAAATTTCATTCCCAGCTTCATGACCATACATATCGTTCACTTTTTTAAAGTGATCTATGTCCAACAAAAGTAATGAAAAACTTTCACTACTATCTTTTTGATTTAAGTTGTCATCGTAATCTTCCAACAAGTTTTCCATGTACCTTAAGTTATATAACTGAGTAAGTCCATCTCGCTCACTTTGGGATTTGGTAAGCTCATAGTTTTTTGCATTTTCGACTGCAACTCCTAGGTAATTAGTTAATATATCCATTATTTGAAAATGCAGTTTCTCAAATGCTTTTTTCTGTTTAGACTCGACTGTAACAACACCAATAATATCCTCACCATACTCAACTGGTTGTGATAATACACTTTCGATATCTGAAGGTATTTTTCTGCTATTTACAGTTGCCCAATCCGAAGTCCGCTTATACAGAAGAGAATTTCCTGTTGCCCAAACTTTACCGCTGAATGCTTCATTTCTTTTCAGCGAGCTAAAAGATGCTTCTGTATTGTTTTCTAAATCATAGAATTGTTCCAGTTTTAATTGATTGTTATCTACTATATAAATAAAGGCATAATCAATTGGCAGTAATTCACTAATTTCGTTAATAAAAACGTTATATACTGAGCTTAACTCCATTCGGTTTGTTAATTGGTGACCAATCTCTCCTGTTTTTTCGAGGTAGCGGTTAATTTCTTTGTAGGAATATAAAAGCATTAAAATCACGGAAATAAACACAAATGGTATTCCTAAATAGAAAATCCCTGCACGCCCAATTTCACTATAGAGTACAAATAGCACAAACCCCACCGGTATAATTAATAATGATGAGATAAATTCCCACCTTAAACCTTCATCAAAAATTTTAACCTTTCTTTTATAAAATGCTTTGTCTATTAATTTGTTAAAAAACTGATTTGCGATAAAAATAGTAATTGCATATCCAAATATCGCCCATACTTGCTCCTCGCTTTGGTTTGAAATCGTTTGATGACTCCCACCCAGTTGAACAAATACACCTGCACCAATCACAGATACAAGTGAGAACATTACCATATTTAATGGATAACGATAATTATCTTTCTTTCCAACACCCGTTTTGGCCAGCACGATAAAAATTGCTATTTGAGTTAATATAATCTCAACAAATAGACCAAATGTAAGAAAGACTGCTATACTTATCCCGTTTACAAAGAAAATCGGATTGTCTTTTATAGTTAAAGGAAACCAGGCAACAATACCCATAAAAACAGCAAATAACAGTATATCAATAAACTGACCTTCCATACTTACGTAATAGTAGTTATATGAAAGCCATAATATTACTGGCCACAAAATAAACCAAAGTATCCATATTAGCTTCATTTTACTTTTAGATACCATTCGGATTTTACATCTCCTATCATTGTTAAATTTTTAACAAATGATACTATACTTTATTTTATTATATTTTGTATGAATCACACTCATAAATACTAGTAATCATTATTTATCCGAACAATTTCACGAAGTAACGTTTTACTATTTGTTAATTCAAAAAAATCAATAAGTCTAACACATTTACAAATAGTTTGGATTCACTGCATTATTATTGAATATGAAATTGATGCATATATCTATTTCAGTAATACTACTAAAGACTCATAGATTAAAAACATTCTGATAATTATATATTACTATATCTTTACTTTTATTTCAAAATTTTTCTTACATTAGCAATAAAATGTAAGGATCCTGTTACAAAATAACATACATGATTGTTCTTATTTTGAATCTCCTCTATAACGTTCATCCAATCTTGATTAACTCGCACATTTGGATGATTTATTACTGACTGAAGTTGTTCCACAGAAGCCGCTCTGGGATGTTTAAATGTTGTTAACGTTATAGAAGAAAAATGATTGCTTAAATAATGAAGCATGTAAGTGAGGTCCTTATCTTTAAATGCTGCAAAAATAAGGTGCTTTTCCCGATTTTTGTAAATTGATGTCATTGTATCGGTGAAAGCCCGCACACCTGCAGGGTTATGTGCTCCATCCAATACTACAACAGGATTTGTTTGGACCATTTCAAATCTGCCCGGTATTTTAGTCTGATAAAATCCGTTAAGGCTTTTGTCCAAATTTAAAATAAATCCATTAGACTCCAATAGTTTTAATGCCATAATCGCTAAAGAAGCATTTTTCACTTGATATTTACCATTTGTTTGGATTGACACTTTAAATTTATCCTCATTCGAAACCCAATTAAATGTTTGATAGCCTGATACTTCATGAAGAATTGAATAATCGAATTCCTTTTCAAGTTGATATAATGGGGCATCCTCCAGAGAAGCCTCTTCCGATATAACAGACATTGCTTCATCTGACATTTCCCCAATTACTACTGGTGTATTTTCTTTAATAATTCCCGCTTTATGATATGCAATTGATTTTAGTGATTCACCCAAAAAAGCAATATGATCCTCTTCCACATTTGTTATAATGGACAAAATGGGGTCGAAACAATTAGTCGTATCTTCTCTACCACCCATACCTGCTTCAATTAATGCAATATCGGCATATTTTTTAAAATACAAAAAAGCTACAGCTGTAATAATTTCAAATTCCGTGGGATGATCGTTTTCAGCATCCAGTCGCTGAACAAATGGATGAATCTCATTGATCATTTCTGTGAATTCCATTTCAGAAATAATATCATTATTTTTAAAAATATGCCCTGTAAGACCGTTGAGACTTGGTGAGGTGAAAATCCCAACATATATGTTATTGGAAATTAACGCATTTTTAATATATTGTACAGTTGAGCCTTTTCCATTTGTTCCAGCGACATGAATTGCTTGGATCTTTTTCTGTGGGTTATCGAGTAACTTCAGGAGTTTATGTATTCGGTCTAACCCGGGTTTCATTCCATACTTCTTTCTGCTTTCGAAAAATTCTTCTACCTGCTGAAAGTGTTCAAACATTATGTACACCGCTTTTCTTTATTTTCATAGTCAACAGAATTAGTATATCAGTAATAATAACCCATTAGAAAGGAAATCATTGAATTGAACTTATACGGATGGATAATTTATAACGGATACTTACCTGGCAACAAATTTCTCGATTTCGCTGAATGGCTTCAGGATGCTGCACTCAAACAGAATATACAGACGGATATTTATAAAAATAATAAACTTTTGCCTTTTTTATCGACTGATAAACTTGATTTGGTTACAAAAAACAAAGATCTTCCTGACTTTGTAATGTTCACAGATAAAGATATTTATTTAGCAAAGCAGCTCGAACTTTTGGGTATCCGGGTTTTTAACAGTGGTGCATCAATTGAGAAAAGTGATGACAAGATTGCTACATACCAAGCACTAGCTTACCAGCACTTACCTATACCCAAAACAATTGTTGCGCCGATGGCATATGTAAGATCGGAATCGTTCAACCCTGAAGACTTCCGTGAATCTATCAGCATTCTAGATTTTCCGATGATAATTAAAGAGGCATTCGGGTCATTTGGGGAACAGGTGTACTTAGTTCACTCAATGGAAGAGGCCTTTGAAAAAATTTCTAAACTTCACGGAACACCGTTTATGCTTCAAGAATTTATTTCTACAAGTCACGGTAAAGATATTCGCCTGCAAGTGGTTGGTGATGAGGTTGTTGCAGCAATGACAAGACATGCTTCTAATGACTTTCGTGCTAATGTTACTGCGGGAGGGACAATGAATAAATATAAGCCTACACCTGAGGAAATTAATATTGCTGTTGCTGCTACAAAAGCGATCGATGCTGACTTTGCCGGAGTTGATCTATTATTTGGCGCCAATAACAAGCCTGTAATTTGTGAAATAAATTCCAATGCTCATATTCGTAATATGTTTGATTGTACTGGAATCAATGCCGCTGAATTTATGATTGATTACATTGTAGACACATTAAGAATTGAGGATACAAAATGAAGTTAGAAGGGTGGCTTATTTATAGTGAACAGGATTCAGAACAAAATAAAGCATATATTAATTGGTTCATTGATGAAGCTGCAATACAGGGAGTAACACTAAAATTAGTGTTGCGGGAGGACCTAACCATTGGTATATTCCAAAATAAACAAACAATCCTCTATAATAACCAGCAAGTAGTTCAATTACCAGACTTTATTGTAGTAAGAACAGTTGAACCATTATTGAATAAGTTATTTGAGTCGATGGGAATCAATGTTTTTAACTCATCCGAGATATCGGCAATTTGTAATAATAAAGCATTAACTCATTATTATATAAACAAGTTATCAATTCCAATGGTTGATACAATTTTTATCGAGAAAAAAAACTGCGTACAGCTACCTGGTACCCCTCTTCCATTTGTTGTGAAGGGGGCAAACGGCAGGGGTGGCCGGCAAGTATATTTGATCGAGAATGAACAGCAATGGGAGAGGTGTGTTGCTGATGATATTTTTGCATCCGAGCTCATTATTCAGTCAACTAAAAATATCCAGTTAGGTAAAGATGTAAGGGTCTTTGTTGTTGGTAATCAAATTGTTGGAGCTGTTCTGCGGGAAAGTAAAAGTGATTTCAGGTCTAATTTCAAGTTAGGTGGATTGGCTACATGGTATCCATTAAATCATCATGAGACTACCTTACTGAACAAGATAATTAATGCCTTTGATTTTGGTATGGTTGGAATTGATTTCTTACTTGATACAAATGGCAAACTACAGCTTAATGAAATAGAAGATGTTGTTGGTTCCAGAACACTAAGTGCAGTATCGGATATAAATATACTAAGAAAATATGTAACTCATATTATAAAAAGGCTGGGACAAAACTAAAAATATCTACTTTCAAGACGAATAATAACAGGATAGGTGGTTTAGAACTGTCATTACAATAGCTGAATCTAATACGTAATTGATATAAACTGCGCAGTAACTTTTAACAAGTTTGAGTGCTATTATACCGCTCCGAAAATACACTTCGCTTTCCGTGGGCGGCTGATGAGCCTCCTTGCTCCTACGTCGCTGCGTAGTCTCATCTAGGCCTCAGCTCCCACAGGAGTCTACGTGTATTTCCTCCGCTGTTGACTGGAGTAGGAACCGCTATAGAATAAATGTGTGACAGCTACACTAGTCCGGGCGAGCGGAGGGCGGTGACTCCTGCGGGAAAAGCAACAGCTGAAGATCCCGCATGAAGCGGTTTTGGCTTCCGAGGAAGCTGAAGCGTTGCCCGCGGAAAGCATCCGCCCGTAGTGACCCCGGACGGCGGGACGAGAGGTTTATAGATGTTATCCCAGCAGCTACTTCGCAGTTTATACCTAATAAGCAATAAAATAAATCCGAACCAATTCTAATTTGAATCAGCTCGGATTTTATTTGGACTAAAACATTTTTGTCCCAGCCTCCAATTTATTTATGAATTTAACTCATTCAATCGTGCTCTGACTTTTGCTTGTTTCTCTAAATAGTCCTGTTCTTTTTGTTTTTCCTCATCTACAACAGATTGTGGAGCTTTATTCACAAATCCTTCATTTGAAAGCTTTTTCTGAACCCGTTCCACTTCTTTTGTCCACTTATCCAGTTCCTTCTCCAAGCGTTTAACTTCTTTATCAAAATCAATTAATCCTTCCAATGGAAGAAATAGCTCAGCACCTGTTACAACAGCTGACATTGCTTTTTCCGGAACATCAACTTTAGTACTAATTGTTAATTCACTTGGATTACAGAATCGTTCCAGGTAATTACGGTTGTTTTCTAGTTCTGAAACAGTTGCTTCATTCTCTGCCTGGATTAACAATTTAATTTGCTTGGACATTGGTGTATCAACTTCTGCTCGGATGTTACGAACGGACTTAATAATTGAAACAAGTCTTTTCATTTCTTTTGATGCTGTTTCATTATGAAATTCCGGCTTCGCTTCTGGCCATGCAGCAACTGTAATTGACGTTCCCTTATGTGGGAGCTGCTGCCAGATTTCCTCTGTAATAAAAGGCATATAAGGATGAAGCATGCGCATCGTCTGATCTAATACATATGCAAGAACAGATTGCGTCATTCGTTTTTCACTTTCGTCATCACCATACAGCGGCAGTTTAGCCATTTCAATATACCAATCACAGAGCTCATCCCAAATGAAATTGTATAAATGACGACCTGCTTCACCAAACTCATATTTATTTGTATTTTTGGTAACTTGTTCAATCGTTTCATTTAGCCGAGTTAATATCCATTTATCTGCTAATGACTTTTCACCGCTTAAATCAATGTCTTCATAAGTGAAATCTTCCATATTCATAAGTGAAAACCGTGATGCGTTCCACACTTTGTTTGCAAAATTCCATGTAGCCTCAACTTTTTCCCAGTGGAACCTTAAATCCTGGCCAGGTGTTGAACCTGTCAAGAGAAAATAACGCAGTGAATCTGCTCCATACTTTTCAATAACATCCATTGGATCCACGCCATTGCCAAGTGATTTACTCATTTTGCGCCCATCAGCATCACGAATCAAACCATGAATCAGCACATCTTTAAATGGTCTTTGATCTGTAAATTCTTTCGATTGGAATATCATACGTGCAACCCAGAAGAAGATAATATCGTAACCTGTCACTAAAACATCTGTCGGAAAGTGACGCTTAAAATCTTCAGCATCCAGATCAGGCCAGCCCATTGTTGAAAACGGCCATAATGCTGAGGAGAACCACGTATCAAGTACATCATTGTCCTGCTCCCAATTTTCGATATCAGCAGGTGCCTCTTTTCCTACATACAGTTCATTTGTTTCCTTATGGTACCATGCAGGAATTCGGTGTCCCCACCATAATTGTCTCGAAATACACCAATCACGGATATTCTCCATCCAGTGCAGGTAGGTGCGTTCAAAACGGTCTGGAACGAAATTAACTTTTTCATCTCGTTGCTGAAGTTCAATAGCTTCATCCGCCAAAGGTTGCATATTTACGAACCATTGTGTTGATAAATATGGTTCAACAACGGCCCCACTTCGTTCTGAATGTCCTACCTGGTGTACACGTTCCTCAATATTGAACAGAACACCCTGGTCCTGCAAATCTTTAACAATTTGTTTCCGGCACTCAAAACGGTCTAGTCCTTCATATTTACCAGCGTTTTCATTCATCGACCCATCTTCATGCATAACCAACACTCGTTCCAAATCATGTCGATTTCCGATTTCAAAATCATTTGGATCATGTGCAGGTGTGATTTTGACAGCTCCTGAGCCCAATTCCATGTCAACATATTCATCGGCCACTATTTCTATTTCACGACCAACTATTGGCAATACAACCGTCTTACCGATTAAATGCTTATATCGATCGTCGCTTGGATGTACGGCTACAGCTGTGTCCCCAAGCATCGTTTCAGGACGTGTCGTTGCAATTTCAATCTTTTCATCACTTTCTTTTATTGAATAACGCATGTGATAAAATTTTCCCTGAACTTCTTCATAGATAACTTCAATATCAGAAAGTGCTGTTTGGGTATTGGGGTCCCAATTAATTATATACTCGCCACGATAGATTAGATCTTTTTTATATAATGTAACAAACACTTCACGTACAGCGTCCGATAAACCATCATCCATCGTAAAACGTTCACGTGAATAATCAAGTCCTAAACCTAACTTTTCCCATTGGGCACGGATGAAGTCAGCATATTCCTCTTTCCATTCCCAGGTAGTATCAAGAAACTTTTCACGGCCTAAATCATAGCGATTCTTACCCTGTTCTTTCAATTTTGCCTCAACCTTGGATTGTGTTGCAATACCTGCATGGTCCATTCCCGGCAGCCATAATACATCATAGCCCTGCATTCGCTTCATTCTTGAAATAGTATCCTGCATCGTTGTATCCCATGCATGACCTAAATGCAGCTTACCAGTTACGTTTGGTGGTGGGATAACAATCGTAAATGGTTCCTTATCTTCATCTCCAGTTGCTTCAAAGAATTTACCATCGACCCAAAAACGATAGCGATCTTTTTCAATTTCCTGTGGATTGTACTTTGATGACATCGTTGTGTTTGCCTCATCACTCATCATTAAATCCTCCTCTTTTGCATAGTTAAATACAAATAAAAAAATCCTCTCCATCCAATAAAGGACGAAAAGGATTATTCCGTGGTACCACCTTCGTTCACAAGCAGTTGTACTTGTGCACTTCATTCGTTGATAACGGTCAAAAACCGGCTCTCTTCTACTACATAATTCAAAGAAGCTGTATCAAGGGCGACCTTCCAAATAAATTGCACCTGGGAATTTTCCACCGTCATTCCCTCTCTATTAGGTAATTATATTGTACTCTTCCCTATCATCACATTTACATATTATTACTTATTTTATCGGTTACTGAAAATAAAATCAACTATTATCTTATGAATTGCACAAAACAACTATATATATACATAGTATATTAAAAAAATACTTAAGAGGTGATAAGTGTGGCTAGATATTACCGATACAGGCTGCCTCCTTGGGCAAGAAATTGTATTATTGTAATTGAACGAGTAACTTTACCAATATTAATATTTCAATTAATCCGGACTATGCTATTTCCAACTTCATTTGATGTGTTTTTGCTTGGTGTATTAGTTGGAATATTTATTGCGTTTTATTTGGAATGGATTTAGCTATCTTTACCATCTTTTTCTTCACCGTATGCTACAATTTCTTCTTCAACAAACTCGAACCATTTTAACCCAAACAACATTTGCCGGGATTTATATTGCAGTCTCTTTACTTGATTAATCATCGTGTCATTTGATGGATTATCAATATAGTCCTGAATTTGATTTATGTAGGGAAATGGATTCAATAAATAGATAGCGAGTAGATACAATTCACTCTTTTTTAGTATATTTTTGCTGGTGTACACTGAAAATGAATCTGTTAATTGTGATGATGATTGATCATAATTTCGCACAAGATGTTTTAGTAAAATAGACAAATCCGCAATAGCATTATCATAATTTGCCTTTTCCCAATTTAATATATACGTATCATTATGAAGAATTATATGAGTGAGATCCAAGTTTCCATGACATAGACTATAATTCCACTCATGATCATTTTGAATTTCACTTGTTAATTTTTCAATACAACTATTCAGTGTGGAGAGGACGTTGTCCATAATTCGAAATTGCGTGCAAACTAATAATTCAAATGGAGACATAAATCGATTCTTCTCAAACAACTCAACATAATACAACTCTCTTTTATATAAATCTGCACACTTCTTCTGATATTCATTGAATTTATTTATGACAGTATTCGTCTGAATTAATTGTGTGCGTTTTGTCTTTGCATGAACCTCACCAATTGCGTTATATAGATTCTTAATTATTTGTAGATGATTGAGTTTATTAGATGATAACCAAGGTGTTAAATAATAGTACGATTGAGCATTTTGTACGTATAATTTTGACTGCTTTGTTAAATAGACAGGCAATATACTCCGGATGTTCTGTGTATATGCCTGATGATAAACATATTCCCATAAATCCAATTTTTGTTCAGTTAGAATACTTTTCTTCAATGCATAATAGTGCTTACCATCACTGATCCGAAATAAATGTTTTGATACCTGGTCAATTTTATATGGATGTACACCGTATTCCCCGGCTATTTTATGAATTACTTCATTCACACTAAATTTCACCACCTTTCCAAATACATACCCCTTACTATACGAAGCAAGGGGTATGTATTCTATCAGTTATTTCTTCTTAAAAGGGATATACAATAATTGTCCTTCTTCAAGACTATCATCATTTAAATTATTCTGTTTCACTAATTGGAGTGCAGGGATCTCATAACGTTTAGCAATTGATTCTACTGTGTCTTTATTCTGAACAATACACAATCGCATCTTGGCATATCGATCATCACCATCACTTCTAAACATATCTGCTAAATAACTGACATCTTTGGTCTCAGCTGACCGACTTTCATCACTTTCATCCAGATAATCTGTATCAGTGTAGTCTAAGGATGATTCATCTGGACTTTCTTCCTCAGGTGATTCATCCACTGGTTTTTTGTTAAAAAATTCCGCAAGTGATTGTGACTTCTTATTTTTCCAACGTTCTTTTTCTGACGGTGATCCATCCTCTACTTCCGGAGACAAGGTGGGTGCATTTTCAGGTATAAACTGATTCTCTGATTCAGCTGTTTCTGTTTCCTTCTTAATATCGAACTCAAATGTTTCCTCTTCTCGTGGTGGCAAAAATTCATTACCTGATTCTGATTCATTTTCTAATGTACCCTCGGTTTGATCACTAATCCCATGTATTTCAATTCTAGAGCTTAATTTAAGTTGACTCTGATTTGGTATTTCATAATCAAAGGAATTAATGTCGACCGTCACATCGTTTAAATCTGCGACTCGGTATGTTGGAACTGAGATTTCAACAGGGAAACGATGTGTAAATTCTGATTTCCCATTATCCAGTTCTACCACTTTCTCAACATATCGTCTTGCGTGGTAATCATCAAAATCTAATGTATCCTCATCCCCTGCATTTGAAAATTCTTCCCTTTGATATGAACCTTGAAGTTCAATTACTCCTCGAATCGAAATAAAATCATTAAATGGCTGGATAGAAATTTCCGGGTCTAAAGAAATTCCCAGCATCTCTGCAACTTCCTGTCCTTCTTCAAAATAAAGCGATTCATTTAGTTCAAAGCTGAATACTTCCTGATTGGTTGACAAATGACTTCCTCCCTTCAACACATATTCCATATACTTATATGTCTTAACTCAACTATATGAAATGTAAACAGAGGATATGCTTATACCTATTAAAAAAGCCATTACCATTAGTAATCAGTCCTGTTTTGGTGTACAAAATTCAATTTGTGTTCTTATAACTCAACTTTCACATCTATAGAATAAGCTCAAACGGCTATCTTTGATAAACTCAGAACGTTATTTATTGTTGACTTGACAACATTGATAACAGTTTTTTGTACACATAAGATATAAACTGCGAAGTAACTGCTGGAATAAAATCTATAAACTCTCGTCCCTCCGTCCGGGGTCGCTGCCACACATTTATTCTATAGCGATTCAATTCCTACCCCAGTCAACAGCGGAGGAAATACACGGAGACTCCTGTGGGAGCTGTAGCCTAGATTAGACTACGCAGCGACGTAGGAGCAAGAAGGCTCATCAGCCGCCCTAGGTGCGCGAAGTGTATTTCCGAAGCGGCATAATAGCACTCAACTTTTTAAAAAAATAATTCGCAGTTTATATCAAATACGTACAGTTGATCCAAGGTCAACTCAAGTAGTGTATCTTCAGATTTTCTTATTCCTCCAAGGTTTATGAGTTCATTTTACGCTGCGTAGTTGAATTATAAGAAAAAACATTTTCACGTAAAAATTTTGCGTTTATATGACAATACAAAAAGAGCACCGAATTACGTTGCAATTCAGTGCTCAATATATTCTACTTCTTACTGTTTGTGTCTCAAACAACATTAGTAAAGCTTTTTTTATTTACTTTTCAATTTTTGAGAATGCGGTACGAACAGCTTGTAATGTCTTGTCGATATCTTCATCTGTATGGGCAGTTGATAGAAACAACCCTTCAAACTGTGACGGCGGCAGAAAGATTCCTTCTTCAATCATTGCCCGGTAATATTGTGCAAAATAATCAAGATTGGAATTTTGAGCTGTTTCATAATTAAATACTGGTTCGTGCGTAAAGAAAAATCCAACCATTGATCCAGCGCGATTAATTTGAAGTGGTATTTTATAGTCAATTGAAGCTTGTTTATAACCTTCGACCAATTTGTCCACTTTTTCATTTATCTCATCATAGGATGATTTATCCAAAGCACTCAGTGTCTCATAGCCAGCCGTCATAGCAAGTGGATTCCCTGATAATGTGCCAGCCTGATAAATGGATCCTGTAGGTGCTACACTTTCCATTATTTCACGTTTACCACCATATGCCCCCACAGGAAGTCCTCCGCCTATTACTTTGCCCAAGCAGGTCATATCAGGTATGACCCCAAAATAACCTTGCGCACAGTTGTATCCGACACGGAAACCTGTCATAACCTCATCAAATATGAGTACTGAGCCATTTTCATCGGTTACTCTTCTCAATTCCTGCAAGAAGCTCTCTTGTGGTGGAACAACACCCATATTACCCGAGACTGGCTCAACAATAACAGCAGCAATCTCATCACCATATGTTTCAAATGCGTAGCGCACACTTTCTACATCATTATAAGGTACTGTAATTGTATTTTGAGCAATAGACTCAGGTACACCAGGACTATCTGGCAATCCCAGTGTAGCAACGCCAGACCCTGCTTTGATTAGGAGTGAGTCACCATGACCATGATAATTTCCTTCAAATTTCAGGATTTTATCCCGCCCTGTATATCCTCTCGCAATACGCAATGCACTCATAGTTGCTTCTGTACCTGAATTTACCATACGGACCATTTCAATTGACGGTACACGGTCAATCACCAATTGTGCCAATTTGTTTTCTAGTATAGTTGGTGCACCAAAACTTGTGCCTTTTTCTGTAGTCTCTTTTAATTTGGAAACGACGCGATCATCAGCATGTCCCAAAATTAATGGACCCCAACTCAATACATAATCAATGTACTCGTTTTGATCAATATCCGTTATTTTAGAACCTTTTCCTTGTTCCATAAATATCGGTGTCATACCTACTGATTTGAACGCGCGAACAGGTGAATTCACTCCACCTGGCATTAGATCCACGGCTTCTTTATACGCATCTTTTGAATTTTCAAAGTTACTCAAAATTAATCACCTCAGCTTTAAATTTTATTCATTAAGCCATTTTGCTACATCTTTAGCAAAATAAGAAATAATCAAATCTGCTCCTGCACGTTTCATTGCGATCATCTTTTCTAGCACCAACTCTTTTTCATCAACCCAGCCATTCTTAGCTGCTGCTTTAACCATTGCATACTCACCACTAACATTATAGGCAACAACCGGTGTGTTAACCGTATTTTTAACATCTCGAACAATATCCAAATATGATAATGCTGGTTTAACAATTAGGAAATCAGCACCTTCTTCTACATCTGACTCTGCTTCACGTAATGCTTCAAGCCGATTTGCAGGATCCATCTGATATGATTTACGATTTCCAAATTGTGGAGTGCTATCAGCAGCATCACGGAACGGTCCGTAAAAAGCAGATGAATATTTAACCGCATATGACATAATTGGAATATTTGTATACCCAGCCTCATCGAGCGCTTGGCGGATAACAATCACAAAGCCATCCATCATGTTAGATGGTGCAATTATATCAGCACCCGCTTCAGCTTGTGATACAGCTGTTTTGGCTAAAAGTTTTAGTGATTCATCATTATCTACATCATGGTCATGGATCACACCACAATGACCATGAGATGTGTACTCACACAAGCATGTGTCAGCAACAACAAGCATCTCCGGAACGCCCTTTTTTATGCGTCGGGTTGCCTCCTGTACGATCCCAGTTTCAATAAATGCACCTGTGCCCTGCTCGTCTTTTTCATTCGGCACACCAAAAATCATAACAGCCTTTATCCCAAGGGAACGTAATTCTTCCATCTCATCTTTTACAAAATCAAGCGAAATCTGAAACACACCTGGCATGGAGGATACTTCATTTTTAATATTTTCTCCTTCAACAATAAAAAGCGGATAAATAAAGTCATCCATTTTCAGATGATTTTCACGTACCAATGACCGCATTGCGGATGTAGAACGTAATCGTCGATGCCGTTTAAAACTCAATTCTTTCACCATTAAAACCTATCCCTTCCCTGCTATATAATCACTCATTCGCTCAAGCATCCCATCAATCGTGAAAAGCTCGGGTGCTATAGTATTTATAATACCTAATTCAAAAGCACGCTGTTTTGTGGTGGTTCCTATACAAACATATATCTGTTCCTTTGGTATTTGACTGCCGTTCAATTCAATAAAGGCTTCAACCGCAGATGGACTGGTAAATGTAATGAAATCCATATTATTCTTATTTAATAATTGATTTAATTCATCTTTGACGGGAGTGTTATAGACAGTTTCATATACCTCTATAGCGTCAAAGCGGATTTGATGTTTTGTAAACCAATCAGGCAGAACTTCTCTGGATTTATTTCCCCGGACAAGCAACAGCGGTTCATCCATTACTGTATGTTCATCCGTAAATTCGTTTGCCATAGCATCAGCATTATAAACAGATGGAATAAAATCTGCCTTATATCCATATGATTCCAATATTTGTGCAGTTTTATGGCCAACGGTCGCAAACTTAATGTTTTCCAAAACTTTGGGTAACCATTTATATTGGCTAATAAGTTTGAAAAAACAAGCAACACCATTTGCACTAGTGAGAAAAATCCATTTATAGTAATGCAAATTTTGAAGCAGTTGCTTATTTTCAAGCTTATCCTTACATGAAATTTTCAAGAGAGGTATTTCAACCGGTTTTCCACCATACTGTATAACTTTGTCGGAAAATTCCTTTGCTTGATTCTCCTCACGGGTAATTAAGATTCTTTTTTCATGTAAAGTTACCGACATTAGTCGTCAAGCTCCTCTTTTACTTGATCGACAATCTCCTTTGCACCTTGACTTATCAGTTTGTCAGCTGCTTCTTTTCCAACTGCGACAGGATCCGTTCCACGTACAACTTCCTTCAAAATTGTTTTACCATCAGGGGTCCCGACCAAGGCAGTCAAGACCATTTCGTCTCCTTGCAAATAAGCATAACCTCCGATTGGAATTTGACAGCCTCCTTCAAGCAAATGTAAGAATGTTCTTTCCGCTGTAACCGTTTTTGTTGTATATTCGTCATTAATCTTGTCTAATAATTCTCTTAATTCATCATCGTCCTCACGACACTCAATTGCTAAAGCACCTTGTCCCACTGCAGGCACACACACTTCAGGCTCTAAATATTCTGTTATAAGCTCTTCACTTAAACCAACTCGCTTTAGCCCTGAAACAGCAAGAATAATTGCATCATAGTCTTCGTCATCCAATTTACGAATTCTTGTTTCAATATTTCCGCGAATCCATTTAACTTCAAGATCAGGTCGTTCTGCAAGAATTTGCGCAGATCTGCGTAAACTGCTTGTTCCTACAATAGAACCCTCGGGTAAATCTTTTAATGCGACATTGTCTTTTGCTATATAGGCATCACGATGATCTTCCCTTTCTGGTACAGAAGTAATCGTAAGTCCTTCAGGCATCTGCGAAGGCATGTCTTTCATACTATGTACAGCAAGATCGATTTCTTTATCATACATAGCTTGTTCAATTTCCTTAACAAAGAGACCCTTCCCACCGACTTTTGATAATGTGACATCAAGTATTTTGTCACCTTTTGTTACAATTTTCTTCACTTCAAATTCATTTTTAATTCCAGCTTTTTTCAGCTGATCAATTACCCATTCAGTCTGGGTTAATGCAAGATTACTTTTCCTTGACCCAACAATTATTTTACGCATTTTGACATCCTCCTAAATATGACACTGCTTAGAAATGAAAATTCGATAATATGTTAAACAAAAAGAAATTAATTAATAAGATTAGAAATGCTGCTGTATTATAAACAGAAATCGCTTTTCCCTGATAGCCTTTTACAAGCCGTAATAATAAATAGATGACATAAACAGCTAGAACCAGTATGGAACCAATCGTTTTCAAATCAAACCAATAAAATTCGGCATTCGATACATATGCCCACACTACACCTAGAATAATCGCGATAGTTAATAATGGGACCCCGATTGTCACTGCTTTAAAAGAGAACGAATCCAGCCTATTAAGATCACCAAATCTCCACATCCATCGCAATCCTTTTTTTTCTTTTAGAAACCGATATTGCGCTATATACATGATAGAAAAGAGGAAGGATATGGTGAAAAAACCATAAGAAACAATGGCTAGCGTTATATGTGTGATTAGTATTTCATTAACTAGTTGAATTCCTTGACCTTGCATATGTTCCTGTGCACTTGTTGAAATGTATAGCAATAGTACAAAGAAACCCAAAAAATTAGTGAAAAATAAAATAAAATGAATTCGAAAAAGTTTATTTATAATTAGTGAAAAAGAGACGAGCACCCATGCATAAAAGTATAACCCATCATATAATGTAAATATCGGAAAACTTTTTTCCATGAATATCTGATTGAATAAAAAAGCGGTTTGAATAATCCAAACCATACTAAGTAACCAGAAGGCTATTCTGTTTGCCCTCCGGTTATGTTGTATAAAATCAATAAAGTACCCAATCAAACTCAGTCCGTAGATAATAAGAATAATTTCATATAGCCATTTTATTTCGAACATAATGGGAATCCTTTCATCTTACTGTGGTGATGTTCTTTCGAATACAGGAAAGGATACTTCTTCATTTTGTTTTATTTTTGTTGAACTTTCATTTTTTTTTGTTTGTTTCGATAGTTCCTTTTGAACTTCCTCTTCAATTCCAAAAATATTTATAAAAAGATCCAAGGATTCGTCCCTGTTTTCTTCAGCTGCTAACTCTTTTGCCTGTGTTACAGGTTCCTTCAGAAGCTGATTTATAATACTTTTTGTATGCTTATTAAGCACTTTTTTCTCGCGATCTGTTAAATCCGGCATTTTTCGTTCGATGCTTTTCATCGTTTCTGCCTGAATAGATAACGCCTTTTGTCGAAGCGCAGAAATCACAGGAACAACCCCAAGTGTTTGCAGCCAATCTTTAAAAGCAACGATTTCAGCTTCAAGCATAATTTCTATAGTCTCAGCAGCTTTTTTTCTGGCAGCTAAATTTTTATCAACTATTCCCTGTAGATCATCAATATCATATAAAAACACACTATTTAACTCACCAATTTCAGGATCCAAATCTCTAGGAACAGCAATATCTACTAGAAATAGCGGTCTGCCTTTACGTTTCTTCTGGATTGGCTCAATAACATCTTTTGTCAATACAACTGAATCTGATCCTGTGGAACTTATTAAAATATCAGCATCATTTATAAGCTCATGTAAGCGATCTGTATGAGCCGCTTCAGCCTGAAACTTTTCTGCCAGTGCTTCAGCTTTTTCATAGGTTCTGTTAACTACCGTAATTTTTGTTGCACCAGATCCATGAAGATTTTTGGCAGCTAGTTCGCCCATTTTCCCGGCGCCTAAGATTACAACATGCTTCTGTTCTAAATCACCAAATATCTTCTTAGCCAGTTCAACGGCTGCATAGCTAACAGACACAGCATGCTGTCCTATCGCTGTATCCTTATGGGCCCGTTTCGCAAATGTAATTGCTTGTTTAAATAATTCATTAAAAACTGTGCCAGTAGTATTCATAACCTGAGCAGTTGAAAACGATTGTTTCACCTGTCCAAGTATTTGTGTCTCACCCAACACCATGGAATCAAGACCTGCAGACACACGTAATAGATGCTCAACGGCTCCATCACTTTCCGATATCCGCAAGTAAGAAGAAAATTCCTCCTTATCTATTTGAAACCAATCAGCAAGGAATTGTTTAATATAGTAGCGTCCTGTATGAAGTTGATCAACAACCGCGTATATTTCTGTACGATTGCAAGTGGAAACAATTACATTTTCCAATATACTTTTTTGATCTTTCAAAAGAAGCATAGCCTGGTCGAGATTATCTTCAGAAAAAGTTAGCCTTTCCCTAGTTTCGACAGGGGTTGATTTGTAATTAAACCCAACTTTAAGTATGTGCACGATAACTACCCCCAAAAGCTTTAAACATTACTCATTTCTTCTAATTATAACATAGGCAATTCCTCACATTTTTACTAAATGTGAACAGAATTTGAAACTATATGTTAGGATATTTGTATACTGTTATATAACTCGTTTGTACTCTATCATACGAGAATATGAGAAGCAAGAATTTCGCCTGTTTAGTCGAATTCTGGAAGAGGTGCCCTACAGTGAAACGACAAAATTCGTTTGCAGCATATATATTAATCGGGATTGGAGTTTACTTTCTGCTAAGAGAACTTAGAATTCCCATAATAACCGATTTTTACTCATGGCCAACATTTCTTATTATAATTGGCCTTGCATTACTTATCCATAGTTATACATCAAAAGATTATCAACATTTATTCAGTGGGACAATTGTATTAGGCTTAGGTATTCACTTTCATGGAATAGAATACTACCAATTTTGGATAGACCACTGGGCAGTGTACCCAATGATTGTGGGCATAGCTTTTATTGTTCGAGCCTTAAGAACTAAAAAAGGTTTAGTGACCGGTCTGGTAGTAACTGGTATATCGGTTCTCTTTATGTTTTCTGTAAGATTACCCCCAGCATTTAATTGGATATATGATGTGACAGCATTCCTTGAGAAGTTCTGGCCAGTGATATTAATTGTTATAGGTTTTTATTGGCTGAAAAAGAAAAAATAAGGATGGGACAAAAGTATTTTAATCAAAATAAAATCCGAACTATGATTCAAAATTCTTGAAATAGAATTCGAATTAGTTCGGATTTTTTGTTTCTGATTAGATATAAAATGCGACGTAACTTCACCCTAAATTCCTTCCATTCTTTATAAGTTGAGTGCTAATTCAACGCTGCGGAAAGCGGAATGTATTTACGAAGCGATGTCAAGCAGCCAAGCATTTTATATCAACTGCGTATTAAATCCAACCATATTATTCGTTTTTAAAGTGAGTAGTATTAGTCATCACCTACCTCATCTCTTTACTTATAAAATTGAACTCAAAAAAGCTTGAGTTCGTTCTTCTTTTGGGTTGTCAAACAATTTATTAGGCGAACCATACTCTACAATCTTGCCATCATGCATATAAAATACCCAATCACCAACTTCACGCGCAAAGCCCATTTCGTGTGTAACTACAACCATAGTCATCCCTTCGTCAGCAAGTTCCTTCATTGTCGATAACACCTCACCAACTAATTCTGGATCCAATGCTGATGTTGGTTCATCAAACAGCATTACATCTGGTTTCATTGCCAATGCCCGCGCGATTGCAACACGCTGTTTCTGACCCCCTGATAGTGTTGAGGGGTATACATTATATTTATCACCTAATCCAACTTTGTCCAACATCCTTTTCCCTTCCTTTATGGCTTGCTCCTTTTTCATTCCTTTTACATGAATAGGAGCTTCAATAACATTTCCAATCACTGTCTTGTGGGGGAAAAGATTAAAATGCTGGAACACCATGCCAACCCGTTGACGTACACTATTTAAATCATGTGTACTCTCTTCTATTTGCTCGCCTTCTATTGTTATAATTCCGTCATTTTTCATTTCCAAAAAGTTTAAACAGCGTAATAAAGTACTTTTTCCGGAACCACTGGCACCTATCAGAACGACAACATCACTTTCTTTAACCGTCAAATCAATATCCTTTAAAACATGTAAATCCCCAAAAGATTTATTCAACTTTTCTACTCTAATCATTTCCTGTTTTTCACCCATACTATCCCTCCTGCTTAATCACTTTGAGCCAGCTTCTTTTCTAACATATTCACTAGTAACGTCAGAATCAGTACAATAAATAAATAATATATTGCTACGGTTAGATAATATGGAAGATAATCAAAGTTGTTAGCCCCCATTGTACTGGCAACTCCGAATAACTCCTGCATACCAATAAATGAGACAAGTGAGGAATCTTTAATACCAATAATAAATTGATTCCCAAGTGATGGTACAGCACGACGGAAAGCCTGGGGTAAAATAATTCTTCGCATTGTAAGACCACTAGTCATACCAAGCGTTCTTCCAGCCTCCCTCTGCCCTTTCTCGATAGACTGAATCGCTCCACGAATAATTTCAGCAATATATGCACCACTATGAAAAGCAAGTCCCGCTGCACCAGCCCAGAACATCGGAATAAGGAAAATTTCTGCCAGGCCATAATAAAGAACGAAGATTTGTACAATAAGAGGAGTTCCTCGAACAACCCATATATACGCATCAGCTATCCATTGAAGAATCTTTATATTTGAAATTTTAAGTATAGCGAAAAATAACCCTATCACAAATGCAATCAGTAATGAAGCTGCAGATAATTCAAATGTCAGCCAAAGTCCCTTTAAGAATAAATCAAAACTACCTGTAAAAACTTCAATAAAATGCGTAATTGCAGACAAATATGTCAACTCCTTTTAAGCACAAATGTGCGCAAAATTATGCGCACATTTGCATTTTATTATTCATTTGCACTATCTGGTTCCTGTGTTATATCTGCTCCAATATACTCTTTGGATAACTCTGCAAGTTTTCCACTTTTTTTCAGTTCTTTCAATGCTTGATTGATATCTTTAAGTAATTTATCATTATCTTTCGCAACGCCTACAGCTTGCTTGCTCACACCTAATTGTTCCTTCGCCTCTATTTCTAATCCATTTTCAATAGCTGTACTTCCCGTAATTGCATCAGTTATGACAGCATCGTGATGACCTTTAGCTAGTGATTGAAGTGCTACAACGTCACTATCAACTTGTGGAATGTTATCAGTATATTTTTGTGCCATTTCAACGTAAGTAGAGCCTCTGGATACGGAAATTTCTTTTCCATCAAGATCATCAGCTGACTGTATATCACTATCAGGTCTAGTATAAATAACTGGACCTGAATAATAATAAGCTTCTGAAAAATCAACCTCTTTCAATCGATCTTCGGTAATTGTATGACTTGCAACAGCAATGTCGTGACGACCCTGTTTGACACCTGTTACAATACCCGCAAATTTTGATTTGTTCGGCACTGCTTCCAGCCCTAGTTTTTCAGCAATCGCATTAGCAACTGCAACGTCGTATCCCTTCATTTCTCCATCTTCCATATAACTAAAAGGTTTAAATTCACCCGATGAGGCGAAATTAAGTTTTCCTTCTTCAATCAGATTATATTCACCGCCTTCACCTGAAGAAGGATCGCCACTATCATCCCCTCCACCACATGCGGCTAAAAACATAATTATTAAAGCTAAAAATGTTGTAATTTTCAGTCTTTTCACGAACTAAACACCCTTCCATCTCTATTTTATTCATACTAATCAACCCGCATCAGTATAGCAACATACTGATGTACAAATTATATCAATTTTGTGACAAATGAACGAATGCCAAAAAGCTTTATATAGACAACCATATTTACATTTAAAATAGTGTAGTAATTATATCTCTTTTATACTTAACTATACGGTATAATCCTTTTAGATACTCTTCCATTCTTTATAATTTTCTGAATATAATCAAACAATAAAAACTCTTCCCTGCTCACTGGAGGAAAGAGTTTTTTATTGCTGTAGTTTTTGAATTAAATTTTAATATAGCTTCTTATCGCGCTCCATGATTCATCTTTTCCTTGACCGGTTTCTGTAGAGAAAGGAATCACAGTATCTTCTGGCGCTACTTGCAACGTTTGTTTGGTTCGCTTTAAATGTTTAGCATGTTTGCCTTTAGGAACTTTGTCCAGCTTAGTTGCAATTACTATTACTGGTAATTCAAAATGCTTTAAAAAGGCATACATTTGCACGTCGTCTTTAGTTGGCTCGTGACGAATATCTGTGATTAGTAAAACAGCTTTTAACGTATCCCTTGTTTCAAAATACTCCTCCATCATACCTCCCCATTTTTCTCGTTCCTTTTTGGAGACTTTGGCATAACCATAGCCAGGTACATCAACAAAATAAAATGCTTCATTTATTTTATAAAAGTTTAATGTTTGTGTTTTTCCTGGCTTTGAAGAAGTACGTGCTAAATTCTTGCGATGTATTAACTTATTAACAAATGATGACTTTCCAACATTTGAACGACCAGCAAGTGCAACCTCTGGAAGCTGGTCGTTTGGATATTGTTTTTGACTAACTGCACTAATCACAATTTCTGCATTAGTTACTTTCATTTTTTTCCTCCGTAAGCGCATGTTTTAGTACTTGATCTAGATGGTTTACCGGAATAAATGTAAGACCACCTCGGACACTATCTGGAATATCCTCTAGGTCCTTTTCGTTTTCCTCAGGAATAATAATCGTTGTTATCCCTGCTCTATGAGCACTTAATGATTTTTCTTTTAACCCACCTATGGGTAAAACACGCCCGCGCAACGTTATTTCTCCAGTCATTCCAACTTCTTTTTTAACTGCTCTTCCGGTTAATGCGGAGACTAGGGCTGTTGCCATTGTAATACCTGCAGAAGGGCCATCCTTTGGTGTAGCACCTTCAGGAACATGGATATGAATATCATATGTTTCATAAAAATCAGGATTAATACTTAACTCTCTCGCACGTGACCGAATGTAACTAAAGGCTGCTTGTGCTGATTCCTGCATAACATCACCAAGTTTACCTGTAAGAGTAAGTTTTCCCTTACCTGGATAATGGGAAACTTCAATTGACAGAGTATCCCCACCAGCTGCTGTATAGGCAAGCCCCGTAGCAGCACCTACCTGATTTTCCTGTTCCATTACACCATAGCGAAACAGAGGTTTCCCAAGTAATTCCTCGATACTTTTTTCCGTAACAATTACTCGTTTTTTCTCTTTAGAAATAATAATTTTTGCAGCTTTCCGGCATAGAGTAGCAAGCTGACGTTCCAATCCTCGCACACCCGCTTCTCGTGTATACGTACGGATTAATTTCAATAATGCATTATCTCGGATTTGCAGGTTATTTTTCGTTAGTCCATTTTCTTTAAGCTGCTTGGATAATAAATGTTCTTTAGCAATATGCAGCTTTTCAACTTCAGTGTACCCAGATATAGAGATAAGTTCCATACGATCCAGCAATGGCCCCGGGATATTATTAACATAGTTCGCGGTTGCAACAAAGAGTACATTCGATAAGTCATATGTCTCTTCAATGAAATGATCACTGAAATTACTGTTCTGTTCTGGATCCAGCACTTCCAGCATTGCTGCAGATGGGTCGCCACGGAAATCATTGGACATTTTATCTATTTCATCTAGTAGAAAAACTGGATTGACGGTTTTAGCTTTTTTCATTCCTTGTATTATTCTTCCTGGCATAGCACCAATATATGTCCGTCGATGACCACGTATCTCAGCATCATCTCTTATGCCACCAAGGGAAGCCCGAACAAAATTTCGATTTATCGATCGTGCAATAGACTTAGCCAGTGAAGTTTTACCAACCCCTGGAGGACCTACAAGACAAAGAATTGGCCCTTTGATAGATTGAGTCAGTTTTTGTACAGCTAGGTATTCCAGAATACGTTCTTTTACCTTTTCCAACCCATAATGATCTCTATCCAATATTTTCTGGGCATTGTCTATCTCAATTGTATCTTTGGTTTTTTCCGTCCATGGTAATGCTAGAAGCCATTCTACATAGTTTCGGATAACTGAACTTTCAGCAGAACTTTGCGGTACTTTTTCAAAACGATCTAATTCTTTCATTGCAACCTCGACAATGCGTTCAGGCATGTCCGATTCCTCAACCTTTTCTCGTAACTGGCCTACTTCACCAGACTTACCATCTTTTTCACCAAGTTCCTTCTGTATAGCCTTTAATTGCTCTCGTAAATAATATTCTTTTTGCGTTTTCTCCATTGATGTTTTAACTCGTTGTCCGATTTTCTTTTCTAAATCAAGCACTTTTTTTTCATTCGTTATTAATTTAATTAATTGCTGTAGCCTTTCTTTTACATTTACCGTTTCTAAAAGATCCTGTTTATCTTTAATTTTCAAGGATAAATGTGACGTAACAATATCTGCGAATCTGCTTGGTTCATCAATATCTGAAACCGTTTCTAATGTTTCCTTTGTGATTTTCTGTGATACCTTTATGTATTGTTCAAATTGCCCGAGTAATGAGCGCATAAGTGCTTCTTCTTCATTCTTCTCAACATGTTGTTCTTCAATCTCTTTAATTTCAACACTAAATTCTTCGCTTTCCTCGTTAAATTTAATGATTTCCCCGCGATGAAGTCCCTCTACTAATACGCGCATTGTTCCATTTGGCAGTTTCAGCATTTGATTTACTTTTGCTACTGTACCAATCCTATATATGTCCTTTGGCTCAGGGTCGTCTAAACTCACCTTTTTCTGGGCAGCAAGAAAGATGGTTTGGTCGCCCATCATTGCTTTTTCCAATGCTGTAACGGATTTATCACGCCCAACATCCAAGTGTAATACCATCGATGGAAAAACGAGTAATCCGCGTAATGGCAGGAGGGGAAGCTGAATTGTATCTTTTGTCATAGTTTGTACCTCCGTAATATGTACTGTTAATGCTTATGTATTTTTGGTTATTGTTTAAAGTTTATAGAAAACTTTCCCATTTGTAAACGAAAAAAGCCCTTATTGCTAACTGTGATTAGTATTACCCGATGATGAAATACTAATCACATCATACAGGCATATAAATGCCAGTTTCTGTTCAAGCGCAGCAATAAGAAAGAGACTGACATCTGGCTAAAGATTGTAACCTCAATAAAGGATTATTGAAGATGATCAAAAGCCAAGTCAGTCTCCTATTATTTACTTACCTAAATGAATTATGCACTTTCCTTAGGAAGCTTTTCATTTCCTTCTTTGACAGTTCCATCAACAAGTACTAGCTTTGGACCGCCATCTTCCTGAAGAACAGTATCCTTTGTAATAATACACTTCTCAATGTCTTCGCGTGATGGTAGTTCAAACATCACTTCCAGCATAATGCTTTCAATAATGGAACGTAAACCTCTGGCACCGGTTTTCCGTTCAATTGCTCTTTTGGCAATTTCAATAAGAGCTTCTTCTTCAAACTCAAGCTCAACATCATCTATCTGAAAGAGTTTTACATATTGTTTTACCAGTGCATTTTTAGGTTTTGTTAAGATTTCGACTAGCGCTTTTTCATCTAGTGGTTCAAGACTTCCTACAACCGGTATTCTTCCGATAAACTCTGGAATTAAACCATAACGCAACAGATCTTCTGGTAACACTTTTTGCAGGAGTTCACCCATTTCCAGATCTTGTTGTTCATCATTAGACCCAAATCCAATTACTGTCTTACCTAAACGACGTTTAATTATTTGATCAATACCATCAAATGCGCCACCAACTATAAATAGTACGTTAGTCGTGTCAATTTGAATGAATTCCTGATGAGGATGTTTGCGTCCGCCTTGTGGTGGAACACTTGCAACAGTTCCTTCAAGAATCTTTAATAATGCTTGTTGTACACCTTCACCAGACACGTCACGTGTAATTGATGGGTTTTCTGATTTACGGGCAACCTTATCAATTTCATCGATGTAAATAATACCCTTCTCTGCTTTTTCTACATCATAATCTGCAGATTGAATAAGCTTCAATAAGATATTTTCAACATCTTCCCCAACATACCCAGCTTCAGTTAATGAAGTTGCATCAGCCATAGCAAATGGAACATTTAGTATTCTTGCCAATGTTTGTGCAAGCAATGTTTTACCACTGCCAGTTGGTCCCAGCATTGCGATATTACTTTTTGCAAGTTCTACATCATCTGAATTTTTAGGTGTATTAATCCGTTTGTAATGGTTATATACCGCAACAGATAAATTTTTCTTGGCTTTTTCCTGTCCGATTACATAATCGTTTAGAATTTCACAAATTTCTTTTGGTTTAGGTACTTCCTTAAACTCGGTTTCTTCTTCCGTACCGAGTTCTTCCTCAACTATTTCTGTGCAAAGTTCAATACATTCATCACATATATAAACACCAGGTCCGGCAACTAACTTACGAACCTGATCTTGACCTTTCCCACAAAATGAACATTTTAGTTGTCCTTTTTCTTCATTAAATTTAAACATGCATTTCACTCCTAAAAGTTTAAATCTTTTCTCAGCTTCATCTTTTATAATTTAACTTTCACTGTCATCATATCAAATCAAAATAAGAAAACAAAACGATAAGCGTCTCCTTTATTTATCATTTTATTATGGAGAATTTTTTTGAAAAGTCAAATCAAACTACTTATACTATATGTTACATTGTTAGCTAAAATTAAAATTTAAAAATAACTATATTATCCAGTCCTTATTTATCGTATGTTAGTTAAATACGATAGATAACAAGTTTTATCACTTTCTATAAAGTTTAGAAAACCTGGCTCATCGCTAAACTTAGTTGCACCTTACGCAAATTAAGAAATCTGCATCTGCAAATGAAAACATATCTGTCTTGCAGCAATACGTTAGAGTAAAATTGTGATTAATTATTAGAAAACTCGGCATTCGCCAAGCGTTTGGACGAATTGCCTTAGTTGCACTTATGCAGTATGAAAGTAGTTATACTTTCTTATCTGCTAAAGTTAAAACAAGGTGCGATTTTTTCGCACCTTGTTCATTAATCTTCTTCATTTAATCTATTCTCAAGCAAAGTGATTATACAGTTTTACTATTTTCAACTAAGAAATCAAGAGCTTTCTTAAACTTCAGATCCTCTTTAATAGCGTCAGCATTTCCGCCTAACATTTGCTTCAACTGCTCAACCTCAGCTCCATACATGGAAGCCATATTAGTCAGTTCAGCATCCACATCTTCATCTGTTACTTCAAGATTTTCCGCATTGAAAATAGCTTCTAATGTCAAATTAGTTTTGACACGCTTTTGAGCATCTTCTTTCATTTGTTCTTTCAATGCATCTTCATCCTGTCCGGAAAATTGGAAGTACATATCCATTGTCATACCTTGCTGTTGCAAACGTTGCTCAAACTCTTTAAGCATACGGTCAAGCTCGGTATTTACCATTGATTCTGGAATCTCTACTTCTGTGTTTTCTGAAGCTTGTTCAATTAGTGATTCACGCATCTGATTGTCAGCATCTTGTTTCTTTTGTGCCTCCAACTCTTCTTTTTTCTTCGTTTTAAGCTCTTCAAGTGTTTCTACTTCTTCGTCGACATCTTTAGCAAATTCATCATCAAGTTCTGGCAATTCTTTTGTTTTAACGTCATGAATTTTTACTGCGAATACAGCCTTTTGACCAGCTAACTGTTCTGCATGATAATCTTCAGGGAAAGTTATTTCAATTTCTGTCTCTTCACCTGATTTTTTACCAACTAATTGTTCCTCAAATCCAGGAATGAACTGCCCAGATCCGATTTCTAATGTGTGATCTTCACCTTTTCCACCTTCAAAAGCTTCTCCATCCAAGAAGCCTTCAAAGTCCATAACTACCGTGTCGCCTTCTTCTACTGTTCCTTCTTCTTTGATAATAAGTTCTGCTTGATGTTCACGCTGATGTTCGATTTCATGATCTACATCTTCATCTGTAACATCAACTGATTGCTCTTCAACTTCAAGGCCTTTATATTCACCTAAAGTAGCTTCTGGCTTAACTGTAACATTTGCAGTGAAAATAAGTTCTTTTCCTTGTTCAATTTCTTCAATATCAACTTCAGGTTGTTCAATTGGTTCAATACCAGTCTCTTCTACAGCTTTCATATAAGCATCCGGTAAAATAATATCAACCGCATCCTGATATAATGATTCTACGCCGAAGCGATTTTCAAATATTTTACGTGGTACTTTTCCTTTACGGAAGCCAGGGATTTGAACATCTTTCACAACTTTTTTGAATGCTTGATCCAAACCACTATCAAATTCCTCAGGACTTACTTCTATTGTTAGTACTCCTTGATTACCTTCTTTTTTTTCCCATTTTGCTGACATAAAAATTCCCTCCAAAATCTAATATTACTTTTAAATTTCACGTTCATCAATATAAATAAATATATATAATGATCAAGTTTACAACCATCTCATTATAACATAATTACTAGTGCTTTCAAGCGTTAGGGCTACTTTGCAGACTATGCTTCAATGATTGTTAAGTATAAAGCTTCGCACATTTTGATTTCTTCTATATATCTTTCAACCTGCTCATCCAAATGCTTATTATCTTCTGTATGTATATCTAAATACTCTTCACCAATCTTCGATAATGCTTCAGCTATATGAATGATATCCCTGTCATTTGGCATGATTGGATACCTTACATAAACATACCGGTATAAAAGCCTTTCAACTAACTGAAACAATGATGGATTCTTTTGTTCCAGCTCATTAATTAATAGAAGAGTCTGCTTCATTGTTTTATGTGAGCTGATGTCAGGTACATTTACCGGTGTTAATGTCAATTGTTTATTAAGTTTGTTTATGGTAACCTCGTCTGAAATACTTTTTTCCTGCAGCCACTTAAAAATCGCTGTCTTGGTAACCGGGTGTACATAGTTTTCTATCAGTAACCTTCTGATGGAGTCTGTCGGGTTTGCATTTATTTTACGCATTTGTTCAACTAAACGCCACTGCTGGACATGGTTTTCCTGTTCAACAGCCTTTAATAATTCACCTATGTATTCGGAAGACTTTTCATTTCGTATTTCATTCTTCATATTCTTACTCATATCATAAAGTTGCTGAAATTGTTCGTAAATCACGTCTGGAACCGTTTCTGACTCAAATTCAAATTCTACTTGTTCCATTAATAATTCATATTGACTGGTCTGGAACAGTATTGTTAAGTAAATATGTAAGTAATGGTAATAATTTTCATCTTTATGTTTCAGTAATGCTTCACATAAATCCTGGGCTTCTTCATAACGATCCATTTCCATCAGACAAATCAGTTTTCCTATCACAATTTCATGATTATCAACATGGTAACTTAATAATTGATCAAGCTTTGTTAATGCTTCCTCATATCTCTTCTCCTTAATTGCGTTCAAACTTTCTTCTTCTAAAGCTGTTCGCCACTTGGGAAAAAGAATTACATTTTCCTTATTGCTCTGCATCTTTTTCTATTCACTCCCTTCTAATTTTATTTTAGTTTTTCCCATTATAAATATACATACCCTGTTAATTGAAAAATAAACTTTTAAGATAATAAAAGAGAAACCTATTAATTTGTTGATAGGTTTCTCCAGATGATGTCCCAGGCAGGATTCGAACCTGCGACCCATAGCTTAGAAGGCTATTGCTCTATCCTACTGAGCTACTGGGACACATGGAGCGGGTGATGGGAATCGAACCCACGATATCAGCTTGGAAGGCTGAAGTTTTACCACTAAACTACACCCGCATATTATTTTTGACTTTATTACCTAAAGATACTTACAAAAACCATTCGTTCGTGTTTGATAATCGACAACTACTAAATTAAACGAACAAGAATTATTATATGCACTTTGAAAATATTTGTCAATAGATATAAATGTTTTTCATCTAGTCGAATTATTCTCTTCAATGAAAAGATAGTAAACATGGCGTTCCCAACGCCTTTAGGAGAATTTACCTTAGTTGCATTTATGTAGTATATACTTCTGTATAAAAATACCTCTCTTACTTGATTTTAGCGGACACAGGAGACGCTATTTTTATATAAAAGTAACTTTCTCACTCAGAAGGCTTTATTTCACATATATCATTATTATTTGATTGTATTTGTGTGAAATATGTTCCCTGGTGTCCGCAAACCTCAAATTTGTTATATGAAAAATAAATTTCAAGACAGATGTTGGCTGCTTACTCAGTAGTCACGGGGGTTTCTTACCTGCCAACAACGATTACTTCAAAGCAATTATAAGCGAAAGGTCTTCGATGAAGTCACCTTCAACTGTATAATAATTCACCTGGACTGCATCTAAGTTATCCCACTCTAAGATAGCATATGTTTGTTCGGCCCTTACCCTGGGCAATAAAATACTGCCTGGATTAATCACCAATTGATTTCCAACCTTTTCAGCCATAGCAATATGTGTATGACCATAGCAAACTACCTGAGCCTCTTCTTCTTCTCCGCGGTATGCTATTGTCATTAAATTGGTTTTTACTTGATGGTGGTGACCATGTGCAACATAGAAGCGAAGACCCTCGATTAAGTTTGTTTGTTCTAATGGATACCTTGAATCAAAATCACAATTTCCAGCAACTTTTATGAAGCCATTCATCTCTGGTGCATCCATATCTAATTCTGAATCTCCACAATGTATCATATACTTTAAAGGATGACGTTCTTTAATTTTGTTTAGTTCATTTGTAGAACCATGACTATCACTTACAATTAAAACACTTGGCATAATAACACCTCACATTATAACCTACATATTTTCAAGCCAATCTTCCAGCTGCTTAATTGCATTACTCCGGTGACTAATACTATTTTTTTCATCAGGAGACAGTTCTGCCATTGTTTTGGTATAGTTCTCAGGTATAAAAACGGGGTCATAACCAAATCCATTTGAACCTTTTGCAGATACAGAGATCTTCCCCTCACAGTAACCATTCTTAAAAATTGTATCCGTGTCTGGCATTGCTACTGCTAATACACATACAAACCGTGCTGTACGATCAGATTCTTTCGTATCCTCTAGCTCAGCTAATACTTTTTCTATATTTGCGTTATCATCTTTTGGTTCACCGGCATATCTGGCAGAAAATATTCCAGGTCTGCCATCTAATGCATCAATCATTAAGCCTGAATCATCAGCTAATACTGACTTATTCATTAACTTTGCTATCTGCTCTGCCTTTATTGCAGCATTCTCTTCAAACGTCTCCCCTGTTTCCTCAATATCATTTATTGACTGAGATAAGTCCAGCAAGGAAACTGCTTTAATATTAAATTTCGCAAAGAATGTTTTAAACTCCTCTGCTTTCCCAGGATTTTTGGTCGCTATGATTATTTCTTTCATTATGAATCGTCTCCACTTATTTTTGTTTCACCTATTTTATCAGCTAATTCACCCAGTATATCTTTTTGTATAGTATTTATTTTCAGCATTCCATCATTAGCGAGTCCAAGCATCGTCTGTAATTGGCTGTTTGTGAATGTTGCCTCTTCTCCAGTACCCTGTATTTCAACAAATTCTCCAGCACCTGTCATTACTATGTTCATATCAACAAGTGCTTCTGAGTCTTCACCATAGTTCAGGTCTAACACTTCCGTACCATCGGACAATACGCCAACAGATATCGCTGCCAGAAAATCAGTTACAGGCATTTTTTCAATTTTATTATTTGCAATTAATCTGCCGAAAGCTAAGACTACAGCCACAAATGCACCTGTAATAGAAGCAGTTCTTGTGCCGCCGTCTGCCTGGATGACATCACAATCCACCCAAACTGTACGCTCGCCAATCTGGTCCAAATCAACTACTGAACGTAGTGCTCGTCCAATTAATCGCTGTATTTCCATCGTTCTTCCACTTACTTTACCTTTAGAAGACTCCCTGATGTTTCGTTGGTTTGTGGCTCGAGGGAGCATAGCATATTCAGCCGTAATCCATCCTTTTTTCTGGCCTCGCATAAATGGGGGGACCTTGTCCTCAATGCTTGCATTACAAATAACCTTAGTGCCCCCCGCTTGAATTAGCACAGAGCCTTCAGGATGTTTAACAAAATCTGGTGTAATTGTTATGGAGCGTAATTCATTGTTATCCCTTTGATCATTTCTCACTTAAACATATTCCTCCTTATTCCTACACTTACGATAGGATTATCCTAACATATTTTTTACTAAAGAAACACGATAATACATACTAACAGACATCTGCTTCTGCAGATCGAAGTTTTCCATTAAATTACTTAGAAAACGCTTATCGTGCAGGATTTGTTTAAAAGCCAAACAAAAAAGGCTGCTTGTCACAGCCTTTTAATTATAATTTTTCAGTTTTCGAAAATGTTTGTGTTGTAACAGGTGTCGTATATGGTTCTCCATTTTCATTAAAGAGTGTCTCGACATTTTCAACTTTCACTTGCACGGCCTCCACAGCTGGATCTTCTGTTAAGGTACGTGCTAATGTTTCCATTACTTCATCGGAAATCACGGCTTTTTCCCCATCCTGAAGTACTTCCTCACTGAATACCACTTCAAGCACACCATCTCTTAAGCTTGGGTTACTTGTAAGTTCTGTCTGATTGTTGAAAACATGCTGTACATTAGCTTCAACACCTGGACCTTCCAGTAATGCTCCAATTACCGAACCGTACAGATCCTGGTTCTCAACATTAATATACTGTGTTACCGGAACAAAATACTGATTGTCATCATGTACAGATGGATAGTACAACGTAACAGGCTTGCTTGCCATCAGGTCAACACTATCAGACTGAATTAGGTTAATACCGTTCACTCTCGAATAACCCTCACCAATAGGAGTTCCATTTACAGGCATCTCCGTTTGCGCCTCTCCGTTAATCCGTAGTTTGATATTATCTACACTATCAAATTGTGTTAATGTATATGTCATTGCCTGAAGCACCTTTAACTCGTTTTCTTTCTCATAACTTTTAAACTCCTCAGACAAATCTACAATTAACGTCCCATTTTCCTCAAGACTTAAACTATTTACTTGTGTTCCAGCTGGCAAAACTGCCTGAAATCCATTTGGTAATAAGGATGTAACAGGTCCTCCTTTTACCAAGTGTTGGAGTGCCTGTATTGCTACCTCCTTGGATGCAATCTGTGGTAATTGCAATGTTTGTGAGGCCACCATTCCATCTGAATCAATTAAATATAGTTGTCTTCCAACCGTCTCTGGTGCCGCTTCGCCATCAGACTCTTCATCAATACCCTCTGATTCCGATTCATCTGATACATTATCCAAATCATTTACAGCCTCAGAGTCTTTAGGTGGATCCATTTCTTCATTATCAATTGATTGTTCTCCTTGGAAACATCCAGTCAATATAATAGAAAGACACACCGTTATAATTAAAAGTAATGTACTGCGTTTCTGCATGCTATTCCCTCCTACGATGGTTTGTACTATTATATATACGAGCATATCGTAAAATTAGACCAACCTTTTTAGAAAAATTGGGAATCGCCAAGCCTTATTGGTGAATGCCTTACTGGCACTTAGGCAGTAAGAAAGGATTTATACTTTCCTTACTGCCCAGAAAAAAATCAGAATCTCCATAAAAAATGGGATTCTCATTTTTATATAAATGCTTTTTGTATTGTAACGGAGTGGAATTTATCTACTGATTTCATAAAAATACGTTCAGCAATTTTCGTGAACATTTCCAATTCACCAGTCGAGTAAAATTTATGATCCGGTATATGATTATCTTTATTTAACTGATTATGAAATTCCAGTATAGTACTTGCTTCACGAGCTGTTTCCTCACTGGAAGATATAATGGTAACATGATCACCAATAACGGATTGGATTGTTTCTTTAATTAGTGGATAATGTGTACAACCAAGGATAAGTGTATCAATATGATTATTCATTTTCATTGGGTGTAGCGATTCCTCTACCACTTGTTCTGCATGTGTACCAGATAAAATCCCTTGTTCAACCATTGGGACAAACAACGGACATGCCAAAGCATTTACATGAATATCTGCCTTGATGCTCTGTAACGCATCTGTATATGCATTACTTCTAACTGTTCCTTCTGTACCAACCACCCCAACATGACTATTATTAGTGAACTTAATTGCAGCTCTGGCACCAGGCTGAATGACCCCAATAACCGGTATATCCAATTCACTCTGAAGCTCTCCAAGTGTAAAGGCTGTTGCAGTATTACATGCTATAACCAGCATCTTTATCTCTTTTTCAAGTAGAAAATCAACCATTTCCCACGTAAACTTTTTTACTTCCTCTTTTGACCTGGGACCATATGGGCATCTTAATGTATCGCCTAAATACACAAGATTTTCTCTTGGCAACTGCCGCATCAGTTCATTTGCAACTGTTAAACCGCCCACACCAGAATCAATAACCCCTATCGCCTGATTCAAAAAAATCGCCTCTTCTTTGTTGTTATTTTTCATTAACAGATTGCATTTGTTCATATAAAAACGTTAGTAAATCATTTAATGAATCCGTTTGTTCTATTGAAAAGTTTGTTAAAACCTCTCCCAAATAGGCTTGCCGTTTTTGAATTACTTCCTGAATAATGGAATTTCCCTTTTTTAATACGTGAATTCTCACAACCCGTCGATCGCTTGCATCTCTTATTCTTTCAACCAGATTATTTTTCTCCATACGGTCTACAAGATCAGTTGTAGTACTAAAAGCTAGCCCGTTTTTATTCGAAAGCTCTCCAATTGTTAAATCGCCTTCTTCTATTAACCATTGTAAAGCGATAAATTGTGGTGATGTAATTGGGTAATTATTTAATATTTTTCGTCCATTCTGTTTAATAACACCTGATATATAACGAAGTCTTTTTTCTACATTTACTATTGCTTCTGTTGATAAATCATTTTCCAAACGGGTAACCCCCCAATATATTTCCTTAGACTTATTTTAACATAATTCGACAGCGGGACGAGAGTTTACAGAAATTATTCCTGCAGTTAGTTCGCAGTTTATATATTATGTGTACAAAAATCTTTTATCAATGTTGTTTATCAAGCTAGCTGTTTGGGCTTATTCTATAGAGGCGAAAGTTGAGTATCTATGAAATTGACTCAGTTATAAGGTTTTCCTTATGCACTATCAGTGTCTTCTTCTAATAATTTTATTAATTTACGCTTACTCTTTCGGGAAACCAATATATAAAGCGTATCATTTTCTTTAATTACCGTTTGCCCGTTTGGTGTAACAATTTCATTATTTCGTATAATTGCATTGATTAATGCATTATCCGGCAGTGTCATACTTTCAAGGGTTTCACCAATAATTTTATTTTTACTTGTTACATCATATTCAACCATCTCCACATTGGTTTTTCCCATTGAAATCAACTCTAAAGAGTGTACCGGTTTTTCTTTAATTTCATTTTCCAACCCTAACTTGGAGGACAGATATATAATAGTGGAACCTTGTATCAGTGTAGATGTTAAAACAACGAAAAATACAACATTAAACATAACCTGACTTCCTTCTACTCCAGCAAGCATAGGAAATATTGATAAGACAATTGGAACCGCTCCACGCAAACCAGCCCATGATAAAAATATTTTTTCTTTAAGATTATACTGGGATTTCATTAAGTTCAGAAATACTGCAATTGGCCGTGCAACAAATATTAAAACAACTGAAACTAACAATCCATTAATTAGATAATTCCATTGGAACAGCTCCGCTGGAAAAACAAATAACCCTAATATAACAAACATAACAATTTGCGCCATCCAAGCAAATCCTTCATTAAATCGAAGAATAGAATGACGATAGGTTAACTCTGAATTACCAATAATTAGTGCAGCAACGTAAACAGCAAGCAACCCACTGGCATCAATCAATGCAGCTATGCTGTAGGCAGAAAATGCGAATGCAAGTCCAAATAAAGGATACAGTCCACTTGAATCCAAGTTAATTCGATTAATTGACAAACTGCCAGCCTTTCCAATTATTAGCCCGCATAATAACCCAATCCCCATCTGCCAGAAAAACGACCATATTAGTGAACCTATCCCTGCTTGGTCCTGTGTTATTAACTGAATAAAGGAAAGCGTCAGAAACATTGCCATTGGGTCGTTTGATCCCGATTCAGCCTCAAGTGTCGATTTAATTTTCCCTTTGATATTTTTATCCTTTAACACAGCAAATACAGCGGCAGCATCAGTTGATCCCACAATAGAGCCCAAAAGTAATCCTTCCAGCCAGGAAATACCCAGCATATATTTAGAAGCAGCTGCAACAACCCCCGTAGTGACCAGTACACCTGACGTCGCCATAGTCAGTGCTGATGGCAATACAGGTTTTATCTTTGCCCATTGTGTCTGTAAGCCACCCTCAAATAAAATAATTATAAGTGCAATAATACCTATTAATTGCGCTATTGTGGCATTATCAAAGTATATAATGTTTAATCCATCACTCCCCACCAGCATACCGACGCCGATAAATAGAACAAGAGAAGGAACACCTAAGCGCGTAGAGAACTTGGTAACAAGAACACTAATAATTAATAATAAAGCCATTAGTAATATGAATTGATTTGATTCTAAAATTTCATGTAACATGGATAGCCTCCTTTTAATTGTGAAAAAGGATGAAGGTTAATGAAGCAACTTTATGGGGTTCTATAACTCCAATAAATAGTATAACAAAATAATCATTTATATATATAATATAGCTATCGTAAGTTAAACAAATTAAGATTAAAATTCAACATAATTGTACTCACCGTTTGCACTTAATTTCATAAGCTATAGTGACTAAATAATTTCCTCTCATTCTGCAGCTCTATGACAGCAAGGAGGGGTTAACATTTGAAGGACAACGAGTACAAACCGAAGCAATTATTAACCAAACGTGAAAAAGAGGTATTCGAGCTCTTAGTACAAGACAAAACAACAAAGGAAATTGCCCAGGAATTGTTTATATCAGAGAAAACTGTCCGAAACCACATTTCAAATGCTATGCAAAAGTTAGGAGTCAAGGGGCGATCACAGGCTGTAGTAGAGCTCCTTCGCATGGGGGAATTAAAGCTCTAGAAGAAACCGACTTTCATTACTGGAAGTCGGTTTTTGCTAATAATTTTTCCTTCATTGAATCCATGAGCTGAATTGGTTTTCCCGATTCAGGATCTATATACACTAATCTCCCCCGACCAGTTAAACACAACTCATTTTTGTCATTTAACGCCATGTAATGGATATCAAGGGATGTGTTCCCAATATGATTCACTTTTACATAAAGCCACATCTGTTCGTTAAAATACATTTGCTTATGATAATCACATTGTAAATCTGCAACAATAGGTACTCCTTCGTCATTACTTTTTTCATTTTGAAATAAACCAACAGACTTCAAAAATTCAATACGTGCCTCTTCAAAGTAGATAAATGCCGATACATTGTTCACATGACCAAACATGTCCGTTTCTGAGAAGCGTATTTTAATAGGTATGTAAAAGGAAAATTCAGATTGCCATTTTGTTAAATCTTTAATATATGAAACTGTTTTCAAATAAAACTTCTCCTTCCTCTTAGAAAACCTGGCTTACCGCCAGACATTGATTTAGATACGCCCTTGTTGCATTTATGCAGTAAGAAAGTATCTATACTTCTGAAAAATGGCCCTTACCAATGTTAGGTAAGGGCCATGGTATTTTCATAGTTTGATAGAATTAATGCGCGTTGTCACTACCAAAGAAATTTTTGAAAGATTGAATGTTTGTATCACGGTTCATAGCAGCAATTGATGTTGTCAACGGAATACCTTTAGGACACACCTGCACACAGTTTTGTGCATTACTACAACCCGAAATGCCTCCGTCTTCCATTAACCCATCTAAACGTTCACTTTTATTCATTTCTCCAGTTGGATGAGCATTAAATAACCTTGCTTGCGAAAGTGCTGCAGGTCCAATGAAATCAGATTTATCGTTAACATTTGGACATGCTTCCAAACAAACACCACAAGACATACATTTTGAAAGTTCATATGCCCATTGACGTTTTTTCTCGGGCATACGAGGTCCAGGACCAAGATCATAGGTTCCATCAATAGGTACCCACGCCTTGATCTGTTTTAATGCATCAAACATTTGCTCGCGATCTACTATTAGATCACGAACAACCGGGAAGGTGCTCATTGGTTCCAGATGTATTGGCTGTTCCAATTTATCTACTAGCGTAGCACATGATTGACGTGCTGTCCCGTTTATAACCATTGAACAGGCTCCACAAACCTCCTCAAGACAACTCATATCCCAGTAGACAGGTGCTGTTTTTTCTCCATCTGCATTAACAGGATTTTGGCGAATTTCCATCAAACCTGAAATAACATTCATATTTTTTTTATATGGTACTTTGAATGTCTCCTGATAAGAAGGTGAATCCGGGCTATCTTGTCGAGTTATGATAAATGTAACTGTACTTTGTTCAGCCATGCATATCTTTCTCCCCTCAATTATTTTTTAGAATAGTCCCTTAATCTCGGTTCTATAAGAGAAGTATCAACTTCTTCATATGTTATAACCGGAGCGTTTTCTGACTCATCGTATGTTGCAATAGTCGTTTTCAACCACTCTTCATCATTTCTTTCAGGGAATTCCGGTTTATAATGCGCGCCACGGCTTTCATTACGATTATAAGCACCAAGAGCAATAACACGTGCTAAATGGAGCATATTTTTTAATTGCCGAGTAAACATCACACCTTGGTTACTCCAACGGGATGTATCGTCCATATTAATGTTTTCCCATCGTCTCTGGAGATCTTTAATTTTTTCAATCGCATCTTTAAGTTTTTCATTATGACGTACAACTGTTACGTTATCTGTCATTAGTTCTCCAAGCTCTTTATGAAGCTGATAAGCATTTTCATCGCCTTCCATTTTCATAAGCTTTTCAAACTTTTCCTGTTCCTCTTTTTCCCTATTCTCAAATAACTCAGGTGACATATCTTCAACATGTGTTTCAAGTTCCTCAATATATTTGATTGCATTTGGACCAGCAACAGAGCCACCGTAGATTGCAGATAGTAATGAGTTAGCACCCAGACGGTTACCACCATGTTGTGAATAATCACATTCGCCTGCTGCAAATATACCCGGAATACTAGTCATTTGATCATAATCAACCCAAAGTCCACCCATAGAGTAATGTACTGCAGGGAATATTTTCATTGGAACTTTACGAGGATCCTCACCGACAAATTTTTCATAAATTTCGATGATACCACCAAGTTTAACATCCAATTCTTTCGGATCTTTATGTGATAAATCAAGGTAAACCATATTTTCTCCATTAATGCCTAGCTTTTGATTTACACATACATCAAATATTTCACGTGTTGCGATATCACGGGTAACAAGGTTTCCGTAAGCAGGATATTTCTCCTCCAGGAAGTACCAAGGTTCTCCGTCTTTGTATGTCCAAATACGACCGCCTTCACCACGTGCCGACTCACTCATCAAACGTAATTTATCATCCCCTGGAATAGCAGTGGGATGGATTTGAATAAATTCTCCATTAGCATACTTTGCGCCTTGCTGGTACAAAGTACTTGCTGCTGATCCTGTATTAATCATTGAGTTTGTAGATTTACCAAAGATTATTCCAGGACCGCCAGTAGACATAATTGTTGCATCTGATGGGAAGGATTTTATTTCATGTGTCTTAATGTTCTGTCCGACAATCCCTTTTCCTACACCATCATCATCTATAATAGCTCCAAGAAATTCCCAGTTTTCATACTTATTTACTAATCCCTCAACTTCATAACGTCGAACCTGTTCGTCGAGTGCATATAATAATTGTTGACCTGTAGTTGCTCCTGCATATGCTGTACGGTGTACACTTGTACCACCAAAACGCCGGAAATCAAGAAGACCTTCAGGAGTACGATTGAACATTACTCCCATACGGTCCAGTAAATTTATTATACCCGGTGCTGCGTCACACATTGCTTTTACAGGTGGCTGATTTGCAAGAAAATCGCCACCATATACTGTGTCATCAAGGTGTTTCCAAGGTGAATCTCCTTCACCTTTTGTGTTTACTGCACCGTTTATACCGCCTTGGGCACATACAGAGTGAGAACGTTTTACAGGGACAATAGAAAACAGGTCTACTACAGCTCCATCTTCAGCTGCTTTGATTGTTGCCATAAGACCGGCTAAACCGCCGCCTACAACCGCGACTTTACGATTACTCATAATATTTACTCACTCCCATTATTCTTAAATTAAACTCCATAAGCGAATTGAATTAATGCTCTTACACCGATATAGCTGATAGCCAAAAAGACGAGCAATGTTGCATATGTAACAATCTTTTGTGACTTTGGTGATTGTGTAATGCCCCAAGATACCAAAAAGCTCCATAATCCATTTGCAAAATGGAATGTAGTAGAGATTACACCCAGGATGTAAAACCAGAACATTACAGGATTGGAAAGAATGTTTTCCATTAAACTGTAGTCCAATTCTGCATTGCCCATGCCAATTTGTACACGTGTTTCCCAGACATGCCATGCGATAAAAACAAATGTAATTATACCTGTTACACGTTGCAAATAAAACATCCAGTTACGGAAATAACCATATCGTTTTGTGTTGTTTTTTGTAACAAATACAATATAAACCCCTAAAATTGCATGAAACAAAATTGGAAGGAATATAATAAAGATTTCCAATACTAACCTAAATGGTAGGTCATGCATAAAACCTGCTGCTTTATTAAAACTTTCTTCACCATATACAGCAAAATGGTTTACAACCAGGTGTTGAATCAAGAAAATCCCGATTGGTATTACCCCTAACAGGGAATGGAGTCTACGGTAAAAAAACTCACGATGTTCTGCCATGTGTTACCCCCCTCAGATATTATGTTATGTTAATTCTTAGTAATGCACAAGATTTTATGACAATAAAGCACTAACATAGTTATTGTCCAAAAATGTACAATTTATGACATATTTATTGTACTTCTAACTGTATGAAGCGTCAAGAAAAGGAGGCGCTTTATTTTTTTATGTGACATATCTCACTTTTTTATTTATACCTTAGTTTTTGCTGTTTTTAAGTTGCTTTTACCACAAATGACTTTTAAAATAGAATAATATTTCAACTTTCGTAGCGAAAATAAACGCATAAACCTTGAAGGAATAAAGAAGGTTGAAGATACACTACTTTAGTTGACTTTGGATCAACGGTACATTTTTGATAACTGCAAACTAACTGCTCAAATAATCTCGATAAACTCTCATCCCGCCGCTCCGCCCGAACTAGAGCCGCCCAAGGCGCGAGGTGTAATTCCGGAGCGGCATAATAGCACTTCAAACTTTTTAAAAAGTACTTGTAGCAGTGCAGTTTATATCAATATCGACAAACTATTATAAAACATCCTAAAATTTTTATTAGAATGCTTGCACAATGACTAATTTATATAGATAATAAAACTAGTAAACTACTACTAAGATAATCTCGAATATCGTGACCAGAGTATCTGTGAGTTGGTTACTGATAGGAAAGGATGACATCAATGTCAAATGAACACGAGTCCATGTCTGTTTCACTTTTGGATAAACTCCATACATCTGGTGCCGGGTATGACGTACTGCGATATATAGGTTTACCTGAGGTATTAGGGACTGAATCAAGTACGCTTCTATATTTCATGGGCAAAAACATTGCTAGAAAACTAGAAATTCAGTCCATAACGGATATTATTTTCGCTTTTGATAAACTGGGCTGGGGCAACCTGGAACTTGTTAAGGAAAAAAAGAAAGAACTTATTTTCCAACTAATGGCTGACTCTGTTGTATATCGGTTAAATGCACCCTTCGAAACAGATTTTCGTTTAGAAGCTGGGTTTTTAGCTGAAGCAATTCAAATCATTAAAGAGATACCATGTGAATGCATAGAAGAAATACATAAAAAAGTTCACCAAGTAGAATTCTCTATTGTCTTTACAGATTATTAAGAAATTTATGATGAAGCGAAACAATAAACAGGTTTGTTTCGCTTCTTATTTTTCGTTTTTTAAGTGGTCTAATATTACTTCAGCAATGTTTTTTGGTACACCTAATTTGGTTAGTTCCTGTAATGAAGCATTCCTAATTTCCGTTACTGATTTAAAGTGCGTTAACAGCAACCTTCTTCGCTTTTCACCTACACCTGGAATTTTATCTAATTCCGATTGAAATAAACTCTTTCCACGTAATTGTCGATGAAAAGAAATTGCAAACCGGTGTACTTCATCTTGTATCCGCTGTACAAGGTAAAATTCTTGAGACTGTCTTGACAGCGGTATAATCGCCGGTGGTATTCCATATAATAATTCACTTGTCTTATGCTTGTCATCTTTCGCCAAACCACATAAAGGAATATCCAATCCGAGTTCATTTTCTAATACATCAAGTGCTGCACTAATTTGCCCTTTACCTCCATCTACAATTATTAAATCTGGTAATGGAAGGTTTTCTTTTAGAACTCTTTTATAGCGGCGACGAATTACTTCACGCATTGTTTCATAATCATCAGGGCCTTTTACATCTTTTATTTTATATTTACGATACTCCTTTTTGTTTGGCTTGCCATCGGTGAAAACTACCATCGCTGATACAGGATCAGTACCTTGAATATTTGAGTTATCAAAAGCTTCAATACGGTGGGGCATCTCGATATGAAGAGCTTCACCTAACTTTTCTACTGCTAAAATAGTCCTTTCTTCATCACGCTCGATAATCGAGAACTTTTCTTCTAAGGCGATCGTAGCGTTTTTCATAGCTAGTTCAACAAGTTCTTTCTTTCTCCCCCGGAATGGAGTGTGAACCTCTATCTCCAGTAGTTCGCTTAGTAATGTAGTATCTGTTCCAATAGGTACTAGTAATTGTTTTGGCTTCAGATGTTGCTGGTGCAAATAAAACCTTCCTATAAAGCTAATAAAAGTATCAGATGGATCATCAAAAAACGGGAATACCGACACATCTCGTTCAATTAATTTCCCTTGTCTCACAAAAAACACTTGGATACACATCCAGCCCTTATCATAACTGTACCCAAATATATCACGGTCTACTTGATCATTTAATGTCATTCGCTGTTGTTCCATCACGACTTCAATATGCTGAATTTGATCGCGTAACTCTTTAGCTCGTTCGAAGTTTTGCTTCTCACTTGCTTCGTGCATTTTGGTTTTTAAATCTTTTTTTATTTCTTTGTGACCGCCGTGCAGAAAAGTAGTGATGCTCTGAGTTATTTCTTTATAAGTATCTTCTGATGCTGGTCGTTCACTACACGCTAAACACTGACCCATGTGATAATATAAGCAAACACGACCTGGTGGATTATTGCATTTGCGCAGTGGATACAATCGATCAAGAAGTTTTTTGGTTTCCCGGGCAGCAAGTACGTTTGGATATGGACCAAAATATTTCCCTTTATCTTTTTTTACTTTTCGCACGATCAGCAGTCTTGGATGCCTTTCTGCGGTAATCTTCAAATATGGATATGATTTATCATCTTTTAATAACACATTATATTTTGGGTCATATTTTTTTATTAGGTTCATTTCCAGAATTAATGCTTCTATTTCAGATGTGGTCACGATATATTCAAAATCCACTATTTCAAGAACTAGACGTTGTGTCTTTTTGTCATTCGCCCCAGTAAAATAAGATCTTACTCTATTTCGTAATAACTTAGATTTCCCTACATATATAATTGTATTATTTTTATCCTTCATCAAATAACATCCAGGCTGTGATGGAAGAACAGCTAACTTTTCACTTATTTGTTGATTCATAGTCAAATTCATCCCTTGTTATATGTGTTAAACTAGCTTTTTTAATATCCGTTTTTTTCTATAAATATATAGAAAGATGTATGTATTTTTAATAGTATAAAGAAACCCCCTGTCACAAAAAGCAACAAGGGATTCACAGTACTGTTTATTATACTATTTTACACTTAATTATGCATGTTTGTTAACTAATTCAACAAGTGCTTCCTTAGGTTGAAAACCAACAACCTGGTCAACTACATTGCCATCTTTAAATAGTAATAAAGTTGGGATACTCATGACACCGTATTTACCAGCTGTTTCCTGATTTTCGTCCACATCTAGTTTAACAATTGATACTTTATCTTCCATTTCACCATCAATTTCTTCTAATACTGGTGCAATCATTTTACAAGGTCCACACCAAGGAGCCCAAAAGTCAGCTAATACTAAGCCTTCAGATGTCTCTTTAGTAAAGTTTTGATCTGTAACATGAACAATTGCCATTTTCATTCCTCCTCAATCAATCTTAAGTTGAGTATATCATCGTTAGTATTTCCTTGCGAATAGTTTGCTTATACACTATATACTTTTCGCACATTTTGCTGCTTATTAATCTTCGTTTTTAATATAAACTGCGAACTAAAATGCTGAGTGCTATGACGCCGCTTCGGAAATACACTTTGCGCACCAAGGGCGGCAGATGAGCCTCCTTGCTCCTACGTCGCTGCGTAGTCTCATCTAGGCCTCAGCTCGAGGCTGCTGAAAAACTACCATCTTCTTAACCAAGTAAGAATCAATTCCCAATTTTCATGCAATATTCACCTTATAGTGGAGAGTAACATATCATTTTACCTCTTATTCACTATATAAAGTGGGAATAAAATTTTCCAAAATATGTTTTTCAGCAGCCTCGCCTCAGCTCCCACAGGAGTCTCCGTGTATTTCCTACGCTGGGACTGTTTAACTTGATTTTCTTAGCCATAGGGAACACTTCAACTTCTAATCAAGAAGCCTCTTCCAGTAGAGGCAGAATACGTAGACTCCTATGGGAACAGCACGTTCCGAAGACAACAGAAGAAGCGACTAAATGAGGTCGTTCCCATGGAAAGCGAAGTATTCTGCCGAAACGAATGTAAGCACTCAGCCATCATTAGAACAAAAGAAAATCTTCACTAATTCGCATTTTATAGACACTGTGTCTTAAACTCAGTGCTTGGAAAAAGCAACAATCTTTTAGAAAACAACTATGTCCTATAATGTTATTCGAGTGCGAAGTAAAAGACCTGATCAAAGATTTAATCAGGTCTTATAAAAAATTATTTTAATTTCTTAACTTCTTCTATTAGCTTTGGAACTACATCAAATAAGTCGCCAACAATACCGTAATCAGCAACGTTAAAGATATTCGATTCTGGATCTTTGTTAATAGCTACGATTACTTTTGAGTTAGACATCCCAGCCAAATGCTGAATAGCACCAGAAATACCTACAGCAATATATAAATCTGGTGTTACAACTTTCCCTGTTTGACCAATTTGAAGTGCATAGTCACAATATTCCGCGTCACATGCACCACGTGAAGCTCCAACCGCTCCACCTAATACATCAGCCAATTCGTATAATGGTTTAAAGCCTTCTTCGCTTTTCACACCACGGCCACCTGCAATAATAACGTTTGCTTCTGATAGGTCCACGCCTTCTGAAGCTTTGCGGATAACTTCTTTAATTACTGTACGAATATTGGATATTTCCACGTCTTTTGAACTTACATCACCAGTACGAGATTCATCACGCTCCAGTGCAAGTATATTATTAGGACGGATTGTAGCAAATGTTAAACCACTTGAGATAGTTTTCTTTTCAAATGCTTTTCCAGAATATATTGGTCGGATAAATACTGCTTTATCACCTTCTATTTCTATTTCAGTCGCATCTGAAATTAAGCCGGTTTCTAATTTACTTGCTAACTTAGGTGTTAAATCTTTTCCAATTGCTGTATGACCCATTATTATTCCATCTGGTGACTCGTCATCAATAACAGGTAAGATAGCCTGACCATACCCTTCCGATGTATATGCCTTTAAATCATCATGTTGAACCGTAATAACACGATCTGCACCATAATAAATCATTTCCTGTGCTTGATTACTCAAGTCATCATTACCACACAGTACACCAACAATATCCCCGTCAGAATTTATTTTTTTTGCTGCTGCGATTGCTTCAAATGTTACATTACGTAAAACGCCGTCTCTTGCTTCGCCAATAACTAGTAATTTATCACTCATGTCTTTTCTCCTTTCTGTAGTAAAGGTTTACAGTACTTTTGCATCATTTTTCAGTAAGGAAACGAGTTCCTGAACTTGTTCGTCTATCTCACCTTCAAGAACTCTGCCAGCTTCTTTTTCTGGTGGGAGGTATATATCCACTGTATTTGTTTTTGCTTCAACGTCTTCTTCTTCCAGGTCAAGGTCATCAATTTCCAATTCCTCTAATGGCTTCTTCTTCGCTTTCATAATCCCTGGAAGTGAAGGATACCTTGGTTCATTTAGACCTTGCTGACATGTTACAAGAACCGGAAGACTTGTCTCGATTTTCTCCACGTCACCTTCAACATCTTTATCGATCTTTACTATTTCCCCATCGATTTCCAATGCAGTAATCGTAGTAACGAAAGGAATTCCAAGACTTTCTGCGAGCCTTGGCCCAACTTGACCACTTGCCTCGTCAATCGCTACATTCCCTGCCAGGATCAAGTCTGCTTCCTTATCTTCGAAGTAAGTTTGTAGAATTTTGGCTGTTGTATACTGATCTCCATCTTCAAGATCATCTTCTGTATTTATAAGTACTGCTTTGTCTGCACCCATGGCTAAAGCAGTGCGCAGTTGTTTTTCAGATTCCTCGTCACCTACTGTAACAACTGTCACCTCACCACCGTGAGCGTCTTTTTGTTTAATTGCCTCTTCCACAGCATATTCATCATATGGGTTAATGATATATTCAGCGCTATCATCTTCAATTTTCCCATTTGAAACTGCGATTTTTTCTTCTGTATCAAATGTCCTTTTTAACAATACATATATGTTCATTTGTGATATCCTCCTTTAAACTATTTATCTTGGAAGTTAGGTTTGCGCTTCTCTATGAAAGCTTGCACACCTTCTTTTGCATCTTCTGAACCAAAGATCTTGCCAAATGCTTTTGCTTCCTCATGGACCCCTTGTGTAAACTGTTCTGTTTTTGAATAAGGAATTAATTCCATAATATTATTGATTGTCGGTTTACTTTTGGCTGCAATTGTTTCAGCAAGTTTAGTCGCTACTTCAAAAACTTCCTCATCTTTCACAGCCTGATTTGCAAGGCCGAATGCCTTAGCTTCTGTCCCGCTAATTGGCTGACCGCTTAAGATCATTTCATATGCTTTAGCTGTTCCGACATATTGCGGCAAGCGTTGCGTGCCTGCAAATCCCGGAATAATACCCAATGTTAATTCAGGTAATCCCAACTTTGCGCTCTCTGTAACTATTCTAATATGACATGCCATGGAAAGTTCCAATCCTCCACCGAGGGCTGCCCCATGTATAGCAGCAATCACTGGTATAGAAAAGTGCTCAATTCGGTTAAACAGCTCTTGACCTTTTTCCGCCAAGGCTTGATAGTCAGATGCATTTTGCAGGGATGTGAACTCCTTAATATCCGCACCTGCTGAGAAGAATTTTCCTTCCCCTCGTAAGATTATTGCTTTAATCATGTTATCGTTTTCAATTTCGTCCAACTTTTCACCCAAATCACGTAATAGATTGCTAGATAACGCGTTGGCTGGTGGACTTTGAATAGTTAAAATTGCAACGTTGTTCTGACTTTCATACGCTAGTGTCCCCAAGTCAATCCTCCTCTGCTGTTTTTTTTAGCAGTTAAGAAAGAATAATTACTTTCTTAAAGCATAAATGCAACTAAGCCTTACGTTGTTATATTGCCGATAAGCCAGGTTTTCTAAACAGAAAGTCCATTTGTTATTAATGCATGGACATCCGAAGTCTGTTTAACTAAATCATACCTTTGTTCTTTCATTACCCAGTTTGTAACTATTTCATCGAGGGTACCAAAGATCATTTGCCTGACAAGAGGAATATTTAAATCATCCCGAAATATTTTTTCTTCCATACCTTCTTCAATTATATCATCAATTACAACTAAATACGGTTTTAGAACTTCATTTATTTTCATCCGCAATGCTGTATTTGACTGTCTTAATTCCAATTGCGTAACAATAGCTAAGTGATGGTCATTTGCAAGCTGCAAAAAATGCATTTCAATTAGCGTACGCAGTTTTTCATCTGCATTTTGTTTATCATTGGTACTGGATGCAATCTGTTCGATAAACTGCCCCATTTTTTCTTCAAAAACAGACACAAGAATATCTTCTTTATTTTTAAAATAAAGATAAATTGTTCCATCGGCTACTCCTGCTTTTTTGGCAATTTTAGATACTTGTGAAGCATGATACCCGTTATCTGCAATTGTTTCAACAGCTGCCTCGATAATTTGTTTGTATTTCGGTCTGTTTTTCTTCATGATAATCTCCTTAGCATATACCTCTTGCTTACAAACTGAATGAATGGTCATTCACCCTAATTGTACAAAGTTGCTTCAATAATGTCAATATAAAGCTTGTACGATAATTATACAAAAAGAGAGCGATTTGCTCAAATTGTTTTACTTTTTTCCTGCATCTTTTCTTTCTCTTCATCTACTAACTTCCTCCGTAGTATCTTACCTACTGCGGTTTTTGGCAGCTCCTCACGAAACTCATAAATTCTTGGCACTTTAAAAGCTGCTAGGTGTTTCCTGCAATGTGCGTTTAATTCTTCTTCCTCTATCTGGTAACCTGATTTTTGCACAACATACGCTTTAACTGTTTCTCCACGATACGGGTCAGGAATTCCTGCTACAACTGCTTCTTGTACAGCTTCGTGCTCGTATAATACTTCCTCTACTTCTCTAGGATAGATATTATATCCACCAGCAATTATCATATCTTTTTTTCGGTCAACAATATAGAAATAACCTTCTTCATTCATATAACCCAAATCACCTGTAAACAACCAGCCATCTTTTAAAACATTGTCTGTTTCTTCCTGATTGTTCCAATACCCTTTCATGATCTGTGGGCCTTTAACCGCAACTTCTCCTACTTCACCTACTTCAGCTTCTTCCATAGTTTCTACCCTGAATATCTTTGCATCCGTATCTGGCCATGGCACGCCAATACTGCCGTTAACACGGTTATCCCAGACAAAATTAGCATGGGTAACAGGTGATGACTCGGTTAATCCATAACCTTCCACTAAACGTCCACCGGTTACCTTTTCAAACTGCTCCTGTACTTCTGTTGGCAACGGTGCAGATCCGCTTATACAAGCTTCAACAGATGATAGATCATATTTCTTTAAATTGGGATGATTTAATAATCCCACGTAAATTGTTGGTGCTCCCGGAAACATAGTTGGCTTTTGTTTATGAATTGTTTTAAGTACTTCCTCAGCATCAAATTTCGGCAGAAGCACCATCTTAGACCCAAACATAATGGCCATATTCATCACGGTGGTCATCCCGTATACATGAAAAAATGGTAAAACGCCTAAGACAGTTTCCTTTCCTGACTCAGCCTTATATAACCATGCTTGACTCATTTGTACATTAGCTACCAAATTGTAATGGGTTAGCATAACTCCCTTCGGATGTCCGGTTGTGCCACCAGTATATTGAAGCAATGCAAGGTCTTCTTTAGAATTGACTTCAACCGGGCTGTAGTCATCATTCCCATTTTCAATAATGGATTGCCAAATATGCGTATCTTCTGATTGTTCAACTTTTACAACCATGTTATATTGTTTCTTCTGGATAAAAGGGTAAATCAGATTCTTTGGAAATGGTAAATAATCCTTAATACATGTAACAATTGTATGTTTAAGCGATGTGCTTCCCCGGACATTTGTAACCCGGGGCAATAAAATGTCCAGACAAACGATAAATGTTGCACCGGAATCGTTTAGTTGGTATTCAAGCTCCCTCTCCTTATATAAAGGGTTTGTCTGAACGACCACAGCTCCAGCCATTAATGCCCCGTAATAACTTATTACTGCCTGTGGGCAATTTGGAAGCATGATTGCTACCCGTTCACCTTTTTCAAGACCAAGGGACTGCATGTATTTCGCCATCTTTCTGGCCTGTGAATAAACTTCTGTGAACGTCATTTCCTTACCCATAAAATGAAGCGCTTTCTTTTCAGGGTATAATTCAGCTGTTGCTGCCAAAAATGAATGTAACGGCTTCTCGTCGTATTCAATTGTGGTTGGTATCTCTTCTGGATAATGTACATGCCAACGTTTTTTCTCCATATATTTTAATTCCTCCTTTTTATCTATTAACTTCATTATACCGATTAATTAGTATTTTTTGAAATTTTATTTATTTGATTCAATTTCATTAATACTTGTAATCATCATTTATCCGAACTATTTCACGAATAAATGTTTTGTTGTTCGTCAATCCAAAATACTATGATAGTTGATTTCCGCTGCGTGCGGCGACTCCTTCGGGGATAACATGAACCTTGAGAACCCGCAGTGCAACAGAACGAGGGTGCTCAATTCAGGCCCTCGAAAAGTGTCTGCCTGCAGTGTAAATCATTAGGTATAGCACTCTAATAAATGTTTGGATTTACTGCTATATTTTTCGAATGATGAAATTAAAAATTCTTGTTAAATTAAGTATATGATACCAATGACTATAAAAATAACTGCAATTACGGCTAATATTTTAGCTAGTGTTTCCAATGTTGTCTCTCCCCTTATCCAATACTTGCACCGATGACAAAAGCTAATCCAACAGAAATCATCATCGAGATAAATCCGACTGCATTGTTCCCTTTTCCAATTTCCTCATCGACTTTGATAGTCGGTGTTAAAAATTCAAATATAAAATAACCGATAAGTAATAATAAAAATCCAAAAACACCCCAGCCAATACTCTCTATAAGCGTATCATTATGTTCAATCGAATAGCGAAAAATGGTAGCTATACCAAAGATTTTCCCTCCTGTTGCCATTGCTACAGCAAAATTCCCGCGCTTAATTTCTACCCAATTACGGTATGAGGTAACAAGTTCAAACACCGCTAAGAATACAATTGTACAAAGAATAACCACGCTGTATCTTGCAGCAGTCTCCACGAAAATAATCTCCCAAAAGTCAGACACTTGAAGTTCTCCCCCTTTTTTTCTGTTACTTCAGTTCCAAAATTGTAACACCGCTTCCGCCTTCACCTTGTGACCCTGACCTAGCAGAGGTTATACTAGGGTGTCTTTGAGTAAATTCCTTTACTCCCTTCCGAAGAGCACCGGTACCTTTCCCATGGATAATTGATACCTTGGGGTAGCCAGCGAGAATCGCGTCATCAATATATTTCTCCAGTTTTACTAACGCATCCTCGAATCGCTGACCTCGTAAATCAAGCTCTGTTTTTACATGATAACTGGATCCCTTTACAGTGGCCATCGGTCTTTCAACAGCAGTGTTTTTCTTATTTACGAGCTGTAATTCATTCCGTTTTACTTTAACCTTCATTATTCCAACCTGAACAAGATATTCGTTATCGGTAACTTTCTCCAGAACGGTTCCTTGCTGATTTACTGATAGTAGCTTGATTTCGTCACCAGCTTGTAAACTCTGTTTGTCTGTGACTGGTTCTTTAGCTGACTCATCATTTTTTTTGCTGGAAAGATTAGGCTGAGCCTCTTCAAGCATCTTCTTGGTTTCAATCCACTCATGTTCTTTTAATTGTGAATCGGATTTCATATTTCGTAATTCGTCAACAATCATTTCAGCTTCTTCTCTGGCATTCTGTAACGACTTTTCTGCTTTTTCCTCAGCTTTTTTATACAACGATTCACGCTTTTCCTCGAAATGTTTCCATTCCTTCTCGATATCTTTTCGCAATTGTTCACTAGCAAGTAAAGTATCATGTGCCTCCTGATAGTCTGATTCAGCTTGACGCTGTGATTTCTCAAGAGAGGCTATCATGTTTTCCACACTTTTAGAATCAATACCAATATGACTCTTAGCATGATCGATAACTCTCTCGTCAAGTCCCAGTCGCTTGGAAATTTCAAAAGCATTACTGCGTCCTGGTACACCTATCAGTAAACGATAAGTCGGTTTTAATGTTTGTACATCAAATTCCACGGAAGCATTAACAACATTCTCCCGGTTGTATCCGTATGCTTTTAACTCTGGATAATGTGTTGTTGCAACAATACGTGAACCACGCGAAATCACTTCATCCAAAATAGACATCGCCAATGCCGCACCTTCCTGCGGGTCTGTGCCAGCACCAAGTTCATCAAAAAGAACTAAAGACTTATGATTGACATTCTCCAGAATCGAGACAATATTGGTCATGTGTGAAGAAAAAGTACTTAGACTCTGCTCAATTGATTGTTCATCACCGATATCCGCAAAGACATCCTCAAATATAGCCATTTCACAGCCATCAAATGCCGGAATTCTGAGTCCTGACTGAGCCATTAATGTGCATAAACCGATCATTTTCAATATTACCGTTTTACCGCCCGTATTTGGTCCCGTGATAACTATTGATGTATAATCTTCTCCCAATTCCACATCATTAGCAACCACTTCATCCATTGATATAAGCGGATGGCGTGCTTGGGTCATTTTTATAATTCCACTATCATTCATTTTTGGCATAGCTGCTTTCATTTGCATTCCTAATTTTGCCCTGGCAACCATAAAATCAATTTTGGCTAATACAGTTACATTTTCATATAAAGAATCCTCATTACTTGCGATATGATCACTTAATTCACGCAAAATCCTGTCAATCTCCTGTTTTTCCTTAACCTTTGCTTCCTGCAATTGATTATTGAGATCAACAACAGCTTTTGGTTCCATAAATAATGTCGCACCTGAAGCGGATTGATCGTGAACAATTCCGCCAACAGATCCTCGATACTCCTGTTTTACTGGTAAAACATATCTGTCATTTCGAATCGTTATAATTGCATCTGACAGCATATTACTTTTCGATTTTGTGTAACCATCCAGCTTATCACGTAATCTGCTTTCATACGTCCGAATGGAAGAACGGACACTACGTAATTTAACCGAGGCACTGTCCATCATATGTCCGTTATCATCGATACAGCTATTAATATGAGTTTCCAAATCACGTAACGAGATAATCTGTGTTCCAAGATTTTTTAGAATTGGCATATCTTCTTCTATTTTTTCCATAAAACTTTTTACCTGACGTGCCGCATAAAGGGTGTTTGCAACTTCCAGACACTCCTCAGGACGCAGCACACCACCAATGACACTTCGTTTAATACTAGCGCGTATATCAAATATCCCACCTAATGGAATGGTTGCATTTAACCTTAAGATTTGACTGGCCTCATCTGTTTCTGCCTGCAATTCTTTTACTTCGTCTATATTTATAGAAGGTTTTAAACTGGTACAAAAGTCCTTCCCCATCGAAGTAGCCGCCTGTTTACTTAATTGATCGGTTATTTTATTAAATTCAAGTACGTGTAGAATACGCTCATTCATAAAGACTTGCTCCTTTTACTTTCTTCCCATTTATTTAGTACGATTCATGAAGTTGATTAGTTTCTCTTTTGACCAGGTATTTAATACGGTTTCCTTTTTAATCCAGCCTTTACGTGCTGTACGTACACCATATGTCATATGATCAAGCATATTATAGTTATGCGCATCGGTGCTAATAGCAATTTTGACTCCAGCACTTTGGACTTTTCGAGCCCATTCAGCTGAGAGATCTAATCGGTTTGGATTAGCATTGATTTCCAGTGCTGTTCCAGTTTCTTTTGCACGTTGAATTAACTTATCAACATCAACGTTATACCCCGTACGGCGACCAATAAGTCTCCCCGTAGGATGCGCAATTAATGATACATATGGGTTTTCAAGCGCAGCATATAACCTTTCCATAATTTTCTCCTGTGACTGATTAAAGCTTGAGTGAATAGCTCCGATTACGAAGTCCATTTCCTGCAAAAACGTATCATCAAAATTTAATGAACCATCAGGTAAAATATCCATCTCGACACCAGCAAATACCTGGATATCATCATACTTTTCGTTCAACCTATTTATTTCTTCTCTCTGCTTGCGCAATCTAGCCTCATTTAATCCATTAGCAACCTGCAAAAACTTAGAGTGGTCTGTTATTGTAATATACTCATAATTTTTTTCACGAGCACGGTTAACCATCTCTTCTAAAGATTGTGCACCGTCACTCCATGTCGTATGCATGTGTAGGTCTCCACGAATATCCTCTAGATTGATTAGTGGTACATGTTCACGAAACGCTTCCACTTCACCGGTGTTTTCACGTATCTCTGGCGGAATAAACTGTAATCCAAAATGCTCGAAAAATTGCTTCTCATCCTGGAATGTTATGGTTTCACCTGTTTCCTCAATGTCAACTCCATACTCGTTTATCTTCTCACCCTTGGATTTAGCCAATTGTCGCATTGCAACATTATGATCCTTTGACCCGGTAAAATGGTGTAACGTTGAGGCAAATTCATTTGGCGCTACTATCCGAAAATCAATATTTACATCATATACATCTTCCAATGTAACGGATACTTTTGTCTCGCCTTTAGCAATTACTTCTTTTATATTCTCCATTTCAAGTAATCCATCGCGGACAATTTCCGGATGTTCCGATGCAATAATAAAATCGATATCTTTTACGGTTTCACGCATTCTCCGTAAACTTCCAGCACGGGAGTATTCATGAATAGCTTGTATTTCTTGCAGATATATTTCAATTCGTTCCGCAATCGGCAGCATAAATGCTATTGGCAGTCGTTCCGGACGGGTGTTTGCATCCTCCAGAGCAGCAAGTATTTTGTCGGCTGATTTTTTTCCGAAGCCTTCAAGACTTTCCACTTTTCCACTTTCACAAGCTACCTTAAGCGAATCCGCATCAGTAACACCTAGCTCCTGGTAAAACTTGGCTAGCTTTTTCCCGCCAAGACCTGGAAGGTTCAGTAGCGGTATTAAACCATTGGGTACTTCCTTTTCTAACTGATTTAAGGTTTCAGAAGATTCATTTTCAATATATTCATCAATTACTGCACTTGTCCCTTTTCCAATACCCTTAATCTTCTTGAAGTCTTCTATATCTGTCAAAGAACGATCATCACGCTCGAGAGCCTGTGCTGCTTTTCGATAAGCAGAAATTTTAAAAGGATTTTCTCCTTTAAGTTCCAAATATATAGCAATTTTTTCAAGTAATTTAATTACATCTTTCTTGTTAATTGTCATTGTATATCACCTACTATTTTTACTATGAAAAAAGACTGATTCATGGAGAGGTTATATCTATTGTACATGACATACAAGGACTACCCTAATACGTTGAATCAGTCTCAGTTATTCAATTAAAATTTAAGCAAATCATCAACGTGTTCAAACCATAATGACTTAATCTGTTCTGATAAAACTGGTGTATGTTCAACAATAAATAATGCTATAGACGAGCTGTTTATCCAGGATTGTACTTCTGTTAATGGTGTTAATGCCAAAACATATAATACCACAAAAATCAGCAGATAAATCTCTACGAATCCCAACACTGCTCCCAATAATTTATTTACAGAGTTTAAAATTGGCAAGTCCGCTACAAAATCAAGCATAGATGCTATGATTTGCATAATTATCTTGGCAACGAAAAAAATAATTGCAAAAGCTATTGCGTTATAAAAAGCACCTTCAATAGGCAATGACTCTAAAAAATCTGCCCATGCGCCACTATTTTCTAATTCAGGATACGGAATCCATAATGCAAGACGCGGGGCAAGCTGATCATAGTATAAGGCTGCAAGTATGAATGCTGCAATAAATCCTAGTAAATGAAAGGCTTGTAATATAAAACCTCTTTTTAATCCGATAAAAAAACCAAATATTAATAATGCAATTAATATAATATCAACCATACGCTATTTATCCTCTTCCTTGTTTTTTGAACCTAATAATGTTGCATAGTCTTCTTTTAATTTCATATAATCATTCATCGTATTTACAGCTGTAAGAACGGCTAGTTCCGAAGTAGTAAGCTGTTGGTTCCCCCCGTGAATATCACGCATTTTCTGATCTACTAGACTTGCAATCAGTCGAACGTGGTCCGCGTTTTCCTTACCAACAACTGTATAAGATTTATTATGTATTTCAACTGTTATACGTGTTTTATCATCTTGGGTCACACGAATACACTCCTAAGTGAAAAATAGTCCACTATATATTAACACAAAGTTTGCCATTGAGGAAACTCTTGGCGATACGAAATCATTCTTTTCATTTATACCCGACATTTGCTATAGTAAGTAGATAATCTAATTGGAGGATCCTATGCCACAAAATGTATACACTATACCAAAGAATACAATAGAAGAAATGAGACGCTTTTACGCTAATACACTTCAATCAACACCTCAAGGAGCTGTTTTTCGTGCCAAAACTTCAAATGCAGTAATAACTGCATATAAGTCGGGAAAAGTAATGTTCCAAGGGAATGCTCCAGCTGTTGAGGCAGAGAAATGGACAGATAAAGCAAAAGAGTCAGCTAAAGCTGCTCCAAAAACAAATAAAACGACTGTCTTCTCTCCACCAGATACTTTATTCACCAGCAATCATATTGGTTCAGATGAGGCAGGTACAGGAGATTATTTTGGACCAATCACTGTAGCGGCAGTATTTGTTAAAAAAGAGCAAATTGAACTGCTCAGGGAGTTGGGTGTGAAGGATTCTAAAAATTTAACAGACTCAACGATTCGAAAAATATCCAAAGATATTATGAATCTCGATTTACCCTATTCCTTATTAATCTTACATAACGAAAAATACAATAAACTGCAAAAGCAAGGTTGGACACAGGGAAAAATGAAGGCGATGCTTCATCACCACGCCATTAATAATCTACTTAATAAGATAGATTCAAACTCAGCAGATGGCATTCTGATTGATCAATTTTGTGAACCGGCTGTTTATAAAAAACATATAGCAACGGAGAAGCAGAAACTTGCGGATAATACGTATTTCATGACAAAAGCCGAGAGTTATTCGATCGCAGTTGCTGCAGGGTCAATTATTGCCCGAACCAGCTTTCTGAGTGAAATGGATAAACTGTCAGCCAAAACTGGAATAGCACTGCCAAAAGGAGCTTCCAAAAAAGTTGATCAAACCATCGCACGTGTCATGAAATCCAAAGGTGAAAAAGCCCTGAACTCATACGCAAAAACACATTTTGCCAATACAAAAAAGGCAAAAAATTATCTCTAACACCAGGTGAGTTGAGAATGCAGCACCGATTGAGCATTAAATTGCAGGGAAATTTGATGCTCTTTTTATGTTGATAGAAAAGGTTGTATTGTTTTTTTAAATAGGAAGCGCTTGCTCTCTGTTGTCTAACACAACTTGCCGTACTCAACTTTCATTTCTTCACTTGGCCAACCATCGCTACAGGATTCTCACAAATTACCATTAACAACGCCAATGCCGCTAAGCAATTTTGATGTTGCTCACTTCACGCCCTGATCACGAATATGATATAACGACTGGAAATTCTGGATATCAACCGCAATTTCGATATATCAACTGGAAATACCGGATATCGACCGCAATTTCGATATATCAACTGGAAATTCTGGGTATCAACCGCAATTTCGATATATCAACTGAAAACACTGGATATCGACCGCAATTTCGATATATCAACTGGAAACACCGGGTATCAACCGCAAATTCGATATATCAACTGGAAACACCGGATATCAACCGCAATTTCAATATATCAACTGGAAACACTGCATATCAACCGCAATTTCGGTATATCAACTGGAAATACCGGATATCGACCGCAATTTCGATATATCAACTGGAAATTCTGGGTATCAACCGCAATTTCGATATATCAACTGGAAATACCGGATATCAACCGCAATTTCGATATATCAACTGGAAACACCGGGTATCAACCGCAATTTCGATATATCAACTGGAAACACCGGATATCAACCGCAATTTCAATATATCAACTGGAAACACTGCATATCAACCGCAATTTCGATATATCAACTGGAAACACCGGATATCAACCAATTGGGGTATGAAGAGGTCAGCGATATATGGGATACTTTCATATCTGCCAATAAATCTATAAACTGCGTGATAATATTATAACCTTCCATGTTATGGTGGTAATATCCTTAATAAAAAAGCAGTTCAATCAAGGGTACAAATTATGTTTTTGTACTCCAAAACTGAACCACTTAAAATTTAATACTTGCTCTCGCCCTTATGACCTTACATAGGCATTAAATTTATTATTAACCGTACGGACTATTTCCTGATAAGATTGTTCAACTTCATCGTCTTTCAATGTTTTATCCGGATCCTGATAAAGCAGGCTGTATGCGATTGATTTTTTGCCTTCTGGTAAATGCTCACCCTTGTATACATCAAACACTTGAACATTCTTAACCACTGGCGCGCCAGTTTCTTCTATCGTTTGTCTGATGTCACCTGCTTGAGTGTCCATGTCGACAATAAACGCAATATCTCTGGAAACAGATGGATACTTAGGGATTTGACTATATCCTGGTGTGTTGTTATAAACAGCTAATACTGCTTCCATATCAACATCAAATACATAAGTCTCTTTAATATCCATTGACTTTTCTAACTTCGGATGCACTTGACCGATAAATCCAACAACATGATTATTAACCTTGATTGTTGCACACCGCCCTGGATGCATGTCTTGAAGTTTCCCCTGTTCGAAGGTAACTTGTATATTTAAGAAGTCAAACAGACCCTCTACAATTCCTTTTACAAGATAGAAATCCGCCTGCTTCTTCTCTTGCTGCCATTGATGAGACAGCCATAACCCTGTAACTGCTCCTGCCACCCGCAGTTTTTCGTCTGGTTGTTTTGTAAGTGTTGCTTCGTTTGAAATAAAAACATTTCCTAGTTCAAAATAGGACAGATTCATTTGATTTCGTGCATGGTTGTGCGCTAATGTCTGAAGCAATCCTGGTAATATGCTTAGTCTTAAATATTTATGGTCCTCACTCATTGGCATAGCCAACGGTACAGGGTTAGGTTTCTGTTCCTCCTGCTTCGGATCTAGTAGCTTATACACGTGATCATCACTTGTTAAGGAATATGTTATTGTCTCCATTAACCCCGCACTTTGCAGGTAACCTTTAACATCCCGCTTTAATCGCTGTCTGTTCGTTAATCCACCTGCCTGTGAGGATCCTTCCGGTAACGTGAATGGGAGATTATCATATTCGTAAATACGAGCAACTTCCTCAAGCATATCTTCAAAAATCGTAATATCTCCACGACGGGTTGGAATGGTCACAATCAGTTGATCATTATCCTGTTTGAACGGAAATTGTAACTTGCTTAAAATCACACCAATTTCTTTTGTACTAATTTGAGTTCCAAGACGTTTATTGATCTCTTCCGTATTAATTTCAACTATCTTCTCAGAACGGTCCAATTCATCAAAAGAAACAACATCATCCAGAACCGTTGCACCAGCGTACTTCTCCAGTAAATGACATGCACGAAGACCAGCTTCTTTTACTCGATTAGGGTCTACTCCCTTCTCAAAACGGGTGCTTGATTCACTGCGTAACCCTGTGTCTTTCACTGCTTTTCGAACAGAAGCAGGTTCAAAATATGCTGCTTCCAGCAAGATAGTTGTAGTTTCATTATTAATTTCTGTACTGGCTCCACCCATAACACCAGCCATTGCAACAGGATCTTTTCCATCTGTAATTACTAAATGGTCATCTGATAAGTTTCTTTCTTCCTTATCCAGTGTAATAAGCTTTTCATTCTGTTCCGCACGTCTAACAACAATTTTTCCGGAATTCAATAAATCGTAATCAAATGCATGCAATGGCTGACCATATTCAAGTAATACATAGTTCGTAATATCCACTACGTTATTAATAGGACGAATGCCTGCTGCCATTAACGCATTACGCATCCATAACGGGGATGGTTTTACTTTCACATCTTTAACGACAAATGCACCATAATAAGGATTTAACTCGGGATCAGCCACTTCTACAGAAATATAATCTTTCGCTTTTTCTTCACTTGAATTTACCACTTCACTTGGTAACGTCACCTCTTTGTCCAGTATTGCTGCAGCCTCATAAGCAACTCCTAACATACTCAGGCAATCAGCGCGGTTGGGTGTTAAATCAAATTCTAATACGGCATCATTTAAGTTCAATAGAGGTGCGACACTTTCACCTGTCGTTACATCATTCGGAAAAACAAAAATACCTTCTGCAATATCTTTTGGAACATATTTATCCTCAATACCAAGCTCCTGAAGTGAGCAGATCATCCCATTTGATTCTACTCCACGCAGTTTAACCTTTTTAATTTTAAAGTTTCCAGGAAGAACTGCACCAGGCTTAGCTACTGCAACTTTTTGACCCTGCTCAACATTTGGTGCTCCGCAGATAATCTGTAATTTCTCATCGCCTATATCGACCTGACAAAGATTCAATTTATCAGCATTGGGATGTTTCTCACATGATTCAACATGACCAACTACAACACCTTGACTTTTTTCCGCAATATATTCAATACCATCTACTTCAATACCAGTTTTCGTAATTTTTTCAGCAAGTTCTTCAGGTGAGATATTTTCTATATCTACATATTTTTTTAACCAATTTAATGACACTAGCATTACAAGGTACCTCCTTTTGCATGATGATATTGTTTTAGAAACCGTACATCATTTGTATAGAAATTACGGATATCATCAACGCCATATTTCAGCATAGCTATTCTTTCAGGCCCCATTCCAAATGCAAAGCCAGTATATTCTTTAGAATCATATCCGGCCATTTCCAGTACTCTAGGATGGACCATGCCACCGCCTAAAATTTCAATCCAGCCAGACTTTTTACAAACAGAACAGCCAGATCCGTTACAGACTTTACATGAAATATCCATTTCAACAGATGGTTCAGTAAACGGGAAGAAGCTTGGACGCAGCCGTGTTTTCCGATCATCGCCGAACATTTTCTTAGCAAATTTATCTAATATTCCCTTCAAATCACTCATACGGACATTCTTATCCACGTATAGTCCTTCAATTTGGGTGAACTGGTGTGAGTGTGTTGCGTCATCGGTGTCGCGACGGTATACTTTTCCGGGACAAATCATTTTAACAGTTTGATCACCATTGAACTGTCGCATAGTTCGAGCTTGAACAGGTGATGTATGTGTTCGAAGCAATAATTCATTGGTGATATAAAAAGTATCCTGCATATCACGTGCTGGATGTCCTTTAGGAAGATTCAGCGCTTCGAAATTATAATAATCTGTTTCAACTTCCGGCCCTTCTCTTACCTCAAATCCCAATCCAATAAATAAATCCTCAATCTCTTCTACAATTTGTGTTAACAAGTGAGGCCCGCCAACTTGAACTGGCCGCCCTGGTAACGTCACATCAAGTGCTTCTTGCTGAAGTTTCTCATCTAATGCTGCTTCCTCTAAAATTTCACTCTTGTGCTCAATTTCATTTGTGATCGATTCACGTACTTTGTTGGCAATTTCACCAACAACCGGCCGCTCTTCTTTAGAAAGTTTCCCCATACCACGCAGGACAGACGTTAAAGACCCTTTTTTGCCTAGGTATGTTACTTTAATATCCTGAAGTTCTTTTAAATTATTTGCCTGTTTTACATTATCCAATGCTTCAGCTTGAATAGCCTCCAATTGCTCTTTCATACTTACTCCTCCTTAACACTTCTTAAAATACAAAAAAGCCCCATCCCTAAAAAGGGACGAGGCTATAAATTCGCGGTACCACCCTTGTTGACACACTTAATGCATCCAACTTAATCTTGATAACGGATTTTTCATCCGGTACACCTTTACTTGAATAATCAAGGTCCCGAGTGCCAGCTCCAGAGTGAAGTGTAACAATTATCACAGTAGAAATGTTTTCAGTCCAGGACATCTCTTCCCTTTTACTGTTTACTAATTATTACGAGCTCTTTCTTAGCCGTATTGTGAAATTTATTTAATTATAATGAACATCTAAAAAATATGCAACTTCTACATCTTAATATAATACATTAATATGCCCGCTGCAACACTTACATTAAGTGATTCCGCTTCACCATATATTGGAATTTTTACAACGGTATCAGCTAAATCAACAATTTCACTTTGAATTCCTGCACCTTCATTTCCAATAATGAGGGCAGTTTTTTCTGGCACTTCAAGTTTATCAAATGGACGTGCATTCGATAATGCAGAAGCCCATACACTAAATCCCTCTGCCTTTAACTGTGGTAATTTTTCTTTTAAATTCACATGTGAAATTGGCAAATGGAATAGTGAACCCTGTGTAGAACGGATAACCTTATCATTATACATATCAACCGTATTATCACCCAGCATCACAGCATCAAATCCTGCTGCATCAGCTGTTCTGATGACCGTACCCAAATTACCTGGGTCCTGAATTGAATCAATTAATAAGATCGAATCCCCAATTATTACCTCTGGTTCTTTCATTTTTATAATTGCGGATACTCCCTGTGGAGTTTCCGTACTGGCTATATGCCGGAGAACCTTTTCACTTACTTCGGTAACCATATAATTCTCGAACCAATTTGGATATTGTCTATCTTCCTGTACGATAATCTCAACAATTTCCCATTCACTTTTGTGGGCTTCTTCAACCACATGGAACCCTTCAATTAAAAAAGTCTCTGATTTTGTACGGCCTTTACGTTTATGAAGTTTATTCCATTGTTTTACTTTTTCATTTTGTACCGAGGTAATCATATCTTTTCAATTCCATTCCAATTAATTTTAACTGCCAAAACACATTCCCATTTAACGGGCCAAGTTTCTATTATCATCATACATATTTTATCCTATACCGGTCAAACTATCTATAGTAAAAATAATTGTGAGAGGTGTTTTTATGGATTTAAATTTACGGAATGCCATATTGTCCAATATTGCATCAAATAATCAGGAACAATTAGAAGCAACCATAGTTGATGCGATTCAAGATGGTGAAGAAAAAATGCTGCCTGGTTTAGGGGTATTATTTGAACTGATTTGGAACCAATCCAATGAAGAAGACAAACAGGAAATGATCGACTCACTTGAACAAGGTGTAAAGCAAGCAACTTCAAGTTAGATTAAAACGGATGCAAACAAGCATCCGTTTTTTTATTGATTAATAACTACATTTATCTGTATTTATGGTAAACTTATATTAGAAAAGTTGGCTTGTCGCCAATCCTTAATATAGATAAGCCTTCGTAGCACTTATGCAGTAAGAAAGTATTTATACATTCTTATCTGCTAGAAATAATACATATATTAGAAGAAGTTGTACATAGGCGGAGAGGAGAATATTTATGAGTTCCAAAAAAGTTATAGTCATTTCAATTGTTGCTGTTCTTTTAGTTGGCGGAAGTGTGGCAGCATATGTCTTACTTAATTTATCTGCCAAACAGCAATATTTTCTAGCTGAGAAAGACTCAGCGGAATTCCTTGCAGATAAAGCAGAAACACGCTATCAGCCGGAATTAAGCTGGTATGAACAAAGTGAGGAAAATCCAACAGAGACAACACTGGAATTTTCCGGTGAATATAATGACCCCAATGCAATGAGTGGGTTCGGGGGTATGGGTCCAGCCCAATTTATTAATAATGCAACACTTACTTTAACTACTGCTATGGATAAAGATAAAAAGCATTTGTCATCGGAAATCAAAGCAAGCATGGGTGGACTTGAAGTAGGAGATATTAATTTTTATCTGACGGAAGACCGTGTGATGCTGGGCTTGCCATTTCTTGAAGAGTTAGTTCAATTAAATGGTGAAGATTTAGGCAAGTTATTAAAAGAAGTTGATCCAAAAACATTCACCGGAGATGAAAAACTTGATTTCAATGCTTTTTTTGAAGGGTCAACTGGAGTACTTAGCAAAGAAGACCAAAAATATATACAGGAAGAGTACTTGGAAATGATGTATGAAAGTTTGCCTGATAAGGCATTTGAAGTAACAGATGAAACAGTTAACGTTAACTCGAATGCTATGGATACGCAGAAAATCAAAATGCATCTTTCCGAAAAACAAACAAAAGAACTTTTGAATACAGTACTTAAAAAAATGGAAAGCGACGAAAGACTAAAAGAAATTATTAGTGAACAGATTGGTGTTCAAAAGTTTGGCGCTGGTATAACATCATCAAGCATGACACCTGATGTCCAAAAACAAATTGATCAATTTATTGGAGAGTTTGAAACAGCTATAAAGGATGCTCGGGAAAATTTAAAAGATTTTAAATTTCCAGACGGTATTCAATCAACGATCTGGGTGAAAGATAAATTAATCGTAAAGCGGGATTTCTCTATAAAACTTGGTCCAACAAACGAGGAACTGGTTACATTATCTGTAAATGGAACCCAACTATTCCAGGACCAAAACCAAACGTTCGATTACGAATTTGAAGCGACTGATCAGAATGGCAGTCACAATATGGAACTTACAGGGGATTTAGAGACAACTAGCGATAAGGTTTCTGATTCTATTAAACTTTCATTTGATGAAACAGAACTATCATATAATGGTACTGGAACATTTCAAGATGGCAACAGAGAGTTTGAACGGGTATTTTCTTATAGTGACGCTATAAATAGCGGGAGCTTAACTTGGTCTGGTAACGCTACCTATAACAATGACCAAATGTCTTCTGAACACGACTTTTCAGTAGAGACTCCTGATATTGGACCGGATATGATTGGTCTCCACATCGAAAAAAGTGCAAAGCTTATTAATTCAGTTGAATTAGATAGCGATAAGGAAGTTAAGAACATCGGAAACATGAGTATTGATGAACTGAATCAATACGTCGAGATGGAAGTAACGCCTCAATTCCAGCAATGGATATTCGGATTAATGGGGTCTGGCGGAAATCTTAATGGCTTTTAATGGAATGGAAGTGGATGTATGCATTTCATAAAACATCTGTTTTTATTTACCAATAATAATTTTAAGCAACTGCAGAGGAAGTGGCTAACACTTCCTCTGCTTTTACTGTTTCCTATCATTCTCATATCACTAATTGCTGTCATTGCAGTCTCCATTGTTTCACCCGAAGAACAGAAACCCATTTATGTCGGATTAGTCGATTTGGATAAATCAAAAGAAACTGAAATAGTTTTAGACATGATCGACGAATCATCACAATTAGGCAATTACATACAAATTAGGCAGCTGACAAAGAAGCAGGCAACCGAACAAATAGAGAATCAGCTAAGTGCCTATGTAACCTTTCCTGAGGGCTTTACAGAAAGCTTATATAATGGAAATCAAGTAACATTAACGATTACAGGTAATCCAAACAGACGGACAGAAAGTTATGTAGTAAAAGAATTGATCGACAGTATTGCACGGCATATACGTGCATCACAAGCAAATATACTTACAATAAACTACTATGCAAAACAGTTATTCATAAATGATGAAACACGCCAGGATATGCTATTTAATCAATTCACTAACTTTTTAGTATATACAGTAGGTAAAGACAAGATCATAGATGAGGAAAAAATTACTAATAACGCAACCAATTCACCCGTTTACTATTATGGGCTTTCAGGCTGGTTTTCGATTGTTACGATCTGGCTGCTGGCATTTTATTCATTTTTTACAAAAGATGAAGAATATCGCTTAATGGATAGGATGCGATTATATGGAGTTACTCAAATAAGACAGGTGTTTGCAAAGATATTATCTACTTTCATAGTAACATGCATCTGTGCGGGTCTCACTTTATTGGTATTTACTAACTTAATAGAAATTTCTTTGTCTGGTGAAGATTATTTACGAATAGCAATTATAATAAGCCTTTATAACATTCTGTTCCTATTCGGGTTAGCTATTCTGGAAACGGTGATCAGTGGCCAAAAAGTACGTTTGCTCGCACAATCATTGTTTACATTTTTATCATTATTAGTAAGTGGAGCAATTATACCCACTCTCTACTTTCCATTATATGTACAAGCACTTCTACCATACAGTTTCTCCAGTGAAAGCTTTCACTGGCTACAGGAAGTAATTATAAATGGCAGGTTTTATGCTGACTATGTACCACTTGTACTTCTAACTACAGCAAGTGCGCTCCTATTAATGGGCTTATCGGTCTGGAAGGAGCGTGTTAATCCATGAATAGTATACTGGTAACACGTTTGATGCATTGGAAAAAACAATTTACAAGTCTGATGTTTTGGCTTTTATTCCCTCTGCTGGCAACGTTAGGAATCATAACAGTTACTGATGTTTTACAGGAAGATACAAAAGTTCCAGTTGGTATCGTGCTGGAAGAAGAAACCGAGGCATCAAATGAATTGGTACAGGAAATTAAAACGATACCTTTTGCCAGAATAAAGGAGCTTTCTGAAGATGATGCACTTTATAAGTTAAGAAAACATGAATTGGATAGTGTATTTATTATTCATGATGGTTTGGAGGAGAAAATCCTTGAAAATAGTCGTAATAAGTTAATCACCAGCTATCGGTCGGACCTATCGTTTGCCTATTCACCAGTTAAAGAAATTGTTTTATCCTATGTACAGCAGGAAACCGGGAGATCAAAAGCTGCACTTGTTGTAAAAGGACTTGAACAGCAATATGAGGCAGGCAAAGGATGGACGTTTGAGGAGATTGTCGCCAAAAGTAATGAAATCGAGCAAGATGAGAATCTCCTAAATACAGCTTTTTCGTTTAATGATTCACCCGTGAAAGCAAGTAAAGATACAGCTTTGTTTTCTGTATGGGGGTTATGGGCAATATGCAGTATGCTTTCAACGTTGTTATTGTTTGACTGGGTAATTAAAGAAAAACAATCGAACACAAGAATACGCTTTGCATTCACCCGTTGGACAATAAAATCATATTTATTACAGAATTTTATACTTTATTGTGTCTTGTTTATTATTGTTGATCTTTTCACCGTTTTTTCGTTGTATGTTGCATTTGGCGAGTGGATCAGCATTCTTAATCTAATTATTTACCGGATTTTAATTAGTCTGGCTGCCTTTCTACTTGCACATCTTTTTAAAACGACATTTTTATATTATTCGATGTCATTTGGAATAACACTGTTTGTCACCATCAGCAGTGGTGCTGTTCTCCCCTCAGGAGTATTCACGAATTGGTCGTGGTTCGATTTGTTTAATCCAATTCTACCGTTATTGAACGGAGAATTTGTAAGTCTTTGGTCACTTGTGGTGATTCTCTTTATGATTGTTTGGCTTGTTAGAAAGGAGAAATACAATGCTTAATGTCCAGTCCCTATCAAAATTATACGGAAAAAAACAAATATTAAATTCTGTTACACTCACTGCTAAACCAGGCGAAATTATTGGACTTGTAGGTGAAAATGGTGCAGGCAAATCAACCATGCTGCAAATCCTGGCAACGTTATCCCAGCCAACTTCGGGTTCTATATCGTTATATAATGAAGCCTATCACAAAAACAAAAAGCAGCTTCGTAAAAAAATCGGTTTTGTTGCACAGGATATTGCATTATGGGAGGAATTCACAGTTAAAGAAAATATGGTTTTCTTCGAGAAACTATCATGGAAAAATAAAAGTAAAGAAGAGCTGAGACAGCTATGCAGAGATATGAAGCTTGAAAAATGGAACGAATCCGTTAAGACTCTCTCAGGCGGAATGAAACGGAAGTTAAATTTAGCGATAAGTTTAATCCACGAGCCAATGCTATTACTTTTAGATGAGCCTACCGTAGGAATTGATCTAAAATCACGCAAAGAGATTGGTTCATACTTATATGAGCTTGCAAAGAATCACGGTAAAATGATTATTTATACATCACATGACATGGACGAGATCAATAGTTTATGTGAACAAATATACTGTATTGGAAACGACCCTTTCTACCATCAAGTATTACAGGATTATGGGAAAGAACCGATACTATTATAGGGGATATTGTGATAATTTGGAAAAAGATGTACAATTAATGTTAATAAATTTGGGGGGATTATAATTATGGATATTCGAAGTTTGCAATCACTAATTCAACATCAGGCAATGTCAGTATTAACGTCTTCCAGGAACAACTCAACTAACTCCCCTATGATTGACCTGGCTTTCAAACAATTATTGCAGCAGCAAATAAATAATGGAACCACCAATAACAATAACTTTATGCATGGGAATACGCAGACTCAGCCGTTTATGCCACTTCAAAATACTTCCCCATTAACGGTAAAGAATGCTACTTCACCAGTAATATTTGATTCGTATATTTCCAGTGCTGCTGAAAAGTATGGAATAGATTCGAACCTGATTCATTCCGTTATAAAAGCTGAATCAAACTATAACGCAAATGCCAAAAGCGGTGCTGGTGCGCAAGGTTTAATGCAGTTAATGCCTGGTACCGCAAGAGGCCTGGGCGTAACAAATCCATATGACCCCAAACAGAATATCGAAGGTGGAACGAAATATTTAAGTCAGATGCTTGATCGGTATAATGGAAATATCGAACTGGCTCTAGCCGCCTATAATGCAGGACCGGGGAATGTAGATAAACATCAAGGCATTCCGCCTTTTGACGAGACTCAAAACTATGTAAAAAAAGTAATGAATTCCTATATTGCATAAAAAAGCTGAGGATACCCCTCAGCTTTTTCTTTATTCCAGGTAGTCTCTTGCTATTACATCTTTGCGGTAAAATATTATCAGCCACGTTTTCTAAAAACAGCTTTAACCTAACACTATTTCCTTCACTTTATCGTTGTCCATTTTTTTAATTGTTTCAACAATCAATTTCACTGCGTTTTCAAAATCATCACGATGCAGGATAGCAGCATGTGAATGAATATAGCGTGTTGCCACTGTAATAGATAGAGATGGCACTCCATTCGCTGTTAAATGTATGGAGCCGGAATCGGTTCCTCCGCCAGCGATTGTTGCAAATTGATAAGGAATATTGTTTTCGTCCGCTGTATCAACAACAAATTCACGTACACCTTTATGGGAAATCATCGATGCATCATATAAAAGAATCTGTGGTCCTTCTCCAAGCTTGCTGTCTGCATCTTTGTCAGAAATACCAGGTGTATCCCCAGCAATACCAACGTCGACAGCAAATCCAATATCCGGTTTTATGGCGTGTGCAGAAGTACGCGCACCACGTAACCCAACTTCTTCCTGGATCGTTCCAACTCCATAAACAATATTAGGATGCTTTTCATCTTTTAACTGTTTTAATACCTCAATTGCAATTGCACAGCCAATTCTATTATCCCATGCTTTTGCTAATAGCATCTTATCATTTTTTAATTGGGTAAATTCAAAATATGGTACAACTGAATCACCAGGACGTACACCAAATTTCTGCGCTTCTTCTTTACTTGATGCTCCAATATCGATAAACATATCCTTAATTTCAATTGGTTTCTTGCGTGCTTCAGCCGAAAGAATATGTGGTGGCTTTGAACCAATTACTCCTGTTACATCACCTTTTGATGTCATAAGGGTAACACGTTGGGCAAGCATTACCTGGCTCCACCATCCACCAACTGTCTGAAAGTAAACAAAACCATTATCATCGATACGGGTAACCATAAATCCAACTTCATCTAAATGCCCAGCAACCATTATTTTAGGGCCGTTCGAGTCACCAGTCTTCTCCGCAATCAAGCTACCCAAATTATCGGTATAAATTTTATCAGCATATGGTGTTATATACTTCTCCATCACTTCTCTTACTTCTTTTTCATTACCTGGAATTCCTTTTGCATCTGTTAGATCTTTTAACATTGTATTTGTTTCGTCTAATTTCGCCATATGTAAAAACTCCTCCTTCATAATTATCCTATTTCATTATAACCGTAAAAACAGAAATAATAAAACGTTTTCAGCCTAATACCCCTGGTTTTGCCGCTCGTAATTTACTTCATTTTTTTTCAGGTACGCATCCTGTACTGCCTTTTCATCAAAACCTAACAGTTCCCCTAACTGCAAGTAATATTCAAAGAGTGACTCATAATTTTCCCGTGTAGGTTGTTGTTTAAATAAAACACATGCAGAAAAAACAAGATTAAACTGTTCTGTTTCACTGGTTGAAGATTTTTCTGTTCTTGTTGATATATACTCATATCCTTTTTCCAATCCCAATGATAAAATGAAATGTACCCCATCAACGTATTCTTCCAAAATCACATTTTCATCATTTCTAGGTTTTTTACTCCAGAATTTAAAGCAGCGTGTTTCATTCGCTAATTCCCCTAATTCCACAAGTAACGCCAATTGCTTCTCCTTGAATAAATCTTTGCCTGTTAGATCATGCTGTGATTCAATATAGTTGTCCAATTGTTTTTGCATCGTGTATAATGCTGACCAGTCCATTTCGATTACCTCATTTCTCTTTTTGTCGATTGTAACACGAAATTATTATAAATAGTGAAACCTGTTTCTATCCTAATACGTACAAGATACTATTACTCAATAGGGAGACGATTTGATATGATTGTTATTTTATTTCGATTACTTATTCTCATAGCGCTCGTTCTCCTCGTCTATACGATATATCAATATTATCGTAACCCGGAACGAAAAATGCAAATAGCCAAGGCTAAGGAAGATTTTTATATAGTAGATGAACCAACTAATAGTAAAAAAAATATTCAGTTTGTCTATAAAAACTGTTTATTTGAAGGGGAAAAATACCTAGGTACTACTGAGGACTCCTTTGAAGTAGTTAATATCAGCGTATTTGCACGCGACCCCGGAGAATTAGGTGGCATTAGGAGAGACGACCTTTATTTTATTGAAAAAGAATTATTAATTCGATATCCGTATGCAAAAATCGAATGGAAGCATCCCATAAATAAATTACTCTTAACAATTATCGAGTAGAAGGTGAAATTTCCTATGCGACTATGGCACGAAGAACTTATCCCACTCCTCCCCAGGCAACAATTACTGGGACAGCATCGCGAATGTTGTGCATTAAGAGGAAACGGATGGGGAAAGCCGCACTCCACAGTTAACTACGTATTCAATTATTCACCATATATGCTTTATCAGTATCATTTAAAAATAATCCAGGAAATGAAACGAAGAAGTTATAATGTTCAGCCACTTTGGGAAGAAGCAACATATCGCGGGAAATCAACTACTCGCTATTCCGGCCTTGAAGCCATGAAATGTACAGGGGATCAAGTAAATACAGGTAAAATATATCCAGAACACAATCTGGAATATTTAAATGATTGTATAAATAATCTCCAGCAAAAAGGGATCTATATCAAGTTAAATCCAGAATAGCTTAAATCCAAAACAGCTCACTACTGCGGCAGATTCCCCGCATAGTGAGCTATTTTTAATATAATTATTATTCAACTTTCGTAGGGTAAAATGACCGCAAAAACCTTGAAGGAATAAGAAAGGCTGAATATACACTACTTGAGTTGACTTTGGATTAACGGTACGTATTTGATATAAAATGCGACGTAGCTGCTAGAATAATCTCTAAAAACTCTCGTCCTGCCGTCCGGGGTCGCTACGGGCGGATGCTTTCCGCGAGCACGACCTCAGCCTCCTCGAGCAGACCACTCTGCGGGGTCTTCGGACACGTGCTGTTCCCGCAGGAGGGAGTCACCGCCCTCCGCTCACCCGGACTAGTGTAGTGCTGTCACACATTTATTCTATAGAGATTCCCACTCGAGTCAACAGCGGAGGAAATACACGTAGACTCCTGTGAGAGCTAAGGCGAGGCCTAGATGAGACTACGCAGCGACGTAGGAGCAAAGAGGCTCATCAGCTGCCCTAGGTGCGCGAAGTGTATTTCCGTAGCGGTTTCATAGCACTTAATCCTTTCTACACTATGTTGCATTATATATCTTATATGACAGACCTAACAACCTAAAGATCATGTTTATTGTGTACTTACCTGGAAAAAATCGTTCCATTTAATGATAATCTCTTTCCTCCTTAAAATGTAAATTAGTGGAAGCAATGCGACTAAGAATACGAAGATATACATTGGGGATAAACTGGATATCCATTTGCCAACAGATGTATAAACGAAGGCTAACGGAATGTTTGAAAATAGTGATGACCTGGTGTAATCCTTAAAGTTTGCAGAAATTTCTATTAAGCATAAGGATAACAGATGAAAGTGGATGAAAGGAACGAGTCGCAGTATGGCAATTTGGGATGTGGTAAGTTTGGAGTTACTGCCAATTATTTTTCGTTTCAGATTTACCAGCCTACTAAATGTTTTTGGCATCCATCGAATTACGCCGTAAAAAATGACACTCGACAACGTAATACCGATAACTGAGTACAGAGTTCCTGCAAGTGCTCCAAAAAGTATTCCTCCTGAGATACATATAAACACAACTGGAAGAAAAAATAATGGCCTTAATAAATGACAACCTATAAATAATATCGGAGCAAACAATCCACCCGTCTCAATAAATGCCAGTAAATAATTGCCAAACAGCTCCATACCCAACCTCCTTCATTAGAGCGTGCACTTGGTAATCATATTAGTACATGTATATGACAATAGACGAGCCTTTATGACATCTAATATGTTAAATACACAAAGAGAATGATATGAATGACAATCAACGTTGGCATTCCTATAACAAATAAGCGATGCTTCGTTTTATGCCGATAACGCTTCATCCCTAATAACGCCCCAATTGCTCCACCTAAAATCGCAAGTCCCCAAAACGTACGTTCAGGTATCCGATATTTATGTCTTATCGCCTTCTTTTTATCTATTCCCATTAAAATAAAAGCTATCGCATTAACACCAATAAGAAATAGGATAATCATATTTAATTCATTCATTTTTTCACCTCTATATAAAAACACCAAACCCAGTTCATCTGGATTTGGCGTTTAGTACTGTTATTTAGCAGCTGCTTTAGCTTTTTCAGCCAATTCTGCAAAACCTTTTTCGTCATTGATTGCAATATCTGACAGCATTTTACGATTAACATCAATTCCAGCTACTTTTAAACCATGCATTAATTTACTGTATGAAATATCATTCATACGTGCAGCAGCATTAATACGAGTGATCCATAGTTTACGGAAATCACGTTTCTTCTGTCTGCGGTCACGATATGCATATTGACCTGATTTCATAACCTGTTGTTTTGCTGTTTTAAATAGAGCTCTCTTTGAACCATAATAACCTTTAGCTAGTTTTAGTACGCGTTTACGACGTCTGCGCGTAACTGTTCCACCTTTTACACGTGGCATATTAATTCCCTCCTAATACAAATAAAAAATAGTCTAATGTCTTTTTCTCGTCCGATGTCTCAATGCTTATTTGTAAGGAAGCATTGTTTTAATTCGTCTGAAATCACTAGCAGAAACAACTGTTGATTTACGTAGTTTACGTTTTTGCTTTTGAGATTTATGAGCGAACATATGGCTTGTATAAGCGTGTGAACGTTTTAGCTTTCCTGAACCGGTTTTGCTGAAACGTTTTTGAGAACCTTTATGGGTTTTCATTTTAGGCATGTTAAGTTCCTCCTTGAGTTGTTATTTTTCGTTTACTGGAGCAAGCATCATGAACATGCTACGACCTTCCATTTTGGGTTTGGATTCAATTGTAGCAATATCTTTTACTTCTTCCGCAAAGCGGTCAAGAACTTCCCGACCAAGTTCTTTGTGTGTAATCGCACGTCCACGGAAGCGAACAGATGCTTTTACCTTGTCACCCTTTTCAAGGAATTTTCTAGCATTTTTTAACTTGGTGTTAAAATCATGCTCTCCAATTCCAGGAGTAAAGCGCACTTCTTTAACATTGATAATTTTTTGTTTCTTACGTGCTTCTTTTTCTTTCTTTTGCTGTTCGAAACGATATTTACCAAAATCCATGATTCGACAAACTGGTGGTTTTGCATTTGGTGCAACAAGAACCAAATCAAGATTCCTGGTTTGAGCGATATCTAACGCTTCATTGCGAGATTTCACCCCAAGCTGATCACCATTTGAGTCGATAAGTCTTACCTCTCTAGCACGGATTTTTTCATTAACATTCATCTCTTTGCTAATAGCCAGCCACCTCCAAATAATTGTGTTACAGATCCAATATTGACAAGCAAATTTTAGTAAACTTGGCCTATCGCCAGTCCTTATGGCGATCGCTTTCGTATCACTTATGCATTAAGAAAGCTTTATACTTTCATAACTGCAAAAAAGTGCAGGTACAATACTGCACCCACACTTCTCCATTAGTCTATTAAAAGAGTTTTTAAACCAGTCAACTGCACGAATGCGTCAATCAGGTGAGAAGCGGGTGCTTCTACTTGTCTCAGATCATTTAATTTTTATTCAACTTTAATAGAATAGCATGTATTTCCTACTCTGTCAACAAGCTGATAACGAAATATATGCATATTTATAACTCACCATAATTATATCAGGTTATAAAGCCCGAGTACAGTAGGTAAAGATTTGCTCTGGTGTTACTTTACTTTCTGCGCAATTCCCTACCTGATATTTCATCTGTAATTAATGTTTCAAACTTATCGTATGCAATTGTCTCAGACTCTTTCTCACCATATCGACGAAAGTTCACTGCATTTTCTTCAATTTCATTATCTCCCAGAACTAAAGCAAATGGGACTTTTTGTGTTTGTGCTTCCCTTATCTTGTAGCCAATTTTTTCATCGCGTTCATCCACTGCAACCCGAACACCCTGGAATCTTAATTTTTCTTCCACTTTTTTTGCATAATCCATATGGACTTGAGGTGACACCGGAATGACTTTAACTTGTACTGGTGCCAGCCAAGTTGGAAACGCTCCTTTATACTCTTCTATGAGGAAAGCAACAAATCTTTCCATTGTTGATACAACACCACGGTGAATGACAACTGGGCGATGTTCATTTCCATCCTCACCTATATACGTCAAATCGAATCGTTCAGGTAATTGATAATCAAGCTGAACAGTGGACAGTGTTTCATCTTTCCCTAAAGCTGTTTTCACTTGTACATCAAGCTTCGGGCCATAGAATGCAGCTTCGCCTTCCGCTTCTACATAATCAACCTTCATTTCTTCCATGGTTTCTTTAAGCATAGCCTGTGCTTTCTCCCACATTTCATCATTATCAATGTACTTTTCCTTATCTTCGGGATCACGATAAGAAAGGCGGAAATAATAATCGTTGATTCCAAAATCCTCATACACTTTTTGTACTAGTTCTACAACACGAATAAATTCTGCTTTCAACTGGTCTGGACGGGCAAAGATATGTGCATCGTTCAGTGTCATAGCACGAACACGCTGTAGCCCAGCCAAGGCACCAGACATTTCATGACGATGCATTGTACCCAGTTCAGCAATTCTGACTGGCAGATTGCGATAGCTGTATAGTTGGTTTTTATAAACCATCATATGATGTGGACAATTCATTGGACGAAGTACTAAATCCTCATTATCCATTTCCATTGTTGGAAACATGTCATCCTGATAGTGATCCCAGTGTCCACTTGTTTTGTATAAATCAACACTTCCAAGCACTGGGGTATATACATGGTCATAACCTAAACGCTCTTCTAAGTCAACAATATAGCGCTCAATAGTACGGCGGATTGTTGCTCCTTTTGGCAGCCATAACGGCAGCCCCTGTCCAACCTTTTGTGAGACAGTAAAGATCTCCAATTCTTTCCCAAGTTTACGATGGTCACGTTCTTTTCTTTCTTCGAGTATACGTAAATGTTCATCAAGCTGTCCTTGCTTTTGGAAAGCTGTTCCATATATACGTTGCAGCTGCTGATTATTGCTGTCACCACGCCAATAAGCTCCAGAGATACTCAACAGTTTAAATGCTTTAATTTTACTTGTAGAGGGTACATGAATTCCACGGCATAAATCAAAAAACTCTCCCTGCTTATATATTGTTACTTGCTCGTCCTCAGGAATTGCATCAATCAACTCAAGTTTAAGGTCGTCGCCAATTTCCTTGAACATTCGTTTTGCTTCATTCCGTGAAACTTCAACTCGTTCTATCTCCAGGTTTTCCTCAATAATTCGTTTCATTTCCTTTTCAATCTTCGGAAGATCCTCAGGTGTTAACGTATGTTCCATATCCATATCATAATAAAATCCTTCTTCAATTACAGGACCTACCCCAAAATTGACATTATCAAATAACCTTGTAACAGCCTGAGCCAGTAAATGTGCTGTTGAGTGGCGCATAATGTCAATTCCATCGTCACTGGTATATGTAACAATCTCAATTAAACCGCCTTGCTGGAGTTCACGTCTCAGATCATATAATTCACCATCCAGTTTGATCGCCAGAGATTGTTTTTTTAGTCCTGACGAAATAGAACTTGCAATCTCCTCACCCGTTGTCCCTATAGGAAATTGTTTGTTTGCTCCATCTGGGAAAGTTATCGTTATTTCAGCCATTAGTAACACTCCTTGTGTGTATTCTATTTGAGTATCTTTTAATAAGGTCTTGTTGCTTTTCGGTATTCAGTACGATATTAACTGTGACGTAATGTTATTAAATACTTTAATGTATTTATTCCAGCTGCGTGGCCGAAGAGCCTCACTAAATACTACCAATCGTTATCTTTTTGACAGTCGTGAAAGTAAAAGTACTTTCATACGCAATAAACTCTTAGAAAAACAGTCAAAAATTAAAAACGCCCATCCCTCTGCATTTAAGCAAAGGGACGAGCGTTGGTAACATCGTGGTTCCACCCTATTTCCCGCAGTTAACTGCGGCTCATAGATCTTTAACGCAGACTGTACGCTACTATTTACTTATGTTTCAATAGTAGAGTTTAAAGGTGGTAATCATCTGAATGCATATGGAAGTTTTCAGCCAATGACTTCCTTCTCTTATCTATCCAAAAACCAAATGATTTTATCCTTATCATTACTTTTAATTTTGTTAAGATTATATATAAATCGTATTATAGCTTCTATTGACAATAAAATCAAGCTTTACTAATTATTTTTTAAATAGTATGGGAATGGGAAGCTACTGACAGGCTGAAATTCAACTCTCTCCTGAAAAACATTGATTACAGTTAATGTTTTTGGTTCAGAAGGATGGTCACCATAAATTTTTATTTTCTCTGGTGCCATTGCAATTAATGGTGCTAAGTTCAGCTCGTCAGCATCCAATCCTACAATATAGAGTGGCTCTTTTTGCATGAGCATTCTCAATTCAAGCTTAGTAAACCGCTTTCCACTCGGTTTATAAAAAGAAAATTGCCCCCCTTGCAGTATATGGACTGTGTTGTAGGACGGCTCCCTTTTAACAACATATTCCCGCAGCATATCAATAAACGCCTGATGATCCTCCTCCCGTTTAAATTCATCTATTGCCAGCCCAACAAAATAAATAAGCTCGTCTTTGAACACCTTCAATTGAAACTTAACAATTGAATCATAATGAACTATTTCTGTGTTCTTAATGTTTGCTATGAATAGTGACTGCAACAATTGACTTGGATCTTTGTTCTTCCTGACATTAGCACTATCAGCATCATCACCGGAGAATATCCAGTGTGTAATATCCAATATGCGTTCAATTTCATCCATATTTGTATAATAATAATAGTCTTTAATTATACCGTTTATCATATTTGTCAGCCGATGTGCTACAAATACCTCAACCATTGATTTTGCTATGGATTCCATTGTTTCATTACCAGGTACCTGATAATCAAGTATTAAATGATTCCCCCATTCCTCACTTGTTTTCCAATGCAATTCAATCTGTTTGTTATACTGAAATAAATGCTCACAAAAACTAATCACTTCTTTATCCGATCCAAAATAAACTTCCAGCAAATACATCACCCTCACCAAGAACCAAACTGTTACATTATATGGACATACATGTGAAAAAATGTATAATCCCATGAAACTAGTAAAGTTAGTATTCAATGGAAGGCAAGTACCCGTGAAGTTACCTTTCTCCTTCACAGTTATAATCGAATTTCACCAGTGAAAAGAGGCATTAAATATTTTTTAAATTTATGCCACCAAATGTCGCTGAGAAACGATAGTGATAATAAGAAGTAGCTTGGTTTGTCCCCTTATGCTTTGGCGTGCAAGCCATAGAAGAGATAAATATTTTGTATGAAAATACCTCTCTAACTTGATTTCAGCGGAGACAGGTGACGTTATTTCTATATAAAAGTAACATTCTCGAAGTTATCCGGACACAAAAGCCCTTATTTTACATGTATTTTGGTTTACATGACTGTATTTGTGTTAAATAAGGTCTCTGGTGTCCGCTAACCTCAAATGTGCTATATGAAAAATATTTTCATGGTAGATGGTGATTTCTTAACTGACAAAAAAACTAGCATAAAAGAGTTTAATCTTCCATGCTAGTCTAATGATATTCTAACCATCGCGACGATTTTCTCCTGATAGTGAAATTTCTTTACTTACTTGTTTTATCCGCTCGATAATGCGTCCTGCTTTCACTGTTTCAACTCCACCGCGATTAGATCGGCCAAGCTGTTCTTCCAATTGTTCCAGACTGTAGTTAGATGTGAAAAATACTGGTAACTTTTCCATCATTCGATATTGTAAAATAGAACCTAGTATCTCGTCTCGAAACCAGGCTGATTGTGTTTCGGCACCAATATCATCGAGGATTAGCACATCTGCTTTTTTAAAGTAATTAATCTTTTCATTGATCGAATCATCTTTAATAGAACTCTTTATTTCCCGAACAAACTCTGGCATATAAATTAACATGGATGATATATTATGTTCTTTTAACGCGTTTGCCAAAGCTCCAAGCAGGTATGTTTTTCCAACACCAAAAGGGCCATAAAAATATATACCTTTTGCTGGGAGTCCAGATTTCGTTTGTTCTAGAAAAAGGAGTAACTGCCTGATTCCACTACCTCTTTCAGCATCATGATCAATATCACTTATGGCAGCATTCAGTATTTCCTTTGGCATATACAAACTCTCAATTAACTGCTGTTGCTGCTGCTGTTTTTCATAATCCAGTCGAAGGTGACACTTTTCATACGATAGATGAATTTCATTATCCTTAACATGTAAAACAGGTGAATAGCCTTGTAGCATATTTTGACATTGTTCAAAGGATTTACACTTATCACACTGCTTAGATTGGGATTTAAATTCATACAGCTTTATAAGATTTTTCTCAATTTCTTCTTCCGGTAGTGTAGGATGATATGACAAAAATTCTTTTATTTCAGGATCATTTAAAACTTCCTGCTTAATCCGTATATAGTTGTCCTTGAAATTTTTATTCTCTTGCATCCATTTTTTTAATTCCGATTGTACCGGCTTCATTTTTATCATCCTTATAAATGATTATTCTTATTTTTGGAGTACTTTCGCAGTAATGTTGCTGTTTCTTCCCATTCCTTTTGTGTATCCGTACCAGCCTGATTTGAGTTAGCTTGCTTCTTCTTTTTCCGTTCTTTGAACCAGTCAGGAACAACCTCATTGGATTGGGGCTTTTTATAATTTGATTTATTGGTTTGTTCTTTTTGATATCGGCCTTTTTCACTCTTAGCGAATGCCATTGCTTCTTTAGCTGTCTGCAGGTTTGCACGTGACCAATGGCTTGCTATCTTTTCTAAATATGCTCTCGACAACTTCATATTTGATTGCAGTAAAACATAGTGGATAAGTACATTCATCACTGGAGAAGGAAGTCCTTGAGTTGTCATAACCTCACGAATCACCTTCATATCCTGAGCAGATGCCTGACCACCACTCGATAAATCTTCTAGCAGCTGTTTCGGTGATATTTTTTCCAGTTCGGTTATAAGCTGGTCTTCCTTCGTTGTTGGATTACTAACAGTCTCATTTGTTGTGCGTACTTCTTTTTCAGTAAGCCTAATATCTGTTTGATTGTGTTTATTTCTAAATAAATCATGGCAAGCTTCTTTAAATTCATTACGATTAAGCGAATTTTCATCCGTCAACGCCCATAATACAGATTTTTCTACTTCGAAGGTTGCTAAATCATATAAAGTCATCATCTGGGAAATTAACTTTCTGTTTTCCGAAGTCAACACTCTATTAGCCGGAACCATGCGCTGCTTCAGCATTTGTTCCATCCAGGTAAAATCAATTGCAGACTCTGTGACTGATTCGTCTTGATCATCAATCACTTCCATCCCTTCCAGATATGGCTGAAACGTTTGAAAAACTTCATTAAAAGATGCTGTTATGTTTGAACCTTCTCTTTTTCCATGTTCGGTGTAGTATTCTTTCAATAATTTAAATTTAGTTTCTCCAATATGATGATATAGTAATTGAGCCAGCATTTCATCTGCAAAAAAGTTTGCTGGTGAAAACGGACTTAGTAACTCGTATATATATGAATTTTGGTCATCTGTGTAATTCTGATACGTTTTAAGCAGTCCGATACCTTCAAGTTTTAACCTTGCCCGATAAATATCATCTAACGGCAAGTTCATATAGTTCATTAATGTATGATGTGTTTGGACTGATGATCCATGTTGAAATTCAAGTTCGTTCAATAGGGTTTGATATAACGAAAATGCTTGTATACCAATTAATGGCTGATACAAGTGAGTTAACGACTTTGCATAATCAACTGGCAAATTGCCTTTAAACAAAACTCGATACCCTTCGATTGGCAAAATTTTTCCGATATGACTCATTATTCTAACCCTTTCTCTTCTCCAAACATGACACTGAATCGATTATTCAGGTGTTTTCATTCTTATCTGTTTTAATTAAGTCTTTTAATTCATCTAAAAATACAGTTAAATCCTTAAATTGCCGATAAACTGATGCAAATCGAACATAAGCTACTTCATCAACGTCTGAAAGTCGATCCATTACCATTTCACCTATTTCTTTACTATCAATTTCTGATACACCAGTATTACGTAATTGTTTTTCAACATCAATGGCAATTTCTTCAATTTTCTCAAGTGGAACTGGACGCTTTTCACATGCTTTAATCAAACCACGTATTAATTTTTCGCGGCTGTATTCCTGTCTTGTACCATCTTTTTTCACAACAATTAATGGGACCTCTTCAATCCGTTCAAATGTTGTGAAACGAAACCCGCACTGTTCGCATTCTCTGCGCCTGCGAATCGAACGCGCCTCTTCAATTGGTCGCGAATCCAAAACCTTTGTACTTTTATAGTGGCAATTTGAACATCTCATGTCGTTCAACCCCATTCATTTTTGCTACCGACTCCGACTATTCGTATTATTAATGATAGGCAGCTCTTTATTTATTTGCTGATATAGTTGTTGGATGATTTTCGTACTATAGCCTAAATCAAACGGAAATACTGACTCTGTTGTGACAGAAAAATCAATCGCCGTCTGGTGGGGTCTCACCATAATTACAGTTGCAACGACAAAGGCCTTTTTTCCTTTAACAATAGTAGCACTAATTTCACCGTGATCCTTGGAAATAGCATTAATTTGATAGCTTCCGTTATTATCAAAATAATTCTCCAGCATGCTTAATCCTTTATCTCTTGTTGTTTTATAGTAATGTGTTTGAAGCGTAGGATCAATATGATTTTCATTTGTTTCAGCATGATTACTAAAATATTTTGCAGTTTTTTGACGAAACGACATTTGTACACCCCATCTAAAAAATAGTACATATGTATAAATTCTATATCCGTACACTATATATCTATCTATTTTAACATGTTTTTAGTAAATCGACTAATCATCGAAAACTGACTTATCACCAATTCCTAATACAGAACCTTCGTTGTAATTATTTTCATAAGTCAATAAAAAAGCAGTTTTTGAAGGAACAAGAAAGGCTGATACACTACTTGAGTTGACTTTGACCAACGTTACGTATTTGATATATAATGCGAAGTAAATTAATGGTACCGAGTAGTATTTATAGTGGCTCTCTGACCCTCGCAGCTGGAATATACTCGCTTTCCGTGGGCTCACCACGAGCCTCCTCGCTCGCAAAGGTCGCTCTCTGTGGGGTCTCTTTGGCTCGCTGTCCCACAGGAGTCTCGCATATTCCAGCTGCTGGTTTAGATGGTCAAGAATCTTGTTTATATCATCACAACATGCATATATTTTTTAAATAAGTGAGCAACCCCAGCGGAGGAAATACACGTAGACTCCTGTGGGAGCTGAGGCCTAGATGAGACTACGCAGCGACGTAGGAGCAAGGAGGCTCATCAGCCGCCCACGGAAAGCGAAGTGTATTTTCGAAGCGGTGTCATAGCACTCAGCATGTTACTTCGCATTTTATATCTTATGTGTACAAAAAATTTCTATTAATGTTGTCAAGGCAACAATTAAAAAAGCTCTAAAATTATCAAGATGGCTATTTGAGATTATTTTATAGATGCGAAAATTGAATGATGATAATAAATTTATGAAATTGACTCAGTTAAGAAAGAATTTTAATTTCCTAACTAAGAAAGAAGGATTAACCATTAATTTTGGTCAATCCTCCTTTCCATTCTATTTATAACATTTTTTGAAATGGCTGTACCTTAACAGGACCTTTACCTCTTTTAATTTCAACATGTTCAAATGTCTTGGTCTCTAATGCTTGTATAATATAATCTACAGCTACATTTGGATCAATTGTATTACTGCATGTATAAACATCAATACTTGCATAGCCATGCTCAGGAAAACTATGGACTGTTAAATGTGATTCTGCTATTATAACCACGCCACTAACGCCATGTGGCGCAAATTTATGGAAAGCAACCTCGCGAACTTCCGCTCCAGCGTTTACAGCTGCATCAACAAAGATTTGCTCAATTTGCTTCATATTATTTAGAATATCTATATTACAATCCCATAACTCAGCAATAACATGTCTTCCCATTGTATCCATTTCAAGATTCCACCTTAATATAAGTTGAGTATCTTTTTATATGCAACTATATTTTCGCTATGGAAGTAAGTCCAATAAGATTCTAACCTTTTAAGCAGGAATCCATTAATATAGAAGTCATGGAAAAGTATAAACTTATTTTAATTTACTTGCAATAGTTAAGAAATTTTCATTTGTGGCTGGTTGATATAGTTTCCAACAAATCTGGTTAGATCAATTACTCGTTTTGAGTAACCCCATTCATTGTCATACCAAGCCAATACCTTAATCTTGTTATCTTCCATAACCATCGTTGACAGTCCATCGATAATTGCAGAATAATCTGTTGATGTATAATCTATTGAAACAAGTGGTTCATCACTATACTTAATTATTCCTGCAAGTTCATTCTCAGCAGCTTTTCTGAATACGTTATTAACCTCTTCAATTGATACGGACTCTTTCACATCAATAACCAAGTCAATTAACGAGACATTGGGTGTTGGAACCCGAAGCGCCATACCATGCAGTTTTCCATTCATACTGGGTATCACTTCTCCTAAAGCCTTGGCAGCACCTGTTGAAGTTGGAATAATGGATTGTGTACAACCCCTAGCCCTTCGTAAATCTTTGTGCGGATTATCCAAATTCTGTTGATCATTTGTAAACGCATGAACAGTTGTCATTAATCCGTTGATAATTGAAAAGTTGTCATCCAATACCTTAACTACTGGCGCAAGACAATTAGTCGTGCAGGAAGCATTGGAGATCACATTATCCTCTTCCGGATTATATGTGTCCTGATTCACACCCATTACAATTGTTTTGTCAACTTGCTTTCCTGGTGCGGTAATGACAACCTTCTTGGCTCCTGCCTGTAAATGTAAACCAGCATCTTCTTTTGTTTTAAATTTCCCTGTTGCTTCAACAACTACATCAATATCATTTTCTTTCCATGGTAACTTCTCGGGTTCACGAGCACTTGTTAACAAAATTTCCTTCCCATTAACTTCCAAACTTTCATGAAGCGCTTTCACTTGTCTGTCAAAAATACCATGTACACTATCATACTTTATCAAATGCGCAAGTGTTTCTGGAGGATAACTTGCATTCACTGCGACAACCTCTATCTGATTATCTGTAATAGCTTGACGAAAGACCATACGTCCAATTCGTCCAAATCCGTTAATTGCAATTCGGGTTTTACTCATTTGTAGTCCTCCTATATATGTTATACTCTTTTAGTTTTTTGTCATAAATAGTATAACATATTTATATGAAAATGTGCTTAAAAGTTGATAAAAGCCTAGGAAATTTTATTCCTAGGCTTCTTAGCAGTAAAGAACTTCTTTATTGGCTTGTTGATATTGATAAGCCAAATTCTAAGACTTATTTACATTCCATTTTTTTAACAGGACTTCCAGCTGGTGATAAGACGCTTGTTTCGTTCCATTATTGTCAATCACTGCATCGGCGAGGTTTGCTTTCTCCTTTATTGGAATTTGGGCGTTAATCCGTTGATATGCTTCTTCCTCTGAATATTCATCACGTTCCATGAGCCGCTGCGCTTGGACTTCTTCGTCCACGTATACAACAACTGTTCTATCGACAAAACCAGTTAACTTGCTTTCAAACAGCAATGGAATATCAAGAACAACACAGTCGGCTCCGGCCTTGACATAACTATCTCTTCGTTCCAGCATTTTCTCTCTTACAGCAGGATGGACAATTCCATTTAATTGGTTACGTTTTGTTTCATCATTGAAGATGATACTGCCTAATTTTTTTCGATCAAGCGTCTTATCATCACGCAATATTTCCTGTCCAAATGTATCTGTAATTTGCTCATATGCTTTCTCCCCTGGCATTACAACTTCACGTGATAACTTATCTGCATCAACTACTGGAATATTAAAATCATCAAACATTAATGATATGGTGCTTTTTCCGCTGGCTATACTTCCAGTTAAACCGATTATTAGTGCCATTGTTATACCTCACTTAATTTTTTTGGCAGGATATGCAAACGTGAGTGCCACGTCCGCCAATCTTCATTTTTACAATTGGCCTTCCACATTGTTTACAAGGTTGATTTTCCTGTCCATAAACAAATAGCTCCTGTTGAAACATCCCCATTTCGCCTTGTCCATTTACATAGGAACGGATTGTCGTACCTCCCTTGGCAACCGCATCCTTTAGTGTAAGAATTGCTTGTTCCTGTATTATTCTAACTTCTTTTTTTGTTAACCTGCTTGCCTTTTTCAAAGGATGAACATTTGCTCTAAACAACGTTTCGTCAACATAAATATTTCCTAATCCAGTAACAATACTTTGGTCCAGTAACGCTGCTTTAATAACGCGTTCCGTTTTTTTGAGTTTTTTATAGAAATAATCAAGTGTAAAATCTTCATCAAAGGGATCAGGTCCTAATTGATTCAGTGGTTTATGATTAAATTCGTCACCTTTATTAAAAACATGCATTGTTCCAAATTTACGAACATCGTTATAACGAAGCTCTTCCCCATCCGTAAAGCTAAATACTACATGTGTATGCTTTTTGATTGGTTCTTCAGATGGATGCACACTATACTTACCTTCCATTCGTAAATGAGAGATAAGCACAGATTCATCCAGCTGGAATAACAAAAATTTACCTTTACGTTTTATGTCATGGATTGTTTGTCCGGTTACTATATGCTTGAATTGCTCCGCATCATCAGGCCTTTTTATAATATTTGGCCAAAGAACAGAAATATCTGAAATGGTTTTATTTATAACAAATCGTTTTAAAGTATTTCTTATTGTTTCAACTTCTGGTAATTCCGGCATGTTCCTGATTCTCCTTATTTTGCATCAAACCAGCTATCCCCATATGCATAATCCACCTTTAGCGGGACAGACAAATCTACAGTATTCTCCATTATAGCTGGGACAATTTCTTTTAATTTTTCAATTTCACTTTTTGGTGCTTCTATAATTAATTCATCATGTACTTGCAAAAGCATACGTGCTTGCAATTTCTCGTCCAGTAACTTCTGGTGTAAATCAATCATCGCTTTTTTAATAATATCAGCTGCGCTCCCCTGAATTGGTGTATTCATGGCAGTTCGTTCAGCAAAAGAACGAAGATTAAAGTTTCTGCTGGTTATTTCTGGAAGGTACCTTCTGCGCATCATAAACGTTGTAACGTAGCCCTGATGCTTTGCTTCTTGAACAATTTCATCCATATATGTTCTAACACCCGGATAACTTTCAAAGTAACGCTCAATAAACTGTTTCGCTTCCTTACGAGTGATTCCCAAGTTTTGAGAAAGCCCATAATCACTGATCCCATAGACAATACCAAAGTTAACTGCCTTAGCCTGTCTCCGCATATCTGATGTCACGTCGTCCTTTTCCACATGAAAAACATCCATTGCAGTTTGAGTATGGATATCAAGGTCATTTTTAAACGCAGCAACTAATTTTTCATCTTTTGCAATATGCGCAAGTACGCGTAGTTCAATTTGCGAATAGTCAGCTGCAAACATTATCCAATCCTCTTTTGCAGGAATAAAAGCCTGGCGAATTTTACGGCCTTCCTCCAGCCGAATAGGAATATTTTGCAAGTTTGGATCAATTGAGCTCAATCTGCCCGTTTGGGTTAATGCCTGATTAAAGCGTGTATGAATCTTATTACTGTCACGATCTACTACTTTTAACAACCCATCAATATAAGTTGATTTAAGTTTGCCTAACTGCCTGTATAAAAGTATTTTTGGGATAATTTCATGTTCGGGCTCTAATTGTTCCAGAACATCAGCCGCAGTAGAATAACCTGTTTTTGTCTTTTTGATGACAGGCAGTTCCAGCTTTTCAAATAAAATAGGTCCCAGTTGTTTAGGAGAATTTAAATTAAATTCTACACCTGCAAGTTCATAAATTTCTGTTTCAATAGTCTTTAATCGTTCCCTGAGTGAAACTCCCATGTCCTCTAGTTTTTTTACATCAACCTTGACACCACTATGTTCCATTTCACCTAAAATAAGAGCTAAAGGCATTTCCAATTCTTTTAGCAGCTCAAATTGCTCGTTAGCTTTCAATTGCTCTTCCATTTTATCTGTTACATTTAAAAGTAAATTTGTTTTACGGACAACGTGTTCTGCAAGTATATCCTGTTCAGGTACTTTTATTTTTGCACCTTTTCCATATACTTCCTCATCAAATAAAACATCCGTTTCGCCTGTCCGATGTGCTATTGCAGGAATATCGTGATTATTCTCGGCTGGATTGAGCAAGTATGATGTCAGCAACATATCGAAGGTAATTCCTTTAATATGAATTCCTCCGTTTAATAGGGCAACCAAGGTTTTCTTTGCATCAAAAACAATTTTAGATTTATTTACATCCTCTGCCCATTCTTTAAAAACTTTAGAGTTCAAGGCAACATCCGTTGGGATAAAATAAGCATTTGAGTCATCAACAATTCCGAAACCTTTGATTGGAGCATGATGATAGTTGTCGCTAAGCATCTCCACTATGAATGCAGCTTTATTTTCTGTTAACGTTCCTTCAGCTACTTCGTTAAGAATAGTGTAGTTAATTTCGCTAAGTTCTTGAGAACTATCTTCTTCAGTAGCTTCACCAGTTAGTCTGGTTAACAAGGAAAGGAATCCTAGATCTTTAAAAATGGCACCTACATCTGATTGCTGATACCCTTCGTATGTAAGATCATCCGTTGATACTTGTATCGGAGAATCACAGTTAATTGTAACGAGCTCTTTACTCATAAATGCTTCATTTTTATGATCAACTAATTTTTCTTTTAATTTTTTGCCACTGACTTCATCCACGTGTTCATAAACATTTTCAAGAGTACGGTATTGCTTTATAAGTTTTGTCGCTGTCTTTTGACCAACACCCGGTACACCTGGAATATTATCTGAACTATCACCCATCAATGCTTTAAGATCTATAATCTGATCTGGGTTAATCTCCATCTTTTCTTTCATAAAAGATGGTGTATACGATTCAACATCGCTTAATCCCTTTTTCGTAAGGTTGACAGTAACCTTTTCTGATACGAGCTGCAGCAAATCCTTATCACCGGAAATAACCGTTACATCCCAGTTATTGTTCTTACCCTGTCCTGCAAGTGTTCCGATAATATCGTCCGCTTCATATTGATCGAGCTGATAATGCGGAATTTGAAACGCATCAAGTACTTCCTTTAATACAGGAAACTGTTCTGATAGTTCAGGTGGTGTCTTTTGTCTGCCACCTTTGTATTCCTTATATGTTTCGTGACGAAAGGTCGTCTTCCCAGCATCAAACGCAACCAGCATATGTGTTGGCTCTTCATCCTCAAGAATTTTAAGCAGCATTGTTGTAAATCCATAAACAGCATTTGTATAGACACCTTTATCATTATTTAACAATGGTAAAGCAAAAAAGGCTCTATATATAATACTATTTCCATCAATTAAGACAAGTTTATTTGACATTGTAATCCTCCAATTATACCGTGAATTAACTAAATATATTTTATCATGGTACGGGCCTAAATAAAAAAGTTACATTCGTCTCCTTATTTCATTCATCTCATCTTCTAACTTTCGAATTCGCTTCTGCATATTATAAATTATAGGTAAGTATGCAATAACTATTATAATAATAACACCAATATTGCCTATGTCCATCTCACCATCTCCTCCATAAAACACTTTATGACAATAGTATAACAAATAGGGAACCTGTTTGTTTCTTTAAACTACTATATTTACTAATAATTCAACTTTCGCATCTATAGAATAAACTCAAACAGCTATCTTGGTAATCTCAGAACGTTTTAATTGTTGTCTTAACAACATGATAAAAGTTTTTTGTACACATAAGATATAAACTGCGACGTAACTGCTAGAATATTCTCTAAAAACTCTCGTCCTGCCGTCCGGGGTCGCTACGGGAGGATGCTTTCCGCGGGTACTCGCTTAGCCTCCTTGCCCCGGCAAGGGGTATACCGACGTTGTCCGCAAAGGACGGTTTTAGTCGGCCTTCATTTAGTCGCACTGAACGCGCTATTCCCGCAGGAGCATTCCTATTGGAGGAGACCTTCCCCCTCTTGAAATATAAAAAGGTCCTCCGTTAAGATGCAGATATACACAAAATCAAACATCTGGGGAGGACCTTACAAATGCATGATAATGTGAATGACAAAATTAATCAAGTGACAGAGGACACGTTAATCATCGGAATTGATATCGCTAAGAAAAAACACTATGCTTGTGCGATTGATGACCGTGGGAGAGAACTTCAACGCGCCTTTTCGTTCAAGCAGTCTTATCAAGGTTTCGAAAGCTTCATTCAGACCGTCAAGGACTTGAAAACCAAACATCAAAAAGCGAAGGTAATCATTGGTTTTGAAGCCACCGGCCATTACTGGAAGAATCTCGCTGAACGCTTATGGGACGAACAACTTTTGTACGTCATCGTTAATCCGATGCATGTTAAACGTTCCAAAGAGTTCGAGGAACAACCAGTCCAAAAATGATAAAAAAGACGCTCGGTTGATTGCTCGTCTCGTCGAAAACGGCTACTTCACCTTTCATCGCTTTCTGAAAGACATCGAAGCAGAACTCCGTGAGTGCGCCACATGGTGGCGATCTCTTATCGATGAACGGGCGAGCCTAAAAAACAAGCTGGTTAACTGGACCGATCAATACTTTCCGGAATTCCTGAAAGTTTTTAAAGACTGGGGTATTCAGGCACGTACGGTCCTCCGATATACCCCATTTCCCCAAGACGTTCAGACACGGTCACTTGAGGAATGTATGGCTTTATATCGTGAAGACAAGGGCGCCCGATTTTTATCCCGAAACAAAATCGCTGAATTGAAGAAACTGGCCCCATTCTCTATTGGTCGCACGCAAGGGCAAGACATGGCCTATTTCAAACTGGTTACCCCTTTAGATCAATACGCCCTTTTGGATAAGCAAATCCAGGAGATCGAGGAAAAGCTCTGCTTCTATGCCCGTCAGCTTTCTGATTTCGAATGGATTACATCTATCCGAGGGGTAAGTGAGAATCAGGCAGCTGAGCTTCTCGCCGAAACCGGACCACTTCCGCAATATGGTCATCCACGCCAACTCATCAAACTAGCGGGATTGACGCTGCGGGATGACTCTTCCGGTGACCGAGAAGGCGAAAAACGGCTGTCGAAGCGAGGGCGAAAAGCCCTCCGAGCGCTTCTGTTCAGGATGGTGACCACCATTCTTCCAAATAATGAAGCGTTCAAGGATATCTACCAGTATTATGTGAACCGGCCCGAAAATCCGCTCAAGAAGAAGGAAGCGATGGTGGCATTATGCCGTAAAATTCTGCAAGTCATCTACGGGATGAGTAAAAGCCAATCCCCTTTTGACGCCGATCAGATGAGACGGGACCTGTTGAATCATCTTCCGGTGAAGCAAGTGGCATAACGTTCTCGCACCCTGGCATGACAATAAAGATGATCCGGAGAAGCCGCCAAACTGTGACATACGACCTCGAGTCCATGCAGGAGCATCATGCGGCCTCCGCCTCAGAAGAGACCCAATGAAGGAAAGCAAGCGCACGACGCCAAGAGACCTGGGAGGGTACGTCCTTCTAAGATATGCGGAGATCCAAAGGGCTTCGGAATACGCTTTTCCGTTAACAATAAATTGTTAGCGACCGCAACGTGTCAGTATTATTACCAATTTTTTCCTTTAAGAAAGCTTTCTGTCATTCTTTGACTGCAAAAAAATTTTTATAAAAGAATTATCACCTTCTAATCACTGGTATATCAACCTTTACGGAGGGAGTCACCACCCTTCGCTCACCCGGACTAGTGTAGCTATCTTACAATTATTCTATAGCGATTACTACCCCAGTCAACAGCGAGGAAATACACGTAGACTCCTGTGGGAACTGAGGCCTAGATGAGACTATACAGCGACGTAGGAGTAAGGAGGCTCATCAGCCGCCCTTGGTGCGCGTAGTGTATTTCCGTAGGGGCATAACAGAATTCAAACTTTTTAAAAAGTACTTCACATTTAATAAATTTTGTGTCAAAAAAAATCTAATCGGAACAGCCTAATGGTTGTATAACAGGTTAATCTTGCTGGAAAACAGAAAAAAGCTGCCCATCTATCTTAATGGACAACTGCTGTTATTTTGGCAAATATACGTGAAACGTTGAGCCATTATTCAGTTCACTATCTACCTTGATTTTCCCCTCATGGACTTCTACAATATGCTTTACAATCGCTAGCCCTAATCCAGTTCCACCAGTATTTCTGCTTCGCGCTTTGTCAACACGATAGAACCGTTCGAATACTCTCGGGATGGCTTCTTGACTAATTCCGATACCTGTATCTGAAACCTGGATGTGAACTACATCTTCTGTATCAGTAACTTTCAGCCTAACTTCGCCATCATTTGACGTGTAACTCAAAGCATTTGCAAGCAGGTTAATCATTACTTGTTTAACCCTTTCCTTATCGGCCTGAATCGTAATATTATCGCCTACTTCTGATGTTAGTGTAATACCCTTTTGTTTAGCAGATTGATTTATAATAGGTAACACCTCATCAACTAATTTTCCCATATTAAGGGATGTTCGAACTAACATAAATTCATCTTTCTCAAGCCTTGATAAAGTTAGTAAATCTTCTATCAGCCCTTGAAGCCTTGTACTTTCATCGTTAATGATAGTTAAAAAATTTTCCAGTGTTTCACGATCATTCATCGGCCCATCCAGTAATGTTTCAGCAAAACCCTTTATCGAAGTAATTGGTGTCTTAAGCTCATGAGATACATTTGCAACAAAATCTTTTCGCATCAATTCAAGCTTCTTCAAATGTGTTATATCATATAACACTAGGACTGCCCCTTTTAACATGTTACGTTCATTAAGTATTGGAGCACCTACAATTTCGATATACTTCTTATCTGCTTCAATTACTTGAGTAAACGATTCCTTTATGTTTTCCTCATATAAAAAAGTTTTCTGTACGGTTTGATGAATTTTCTCATTATCCAGTACTTCATAATAAAGAAAACCATTATAATTTTGGGGAGTTCCTCCAAACATCGAAATGAATTTTCGATTAACCAAGTGGATATAGCCTTTTTCATCAAGGAGTACCAGTCCACTTTGTGTATTATCGATTACAGTAGACAATTGTTTCTCCTGCACTTGCTCCTGTATAGAAAATTCACTCAGGTTCCTTGCTAATATATTAATCTTATTACTTAGTTCTGCGACACTTCCACTTGAGGTATGATGAATACGCGCACGATAATTCCCTTTAACGAGTTCATCAATCGTTTTGGATGCCTTTTTTATTGGTTTCATATATTTGTCGTAAACATGGAGCATAATCAACAAGAGAATTATATATTCGACTGTTAAGATAGAACCAAGAATAATATATTCATTTGTAAGCAGACTTAAAACAGCCCCCGAAACGAAAACAAGTATTAGAAGTCCCATAATGTATGCAAATAAAGGTTTTGAAAATATAACTTTCATTACTTTGGTTCCTCCAATTTATACCCCAGACCTCGTACTGTTTTAATATATGCTGGTTTTTTTGTATCTGGTTCAATCTTTTCACGCAAATGGCTAACGTGAACATCAACAATCCGTGTATCCCCAACAAAGTCATAATTCCACACAGCGCTTAGCAGTTGATCTCTTGATAAAACTTTATCTTTATGTGCAGCAAGATAATATAAAAGTTCGAACTCTTTCCTGGTAAATGTTAGTGTAACACCGTTCATTTCTGCTTCGTAGCGATCAGGATATATCGATAATCCACCAATTTGAATTGAGGTAAAAGCAGTCTCTTCGGATTTTTGTGATCGTCTTAAGATAGCCTTAATACGAGCAACAACTTCTTTAGGGCTAAACGGTTTTGTCAGGTAATCATCTGCACCTAATTCCAATCCTAAAATTTTGTCAAATTCATCATCTTTTGCTGTAAGCATTAAAATAGGTGTATCAATTTTATTAATACGTAAGTGTTTGCAGACATCCATCCCGTCCATTTCCGGTAGCATTAAGTCGAGGACAATAAGATCATAACTAACTCCCTCCGCTTTTTGGATAGCCTGCAGCCCATCATATGCTTCATCTACTTCGAAACCTGCTTGTTCCACATTAAATTTTAATAATGTAACGATTGATGCTTCGTCATCGACAATAAGAATTCTTTTCCCCATCAATAGTCCCCATTTCTATAAAACGTATGATAGTTTAATCATACATTGAACAAACAGCAATGTGAATACGTTAGCATGTAAAGAAAAATTTACAAAGGATTGTATCTTGTTAGGTTCAGGGTAAACTGTGTAATTATCTTCTAGCATTAGCTTTCTGGTTGACATAATCCTTTTCGGATCGATATAACACTCTTCCGGTATATTTTCTCTGCAGTCGATATAACAGTTTTCTGGTTGATAAGTGACTTTTTAAGTCGATATACTCGCCAACCAGTTGATATATTCACTTTAATGGTTGATATATTCTTTTTTCACTAGATATATTCGTTAGCATGAGCAGTCAACAAAAAATACTACCACTGATCTAGTGATAGTATTTACCTGTTTAAAAGAAATTTTCAAGTGATGCACCCGTTATGGATTTAGGCTCATATGACGGACATACATGAAGTTTGCCATGTAAAACGTCGTCACCCTCATTGTCATAACCAACTGCAGATAATGTTACTTGGTGATTATCCTGATCAATTGCAATAATTTCCAGCGAAATTTTTAATTCCGAGTAGTGAAAAACAGGCTTCGGAAATGTCATTTCATGTTGCGTAATATGGCTCCCTGGCCCCGGTAAATGCATTGACACTATGGAAGAGACCGCTCCAAATAACATAACTGAAGGTACGATCGGCTGTTGATACGGTGTTTGCGATGCATAATCATGTTGTATATATAATGGATTTGCATCGTTTGTTAATCCTAAATATAATAGCAGATCTCTATCTTCTATTATATGTGATGCTGTGTAGGAATCCCCAATTTGTAAATCGTTAATTTTCTTGCCAAGCTTTCTCTTCTTACCAATCACGCCATCACCTCCATAAATGTAAGCGTTTACTATTATACCAAAAAATAAAGAACTTCGCTATATAAAAAAAGCTTCTTTTTACAATTAAATGAAAAAAGAAGCTTTTTCAAGGATTATTTTAATACATTAAGAACATTTTTCACTGATTCTGCTGATTTATCTAGTGCAGATTTTTCTTCTTTTGTTAAGTCTAACTCGATGATATCTTCAATTCCGCTTCCACCTAGTATCGTTGGTACACCAAGGTAAATATCTTTATAACCATATTCACCTTCTAAGTATGCTATGGATGGAAGTACACGGCGCTGATCTTTCAGGATTGCTTCTGCCATGACTGTTAAAGAAGCCGCTGGTGCATAATATGCACTGCCATTACCAAGTAGGCCTACAATCTCTCCGCCACCTTTACGCGTGCGTTCAACGATTTCATCTAGACGCTCTTTTGAAATTAATTTTTCTAATGGAATTCCACCTGCATAGGAATAGCGGATTAATGGAACCATGTCATCGCCATGCCCTCCAAGAACAAATCCTGTTATATCTTTCACAGAAAGATTAAGCTCCTCGGAAACAAATGTACGGAAACGGCCTGTATCAAGTACACCTGATTGACCAATCACACGTTCTTTAGGGAAACCAGATTCTTTAAAAGCCGTATAAGTCATTGCATCTACAGGGTTTGACAATACAACAATAATAGACTCTGGAGCATATTTTGCAATATCACTAGCGACAGATTTCATTATTTTAGCATTTGTATTCACTAAATCATCACGGCTCATACCAGGTTTACGGGCGATACCAGCTGTTATAATTACAAGGTCCGAGTCTTTAGTCTCTTCATAATTTGCAGTCCCGGTAATCTTGGCATCAAAGCCCTGTACAGGACTAGCTTCAAGCATATCCAGTGCTTTACCTTTAGTTGGATCTTCCATATCCGGAATATCAACCAATACTACGTTCCCTAGTTCCTTTTGTGCCATCATTAAGGCGGTAGTAGCTCCAGTAAAACCAGAGCCGATAACAGAAATCTTTTTACGTTTGATAGCCATTATAATTCCCCTTCCAATTAGAAATTTAGAATTAAAGAGTTTAAAAACCATAGCTTGTCGCCAAGTCTTAACGTCGAAAACCTTTAATGCACGTATCCTTTTCTAACCACAGACTAAACAATAGCCGTACCCGGTCGGTGAATACCTGACCGGGCACTTAAACTACTATTATTAGTCCATGTTCTTAATTAGTTCATCACCGAATTCAGATGTTTTAACTTCTTTTGCACCATCCATCATTCTGGCGAAATCATATGTTACAACTTTAGAACCTATTGTTTTATCCATTGCTTTTGTAATAAGATCTGCAGCTTCTCTCCATTCTAGATGTTCAAGCATTAATACAGCAGAAAGAATTACCGAGGATGGATTAACCTTATCCATACCTGCATATTTAGGTGCAGTACCATGAGTAGCTTCAAAAATTGCATGACCAGTATCATAGTTGATGTTTGCTCCTGGAGCAATTCCAATTCCGCCAACCTGTGCTGCTAAAGCATCAGAAATATAGTCACCATTAAGATTCATTGTAGCAACAACATCAAACTCTTTAGGACGAGTTAGGATTTGTTGAAGGAAAATGTCAGCAATTGCGTCTTTTACAAGCAATCTTCCTGCAGCTACAGCATCATCCTGTGCTTTGTTTGCTGCATCTTTACCGTCTTTTTCAACAATACGGTCATATTCAGCCCAAGTGAATACCTTGTCGCCATACTCTTGTTCAGCAACTTCATATCCCCAAGCCTTAAATGCACCTTCCGTATATTTCATGATGTTACCTTTATGTACTAAAGTAACACTTTTACGTCCTTCATTTAAAGCATACTCGATGCTTGAACGGACTAAACGTTTTGTTCCTTCTTCAGATACTGGTTTCACACCTATCCCTGAAGTTTCCGGAAAGCGGATATTGTTAACATCCATTTCGTTTTTCAAAAAGTCAATTACTTTCTTAGCTTCTGCTGATCCTTTTTGCCACTCAATACCAGCATAAATGTCTTCGGTATTTTCACGGAAAATAACCATGTCAACATCTTCTGGACGTTTAACTGGTGATGGAACACCGTCGAAATAGCGTACAGGACGTAAACAAGTAAATAAGTCCAATTCCTGACGTAGAGCTACGTTTAACGAACGAATACCGCCGCCGATTGGTGTTGTTAGCGGGCCTTTAATTGCAATTTTATATTTATCAATCATGTCAAGTGTGTCTTGCGGAAGCCACTCGCCAGTTTTATCGTAAGCTTTTTGGCCAGCGTAAACTTCAGTCCACTCAATTTCCTTTTCACCGTTATACGCCTTCTTCACAGAAGCTTCGATTACTTTACGTGCTGCGGCCCAAATATCCGGTCCAGTTCCGTCACCCTCAATAAATGGAACAATTGGACGATTTGGAACGTTCATCTTTCCGTTTTCAACTGTAATTTTTTCACCTTGTGTCATAAAAAAATACCTCCTAGTCATCTTCATACATTATTATTTTATCACAAATACACCCGATCATGGTAATAGCCATGTTCACCGGCAAACTATACGATACAGCCTTTTTGTTATTTAGATGGCCACTAACGTGCAGTTCTATTTCTTTAGCAGATTCTAGCGATTTTCAATCGGTTTATAATCTTGAGTTTTAGGACCAACATATTCAGCTCGTGGGCGGATTAAACGGTTATTATCATACTGTTCAAGGATATGTGCCAACCATCCAGAAACACGGCTGGTTGCAAAAATTGGTGTGAACAGGTCATGGTCAATCCCAAGGCTATGGTAAACAGAGGCCGAATAAAAATCAACATTTGCCGGAAGCCCTTTCTCTTCTTTAATAAAGTCTTCAATTTTCACAGACATGTTATACCATTTTGCTTGTCCACTTGTTTTTGTTAATTCTTTTGACATACGTTTTAAATGTTTCGCTCTTGGGTCACCATTTTTATATACACGGTGTCCCATTCCCATTATTTTTTCCTTATTTGCTATCTTTTCTTTAATATGAGGAATTGCGTTTTCCTCTTCGCCAATTTCAGTCAACATTTCCATAACTCGCTCATTCGCCCCACCATGTAATGGTCCTTTAAGTGCGCCAATAGCAGCAGTTACCCCAGAATAGATATCTGATAATGTTGCTACACATACCCGTGCAGTAAATGTTGAAGCATTAAGCTCATGATCAGCATGAAGTACTAACGCTTTATTAATTGCTTCTACTTCAACATCTTTTGCTTCTTCTCCATTTAACATGTACAAGAAATTAGCTGCAAAGCCTAAATCTTTTTTTGGTTTTACTGGATCTTTCCCTTTACGGATACGAGCAAACGCAGTGACAATAGTTGCAATTTTGGCCTGCAGACGCAACGCTTTTCGCTTATTTGCAGCTTCCTCCATCACATCTGACTCTTCATCGAATAATCCAAGAATAGATACTGCAGAACGCAGTGCAGCCATTGGATGAACTGTTGATAAATCGTATGAACGCAAATGATCAATAACAGCTTCAGGCAGTTCCATATTGGCTGCTAAGTCAGTTTTAAAAGTGTCAAGCTCTGACTTTGTTGGTAGTTTTAGATTCCAAAGCAAATAAACTACTTCTTCAAAACTTGAATTCTCTGCTAGATCATCGATTTTATAACCAACATATGTTAATTGATCATCGATAATAGAACTAACCGACGACTGAGTTGCGACAATTCCTTCAAGGCCTTTTGTGGTTGTCATTACAAACCCTCTCCTTTTTCTATTAATTATTCACTAATTTAGGATAAATTAACTATTAATTACATTTGACAATATTCTTACAAAATAACATTGTCATCCCCACGGACAATTATAAAGTATTATGAACTTAATGTGAATTGAAACCGGTTAAATTCAGTAATATTTTTATATAATCAAACTTTCAATTAAGTATATTACCTGTTTTAGTTATTCAAATTAACTGTTCCATGTCTATTTTCTTATTCTTTATCATATGTAAGATAATAACGTATGAAAATGAAGATTATGGAGGGTTTAAATTGTACAAGCATAAACTTTATCAGCTATTACGGTTCTTTATTGTAATATTTACCTTTGTAGCTGTTTATTTAATCCTTCATTATACAATACCGTCTTTTTATCCATTCCTGCTTGCAATCGTCCTATCATTATTTATGAACCCTTTTGTAACATTTCTGGAAGAAAGAATGAGAATGCCACGTGTAATTGCCACTATTCTAACGATGGCTGTTGCTATTATATTTTTGCTGGGATTCATTATCTTTATTATTACAGAATTAATTCAAGGAACTACATACCTAGCAGAAAATATCCCGGCCTACTTCCGGACATTTGTGTTTATAATGGAGGACTTAGTTAATGAATACCTCTTACCCTTGTATCATAAACTTACTTCACTTTTTCATACATTGAGTCCACCCCAGCAAGCAACGATCAGTGAAAATTTAAAACAAGTTATTAATCAATTTGCCTCATTGGGTACAAACTTCCTGCAGCATATTTTATTACAGATTCCAGTCACATTAACGTTACTGCCTGGGTCCATTACAATAATTATATTCACTTTAATTGCAACCTTTATCATCACAAATGATTGGAACAATCTCGTTCAATCATTTAAAAAAATGATTCCCGAAACCTTACACAAAACTGGTAAGAACGTTTGGAATCATTTGCAAAAAGCTATGTTTGGATTCTTCAAAGCACAATTATTAATCATTTCGATAACAGCACTTATCATATTTGTCGGTCTGGTTATTTTTAAAGTTGAATATCCGCTAACAATTGCACTAATTGCTGCACTTGTGGATATTCTCCCGCTTGTTGGTACTGGAGTTATCTTTATTCCATGGATTCTATACCTGTTTTTAACAGCAAATTACTCATTAACTATATCTATAACAATTTTATATATGATTGTCGTAGTTCAACGGCAACTTTTCGAACCAAAAATATTATCCAGTAATATTGGATTAAACCCACTTGCAGCACTTGTTGCTCTGTTTGCAGGCATACAAATCTGGGGTGTATTAGGTTTATTTATTGGACCTATTATCCTGATTATTGGCAATGCCTTCTATCAAGCAGGTGTTTTTCATCAAGTAGGACAGTTTATAAAAGGTCCTTAGACTATGCTACCATTTCCGGTAAATAATATTTCCTTTGTTCATCCGATCTCTGAAGAATCGTTGAAGCATCAGCTTAAAAGGTCCTCTCGTATAAGGCAGCACTAATGTGAACCCAACAGCATCTGTTATAAAGCCAGGCGAAAATAAAAAAACAGCTCCGACAAAAATACAAATACCATCTACTATTTCATGAGCAGGAACTTGACCATAGCTCATTGACTGCTGTGCCCGATTCCAGGTATCAATCCCCTGCTTTTTAGCAATCGTTACCCCTACAACACCAGTAAGTAAAATTAAGCCAACAACCCACCAAGGACCTATAATACCGCCAATCCAAATAAACACTCCAATTTCCATTGCAGGTAAAATTAGCAGTGCAAGTAACAACCAACGCATAAGTTTCATCCTTTCTTGCTGCATATTAGAAAAAGAAGGGACTTTCCCTTCTTTTTTACTCTAACACTCCATTATAATACACTTGCATGTCCTTTGTATATATCACCTTTTGCTCCGTCGATTGTAATGTCTTCACCATCTTCAATAAGATTGAATACGTCCTTGACGCCAACAATTACTGGGATTCCAAGACTCAACCCGACAACAGCAGCATGGGAAGTTAAACCGCCTTCTTCCGTTACAATTCCGCTTGCTTTTTCAATTGCTTCCATCATGTCCCGGTCTGTTCCATACGTCACAAGTATGTCATTTTCATCCAGTCTATCAATAGCTTCCTTTGAATTTTTGGCGACAATTGCTTTTCCAAATGCGTTACCACGGCCAATTCCTTGACCTTTAGCCATAACATCACCTATCACATGCACTTTCATTAAGTTAGTTGTACCACTCTCACCAACTGGAACACCTGCTGTGATAAGTACCCTGCTGCCACGCTCAAAGAGATTTGTACTTAGTCCTCTGTCAACTGCAATGTCCAGCATTTCATCAGTGGAGCGTGCTTTTTGTCCCATAATTGAATAGACACCCCAAACCAATGCGAGCTGACGGTTAACTAATTCTGAAAATGTTACCGCAACTATAGGCGACTTTGGACGATATTTTGATATCATTCGAGCAGTATGGCCGCTTTCTGTTGGGGTTATAATCGCACCAACAGACAAATTCATAGCTGTGTGTGTAACTGACTGACTAATTGCATCTGTTATAGTCATATCAACGGATTTTGAACGATTTGTTAATATCATTTTATGATCCAGGCCTGACTCTGCTTTTAAGGCAATGTTGCTCATTGTTTGAACCGATTCTACTGGATAATTTCCTGCAGCAGTTTCACCAGACAACATGATTGCATCCGTGCCATCAAAAATCGCATTGGCCACATCTGATGCCTCTGCGCGAGTAGGTCTAGGATTACGTTCCATCGAATCAAGCATTTGAGTCGCGGTTATTACCGGTTTACCTGCTGTGTTACATTTTTTAATTAAATCTTTTTGAACTAAAGGAACATCTTCAGGTGGAATTTCAACGCCCAAGTCTCCACGGGCAACCATTAAACCGTCACTTACTTCGAGGATGGATTCTATATTATCTACACCCTCCTGGTTTTCAATTTTAGGAATGATATGAATTTGTGTAGCATTATGCTTTTCCAGCAGTTCTCTTATTTCCAGTATGTCTGATGGGCGACGAACAAATGATGCAGCAATAAAATCCACACCTTGCTCGATTCCAAATTCAATATCCTGTGCGTCTTTTTCTGTAATACCAGGGAGGTTAACCTTTACATTTGGAACATTGACACCTTTTTTATTTTTTATCGTACCTGAGTTCAATGCTTTTGTTTTTATTTCTTTATTTGAAAAGTCAATTTCCAATACTTCCAATTCAATTAGTCCGTCATCCAATAATATTTTTGAACCAACGTGCACATCATCAATTAATCCTTTATAAGTAATCGAAAAATGCTCTGAATTACCTGCTATTTCATTCATTGATACATATACAGTACTTCCTTCAATTAACTCAGCTTCTCCATCTTCAAAAGAACCTGTCCTGATCTCAGGTCCTTTTGTATCTAATAGAATAGCAGTTGTTTTCCCCAGATTCTCTGATGTTTCTTTAATATTCCTAATGCGGTGCCCGTGTTCCTCATAGTCACCATGAGAAAAATTCAGACGCGCAACATTCATACCTGATTCAATTAATTGCTCTAAGGTTTCGGGTGATTCAGAAGCTGGTCCAATCGTACAAACAATCTTTGTTTTTCGCATTTTACTTCCTCCTTTACTGTCGTTATATAGATAACTCTTTAGATAATTGGTACATGTCCTGATTTATCGTATGTTTTTCAGATAGTATCCCTAAAATATCATGGTCAACAATTTCATTGTTTTGAATACCAACCATTTTTCCTGCTTTACCAGATAATAATAAGTCCACTGCCTTTGCTCCTAGCCTGCTTGCCAGAACTCGATCCGATGCTGTTGGAGAACCCCCACGCTGAATATGACCTAAAACAGTCACTCTCGTTTCCAAATTCGTTTCCTTCTGAATACGCTCGCCATATGCAAAGCCGCTGCCAACACCTTCAGCTAATATGATGATACTATGTTTTTTTCCTCGGTCATGACCGCGCTTAAGACGTAAAACTACATCTTGAAAGTCATCTGATTTTTCAGGAATAAGAATACTTTCGGCACCGTCGGCAAGTCCAGCCCATAATGCGAGATCTCCTGCGTCTCTGCCCATAACCTCAATAACATATGTACGTTCATGTGATGTTGCAGTATCACGTATCTTATCAATTGCTTCAATTATTGTATTCAATGCCGTGTCAAATCCAATTGTAAAATCCGTTCCAGAAATATCATTATCAATAGTGCCTGGTACACCAATACAAGGGTACCCTTTCTCACTTAGTTTTTGAGCACCTCGAAAACTGCCATCACCGCCAATTACGATTAATCCTTCGATACCATGCTTCTTCAGCTGCTCAATCCCTTTTTGCTGTCCTTCATCTGTTTTAAATTCTTCACAACGTGCAGAACGTAATAATGTTCCTCCACGTTGGATTATATCTCCCACAGATCCAATATCCATTTTATCAATGTTACCATCTATTAGACCTTGAAAACCATTTTTAACTCCATATATTTCCATATCATGAAAAATAGATTTTCTTACAACAGCACGAATAGCAGCATTCATTCCTGGTGCGTCACCACCACTCGTTAGTACACCAATTTTCTTCATTCTTTCACCTCATATTTTGCATTGTTTATTTTTGGTTACAACTGTGCAGTAAGAAGGTATTTATACTTTAGTATGAAAATACCTCTCTAGCTAGATTATAAATTCATTTTCATACAGTGGTTTCTTTAATTGCTTTATAAATTTTCTTTCTATGACTTTTATTTTTTAGCGGGTACAGGCGACGCTATATCCATATAAGGGTTGTCATTTTCGAAGTTATCCGGACACAGAAGCCCTTACTTCACTTCTACCATGTTACTAGAGCGCATTTGCGCTAATAAAATACCTGGTGTCCGCAATACCTCAATATTTGCTATATGAAAACACCTCTCTCAATCGATTACAAATTCATTTTTTCATGACAGATGGTGGCTGCTTAATCGGTGGCCAAATTGGTTCTTATCTACCAAAGATAATTGGAAATAGACAAAATATCAATTATTTAAGCTATAATAATGACCAAAAGGTTGACAATTGTCAACCTCATTTATCGTCTATATTTCTTTATACTCACCAATTTGCTTATATTTTTCCCATCTCTTCTCAAGTAATTCATCAGACTGCATCACACTTAATTCCTTGAGTGACTTTTCTAACACATGATCGATATTTTCAGCCTGGATCTTCACATCACGATGCGCACCACCCTTTGGCTCATCAATAATCCGATCAATAATACCAAGATTTTTCAGATCATAGGAAGTGATTTTCATCGTTTCTGCGGCTTTTTGGGCAAGACCAGAATCCTTCCACAATAAAGCTGCTGCTCCTTCAGGCGAAATAACCGAATACGTAGAGTTTTCCAGCATATGGATATGATCGCCAACACCCAATCCCAGGGCTCCTCCACTACCACCTTCACCAATTACAATACAGATAATCGGAACAGTAAGCCCTGCCATTTCCACTAAATTGTGGGCGATTGCTCCACTCTGCCCACGTTCCTCGGCAGCTTTTCCAGGATATGCTCCTTTTGTATCAATGAAGCTAACAATCGGGCGGTTAAACTTCTCTGCCTGACGCATATGTCTTAATGCTTTCCGATATCCTTCGGGATGTGGCATACCAAAATTACGGTGAATATTCTCTTTTGTACCTTTTCCACGCTGATGACCGATTACGGTTACTGGACTACCTTGATAAAGTGCTAATCCAGACACAATGGCTGCATCGTCCCCATATAAACGGTCGCCATGAAATTCAATGAAGTCAGTAAATATTTCTTCAATATAATCTAACGTCGTTGGTCGTTCCTGATGTCTAGCCATTTGTACTCTATCCCACGGCTGCAAATTGCCATAAATATCATTTTCCAATATCTCCAGCCGCTTCTCAAGCGTGGTTATTTCTTCTGTTAAATCTATTTCACTATCTTCTGTAAAACCTTTCAATTCAGCGATCTTTTCCTTAAGGTTAACGATTGGCTTTTCAAAATCAAGTACTTGTTTCATGCGTTTTCTCCACCCTTTCCATGCATCATAAGTAAGGTGGTTAAAAGAGATTTCATTTCATGACGGTGGACCACTTTATCCAGTTGGCCATGCTTTAATAAAAATTCTGCTGTTTGAAAATCATCTGGAAGCTTTTCACGAATAGTCTGTTCAATTATTCGCCGGCCAGCAAATCCAATCAATGCCCCTGGTTCTGCAAAGTTATAATCACCTGATGAAGCAAAACTTGCGGAAACTCCACCAGTAGTTGGGTGTGTCATCACCGATATCATTAATCCACCTGCTTCAGAGAATCGCTTAATCGCTACAGACGTTTTTGTCATTTGCATTAGACTTAGAACACCCTCCTGCATCCTGGCACCACCAGACGCAGTAAATATTATTAAAGGCATAGACTCATTTTTAGCATTCTCGATGGCACGAGCAATTTTTTCTCCCATAACGGAGCCCATGCTCCCCATCCGAAAACTTGCATCCATAACGCAGAAAGCTGTAAGTTGTCCATCAATTGAGCCTTTACCTGTTACCACACCTTCATTAAGCCCAGTCTTTAATCGATCTTTTTCTATTTTTTCCTCATATTCCGGGAAATCTAATGGGTTAGTAGTTGTCATTTGTTTGTCCCATTCCTCAAATGTACCCTCATCAAATAGACTTTCGATACGTTCCCAGGCTGTTAATGAATGGTGATAGTCACAATTAGGACAGACATTTACATTTTTATGCATCTCTTTACGATAATAAATTTTATGACAGCCGATGCATTTCTTCATTAATCCTTCTGGTACCTCAAGTTTACCTTGTTCACTCGGGATAGAAGCATACTTTTTTTTCTTCTTGCCAAAAAAATCCTTAAGCAAGGTGATTCCTCCTTTTCTAACAAACCCAGACAACAAAAAGGAAGTAAAACCTTCATGTCGTTTTTATATACTATAACGAACCACACCTGAAAAAGGTGTCAAAAATCGTCGATAAAAAATTATTTTAAATGAATCAATTTCATCATTCAATAGTAAAGCAGTAACTTCTAAATGTGCTAAGCCTGTTGATTTCTACTTCAAGCGAACATGGCATGAGCCTCCTTGCCCCGGCAAGGGCTAAGCCGACGTTATCCGTAAAGGACGGTTTTAGTCGGCCTTCAATTAGTCGCACTGCGGGGTTCTCAAGGTTCATGCGATGTCGCCGTCCGCAGTAAAAATCAATTATGGTAGTACGTTGATTTCACAAGTATTTATGAAATTGACTCAATTGACAACTTATCAAATAATTCTTCTATCATCTCATAATTTCTTGTTTTATAAAGTTGAATGAGTTCCTGGTAAAATGCCTTATCATAAGACAGTTTAACAATAGTATAGGAAAACTCGTCCATTAATTTCCACACCTTTGCAAGTAACAGATTATCCGCTTTCCTAAATAAATAGTTAAAGAATGCTACATGTTTCTCAATAGGATCTAACTCACTATTATGGGTAATAGATTGTAACTGATTGATATCATTTTCACTGATACTATGGTATGCAATCTTAGCAACTTCTTTTTCCATCACTTTTTTTGTTATCAGCAAGTCCTTTTTCGTTTTGTTTCCCTGCAAGATAAATGATGATAGCAATTCTACTGTTTGATATGGGCGATACGTGCTTAAATAAGTGCCTTCCCCTCGCCTCGTTTCAATCAGCCCTAATAACTCCATTGCTCGCAGCGCTTCTCTAACCGATGATCTGCCTGCTTTTAGATTATCAGCTAGTTCGCGTTCAGATGGAAGTTTATCCCCAGGGTCTAAATCGTTGCTGTCAATATACTTGCGAATTTCCTGTAATACATCTTGATATACTTTTTGTTTAGGTGACATGGACACAGCCATGAATCACTCCTTTAAACATTAAAATTACTTCCCGTCTAAATGTGTAAGCTTTCTTGTCTTTTCAGCCACACTTTCAGGGTCTACTTGAATTCTCGCTACACCGGACTCCATTGCAGCACGTGCAACACTGGATGCTACAAGAGGGGCCACTCTCGAATCAAATGGAGCTGGAATTACATAATCAGCATTCAGTTCTACCTCAGTTATTAAAGAGGCAATCGCTTCTGCTGCAGCAACTTTCATTTTCTCATTGATGCGAGTTGCTCTAACATCTAATGCCCCTCGAAATATTCCCGGAAATGCAAGCACATTATTTACCTGATTAGGAAAATCGGAACGTCCTGTCCCAATTACTTTCGCACCTGCTTCTTTTGCTTCATCTGGCATGATCTCAGGATCGGGATTCGCCATTGCAAAAATAATCGGATCATCACTCATCTTTGTAATCATGTCCTGTGATAATAAACCACCAACAGAAACACCAATGAACACGTCTGCATCCTCTAACATTTCTTCCAATGAACCTTCTTTATTATCTTTATTAGTCATTTTTGCAACTTGATCTTTTACATCATTCATTCCATAGGATCTGCCTTCAAAAATAGCACCTTTAGAATCACACATAATCATATCACGAACGCCAAAGTTGTATAATAATTTTATAATAGCAATACCTGCTGCTCCAGCACCATTCGCTACAACTTTAATTTCAGAGAACGATTTGCCTATTAATTTAAGTGCATTAATTAAACCGGCAACAGTCACTATCGCTGTTCCATGCTGATCATCATGAAATATTGGTATGTTCATTTCTTTTTTTAATCGTTCTTCAATAATAAAACAATTGGGTGCAGCAATATCCTCTAAGTTAACACCACCAAAAGTCGGTTCCATTAGTTTGACAGATTGTACAATTTCTTCTACATCATTTGATGCTAAACAAATTGGAAAAGAATCAACACCGGCAAAACTTTTGAAAAGAACTGACTTTCCTTCCATTACAGGCATTGCGGCCTCCGGACCTATATTACCTAATCCCAGAACAGCTGAACCATCACTTACAACAGCCACCATATTACCTTTCATGGTATAATCGTATACTGTTTCTCTATGATCATAAATTTCTTTACATGGCTCTGCAACACCTGGTGAATACGCCAAACTTAAATCTCGTGCATTACGAACTGGTACCTTTGATTCCGTGGATATTTTCCCTTTATTAACTTTGTGCATATGCAATGCTTCGTCTCTTAAGTTAGACACGTGGATCACTCCTTTATGTAGTAGAAATTATTGTTGTATGGTTATTCATAGGTGGTCTGACCACTTAACTATTTAATTATAACAGATGGGAAAATTGTGTAAAGAAGAAAGCAACTGTGACAGCAGTCATCAGAAGTCAGTTACCGTCACTCCCCTGCAACTCATCCAATACTACATTATCATCTCCAAAATGGTTTCGTAACAATACTAAACACTTATTAGTAGGATTAATCAAATAATCATTTGATAATTGATATGTTGACTTATTCATTTGGTGATAGATAATAACTGATGTTCCACCCCTGTATTCATTTGCTATTTTTTTAATGGTTGTCAATGCATTTTCATTATTTTGCTCGGTTAGTTTAATAAATAACCTTTGTTTCTGAATTCGCTCCCATGCTTCGCCCTCAAACTCCTCTATATAGGACATAATACATTGTATCTTATCATTTCGTTTTTCTATTTTACCAGTAAATGTAATAATTGCTTCTTCGGACAACCACCGATGAACATCACGGTATAAATCCGGAAAAATAACCGCCTCCATATCCCCTGTTTCATCACCAACTGTGACAAAAGCCATCGATTCTCCACGTTTGGTACGGATCGTTTTAATTGCCTGAACAATACCTGCACTTTTGAGGTTTTTCTTCCCAACCAGTTTTTGAGCCCTGGTCACGGATAGATGGTCATATGCTGTCAGAATACTGCGGTACTTTTTCAATGGGTGGCTGGAAACATATATACCAAGCAATTCTTTCTCGTCACTCAGTTTTTTCATTAAGCTAAAATCCTCTATATCAACATAATCAGCTTCCAAGTCAAGCTTTTCCTGAAACAGGTTTGATTGATCTGTAAATTCTTTGAATAGTTCCCCTTGTTCCAAAGCCTGATCTACCGATGCCAATAGACTTGCACGATTCCAATGAAATTCATCGAAAGACCCAGCCATGATAAGCGTCTCAAGTGTTTTTCTGTTTACTGCCTTTGGAGAAACACGTAGACAAAAATCGAATAGACTTTTAAAAGGGCCTTCTTTTCTGACGCTAATAATTTCCTTAATAACTTGATTTCCGATTCCTTTAATAGAGTGCAGGCCCATTCTTACACTGTCTTGCTCAACGACATACTTACCAAAACTTTTATTAATTGCAGGCGGGGCTAACGTTATACCCATTTCTTTAAGTTCCTTCATATATAGATGTAACTTATCCTGCTGACTGGCAACAGAACTTAACAGCTCTGCAAAGAAACACGCGGGATAATGCGCTTTTAAATAGGCAAGCTGATACGAAATCCTGCTATATGCAACAGCATGGCTTCGGTTAAATCCATAATTTGAAAACCTTACAATCCACTTAAATATTTCGTCAGCAACATTTTTCTGGTAACCATTCTTTAAGCACCCTTGAATAAAAGACTCTTGTTGCTGTTCCATAATAGATTGTTGTTTTTTACTTACAGCCCTACGTAAAATATCTGCCTGTCCTAAAGAGAATCCAGCAATCTGATGGGCAATTTGCATAATCTGCTCCTGATAGATTAATACGCCATATGTTTTTTCTAAAATAGGAGCAAGATCCGGATGTGGATAATCAATTTTGTGCCGCCCATGTTTTCGGTCAATGTAAACAGGTATATTTTCCATTGGACCGGGGCGATACAATGCGTTAACAGCTACAATATCTTCAAACGACGTTGGCCCAAGTCTTGTTAATACCTGTTTCATCCCCTGTGACTCTAACTGGAAGACACCGTTCGTTTTCCCTTTTTGCAACAATGCATATGTACTTGGGTCTTCATCTGGTATTTCGGTTAACTTGATAGTTAGCTTCGACTCATATTTAATTGTCTTAATAATCCGTTCCAGTAATGTTAAATTACGCAACCCCAGAAAATCCATTTTCAATAGACCAATTGCCTCCAGGTCATTCATGGGAAATTGAGTTAAACCTGTATCATTTGCCCCTAATGTTAGTGGCACATCTTCAACCAAAGCCTCATCGCTTATTACCACACCAGCAGCATGGGTCGAAACATGCCTTGGTAATCCTTCAAGTTTTGTTGCTACGGCAAAAAGTGCTTTCAATTTAGCTGATTGCTTTATGTATTGCTGCAAATCAGGTGAATCTTTCACATATTCTACAATGGAACTTTTAGCTTGGACAGGAATTTCTTTTAAAATAAAATAGGCATCCTGCTGGTCAATTCCTATTGTTTTGATAAGTTCACGTAACAAGGAACGGGCCGCAAAAGTTCCGAATGTTATAATCTGTGCTACATGTTCATCACCATATTTATTTCGCACATAATCAATAACTTCATCTCGTCGGTGATCCGAAAAGTCGATATCGATATCAGGCATTGTCACACGCTCAGGATTTAGAAAACGTTCAAATAATAATTCATATTTAATAGGGTCAACCTCGGTAATTCCGAGAACGTAAGCAACAACAGATCCAGCAGCAGATCCGCGTCCGGGTCCTACTAAAATACCATTCATTTTTGCATATGCAATAAAATCCCACACAATTAAAAAGTAATCACTGAACTGCATCGATTGAATTATATTGAGTTCATATCTTAACCGTTCAGCAATCCCATCTGTAACAGATTCATATTTTAATTGAACATTTTTCCAACACATTTTCTCAAGGTATGTATGAGCATCCAGTTGATCCGGGACAGGATAGGATGGCAGCATTCTTCTCTCAAAGTCGAACGTAACGTTACACTTATCTTTAATGTAATCCGTTTCAGTAAGCACTTCTGGCCAAGAAGATTCAAAAAGCTGCTCCATTTCAGTAGCTGAACGTAAATGGTGCTGTTTAATAGCTGGATCAGTTATTTGAAGTGACCACCCTCGATCCATTTTCATTGCTTGTAAACAATCATATGCAATATCATCTTTCTCATCCAAATACCGAACATCATTCCAGGCGACAACAGGAATATGGTAAATCTCATAGAAAGCTTTAAGTGAATTGTTAATCTTTCTTTCTTTTTCCAGCCCATGGTCCTGAATTCCAATATAAAAGTCATTCGAATGAAACATATACCATTCTGACTCTAAATAAAACTTCACCTTATCGTGTGTTTCGGTTAGTAAAAGTGATTCCATTGTTTTGTTCACAGCAGGTATTATACAAATCAAATCTTTGCTATAAAATTTAAGATCAGCTTTTTCAATACCTGCTTTTTTGGATAACTGTATGTGTGTGCTCATTTTAGTAAGGTTTTTATAACCTTGGTTATTTTTAGCTAACAGGACACATGTCTCTGTTACATCTTCGGCAGCAGCAACCTCCACCGTCATTCCAATAATAGGTTTAATTCCATTTGCTCTACAGGCTTTATAAAAAGGGATAGTGCCATATAAAACATGCTCGTCTGTAAGTGCCAGTGCATCAAACTTCAGTTCACGTGCTTTATCAACCAGTTTACTAATTGTAATGGTACTATTCATAAGGCTATAACCACTTCGTACCTGTAAATGCGTAAATGACATGCTATCCCACCTTTCTTCCATTATTATAGCTAAATTATTCTGAATCTGCATCAAATTTCAATTGTATCCCATCGTGCATCGTAACATATCTTGTCCACACCAATCATACAATGTTAGGAGTAAATTCATAAGGAGCGTAAATAATGGAGGAACGGTTTATAGCTCAATTTATACATTGTTTTTTTATAGCCTTTGGCGTAATTATTGGTGGGGCCATTATTGGAAGTATGGGATCGTTTGCTACAGGCGATGCACCGTTTACCTCAATTAGCCGTATTGCTAAAAGCCTGCGAATCTGGGCAATTGTTGCTGCTATAGGCGGAACATTCGATGCAATCGCTAATTTTGAAAAAGGAATCTATGATAACTCAACCCTTGACATGGTAAAACAAATTTTACTCATTTTATCTGCTATGGGTGGGGTTAAGACAGCTATGATTTTAATAGGATGGCTAATTCTGGAGGATGTAGGGTAATGCATATTCCACCATACCATAAAAGAAAAGGATGGCAGCGATTTCTGGTTGGTACCGTCATTGGTGCAATAATAGCTTACTTTATTTTTGTCTATATGCATGGGTACATGTATGAGCAATTATTAGAAGAAAACAGGGATCTTCAGTCACAGGTGAATGAACTGGAGAATCAGAATGAAGCTTTATTAAAGGATAATAAGGATCTTGACGAGAAATCAAAAGAATCTTTAACAGTCGATTCAATTGAAATAGAAATTACCAACAAGGACGAACTTCGTCTGGATAGATTAATAATACACGATTTGGAAGAATTAATGAAGAAAGAAATTGAGGATATCATCGGACAGGATCTAACTATCGTGTCGGAAAGTTCCGAACTATTAAAGTCAACCATACAAAATAAGAATTTTAAGGTAGATGATTTCACATATAAGTTTGCTGTTCAAACACTAGTCATTACACCGACAGTAAAAATAACAGTCGAAGCAGAAATTTCCAACTAACTATGACCATTTCATGAAATATCATTAATTTTGTGGCAATTTCATCAGTAACATAATACAATTAAGATAGAAGCAAAGTCATTTTATAATCCACTTTCATAAAATAATTTTATTGAAAGGAGCTGATTTACAATGCTTATTATGAATCCCAGACACATTCGCGATGAAAAAATTGCCCAATTAAAAGAGGGGCGCACAGCATTTGCTGAATCTGAAGAACTAATTAGACTAATGAAACGTTCGATTGACCGAGATAATCTTAACGTACATTACGATCAAACAAATATAGGTTGCTGGTTTATACCAATGCCAGATAGCAAGAGCAGTTAAAACAAAAGTGCTAATTTCAGCACTTTTGTTTTTATTTTGGATAAGCTAAGCATGCTTCTTCTAAGTCTTGTATAACATTTTCCGTTTCATCCCAACTGCTCACGGACGCACCTGCTGCCATGGGATGACCACCACCATTATATTTCCCGGCAATCTCATTAATTACTGGCCCTTTGGAGCGTAATCGAACACGAATAAGATCAGTTTCTTCAATAAAGAATGCCCATGCCTTTATCCCTTCAATATCACCAAGTACACCTACCAACTGACCGGAATCAGATGGGTCAACCTGAAATTCATCCAAAATCTCTCTTGTCAGCTTTATCGTACTCATACCTGAAGAAGCTAACTGGAAGTGTTGCAGAATATATCCCCGCAGTCTGGCAATGTTGTCTTTTATACTGTAAATGCCATCATATAGACTTGATCGATCAAAATTATAGGTAACTAGCTCTGCTGCATGCTGAAATGTTTTTTTCGATGTACTTGGAAATAAAAATCTTCCCGTATCACCAATGATACCTGCATACAAAAGTCGTGCAGCTTGATCATTTAGTTCAAGCCCCTCATTTTTCCCATTGAGAAACAGATCATAGATCATTTCACTAGTAGAGCTTGAGGTGGTATCCACCCACATTATATCTCCGTATTCATCTACATTTGGGTGGTGATCAATTTTAATAAGCATCGAACCAAGTTCATATCGCTGATCACATATACGTGCAGCATTTGCAGTATCACAGACAATTACAAGTGCATCTTTGTATGTTTCATCACTTATTTGATCCATTCTGATCAAAAAATTTAATGAAGGCTCTTCTTCACCAACAATATAAACTGCCTTCTCAGGAAACGCCTGTAAAATTAATTCCTTTAAACCTGCTTGCGAACCGTATGCATCCGGATCTGGACGTACATGACGATGAATTATGATGGTTTCATATTCCTTAATAGATTGAATTATTTTTTCTAAACTCATTTTTTGGCTCCTATCTTAGCAGATTACTGCATAAATTCAACTAAGGCTTATCTATATAAAAGCTTAGTCACATAATATATGAAAGTTTATACTTCCTTAACGATTAAAAACAAGCTACAATAAATAAAGACATTAAATTTAGGAGTAGATTATATGATTATTTTTCCGATTATTATCATGCTCTCGCTTGTTTTTTATGTATACTATAAAGTTGCAATAATAAAGACTAGCGATAAATTAACCCAAGCATATTTTAACGCAAAGTCACGTATAAGTCTTGGAAGCTTCCTATTCTTCTTTGGCATTAATCAATACATATTCTATCAAACACAAATCTCGTTGTTTATCGGATTTGTATTTCTAATCCTGGGTGGGCTACAGCTTAATCTGGGCTTTAGAGAAACGAAACATTACCGCAAAGAATGGAAACGAATCAATGCTTAATAATGGGGAAGCTGACTAACAACTGGTCAGCTTTTTACATTGTCTGGGGGAACTATAAGATTTGAGCGACTACCTAGCAACGTCCAGCCCCGACGTACAGGATGTACTCGTACCGGTGATGCCACAGGACGTGGCGTTCTCACCGAACAGCCTCCAGAAACCAGTGCACTTCCTTCACCTTCGTACGATAAATAAACAACGGCCCAGTCCAGTTCGTACACTTACGTTTTTGTTCTTTAACGGTCAATTAGTTGTGCCATTAAAAGTCCTTTTCCAACCATCTTTTTTTCATTATAAACTTCTATATCTATTTTAGCATAGATTCTCCCAGCTTCTAATAATTCAGGTTTAATTATTAAATTACTATCTATTTGTACTGGCTTAATAAAATAAACAGTAAGATTTTCAACAACCAGGTCACCTTTTTTAATATTACGCAGCACTCGGCTGCTCGCTTCTGTCATTAATGCGGTAAAAACACCATTTGAAAGAGTTCCAAGTTGATTTGTCATCTGTGGGGTGACATGCGCCTGGAAAATTGACTCATCACCCTCAATTGCCTGCAAGTTTCTTGAGACCACATCATCAATCGTCTCACCAACTTGTGGCTGGCGCTGAATTTGCTGTAAGGCCTTTAATACATCCTGACGAGATACCACACCTTTAAGTTTATGAGATGCATCCACAATAGGGACGACTTCTATTCCCTCCCAAACCATCATATGAGCGACATAAGCAAGCGATGTTTTATCCTGAACGACAATTGGGTTTTTAGTCATAACTTTCTCAATTAACGTAGTGTGATCCTTTCCAATTATATCTTTGGACGTTATCATTCCAGTCACCCGTTCTTTTTCATCCACCACTGGATATCTGGTGTGAGTTGACTGGTCGTTAAGTTCATACCACCGCTTCAATTTATCTTTAGCATATAAATAATACGATTCATCAGACGGTGTATAAATATCACCTACAAACACAATTTCCTTTTTAATTAATTGGTCATAAATTGCCCTGTTGATCATCGCTGCAACCGTGAATGTATCATAGCTGGTAGACATGATAGGTAATTCTTTTTCATCAGCTAAGAGCTTGATATCATCATTCGTATCAAACCCGCCAGTGATTAATACAGCGGCTCCTTCACTTAATGCTAATTCATGTGCTTTCACTCGATTACCGACAATTAATAATGACCCTGCTTCTGTATAGCGCATCATGGCATCAAGCTGCATAGCACCAATAACAAATTTACTTAAAGTTTTGTGTAACCCTTTCCGGCCACCCAGAACTTGTCCATCTACAATATTGATTACTTCAGCAAATGTTAATTTTTCGATATTTTCCTTCTTTTTACGCTCAATTCGAATCGTGCCAACGCGTTCAATGGTACTAACCAGGCCTTGATTCTCGGCATCCTTTATTGCCCGATATGCCGTCCCTTCACTAACATTTAACGTTTTCGCTATTTGTCTCACAGAGATTTTATGGCCGATTTCCAATGATAATATATGTTGTAAAATTTGTTCATGTTTAGTTGCCATTTCCGCTCACCGACTTTCAACTGTACTAGTCAATATCTATACTGTTTATTATACAGTTGATACACGGAAACCTCAATGATTAAGCGTTTGTCGGCTTCTTACTCGTTCCTGTTCCATAATTGGAGGCTTGGTAATTTGTAAAAGAGTTGCAAAATTAGCTCCGACTACCAGAACTATGAACAAGAGCCATCCTCCCCAAAAAACAAGCTCCACCTGTGATGCCGCACTTGGAATAACGGGCCATGCAAAATAAAGTAAAAAGCCAGCTAATAATAATCGTAATATCGCATATTGGCGCATGAATATCCCTCCTCAAAATACCTTATGATAATTTGAGAATGATAAGAACAGTTACTGATAACAGATTTAAAAAGAATAGCCTTTAAAAAAGACTATCCTGTGTAAAAGGTTTTAAATGATACTGTTATAAAAACCTGTTCTGCATCCTGTTGTAAATCAATTGTTTCTATCATCATTAGTCTTTTGCTTTCAGTCATTTCAGACAAGAAGGAATTTATATCACTGAGTTTTGATCCTGTAGCATCTAGTGAATATATATTCTCATTTAATTTCATGGATTCTTCTTCCTCCTGCTGAACCGCTGCCTGATTTGCTGATTGATTACTTGATTCAATATAATTAATTGTTACATTCGTGTCACTCGCAATAGTGTGTACGTTTAGTAATACATCATCAGGTGAACTTTCCCGCGGTACTTGTAGAGCAAGAGCTGACAATTCCTCACTCGGACTTTTCTCCTTTGATTGACTTTCCGTTTTTTCGATTTGGTTTTCATACATAGAGACCTTTTTATCAAGAGTACTCACTTCTGACTGCAATGGATCAATTACAGTGAAATAACAAACCCCATAAATAATAAAAGTAGCTAATAATATTCCTAGTAACCAATACGTATGAATTTTTGTCCACTGTTTAATCATTTTCACCAAGCTCCTTCACTAAAGCTTCACTATCCAAACTAATAGTTAATGTTGTCTGATATGACGTCTCCATTTTACTCACACTGGTTAATTCAGTATCTAAGACATAGTCTTGGCCAAGTATAACTTTTACATAATTCGAGACATTTTTAAGTGAAGTAAATCTTGCATCAATGATAAGTTGATTCTCACTTGTGAAATTATAACTTAGCAACTGTTCAGACGACGACAGAAAGTTAAGCATTTGTTTATACAAAGCCACATTGGGAATCATTCCGTCTTTTAAAGTTGATACATTTTGCTGCAGTTGCTCGTGTTGTTTTTCCCCGGCAAGCTCACCTTGTTTTTCCAGTAATTGTGTTTCCAATTGTGATACTTTATTTGTTTGATTTTCTATTCGATTCTCGTAATTATATTTTTGATACAGAAGTACAGTAATTACACTAGCAAGTAGTAAAATACTCACAACGCCTAATAAAAGGGGAGCTATATGTTTTTTAGATTGATTTTCAAGCAAATTGATTTCTGTGTTCATGATTACTCCCCTTTACGAATCCTGTTTCAGTGCCAGACCAAGGACATCAGCATACTTCACCTGTAATTTCCCTTCAGGAAACTTGTATAACTTTATGGTAACAGCATCAGATAAGGCTTTTTTAACATCATCAAGAAATGGAAAATCACCAGCTAACAGCAATAAACTTATTCTTGCTGTACCTTTCGTTAAAGAGTACTGATAAAAATCGATAAACCGATTAATTTCTATAATAGAGTCGTCAATGATTTGTTTTCCTAAGGTCTCGTCCAATTCTGACTGATCCGTGTGAGTTGGTAGTTTCATATAACGGGTAAAAATTGCTTTATGGTTTTGAAAAGCAGTTAAAACGAGTGCGTCGTGATTCCAGTGAATTTGGAGTACATGATTAATGTCCGATTCCTGGAATAAATAATAATAAAATCGATAAACCGATAAAGAAGTAAGGTCAGCAGCAACTGATTTAAGACCTGCCTCATCAAAAATTTCTTTGAATGATTCTATTTTATCCTTTGGGTACGCGAATAAAAGAATGTCTCTGTTTTCACCATCTGCCTCCAGAAACTCAATTGCAAGTGTTGGGTTACCAAATGGCAGATATAAACTGTTGCCAATCTGTGTCTTTACATAACCAATCGCTTCATCATTTGTCAGTGTTGCCGGAATTTGCAGCCGACGAATTACAACTGTGTCATCCTGCATACAAAAATAGAGCTTTTTTCTTCTCCATTTATTTTTCCTAACCAACCGATTAACAGCTTTTTGCAGAGATTGTGTACTGGTAATTATTCCGTCTTTAATTGTCCCTTCAGGCAGTTCCACTTCACCATGTTTTACTAAGCTTTTTATAGAAGAACTTTTATGATACGAATACCGTAAAACTCTATTTGTAATTACTATATTTACTCTACCATTATTAAAAATTCCCAAACTATCACCTGCTTACAAAAATAAATTAAAATACCAGTTTACTAATCTTTCACCGTAAAAATATGTAATTAGTGTTGCAACAACAATATATGGACCAAATGGAACGGGTTGCTTGCGGTCGATTACCTTTAAGATAAGCAGCAGCATTCCTATAATTGCACCAATCATACAGGAGAGGAAAAATGCCAGTAACACCTTATCAATTCCCAAAATAATGCCTAAGATACCGAACAGTTTCATATCTCCCGCGCCCATTCCACCACTACTAATAATTATAATTAATGCAAGGAGCGTAATTCCAATTATACCACCAAGAATGGATGACCACCACGGATCCAAAGGCTGTACGATACGGATGATGATGAGTAATGGCAGAAAGAAGAGAAGTACTCTGTTTGGGATTAACATATATGTTATGTCGGACACCAATATAATCATAAGCATCGAAACCAGAAGTAACGCCGTAATGATTTCTAGATTTATTCCTACTAATGAGTAGCTTAATGCAAATAAAATACCTGTAGACAATTCAATTACAGGGTATATAAACGAAATCTTTTTTTGGCAATGGCTACATTTAGCCCCTTGGATGACAAATGAAATAACCGGTATATTCTCATACCATGACAATTGATGGCTACAATTGGGGCAAATTGAACGGTCGTTTGCGAAGGGTATATTTTCTGGCAGGCGCAATCCAACTACATTAAAAAATGAGCCAAAAATTAGGCCAAGGAGGAAGAAAAATGTTATTAGTAAAATATCCATTCGTGTGGCTCCTTATTGTAAAGCTAGAAGAATATATATTGAAGAATACGCCCTGCAACTATTAGTGCAAGGCGTAGGTTATAATTAAAATCATTTTAAATTATGTTGTTTTAGTCAACACTTTCATCTCCACCATATTCAAATTTCCCATTTCCATCTTTAGTAACAGTACCAGAATATTTGGTATCTGTTCCTGGAACTGTAGGAACTTCATCTAGATACCCTTTTTTCTTTAGCTGGTTCAGAGTGATAGTATCATCCTTGCCATAGTTACCACTAACATCTGCTAACCTTGCAGCATTTTTGATCAGTTCTACATTTGCGTCATGAGCCTTTTTCTCAGATTCACCAATAACATTTCCTATCGTCGGTACTGCTATAGCAACAATAATCGCCAATATTGCAATAACTGCCAACAGTTCAACAAGGGTAAACCCCTTTTCTTTTTTCATCATCTTTTTCATGCGTTCTAGCATAAAAATCCCCGCCTCTCTTACTATATAAGATATAAAGTCTATTAAACTTAGCTGGCCGGTTGCACTACTTACTCCAAACTACCAAAATGCCCAAATTGCAGGTAATTTATCATCGCATCCTACTATATTCCTATGTACACTATAATACATTTTCAGACAAAAATCTACTAATTTTTTCTAGATATTTTCAAACAAAGAAAACATTGGAATAACAACTGCGGTAATGATGCTGCCTACGATTATTGTCAGTATAATAATCATAAGCGGCTCGATTAATGTTTTGATTCGATTCGACAATTGTTCTACTTCTTCTTCGTAAAATGCTGCAGCTTTTGAAAGCATATTGTCTAAAGTCCCGGTCTTCTCACCAATCTGGATCATTTGAACAACTAGTGCCGGAAATGCCCAATGTTCTTTCATAGGATTAGTAATCGATTCTCCTACTTCCATCGATTTCCTGGATTGCTCTAATACATCTCGAATCACACGATTTCCAACCACTTTTTCGGTGATTTCGACCGATTGTAGGATTGGTACAGAACTATTTACTAAAGTACTCAACGTTTGTGTCATCCGAACCAAGACACCTTTATGTGCAAGCACACCTAAAAAGGGAAACTTCATTTTTAGCTTATCGGCCCGGTAAACAAACGCATCATTCTTCAACAGGTACTTATAAATTGCAATACCTAATAATACTACAGCAATAAGCACCCACCAAAAGGCACTAACCCAACTGCTCAGACTCAAAATAAACTGGGTATACGCCGGAATCTCTTCACCAAAGGAATTAAACATTCCTACGAATTGTGGAACAATGAATACTAGCAAGAACATACTTAATAAAAGTGTGATAACCCCTACAACACCGGGATAAAGTAATGCTGAAACTACTTTTTGTTTATTACGATATTCTTTCTCGTAATAATCAGCCATCTGGTTTAATATGTCATCAAGTTTACCACTAGCCTCCCCGGCCCGGATCATGTTGACGAGTAGAGATGGAAAGACCTTCGGGTGACTTTCAACTGCTTTTGAAAGGGCCTGTCCCTGGTCAAGTTGTTTATCAATAGCAGTCAGTGCTTGCCTTAATGCATAATTGTCCGTTTGCCTTGACATCGTCTTCGTAGCTTCTGAAATCGATATACCAGCATGAATCAATGTTGCATATTGCCTTAGAAAAATAACAAAGTCCTTATTTTTAACTCTTCTATTAATAGATAATTCCTTATTCCACGATTTCGTCTCATCTATATCGATTACGATTATACTATCCTTTTCTAACCGTACTAGCGCATCTTTTTTTGAATCAGCCTCTATCCTTCCTTTTGTTTTGTGACCAGATGCATGTTTTCCACTATATTGATAGTTCATCCATTAAAAACCCCTTTCCTGCATAAAAGGAGCAGCCGATTCATAGGAAATTAGGTCTTCTTTTAGTAACCGTTTGAGATCCATTTCAAGCGTGTGCATGCCCTGTTCTTTTGATGTTTGCAGCACATTCTGAACTTGATGCAGTTTTTCATTACGGATTAAGTTCTTAACAGCAGGTGTATTAATCAGAACTTCTGTTGCCGCCCGCCTCCCCATATTATCTTTTGTAACTAGTAATCGCTGGGAGATAACAGCTTTTAAAATGGATGATAACTGGATGCGGATTTGTATTTGCTGTTCAGATGGAAATACATCAATAATTCGTTCGATTGTTGATACTGCATCTGTTGTATGGAGGGTACCTAATACTAAATGTCCCGTTTCCGCAGCGGTAATCGCTGTTGAGATAGTTTCTAAGTCACGCATTTCACCAACTAAAATGACATCAGGGTCCTGTCGCAGGCTTGCTCTAAGTCCATTAACAAAGCTATTTGTGTCAAAACCAATCTCACGTTGATCAATAACCGACTTGTTATGTGTATGCATATATTCAATCGGATCTTCTAAAGTAATAATATGGTTTTGCATCGTTTGGTTCATATGATGGATCATGGAAGCAAGCGTCGTACTCTTTCCACTTCCGGTTGGCCCTGTTACAAGCACTAGTCCCTGTGGCTTATGCATAATATCCTTGGTAATCGTCGGGAGATGCAATTCCTCAATTGTTGGAATGCTAGTAGGTACAATTCGAATTGCCAAAGACAACTGATTCCGTTGATAAAATACATTAATCCGAAACCTTGAAACCCCACTAATTCCATAAGAGAAATCCAGCTCGCGTTTCTCTTCCAGCCATTGCAAAAGATTATTCGGGATAATCTCCTTTGCAATATCTTGTGTATCAGATGGTCTTAGAGCTGGCTCTTCCTGCTCAATCAGGTTACCGTTGATGCGAAATATAGGGGCTTTTCCAATAGTTAAGTGCACGTCTGACGCTTGTCTGTGGAAAGCATTTGTCAACCATTTTTTAAATTTTTCACTCATATGAGAAACCCCCTAAATATTAATTGAAACTTGCATAATTTCTTCCATGGATGTCAATCCTTCTTTAATTTTTTCTAACCCATCCTGAATCAAAAAATTCATGCCTTGTTGCTTTGCATAGGAACGAATCTCTGCTATTGATTCATTATTCAGCAACATACTTTTAATTTTTTCATCAACTACCAGAACTTCTTGTACTGCAATTCTGTTGCGATAGCCTTGCTGGTGACAACTGCTGCACCCTTTTCCGAAATAAACAAAGGCAGCTTCTATACCATTTTGATCAAATATTTCTTTCTCCATTTCAGTTAGCTCTCGTTCCGTAATACAATCCCGGCAAATTTTGCGGACTAATCGCTGTGCAACGATACCCGATAAGGATGAAACAACTAAATACGGCTCAATCCCCATATCAATTAATCGCGGTACCGTATCAACTGCACTATTGGTATGGACTGTGCTAAATACTAAATGGCCTGTTAAAGAAGCCCTAATGGCAATCTCTGCTGTTTCCTGATCTCGAATTTCACCAACCATAATAATATTCGGATCCTGCCTTAATATCGAACGTAACCCGTTTGCAAAAGTGAGCCCAATTGAACTTTTAACCTGTACTTGATTAATACCGTCCAACTGGAACTCAACAGGATCTTCAACCGTAATTATGTTCACATTCTCTTGATTCAGCTGATTGATAGACGCATATAATGTTGAAGTTTTCCCTGACCCTGTTGGTCCTGTTAACAAAACAAGTCCTGAAGGCTGGGTAATTAACTGCTTATATTTTTTAAAGTTATCTTCTGAAAAATTCAACTCACTTAATTGCATTAGCGCATTATTAAGATCCAGAATTCGTATTACAATCTTTTCACCATGAACTGTAGGAAGGCAGGAAATCCGTAAATCTACTGGCGTTTCTCCTACATTCGTTTTAATTCTTCCATCCTGTGGTAGCCTTGTTTCTGTTATATTTAAGTTTGCCAAAATTTTAATTCTAGCAATTAAAGCATTCTGCATTTGCTGTGGTATTATTTTTTCCGTTTGCAATCTTCCATCTATTCGATAACGGATGTTTACATTTTTTTCTTGCGGGTCTATATGAATGTCACTTGCTTTAAGCTGGATTCCTGTATGTAAGAGTTGATCAAGTAACTGAATTACTGGAGCCTCATTATCATTTTCGGTATTAGTCTCTATTGCTAGCTTAGAGTCATTCTTAAAATAGTATTTATTAATAGCAAATAGAATATCGTCTTTTGCTGCAATAACAGGCGATATACTAAATCCTGTTGCCATTTCTAAATCGTCAATAATGTAATAATCCATTGGATCCTTCATTGCTACTGTCAAGGCATTATCCTGGACTTTTAGAGGCATTATATAATTTTGCTGTGCCATCTCCTTTGTTACATAGCCTAGAACATACTGATCAATTGGGTATTGATATAAAGAGACATGTGGAATACCTAATTGAAATTCCAGAACTTCGATCAGTTGGCGTTCCGTAATTACCCCACGTTCAAGTAAAGCATCACCCAGTTTTTGATCTTCCTTTTTATTTTCCAGTGCCTGGTTTATATGATTCTCAGTTACAAGACCTGCCTCTAGTAAAAGATCCCCTAGTCGCTTACGTGCTATCAAAGTCATCACTCACTTTCAAATGTAATGATAATGGTTTCCTCAATCTTCATTTCTTTGTTATGTGCAGTACCAACACTAATAAATTTAACGGTAACCTGGTCTTCTGTTCTCTCTTCTATATAGGATTCTTTAATCAAAAATTTATGGTTCCCTGAATCCCATATAACCGGATTTTGTGGCAAAATAATTTCAGCTATGTTTACGTCCCCCGGCTCTTCCACTCCTGTATCTGTATCATCAATATATTTCTTTACAACATCTCTATAATAATCACTACCCATTTCGGCCGCGAGTCGGGCATCTATTTGTTTTTCCATAGTCGTAACTTGTTTTGTTGTATTTGTAATCTGGTAAAATTGGGTCAGAATGAAAATAAAAAATAATGTAATGATCATCAATGTAAGTACAAGTGCCGCACCATTTTCACTTTTATAATTAATCACTTTGGATCACCTTGAATATAAGTATACGATTCACTTACTAATCTATCATCAGTAGAAAATATTTTAATATGAGTACGATATAAATTCACATCTTTTTCATTACAAACATTAAGTTTAGCCTCGTATTTTTCATTATTTAACTGATATTCTCTAAGAATTACGTCTTCAGTTGAACCATTCTCACACTTGGTGACATTTTCCCCAAATGAATCGACAACATTTATGTCTTTTGCCTCGTTCGCTACTTCACTCAAAAGGTTACTGGCTACTAATTCATCATCTGTTTTTTGTGACCAGCTCATTATTTGTGGGAAAATGGGTAATAACACCGCAATAACCATTCCTAGAATCGCAATTGATGCTATAATTTCAACAAGGGTAAATCCACTACTATTTATTTTTTTAAATCTAGTATACAATTGAATTCACACCTTACCCGTGACTTTTAACCTATTATAGCATTTATTGGATGTGTAAACATGAAACTTCGACAATTTTCAACTGAAAAAGGCATGACATTAGTAGAATTACTGGCAGCACTCAGTTTGTTTGCAGTGGTGATCGCCCTTTCATCTACAGTTATTATTCAAATGATGAGTAGTGAAGAAAATACTAGTAGACAAATCTCTTTAAATCAGGAAACTAATGTTTTAGTTAGTGAATTAAGGAAAGAATATACTAAAAAAAGTGATGAAGTTGAAGATGCAGAAAAATTTAATATTTGCTATCAGAAAATTGATGGAATAAATGTAAAACAAGTCATTACTTTTTTAGATGATAAACAACAAACGAAACAATTAAATAATGATTGCATAATAGGAATGACAAAGCAAGAAGTTCTGCCGATAGAAATAACAACAGCAAATGAGGCTGATCAGGCCCTTACAATTAAAACAACTTGGAGAAATAATGACGAATATGTAATAGAGCTAAAAAATGAAGAAGATGAAAAATACGAGTTTACTGAGGATGGAAAGTCTGCTAACTGTGACTATAACCAAAACACTCGATTTAAAAATGCTGGTAATAATAAGAAAGTAATGTTCAAAGATGATTGTAAAGTTAATGGCAGTGCGTGGATAGCTGGAGATATTGAAGTAAAAAATGAAATAAAATTAGTAGTAGAGAAGAACCTTTACATTAGTGATAACGTAAGAATAGTTGGGAAAGGCGGAAACGATAAAGCAGGGCATCTTTGTGTTAAAGGAGAAATATACTTTCCAGAAGGTAAATCAGAAAGTGATTATGATATAGATTTTAAATGCAATTAGAGTCTAAAAGTTTCATAACCAATAAATATTTAAGATATTATACTTACTCGAGTCAATTTCAAAAATACTTATATTTATCATTTATCCGAATAATTTTGTGAACTACTATTTACTGTGCGTGAATTCAAAGTACTACTATCGTTGATTGGAACGAAAGGCGGCGACTCCTGCGGGAATAGCAAACGTTTTTTTACGATTGAAGCGAAGCGGAATGAGCATGAGCCTTGAGACCCCGGAGTGCGATAGCGCGAGAAGGCTCAAGCCATGGCCGCGGAAAGCGTCCGCCTGCAGTGGAAATCAACAGGCCTAGCACAATTACAAATAGGTTGGATTTACTGCTTTAATTTTGAATGATGAAATTGATTGACTCTTGAAAACCAAAAACGCGAGCCATTTGCAGCTCACGTTTTTTAACATTACAGATTTACTGATTCCCCTATCTTCATCGCTAATCCTTTACCTGTCTTCACTTTAGCCGCAAACGAGTCGGGATTCTGTTCAATTACCGGAAATGTATTGTAATGTACAGGGACAACTGTTTTGGCGTTAATCCAATCAGCCGCGATTAAGGCATCTTCAGGCCCCATTGTAAAATTATCACCAATTGGAACGAATGCAATCTCAATATCATTCATGTCTCCAATCAGTTTCAGATCACTGAATAACCCAGTATCGCCTACATGGTAGATTGTTTTTCCGTTGATAGTAAGCAGAATACCACCCGGCATTCCAGTATAAATAATGGTTCCATCCTCTTCTGTATAGGATGATCCGTGAAAGGCTTGAGTGAATTTCACTTTTCCGAAGTCAAACTCATGGGCACCACCAATATGCATTGGGTGTGTGTTCAAACCCTTAGAACCGAGATATCCGGCCAGTTCATTTGGTGCGACAACTAATGCATCATTTCGCTTGGCAATTTCAAACGTGTCACCAACATGATCATTGTGACCATGCGTTAACAGAATAATGTCTGTTTCAATGGTGGACGGATCCAAGTCGCATGCTTCATTCCCCGAAATGAATGGATCAATTAATATAGTATGGTCCTCTGTTTCAACTCGGACAACTGAATGTCCATGATATGATACTTTCACAATTATCGCTCCTTTTACATTTAGTCTACACCCTATACATTCGATAGAGCTTTTCATATTCCTTTACCCGATTAATAATTTTTCCATGCATTCTCATATAATTGAATTAAATTTGGATCAATTAACGTATTAATTTCCAAGTCAACCGTGTCCCCATCTTCGTCAATAATCCGGCTGTCTTCGTCTTTCCCAAATTCAGCCAAGCTTGTCACCATATCTGTTGTCAAAAACCTCGTAGATTTATTAATGGTAATCGTATCAAGCTTAATTGGTTCTCTGCTTGCCATTACAAATCCCCAATTCCCAAAGCTCGGGATATCTGCATGCAGATTTACAATATCCATTCCGGTCGATTTTACTGTTTCTGAAATAGTCCAATAGACCTTTGTTGCAAAGACAGGACTAGTTCCCTGAATCATAGCTGCGCCGCCTGGAAGCAAATGATTACGAATTAGTGAATAGAATTCTTTTGTGTAAAGCTTATTCAAACTTTCGTTATTGGGATCCGGCAGGTCGACTATAATAGCGTCATACCATTTCTCGCTATTCTCCAAAAATTGGAAAGCATCCTCATGAATAACCTCTACCTTGTCACTACGTAATGAGCCATCATTTAATTGAAGGATCAGCCGATTGGAATTAGCAAGTGCTGTAACTGCTGGATCAAGATCGACGAGTGAAACATTCTTAACACTTTCATATTTAAGCACTTCTTTTGCAGCTATTCCATCTCCTCCACCTAAAATTAATACATTTTCAGGGTTTTTTGCATATTCCATTGTAGGATGAACGAGAACTTCATGATAACGGTATTCATCAGTTGAGCTAAACTGCAGTGATCCGTCCAAATATAAACGTGTATCACCCTGATCCTGTGTTAATATTATTTTTTGATAGCTGCTTTCTTCCATATATATTATTGGATCCTTGTATAATTTTTGTTCAAAGCTAAACGCCATCGCTTCTCCAAAGAACAAACCGATAACAAGTAATAAACCGATGCTTACCCCGATGACGGCATGTACAGCAAACCGTCGTATTTCTTTACGGAATAACCATAGAACGACTAATGCTACTGCCAAATTAATACAACCGACTAAAAATGCTGATTTAACCATACCAAATTGAGGACGGAGCAAAAACACAAATAACAATCCACCAACAAGACCACCAGCATAGTCTGAAAATAATACCCTTGCTGTACTTCTATTTAGCGTAACACCAATCTCATTTGCCTTCCGTATAAGTATTGGTAATTCAACACCTGTTAATGCACCAACTATCAATGTTATCAAGTACAAATAAAAGGCATCCGTACCTGCAGGAGCAAATGCTGTTATGCCAAACATTGTAAAACTGGAGAACCCTCCGATAATTGCTACACCGAACTCGATATAGACAAAAGATATGATTAGGTTTTTCGTTACTCTTTCACTAATACTGGCACCTATTCCCATACCCGTTAAGAATAAGGATATTGTCAATGTATATTGTTTAACTCCATCACCTAATATGTATGACCCTAACGCACCAAACAACACCTCAAAAATTATGCCACATATGGATACAATTCCAGACGCCCAGTAAATAAAATTGCTTTGCCGAATGGATTTTTCATTCATATTACCACTCCAAAATATAAAGCGACCAAGCTTCATGCTGGTCGCTTTAGTGAATTCTATGTAATGGACGCACCAATTACAAATCCTAGCCCTATAGAAACTGCCATGGAGATAATTCCGACTGCCCGGTTATCTTTTAACAGCTGTTCTTCAACTGAAAATTTACGGGTTAATAGTTCAAATAAAACATAAGCAACCATTTGCAGCACTACACCATACGCACCCCAAATTACTGTTTCATAAATAACATCACTATTATAAATCGCAAATGCAAGTATGACGCCAATACCCATGATTTTTCCGGCAATGGATAATGCTACCGCTTGATTGCCTTCTTTGACCTGATCCATATCCTTGTATTTTCTTGTTATATTTGCAAATAGAGCTAAGCCAATCAATATAATTACAATAGAGATTGCAAAATAAACAAACGTTGCTATAAATGGTCCCATTCTAACACACTCCTTTTATTTTCCTGCACCTGGTCCACCACCACGAAATATCGAACCTCCTCGCTTTGGCGCACCATCTGGGTAGTACCCTTTTCCGGTATAGCCTCCGTAACAATTGCCTGATCTACACCCCCAATTATTTGAACCAAAGGTGTTGTTTAGAAGACTCATAGCAAAAAATGTACTTAAAAAACTTGGTGAATAATTTCGTCTAACGAACTCATCGCTTGCAACTTCAAGAAGCAGTACATCTTCGTCATCTTCACTTTCCTTTAATGTTACGAACGTATCATCATATATCAAAATCTGCTGATCATCTTTAACTTCACTCTCGTTTTCAGGTTTCTTGGCTGAGGTCAAGACAGATGATAATTCTGACAAATCAAATCGGTTAGTTGCATAAATTTCTGCTTTATTTGATTCATTCGATACAACATCCATTAATGGAAAATTAGCTTCAATCAGATCATCAATTTCATTATCATTATTCGAATTCAAATCATTTACTATCGATTCCTTATCAGGCTCTTGTGGAACATCATCTTTCGTGATAATAACTTCTTCCTGCATTCCTCTATCTGAAAAAGGTCCTAGTTGCGCACACGATGTCATAATAAGCATGATTAGTATTAGGCCTGTAAATATTAGCCACTTTTTCAACAAGTATTCACCCCTTTCTCACAAATCTTTGGGACAGCTCTAACTTGGCTTATCGACAAGCTTTAACTGCTATAAAGAGTCTGTCCCATTATCTCACTCTTTGTTATTCTTTATTCATTTTCTTTTTAAGCGCTGCAAGTTCGTCATCTACATTACTTTTATCTTCTAATTCCTCAAATTCATCATCCAATGTGCGGCTTTCCTGAGACAGGTCCTCACTAGTGTCAGCTTCTGCTTCAAACTGCATGACCTTCTCTTCCATTCTTTCAAATCCTTGTTTAGATTCATCGTTGCCAATTGAAGACATTGTTCTGTTCATTTTAGTTCTCGTTTTAGCTGATTCAGCACGGGCTTTCAACGAATCTTTCTTCAATTTCATTTCCTGATACTCTTTTTTCATTTCATCTAACTTATCACGTAATACATCAGAATCATTTTTTGCACGTTCCCATGATTCATTAAGCATTTTTGTTTGGCCTTCATGGTCACCTTTATCCTGAAGTGCACGACGGGCAAGGTCTTCATTACCTGATTCAATAGCTTGCTCCGCTTGCTTCTGGCGTTTATCGACCATAGCCTGTGCATCATCTGCTTTTCGTTTAAGCATTTTTTCATTGGCAATTTGTTTGGAGACAGACGTTTCCACTTCACGAATATCTTCAGCCATATCCCGCATAAACTGATCCAGCATTTTCACCGGGTCTTCAGCCTTATCAAGCATAGCATTCATTTCTGAACCAACGACAGTTGTCACACGTTTAAAAAATTTAAACATTTTTATCCTCCTCTATTTTGTTCCAGCTAATATTTTTAGCTCATATGACTCAATTGGGTAACCATAACTCGCTTCAATTTCTGTTCCCCATGATTCGAAGCTTAAAAAGTGTGCCCCTTCATCTGAACTGTAGTCAGCGTAATTTGTTTCGGCACCTTTAAGATTGGAACTTCTTCCTTCACCTTGTACTGTTGCAGTTCCTTTTTCCTCAAGATAATATGTTTGATTATCATAAGTTAATTCTTTTGGATAAGGTGTAGTAATCGGAAACTGTATTTTTTTATAGATACCAAGTTCCAGCTCATCATCCATTTCCGCTGATAGCCAGATAGTATCCCTGCCTTCCAGTAACTGATAGCCATACCATTCATAGCTTCCATCCCGATACGTGATTTTACCTACTACTTCATAGTCCCTAAGGTCATATGTCACAATATCACCCACTGCAATAGACAGTGTTGTTCGTTCCTTCGGGGCAGGACGCTGCTGTTCTTTTTTTGAAAAAAGCTTTGAAAATAAACCCATAGCTTCACCTCACATACTAATCAAAGTCGTTATTCTATATGTTATACGATTCAATTTTAAAATGGTTTCATCAAATAAAACTTATTTTATATTGTAACACGTTTTAACAATATTTACTTTTGTTATAATAGAAGTAATAACTAAAAAGAGGTGCAATTATGACGAACAGATTAGATACACTATTAAACGAACTAAAAAAGCATAACCTTGATAGTATGCTTGTCACATCCAAGGCAAACTTTTACTACTTAAGCAACTATTATACAGAACCACATGAACGTGTTATAGCCGTTTATGTCAGTCAATATCACGATCCATTATTAATGGTACCCTCAATGGAAGTAGAAGATGCAAAAAATGCTGGCTGGAGCTACGAAATAATTGGATATCAGGACCATGAAAATCCATGGAACCTATTTCATGATTTTCTTAAACGGAACAATAGTATTCCTCGAACAATAAGTCTTGAGTATAACCAGCTTACTTTGGACCGATACCATCAAATAATGGAAGTCTTTCCTGAAGCAATTGTTTCAGATGCACAGGAGATATTGGCAAACTTAAGAGTTATTAAAAGCAAAAAGGAATACACACTACTAAAACAAGCAGCTTCCCTCGCTGACTTTGGGGTTGAAACTGGAGTGAAAGCAATAAACGAAGGCGTTGGTGAACTCGAAGTTATTGCAAAGATAGAATATGAGTTAAAAAAACAGGGTATCCAGCATATGTCGTTTTCAACAATGACCTTATCAGGCACTAAGACAGCATCACCACACGGAACACCTTCCATGAAGAAGATTGAAAAAGGGGATATGATTTTATTTGATCTCGGTGTGGTTTTTGAAGGGTATTGTTCTGACACAACACGAACAGTTGCATACAAATCCATTACTCCAGAACAGGAAAAAATCTATAACACGGTGTTAGAGGCTGAAAAACAATCAATCGAAGCCTCCAATATTGGTACACCTGTTGGGGAAGTTGATTTAGCAGCACGAAACCACATTGAACAAGCTGGATACGGCAAATATTTCACACACCGAATCGGCCATGGCCTGGGAATAGAAACACATGAATATCCTTCCATGCACAGTAAAAATAAACTGCCATTACAAGAGGGCATGTCCTATACAATAGAACCAGGGATTTATGTACCAAACACTGGTGGAGTGAGAATCGAGGACATGATATTCATGACCCGAAAAGGGCCTGAAACACTAACGAAATATCCTAAAGAATTACAGATTATCGGTTAGAAAAAAACTTTACTTACACCACCCCTTCAGGTGGCAGTAAGTAACTAACATGACTGCCGAATACGCAGCAATCAGCTATCAAGAAAATGAATTTATAATCAGATTAGAACTTTTGCGAACACCAGGGGACCTTATTTGACGGAAATTACGAAAATTGAAGTGTTGCGGACACTTGGTACAAACACTTTTTTTACTATGATATATGCGAAATAAGGGCTTCTACTCGGAATGAGGATTCGCCAAATCAGTATACCGGATCCACTCCGCTAAAAAATAGGTTCATAACAACGCCGAACACCACCATAATAAAATCCGAACTAATTCGAATTCTATTTCAAGAATTTTGAACTATAGTTCGGATATTACTTTGACTAAAACACTTTTGTCCCAGCCACCTCGTTTTAATTTTTATTTATTTAGTAACGTATGCACGTCATTATAGTGCAGGTCATGTGATTCAGCTACAGCTTGAAATGTCACATAGCCATCTAATGTATTAATTCCTTTCAGCAATGCTTCGTTATCTGAGCATGCTTTTTGATATCCTTTATTTGCTAATTGAAGCGCATATGGAACAGTAACATTTGTTAACCCGATAGTCGATGTACGTGGAACTGCTCCGGGCATATTTGCAACAGAATAGTGTAGTACACCGTGTTTTGTGTATGTTGGGTTATCGTGTGTTGTGATACGATCACTAGTTTCAAATATACCGCCTTGATCAATGGCAACGTCAACAATAACTGATCCTTCTGACATTGCCTGTACCATTTCATCTGTAACTAGCTTTGGCGCCTTCGCACCAGGAATTAAAACAGCACCTACAACAAGATCAGACTCTGCTATTGCTTCACTAATATTTAACGGATTGGACATCATCGTATTGATAGATGATCCGAAAATATCATCTAATTGTCGTAATCGCTCTGGGCTTAAATCAATAATGGTGACATCAGCTCCCAGGCCCATCGCAATTTTGGCAGCATTGGTACCAACTACTCCACCGCCAATTACCGCTACTTTTCCACGTTTTACACCTGGAATTCCAGCAAGCAGTACTCCTTTTCCACCTTTGGATTTCTCCAGGAATTGTGCACCAATTTGCGAAGCCATTCGGCCTGCAACTTCACTCATCGGTGTTAAAAGAGGAAGTGAATTATTCTCCAGTTGCACTGTTTCATACGCAATTCCAACAACTTTATTATCGATCAATGCTTTTGTTAATTCTGGTTCTGCTGCTAAATGTAAATAAGTAAATAAAATCAGACCTTCGTAAAAATAGTCGTATTCTTCTGGGAGAGGTTCCTTCACCTTCATGACCATTTCCTGCGACCAAGCTTCTTTAGCAGTGGGAACAATAATCGCTCCAGCCTCTGCATATTGATCATCAGTAAAACCAGAACCTAATCCTGCCTCTGTTTCTACATAAACCTTATGTCCAGCTTTCTCCAGCGTCAGAACCCCAGCTGGTGTCATTGCTACACGGTTCTCACTATTTTTCAGTTCTCTAGGTACTCCTATTTTCAATGAAAATACCCTCCTTTACTAAATTATCTAAAATGTATAAATATAGTAATTACAAACACTTTAATTGTAACAAATACTATTCAAAAAAGCATTATAATAAGTTAACGGTATCGGTGAATTACATCTAGTCCTCCAGTAACATCAAAAATAGATCCGGTAATCATATCCGAATCTTTATCACATAAATACAAAATTGTACGTGCAATATCTTCCCCAGTTCCAGATCTGCCAACAGGGGTTGCGTCATCTTGTACCTGTCTGCTTTGCGCAATACTGGCTTCTTTCATATCACCAACTATATTGCCAGGGCAGACCATGTTGGATGTGATTTGATATTCTGCTTCTTCAAACGCAACCGTTTTAGTCAAAGAAACCAACCCGCTTTTAGCCGCCGAAAAAGCAGCGCGGTATGGCCAGCCAGATGCACTGTTAGCTCCTTGAAAGCCATAATTAATTATTCTTCCAAAGCGCTGCTCCCGCATATATGGTACGGTTAATTTTAATAAATTAAAAACGGCATCAAGATTTCCCTGTATCATTTTATGCCATTCATCGTCAGTATAATCAAGTAACTTTTTCCGCTCAAATATAAATGGACCAGCATTGTTAATAAGATAATCGATACCACCATAACGTGTTACAGCATTTTCTACAAGACTTTCTATATTCTTTTTACTGGTTACATCAGCTTGTTCTATATGTAATAAGTGATTATATTCTGCCAGTTCCTGTCTGACTTCTTGTGCTTTCTCATAATCGCTGTGATATGTTGTCGTAACATAATGACCCATTTTCAAAAATTCTTCTATCACTTTTCTTCCTAATCCTGATGTACCTGCTGTGATTAGTGCATGTCCCATCATTTGTTCCTCCTTGAACTACTTATCATGATTGGAATTATATCATAATATGCTAATTGAAAGAACTAAAGCAATCCATCCCTTTTAAGAGATGGATTGAATACACCACTAATTTTTTTGATTATTATACTTGTGAATCCCTCTGTTGTTGGAGAGCTTTTCCTTATCTTCAATAACCCCGCTTTGGTAGCTTTCGATCAGTTGATTTTTAACAGTTGAGACACCTTTTTTATCTTCGAAGAATTTTTCTTTTCTTGACAATTAAATCACCTCCAATTTTAGTATGTGCACTTCCATGTCACATTACTGGAGATTTTTATTTCCAACTTTCTCAAAAAGAGTTATAGTAGTAGTAGAGTGGGTATATACATTAGAAGAAGGGGAGAGATTATTATGGATTTCGAATACAAAAATATTGTAGTTGCTGTTGATGGTTCTGAGGCTTCCGAAAAAGCATTCAAAAAGTCCTTGGATATTGCAAAGCGAAATGATGCACGGCTTATCCTGGCACATGTAGTTGATTCTAGAACCTTCGCTACAGCAGAAGCCTATGACAGAACATTGGCTGATCGTGCAGAAGAATATGCAAGAGAACTATTGGATAGTTATGTGGAAAACGCTAAAACTGCAGGCCTAACAAATTTAGTTAGGTGTGTTGAATATGGATCTCCTAAGGTGAAAATAGCTAAAGATATCGCTGTTAGCTTTAATGCTGATTTAATAATCTGTGGTGCAACTGGTATGAGTGCCGTTGAACGCTTCTTAATTGGCAGTGTTTCGGAAAGCATTACGAGGTATGCAAACTGTGACGTGCTTGTTATACGATAAACACGCCTAACGCCCGACTCAATTTCAGGCGTTAATATCTTTTTTTATCTCATGTGCTATATGTGACAATTCAGGAAGAATTAGTCTTTCCATAGCAAGTTTCACTGCACCTGATGATCCTGGCGTAGCAAAGACAGCTGTATTCTTGCTCACTCCTGCAATAGCTCTTGATAATATTGCCGCAGATCCAATATCCTCCTGGAAACTTAACATTCGGAAAAGTTCTCCGAAACCGGTTATTTCCTTTTCAAACATAGGCTGAATCGTTTCAATTGTCACATCACGAGAAGCAATACCAGTTCCACCGTTCATTAATATAATATCAACATCAGGATTCTCAAGGCCGGAACCGATAATTTCTTTAATAGCTGTACGCTCATCAGAAATAATTTCTTTTATTTGGATATGGTGACCGGCCTCTTCTAATAATTTTACCATCAAGTTACCACTTTTATCGGTCGTTGCTGTTCTTGTATCACTTATCGTTACTACCATACATTTTACAAATTGTTTGTTTTGTTTATGTTCATGAACTGACAATCAAATTCCCTCCTATTGAGAAAGACGAACAGTATCTCGGGCTATCATAACTTCCTCGTTAGTCGGAATTACGATAACCTTTACCGGAGAATGAGGATAGTTTATAAATGCTTCCTTACCACGAATCTTATTTAAGGCAGGATCCCAGTATACACCCATAAACTCCAATCCTGTTAACACCTTTTCACGGACCGTATCACTATTCTCGCCCACCCCAGCTGTGAATATAATAGCGTCTACTCCTGACATTCTGGCCGCATAAGAACCCAAATACTTATGTATTCGAGCCGCAAACACTTCCAAAGCAAGTTCTGCACGATCATTTTCATTTGCCTGTTGTTCAATATCCCGTAAATCACTGGAAAAACCTGACAAAGCGAGCATTCCACTTTTATTATTTAAAATATTAATCACATCAAATGCAGATTTCCCTGTTTTCTCCATAATATATGGGATTAGAGCAGGATCAATATTACCGGACCTTGTGCCCATCGTTACGCCCGCTAATGGGGTGAAGCCCATTGACGTATCAATTGATCTGCCTTTATCAATAGCAGCAATACTGGCACCATTACCTAAATGGCATGAGATTAGTCGTAATTGTTCAACTGGCATACCTAACATTTCAGCAGCTCGCTCTGATACATATTTATGGGAAGTTCCATGAAAACCATATTTGCGAATTCCATACTTCTCATAATACTCATACGGTAAGCTATATAAATAAGATTTCTCAGGCATTGATTGGTGAAATGCCGTATCAAATACTGCGACCATTGGCACATCAGGCAGTATTTTTTGAAATGCACGAATTCCAGTTAAATTTGCCGGGTTATGCAGCGGTGCTAATTCGGATACTTCATCAATGATACGTGTTACGTCTTCAGTTATAAGTACTGAATCACTAAACTTCTCCCCACCATGCACGACACGATGACCAACAGCATTTATTTCCTGGAATGATTGGATAACACCCGAACTTTTTAGGCTGTCCATCAAGTGTTCAACGGCAATTTGATGATTTGGAATATCTGCTGATACTTTCTCTTTACTGTCCCCTATTTCGATTATAAATACAGGCTCAGTCAAGCCAATTCGTTCAACAAGACCTTTTGCTAATACCTTTTCTTCTGGCATCCGTATTAACTGAAATTTCAAAGATGAACTGCCAGCATTAATAGCTAAAATGTTCTGCATTGTGATTTCAACTCCTGTAGCTAATTATTTATATTCGCTGAAAACCATGTATTCATTTGACCTAAAATATCATTCATCGCTGTTGTATCTTTAAATGAAGGAAGCTTAACCAGCAATGGCTGTTTTGGAGCTGTGGTACCTTTACCTTTCTTCTGCAGAATAAGAATACTTTTTATATTCTTCTCTGATTTAAACATACTTTCTGGAAGCCTTAAAACACCTACAATATGCGCATACTCCTGGATAAAAGCATGCAGTTTGTCCGATTGATCGCTGTCGAACAGAAAGTCAGGAATTACGAAAATGGAATACCCGCCATCTTTCGTATAATTCATGCTTTGTTCAATAAACAAATGATGGGAATAAGAATGACCCTCATCAGCTTTTAGCTCAAAATCATTTGCGCGTACATCATCAGGATAATAGCCAACAGGTAAATCAGCTACAATTAAGTCAACTGGATCCAGTAGGAATGGTGTTAAGCTATCCTGATGAAAAAACTCCACTTCTTTCTTTTGTAAATTTGCATTCAATACTGCAAGTTTAATCAATGTAGGATCAACTTCACTGGCAAACGTTTCTTCAGTGTTTTTCAAATGGCCTAATACTGTTGTAAGCAAATTACCCGTCCCGCTGGCAGGATCAAATACACGCAGCTTTTCTTTTCCCTTAGTAACCTTCTCTGCTAAATAGCCGACAAATAGAGCAACTGTTTCAGGTGTCATCAAATGCTGTTGCTGCGTTGTCCCTTTCATGCCTTTTAAGATTGCCAATTGTACTGCTTTACGGATTTCTTCCGTTTGATATGCGTGTATATCTATATCCTTTATCATCGTTTGAAGCTTATCTTTTAAGACATCATCTATTTCCTCGGCAACATGCTCGTGGAAAAATACCTCCAATGTCATGGCTAGACTATCCAAGTATGTTTCGTTTGCATGCTGCTGTACTGTATCAGTAGCATTATCTATCTTTTCAAATAAAACTTCTACATTCATTTTTTCCATTATCAATAAGTCCTCCGTTCAATCCATCTATCTGAAGCATATCTAGTGTAACAAATCATCTATGTATATGTACAAAAATCTCCCCTGCTATCGAGTAACAGGAGAGTGTGAGTTCAATATTATTTTGCTTTTTTGGCTTCTTCCAACGCTTTATCATAATCAGGATGATTCGTTACCTCGCTTACATATTCTAAATATGTAACCTTGTTAGTTGAATCAACCACGAAAATTGAACGTGATAATAATCGTAATTCCTTAATTAATACACCGTAATTTTCACCGAAGTTTGCATCACGATGATCAGATAACATTTCAAGCTCATTAACTTTATTCACTTCACGCCAGCGAGCCTGAGCGAACGGGAGGTCCATACTAACCGTTAGTACTTGGACATTACCTATATCTTCTGCTTCCTTATTAAATCGTTGTGTCTGATCGGAACATACGCCAGTATCGATAGATGGTACGACACTGATTAGTTTTACTTTACCCTGATAATCCTCTAACTTCACTTCTTTAAGATCATTGGATAACACAGTAAAATTTGGCGCTTGATCGCCCACTGAAATTTCATTGCCTAGAAGTGTGACAGGATCCTGATTAAATGTAACATTAGCCATATAAATCCATTCCTCCTAATTATTTTTCCCTGCACACCCCATTATGAATTTATTACCAATTAATGTCCACTATTTCAATTGAGCTAATCTTTATATATCATATCTTGTTTGATCTTCTGATTGCTGCTGATCCTGTTTTTGCTGATTACCCTGATTCTGATTTGAATTGTGCTGCTCTGACTGTTGCTGGCCTCGCCCAGATTTTTGTTTATGATTAGGTGACTGAGCTGACTCTTTTAATATTTGCTGAATTTTCTCAACTGCTTTTGGAGCAAAATCAAGCATCTTCTCATAAATATGTGTGTTTTCATCCAAGTGAACCATCTTAATTCCTTTTGGACTAACAATTAAGAATGCAACTGGTGTAATGGATACACCACCACCGCTACCTCCCCCAAATGGTAATGAGCCTCCACTACCTGAATCACTTTTACTTTGTCCTGAACTACCTGAACTAAATTCGCTCCCACCTGCAGCAAAACCAAATCCTACTTTTGAAACCGGGATAATTACACTTCCATCCGGAGATTCAACCGGATCCCCGATAATTGTGTTCACCTCTATCATATCTTTTAAATTTTCCATTGCTGTTGTCATTAGACCCTGAATCGGATGTTCCTCCATAATATTTTCCTCCTTTTAAAAACTTAAACAATTACTTCTTTGCTTGACGGATATTTACGTATCACTTTAATAATTCCATATATAGCTTGCCCGATCCTTACTGATACAATGCAATCGAATTTTGATTCAATACATCGTTGATTAAAAAGTGGTACAACAGAGATGGATGGATCACATTTTAAATTACTCTTTGCATAAATTAACCCTAATATCATCCCTTTAGTTCCCCATATTCCTCCTGAAACCATACCGGTCGCACTTGCTTCTCCAGTTCCAAAATGCGTACTCCATGTAAGTTTATGAAAATAAACTCGCCCCAGCAAAATAGTAACCACGTCATTTAAATCTTTAGCCTTTTGAAGAAAATTTTCACTATAATTATGTAATAATTTCAGTGTTTCGCGAACTGATTTTTCCTCATAGGATTGATCAGATATGTCAATCACCCTATTCATTAATTTTATTCGATAAAAATAAACAGCTATTAAAACAGTTTGTCTATCCTGATTTACAATAACCGTATTAATCACCTTAATTTTTGAAAATAACAGTAAAATAATCACTAAAATAAAGCCTATCAGTAGTAAGATAAACATAAATTCCTCACCCCACAATATTAATTTGCTACAAATTTCCTTTTTTACTCATACACTTTCAATCTGTTAGGAAATAATAAGCAAAAATGATATTCTTAGACAAGAAGATACGATAATAATAGGGGGAAGGATAACAATGTCTAATCGAAAAAACATTTATTTCTTTTATCAAAAAAATAATGACCTCAAAAATAAATTACAGCCACTAACAGAACTTGCTGAAAAAAACAATTTCACTATTGTTGATGATCACAAACAAGCTAACGTTATTATAAGTATTGGTGGCGATGGTGCTTTTTTACAGGCTGTTCGAAAAACAGGGTTCAGACAGGATTGCCTTTACACTGGGATAACACAATCTGACGAGTCCGGACTGTATTGTGATTTTAATATGGATAATTTTGATGAAATGCTACATTCAATGGTTCATGAAGAAATGGAGGTTCGTCGGTTTCCAGTCATAAATGTACAGGTAAATGGGGAAAATTCATTTAATTGTTTAAATGAGGTTAGCATTCGTTCCACCATTATCAAAACGATTGTAATTGATGTTTATATTGATGATATGCAGTTTGAAACATTTAGGGGTGACGGATTAATTGTCGCAACTCCTACAGGCAGTACTGGTTACAATAAATCAACACAGGGTGCTATAATTGATCCGAAGATTCCATGTTTTCAAGTATCAGAACTCGCTTCACTTAATAACAACCGCTATCGGACATTAGGATCTTCTTTTGTATTAAGTAAGGATCGAAAGCTTACATTGGATATCATTCAGGATGGTAACGATTATCCTGTTATCGGCTTAGATAATGAAGCCTATTCCATTCGAAATATTAAAGATTTAACGGTAACCTTAAGTGATAAAGTAATTAAAACGGTGAAACTCAAGAACAACTCCTATTGGGATCGTGTGAAACGAACATTTTTATAAAGAAAGAGACCGGAACAAAAGTGATTAGTGAAAATAAAATCCGAACTGATTCAAATTCTTGAAATAGAATTTGAATCAGCTCGGATTTATTTGTTGCTGATTAGATATAAAACTGCAAACTAACTGCTGGAGTATTCTTTATAAACTCTCGTCCCGCCGTCCGGCATCGCTACGGGCGGATGCTTTCCGCGGGCACGGCCTAAGCCTCCTCGAGAAAACCACTCTGCGGGGTCTTAGGACACGTGCTATTCCCGCTGGAGTCACCGCCCTCCGCTCACCCGGACTAGTGTATATGTCACACAATTATTCTATAGCAATTCCTATTCCAGTCAACAGCGGAGGAAATAAACGTAGACTCCTGTGGGAGCTGACTAGGCAGCGACGTAGGAGCAAGGAGCCTCATCAGCCGGCCCACGGAAAGCGAAGTGTATTTCCGAAGCGGTGTCATAGCACTCAGCATGTTAGTTCGCTGTTTATATCTACTACGTATTAGATCCAGCCATTGATAATGATTGTCCTAAACATCCTATCCTGCATTATTATTATATACGATGTCACCATCAATAACAGTCATTGCCACTTCTATCTCATGAATATGCTCTGGATCAACCTGGAAAATATCCTCTTCCAAAATGGTAAAATCTGCGGTATAACCATCGATAACCAGACCACGGTGATTTTCCTGTGTAATTGCACTTGCGCTACCAACCGTGTATAACCGAACAGATTCAAATAATGAAAGCCTTTCTTTCGGCTGGTATACCTCGCCATCATAATATGATTTTCGAAGCATGGCTGCCTGAATTCCTTGTAATGGATTAGCATCCTCAATCGGTGCATCTGAGCTACCAGCACAAAGTACACCACTATCCAACATTGTTTTCCAAGCATATGCTAATTTAATTCTATCCTCCCCCAATCTATCAACAGCCCAAGGAAAATCCGATGAAACAAACGCTGGCTGAATATCAACGACCACTGGCAATTCCTGAAGCATTTTTAAAGAAGATTCATTTAAAATTTGACCATGGATTATCCGGTCGCGGGCTCCATTTTGAAGTGGATATTTTTTAATTAATTTTGTTATTTCATCAACAGCTTGATCTCCAATAGCATGAACAGCTATTGGAAGACCATGTGTCCTGGCAGACCGTACAATTTCTTCCAAGTAATCAGAGTTATGAATCGCTACCCCATAATTGTCAGGATCGTCCGTATATTCTTGTGTCAGCCATGCTGTTCGACCGCCAAGAGCTCCATCTGAGAAGATCTTAACAGCACCAAGTTCAATGTATTCTGTTCCATCCAAGTATCCTAAATTCTGATTAATCATGTCTTCCATAACTTCATGATGAACAAGTAGATGTGCCTTAAATTTATTGCCGTTTCCATTAATTGCATTTAAAAAAGCGTTGTATGTTTTTAGAAAACCACCATAATAATTGAGATCTTCACTGTGTCCACCTACTAAACCTTTTGCCAACAAATCATCGACAGCTATTTTTATAATCTGCTGTAAAAATTCCTGTGATACATCAGGCATTGCCTGTTTAATTAATTCCTGTGCAGTATCTAGAAATAAACCAGTAGTATCACCGTTGTCGTCTCGTACGACAATTCCCCCTTGTGGATCTGGCGTCTGATCATTTATGTAAGATATATCCATTGCTTTTGTATTAGCTAACAGCGCATGTCTGCATACACGGGTCAACATCATAGGGTTGTCTGGGCAGATTTCATCCAACTCTTTTTTTGAAATAATTTCTGGATTATCCCACTGATTTTCATTCCACCCTTCTCCAATAAGCCATTCCCCTTCAGACAAGTTAGCAGTACGATTAAGAAGTGCTTCTTTAATTTCTTCTGGGGACTTCATCTGTGACAAATCTAAATGCAGCAGCTTTTCACCGTGTCCTATTATATGCATATGACTGTCCACCAAACCCGGTAACATCGTTTTGCCTTTCAGATTAACTTCATTATCAATTTTGTCATAATAGTCATGATATAATCTCTCATAAGTTCCAACAGCTTTTATAAAGCCACCCTCTGTATAGACAGCTTCAACTGCATCGCCTTCGTTTTCCATTGTATAAACTGAACCACCGAACCAAAGTCTTCCCATCTGAAATACTCCCATCTACAAAAATTCTACTCTTTTATAAGCACTTTACCTACTTAAAGCAGAAAAATCAAGAAGGAGAAATTAGGAAATTTAGCCAAATTTAATGTAAAAGCATTTGTACTATTAAAAGGGCTACCCTAAAAGGGTAGCCCTAAGCCATTATTATTATATTGTTGTTATTGAGACATTCCGCCAAATTGTTGTTCAGCAGACTGAACAAGACGTTTTGTGATTTCTCCACCAACAGATCCGTTGGAGCGAGAAGTTGAGTCAGGACCAAGTTGAACACCAAATTCTTGTGCAATCTCAGTTTTCATTTGGTCTAATGCTTGTTGTGCACCAGGTATAACTAATTGGTTTGAACTATTGTTGCTAGCCATGTTCATCACCTCCTTGATACTTCTATATTGTGTAGGTTCAAGGATTTTTAAACTGGTAGTTGTTGTTAGTTAAGAGAAATTTTATGAGTGCTCTTTTCCTAAGCCAACGAATTCAGTTTTAGGGGATGTAACAATATTTCTTAGTTTATAATACCGATAAGGGAATTAAGTATTGCCACTTGGAATGAGAATTCGACAAATAGTTGAAGTGGATCCTAGTTCCGTTAAATAGCAGAAAAGGTGCTCTTTGAAGGGTGAGACGGATCCTCGTTCCGTTAAAAGCCGAAAATCAGCCAAATTTGAGGCAAAAATGACAAATAGGGGAACGAGGATCCGCCAAACAGTTGAAGCGGATCCTCGTCCCGTTAAAAAATGGGTTCTTCAACAATACAGGCGAAATGTATGCTAATTACTATGTGACTTTTAATATTATTACGTATTCCTCTCTAACGTTTTCCGTAAGCATAGTTGCTTTTTATTTCGCAATTGATAATAAACTCTGCAAAGTAACATAAAAAAACAGCTGTGTGCTGTGACACCGCTTCGGAAATACACTTCGCACACCTTAGGACAACGCTTCAGTTTCCTCGGAAGAAAAACCGCTTCCCGTGGGACAGCGATCCTAAGAGACCCCACAGTGAGCTTCCTTTGCGGGCGAGGCAGACTAAGAATGCCACGTCCTATGGCAACTCTGCCCCGCCTTTATAAAAGATCTTCGAATTCCTTTTTTGCATCTGATTGATTCGTTATTTTAACAACTTCAATACCGTTTATTGTCTCTTCTATTAGTGCAGAGAAGTCTTCCTGTGATTCAAACATACTTACTTTTTCTCTAGTAGGCTTCGTCTTTGGTGACTTTGGCACAAAAATAGTGCAGCAATCCTCATAAGGTCGTATCGAAATATCATACGTATCAATTTTTCTGGAAATATTTATTATATCATTTTTATCCATTGCAACTAATGGTCTAATAATTGGATAATTGGTTACTTCGTTTATTGCATTCATACTTTCCATTGTTTGACTTGCTACCTGACCAAGACTTTCACCGTTTGTCATCGACAATATAGACTCATTCTTGCACACCTGTTCACTAATACGTAACATCATTCGTCGCATTATTGTCATTGCATACCCGTCAGGCATCTCCCGAAAAATATGCTGCTGTAATTTCGTGAACGGAACAACATGAACTTTAATTGAATTCCCATATTCCGTCAGTTGCTCTGCCAGGTCCATTACTTTTTGTTTCGAACGTTCACTTGTAAATGGTGGTGAATGAAAATGAATAGCCTCTAGTTGAACACCACGTTTCATAGCAAGATATCCCGAAACAGGGCTGTCTATTCCGCCAGACAAGAGCAACAACGACTTTCCTGATGTACCCACCGGTAATCCGCCGAGCCCTGGTATTATACTGGATGTTATATAAGTTGCTTCTGTTCTGATTTCAACCTTGATTTCAAGGTCTGGCTGGTGAACATCAACCGTATAGCCAGTTGTATTTGATAAAAGATGTCCACCCAGCACCTGATTCATATCCTGTGAACGAACAGGAAAATTCTTATCAATCCGTTTTACAGAGACTTTAAACGAATTGACATTGTCACTATTATTTAGTGCCCATAATGCTGCTTGTTTAATTTCCTCTTCATCGTTACGGACCTTAACTGCCAGACTAAGACTTTGAATTCCGAAGACTTCACTGCACCTTTGAATGATAGGATCAGGTTCATATCCATTTAATAAGACAAACATTCTCCCTTGTGTACGTTTTACTGTTACCTCAGGAAAGGCCTTTAACTTTCTGCGTATATTGTTTTGCAGCTGAACGATAAACTTCTTTCTATTTTTACCTTTAAGAGCAATTTCTCCGTATCGTATTAAAATATGATCATATTGCATAATTATCTACTCCATTACTGCTTTTAGTTGATTTACTGCTTCTTCTAACGCAATTAAAAACGTATTAATTTCACTTTCTGTAGTATCATACGACATGCTGATGCGAAGTGCAGATGTTGAACGGTCAGCGCCATACCCGCAAGCTGCTAATATTTTACTCTCATCCGCCTGTTTGGAAGAACAGGCGGATTTGGTTGAAATATATATTTGCTTTTCTCCAAGCATGTGAATAATTACTTCTGGCTTCAATCCTGGTACAGAAATATTCATAATGTGTGGTGCTGCGTCTTCTGGTGTATTGATTACCACACCTTCCATTTCAGCCAACTTTTTCCTGAGATATTCATGTAACTGATACATGTCCTTAACTTCTGTCTTTTCCCGCTCTTTTATTAACCTCAATGCTTTTACAATCGAGACAGCTCCAGCAAGGTTCTCAGTTCCGGAACGGAGAGAACGTTCCTGATTGCCACCATGTAGCAACGGATACATCGTTGTCTTTCTATTCACGTATAAAATACCAGTTCCTTTCAACCCATGGAGTTTATGCCCTGAAATGGCACATAAATCAATTCCACTATTTGTAAGTTCTAAAGGTATTTTTCCCATTCCCTGAACATTATCTACATGGAAAAATATTTTTGGGTATTCTTTGAGAATTTCTCCGATTTTCTTAATTGGCTGAACCGACCCAAGCTCATTATTAATATGCAACATGCTAACCAAAATCGTATCATTCCTAATTGAATTCGTTAAATCCTTAATAGAGATTACACCATTTTTATCTACAGGTAAATACGTTACTGTAAAACCTAATTCCTCCAGACTGTTGCAGGCCTCAGAAACAGATGGATGCTCGATTTCAGTCGTGATAATGTGCTTACCACGCCCCTGGTGCTTAAGTGCAATACCCTTTATTGAAAGGTTATTCCCCTCCGTTCCTCCAGAAGTAAAAATGATTTCATCCTGTTGTACATTTAAGAGTTGTGATGCTTGCTCCTTTGACTTTATTAACAATTTTTCAGCCTCACCACCAAGTTGATGAATACTGGATGGATTAGCAAAGAACCGTTCAGTTGCTTGATAAAAACTATCAAGAACGGATGAAGCAGGTTTTGTTGTTGCACTGTTATCTAAATAAATCATGTTAAATACTCCTTAGATTTGATAAACGAGAATCAGCTTTTAAATACTTGACACTCGCCTAGCCTCAATGGCAGTTAGGCAATATACCGCCATTAGAAAAACTTGGCTTTCACCAAGTTTTAAAAGCGAAAACCAACGTTTCACTTATATTTTACTATTCCTTTACTGAAAGTTTTAAAGTTAGCTTTCCCATAAATAACCTTTACATTTATTTTTCTTCCAACATCTCGAGTAACAAGTCAATTGATACTTTATTATCGTCATTCGTAAGGCTAACACTTCCGAGTTTTCTCGTTGGAGATTCCTTTTTGTTTTTCATTGCATACACGTTATCAGTATTGCCTTCAGGCTGATTAAACATTTCGCTTTTCTTGATCATGACGCTTCCTGAAACTGCATGATCATTTACAGTCATCGGGCTGGTCTGTGCTGTGAAAAACATAAACATGGCAATACCCCAGACACATATTGTACTAGTACCCAGGAACATCAGAACCCCTTTATAGCCCAGACGCATACTAATTTGCTTCCTTTTGGTATGCTTCGATGCGCTTTAATGCACCTGGCTCAATTTCTTCTACAGCTTTAGCTGCCTGTTCAATAGCAAGATCATACTCATAGGAACGAAATAGACGTTCAGATTCGGACAATTTAGCAGCAAGAACTGGATATTGACTCCGATATCTATTTGCATACTGGATAACTTGTTCGGTCAAATAGGCCTGATCCAACATTAACTCTGTTTGTTCTGTTACGTGGTCAACCGCAATTTTTGCCTCGGATAATGCGTGTTGAACTTCTGTAACATCCAATGGCTGCTTATCCAGTAATTGAAGTACCCGGGCATTCTTTTGAGAAGCTTCCTCCATGATGTTCCAAATAACACCAGGAACACCTGGGATATTACTTTTATTCAGTCTGCGATTAATATGATATAGTTCATTTTTCATATCAGTCAACTTCTCTTTTGCTTCCAATTCGTCTTTCCTTAAATTTTGTATATGTTTCTTAAATTCATCATGCTTTTGCTGCAAATCTTCAATTTGATGGAAACCATTCTCCAATTCAACGCGCAAATCAGAATGTGTACTGTTCTCACTTTCAATATCAGCTGAAAGCTCTTCAAGCTGATTCCTTAATCTTAATATGGACTTTTCCAATGACAAATACTTTTCCATATCATTATCTTCAAAGTAATAGGTTTTCTTTAACGTTTCTACTTCCTCTTTGGTTGTCAGGAAATTTTCCTCCAAGCTGTCCAATGCTTCCTGATAACTTGGCACCTTAGATTCAACATAATTTTTGGCGACAGCTTCTTTCTCAAGTAACTGGTACATTTCCGCTATTCTCTCATTTACTTCCTCTATTACTATGCTTGCTTCAGAAGTATCCCCTTTTTCAAGGGTGTTTACACAATCCAATAGACGGCGTTGATAGTTATGTACTTCTTTTTCAAAACCAAGATGTTCAATTCGGTAACCATCTTCTTTCATATCTCTTAGCCCCTTAAAAAGCTCGTCCAATTGGGCTGGTAAGTCATGCTTACATGTTTTATAAACCTCTGGAAATGTATCAATTCGTGATTGCAGTTCGTCCAACTTTTGCTTGAGGTCTTCTACAAGCTGATGTGCTTCCGAATAATCACCTGAACCAACTAAGTCATGATATTGATTAAGTTGTTGGTCAAGTTCATCTATCTCAACATCAAAACGAACTTCTGCCTTACCATATTGGTAACGGTTTTGTGAAAGCTTTTTGCGCAAAGCTTTAAGATCAGGCTGTATTTGTTCGATTTCTTTTCGACTTGATTCCTCAGATTCCATCAGTTCATCTAGTTCTTCAAGCATTTTTTCGATGTCTTTTTCAATTGATTGCAATGTCTGTTCTACTTTTCTCAATGTTTTTTTAGCAGTGGAAAACCGATATCGATCTGCAGCTTCTTCAGCATCAAATAAATATTCTTCAATATCGGGGAGCTCTTTTGTTACGATATACTCCCAGCGTTCTTTCCACGCTTCAAATTTCACTTGAGTTTCACCAGACAAATTTAAACTTTTAATACGCCCAAGCTGAGATGCAATATTCCGATTCATTATATCCATTTTCCATGCTTCCAATCGGTCCACAACATCATATACCCGTTTTCGTAAAATAAGTCCTACAATTATTAGTGTAATAATTACTAAAATAATTCCTATGATATATGCCATAAAATGCCTCCTAACTGCATTCCTGAATAAGAGGATAGTTTTTCGTTGGCAGATAAGAAAGTACAAGTCCTTTCTTACTGCATAAGTGCAAATAATGCTTTTGCCATTAAAGCTTGGCGATTAGCCCTTGATTAATAATTCCACCATACAAAAAGCGTATAATTATCTCATTATTATACATATGATACCATGTAATTAACATTTTTGGCTAAAAAATTTCAAATAAATTAAGGATTTGACAAATTTTATTTACAAAAATAAAAAATGGCGTTAAATATAAGCCATTTTACGTAATTTTACGTTTGTTATTTGTCATTTTGAGAGACAACGTAATCTAACCAATTCTCTATTGTTCGAATATAATTATTTGCAAATTGATTATGGGAATCTATCCCAACTACCTGGTTTTTCCATTCATTCTGCAATATGTACGGAGTAATTAACATTCCTTTTAGTTGCATTAATAAAAATCTGCTATCCAAATTATTCTTCTTCTGTTTTGTGAAAATAGCATAAAATGAGTTACTTATAAAATAATTCTCTTTAGCAAGATATGTAACCGTCATTTCACGTACAAACACCGAATCCAATGAAAGCTCACGATGGATGAAACATGAGAATTGATGATTGCTCTGCTTGTAATGTATAATAGTTGCAATCATTTTTTTCAAACGCTCCAGTGGTGAAATGGATTCATTATGCAACATAGCTGCTTCGATTGCTTTCAAATAGGCTTCATAGTATTGTGTAACAGCATGCTCCAGAAGTCCCTGTTTACTTTTGAAATAGTAGCTGATCAACGAAACATTAACAGTTGCTTTATCTGCAATGTCTCTTACAGATGTTCCATGAAAGCCATTTTGAAAAAATAATATAGAAGCTGCATCAACAACTTTTTGTTTAGTTGGATTTTTCTTCATCAGTTTTCAACTCCTTACATCTCTTTTACGACAAAGTGAGGATTTATCCTGCATTTTTCTCTCGACAAAAATTTTATGTTATTTGTCGAAATATACACAGTTGAAAGGGAAATGAACATGTTTCAAGCAACAGCCTACTCCGGAAAGAAAGCTAAAGATTACGAATTATTACTGAAACAACTTACCGCTTTATCTGAGGGTGAACAAGATGATATTGCTATTTTATCGAATGCATCTTCATTATTAAACCAATTTCTAGATGAAGTAAACTGGGTCGGTTTTTATTTATGGAAAGAAAATGAATTAGTGCTTGGTCCATTTCAGGGACTGCCAGCCTGTATTCGAATTGCATATGGCAAGGGAGTCTGCGGAACCGCGATAGAAGAAAGAAAAACCCAAAGAGTTGCAGACGTTACAGCTTTCCCAGGTCATATCGCCTGTGACAGTGCAAGTAAATCGGAAATTGTTGTACCATTAATTGTGAATGATGAAATTTATGGTGTTCTCGATATTGATAGTCCGATTACAAGTCGCTTTGATGAAACAGATCAAACCTACATCGAAAAATTTGCGAAAATACTAGAAGAATTAATCAGATAACAATGAAGTGGCTGAAGTATTTTATTCAGCCACTTTAATTTATATTTTAGGATGCTTTTTTTACCCTTATTCCTTTACAACGCAGTTTTTTCCAATTGCTTTTGCTTCATACAGTGCTTTGTCTGCACGAATGAAGACATCACTTACAGAGTCCAGCTTCTTATCAATCCAGGATGATACCCCACAGGATAGTGTAATCCCGGGATCAGTAAAGCTTTCAACCTGCGTCCGTATTTGACCAGCAAGCACTACGCCATCATCAATACTGGCGTTGGGTAGATAAATTGCCAACTCCTCTCCACCCCACCGGGCAGGGATGTCCTCATGCCCTAATTGGGTTCTGATAATATTTGCCACTTGAACAATTACCTCGTCACCAATATAGTGCCCATATGTATCATTTATTTTTTTGAAGTCATCAATATCAAATAGAATTAACGCCCCTTTTTCATCTGATTGCATATGTGCTTTCAGTTTTTCGTCAAAATGGTTCCGTGAATATAACTTTGTAAGATAATCAGTAATTACCGATTCCTCCAATTTATCTTTTAATATAGAATTTGTCATTGCTAGGGTGGAATGGTGGACAAGGGATTGCATTAACTTATAGTTCTCAAAGGTAAAGAAGTATTCTTCCTCGTGCAAAATTACTACTGCCCCATAAACCTTGCCAGACTGAATCATCGGTATTGCCATAATAGAACAATACGGAATGCCTCTTTTAAAATCGCCACTAAAAATTGGGTCAGCGTCTATTTTCATCTGATCAAGTATGCCTTTAGCAAATATTTCACCTTTTTCAGTCTCAAAATAGCTTGTACTGCCTGTCAAAATACTGAAGTCAGTATCAGATTCATCATGAACATAAATAAACCCTACCTGCGCTGCACAACATGCTTCTATTATCTGCTTTCGTACAATTGAAATAATTTCAGTAAGCCTTAAATTGGAATTAAGTTTATGTGTAGCTTCGTTTATCAGCTTCAAATCGGATACGAGATGTTTGGAATGCTGGTAAAGTGTTACATTTTCGATTGCCGCACCGGCTGTGTTTGCAAATTGCGTAATGAATTCAATTTCATCCTCTGTGAAATCAACAGCATGCGGTGTAATAATTTGCAATACACCATAAACCCCCTGTCTTCCTTTTAAAGGTGCATAAACACTTGTATTTTTATCCTTAACACGGTCTTCCAACTGCACCTCACCGGATAGAAATGCTTGTGTACTTACTCGCTTCGTGGCAGCGTCACTATATTCAATTGTTTTAATTGGCAGCGAACTTTCCGCTTCATAATCCTGGGATAATAATAAATAATATGTAAATGCAGGATATAACTTAAATAAAGATTGAACAATATCGTTCAAAATATCTTCTTTAATAGTCATGGAATATAAACGTGTAGACATATCAAACAAAAATCTACTCTTACTAACACTGTTTTCACTTAACTTATAATAGTTAACCAGCTTTAATAATTGTTCTGTTTCCCGTTTAATCAACTCAACACTATCATCGGATAAGGTGTCTACATTCTTCGGATAGGAAAGAACCACAAAACCAGAAGACCCAAATTTCGGAACCAGTGGTATAATGACAGAATTAAGTGATTCATTTTTCTCCTTAAAAATTGATTGTTCGCCTGCACTATCAGATCGTATAAGCTCCTGGTTAATATCGCGAAAGTCTACTTTACGCTTCATTACTAAGCTTACTTCATTTGAATTCGTTTTAATTTCATACTTTTTACTCCAGTTATTATATATATAGATTGCTGCATGAGTGGAATTCACAACAGTCACTAAGCTGTTTGCAACTGTTGATAACAGTTCATCATATGAAAAATGGGCAATATCAGAGATCAATTCAAAGTATGTACTTCTTAGTTTCTCTTGTAATTCATTTTGAGTTATCATTTATATTATCACCTATCATATCGTTCTTAAGATTTATTCATATTATATCGAAACAACTGACAATTTCCTATACAGTTTAAGAAAAAAGCTGTTTTCTAAAAAAATTGTTACGTTCTTAACAGGTGGTTGATATCAATTGGGACACTGGAGCAATGTTTATTTCCGAAGCGCATTGTGATGTCATAGCACTAAATTTATTTTTCAACATTGTGCTACAGTCTATATTAATAGCACTAAACTTTTAGAAAATAACCAAGAACAAAGCTGCTATTAATGAATTATTCATGTTTTTATTGACTTTCATCCTCATAGCTTATATACTATTCTTTGTGTAAAATAAAAGGTAGCTTACGTGAACCTACGTTTATGTCATTTTATTCCTCAAATATGAGGTGTATCGTGTAACTCTCTGCTGCTGGAGCGATGGTACATGAAAATAAAATGTATGACGAATTTGGAACACACTGTTTATTTTATGCTAATAAACTAAAAAAGGAGGAAATGTCTAATGGCACGTTTTACAGGATCAATATGGAAGAAATCACGTCGTCTCGGCATTTCATTAACTGGAACTGGTAAGGAATTAGATAAACGCCCTTACGCTCCAGGTCAACATGGACCAAATTCACGAAGAAAAATTTCCGAATATGGTTTACAGCAACAAGAAAAGCAAAAACTTCGCTTCATGTATGGATTAAATGAACGTCAATTCCGTAATCTGTTTACAGAAGCTGGTAATATGAAAGGTATTCATGGTGAAAACTTCATGCTTTTACTTGAATCTCGCCTGGATAACCTTGTTTATCGTCTTGGACTAGCTCGCACACGCAGACAATCTCGTCAGCTAGTAAATCACGGTCATGTAACTGTTGACGGCAAGCGCGTTGATATTCCATCTTACCGCCTAAAGCCAGGTCAGGTAATTGGACTACGTGAAAAGTCACAGAAGCTGGATATTATTAAAGAAGCAATCGAAGTAAACAACTTCGTACCAGAATATCTTACTTTTGACGCAGATAAAATGGAAGGAAGCTACACTCGTTACCCAGAGCGTTCTGAACTTCCAGCTGAAATCAACGAACCACTTATCGTTGAATTCTACTCTCGTTAATAAACGAAACTCCAAACTCCTTGATACAATAAGGAAATTGGAGTTTTTTCTTTATGTATACAATTTATTCCTTCATTCGCACATCAAGTGGAATGATTTCCAATCTATGCTTACAGTATCCAAATTACGTTATCGTCAATACTAATTTCATAATATTTTAGTTAACCCTCCTCCTTCAACTATCTAAGATAGTAGCTACTTTATGTATATGAAATCTATAAACCTGCTTCTTCCCTTCTGCCTTTATGGTTTAAGTGATTAAGCGCATTGCATTTAGAATTTCAAGTAATACACTACATAAGATATTGCTCTTCCTCATTTCAATTCTTTTAGAAACTTGCTATGAATAGAATTTAGCGAAACTACGAACACAAAAATACACACGCCATTTTACATATGAAATAGCATGTGTATTGGATGTTATTTGGGTACTTCATTTTTGGTGTTTTAACGATCTATTTATAACTTACAAGGAAATACTTTTTCTTTCCGCGTCTAATAATTGTAAACATATCATCAATTCGATCTTCTTTATTAACAACGTATTGCAACTCCTGCTGACGCTCGCCATTTATATAAATTGCCCCATTTTTAATATCTTCTCTTGCTTGGCGCTTTGATGATGAAATAGAAGCGTTAACTAAAAGATCGATTAAACCTATTTCTTCTTTAGGAGCTTCGTAAGCAGGAACACCTTTAAAACCTTGCTTAATATCTCCTGCAGATAGTTCTTTTAAATTTCCACTGAAAAGTGATGCTGATATTTTCTGTGCTTGTTCCAAAGCTTCCTGACTATGCACTTCACGAGTCATCTCTTCAGCTAAACGTTTTTGTGCCAGACGGTTTTCAGGAGTATCCTCTACTTCTTTTTGTAACTGATCAAGTTCTTCCTGATCAAGAAATGTAAAGTAATATAGAAATTTCATTACATCACGATCATCAGCATTAAACCAAAACTGATAAAATTCATATGGCGTTGTTTTTTCTGGATCTAACCAAATAGAACCGCCTGCTGTTTTACCAAATTTGGAACCATCAGCCTTTGTAATCAGAGGAACGGTTAGGCCAAATACTTTCGTTTCTTCGTCCATCTCTTCTCTGGAGCGGCGAATCAGTTCCATACCAGCAGTTATATTTCCCCATTGATCGCTGCCGCCAATTTGCATGGTGCAATTTTCTTGTTCATATAATTTTAGGTAGTCTAAAGATTGAAGGATCATGTAACTAAATTCTGTATAAGATATCCCCTGTTCAATCCGAGCCGACACAGATTCCTTGCCAAGCATGTAGTTGATACCAAAATGCTTTCCTGCATCCCGTAAAAAGTCAATCACAGTCATGCTTGCAAGCCAGTCATGGTTATTACGGGCAACCGCAGCATTTGACCCACTATCAAAATCAAGCAGTTTTGCTAATTGCTCCTTAATTTTTTCACTGTAACCTTTTACAACTGTCGCTTCGTTCAGTGAACGTTCTGTGGAACGACCACTTGGATCACCAATCATTCCTGTTCCGCCACCTATCAACGCTATCGGACGATGTCCAGCCTTTTGAAACCTTTTTAACATTGTGATCGGCAGCAAATGTCCTATATGTAAACTATCAGCAGTCGGATCAAACCCACAGTACAATGTTACCTGATTCTCTTCCAAATGCTTCGTTAAGCCCTCGTTGTCAGTGGTTTGATGAATCAAATTACGTTTTTCCAAATCCTTTAAAATATCCATTCTCTTCACTCTCCATCTTTTACTAATTTTGTATGAAAATACCTCTCTCACTTGATCTCAGCGGACACAGTCATTTTCGTGAATTTTTGCCAATAAGGTCCCTGGTGTCCGCTAACCTCAAATTTGCTATATGAAAAAGAAATTTCATGATAGATGATAGCTGCGCATTCAGCAGCCATGGTCGTTTTTTAACTGCAAATAAAAAAACCCATCCCTAATATAAATAAGGGACGAGTTTACGCTCGCGGTACCACCCTTGTTGCACATGCCACCTTGGGATTGTTAACGATGATGTCACCGTCTTCTTTTTGAAGGAAGAAACTCCAGATTGTAATTCACCAGCAAATATATACTAACTCTCAGCATCCGTTAGTTCTCTTGAAAATTGATTTGCAAAGCTACTGCGATCTTTCAATGTATTTTAATATTATTACTTATTCATATCACATTCTGATGACAAACGCAATATATTCACATAATTCCTTCTATACCTAGTACATCGATTATGCTATAATTAATGTTGGAATTTAGGAGGTCTTACTATGGATTATAAACAATTATTTCAAAAATATAAAGAAAAAACAAAGACAATTTGGGGAACTGGGAAAGTCCAAAAATCATCACGTATTACGTATGATGTTTTTTGGAACGTAATTTTATTTTTCGTGATCTTAGGTGCAGTTGGTCTGTTGTTTGCTGGCGGTGTAGGTGCAGGTTACTTTGCTTCACTTGTCAAAGATGAACCGGTACGAAGCTATGCGAGCATGGAAAAGGATATATATAACTATGAGGAGACATCAAAATTATATTTTGCCGGGAATAAATATTTCGGTAACGTCCGCTCTGATATACATAGAGAAGAAGTTAAACTGAAAAATGTTTCAGATACCCTGAAGAATGCTGTAGTTGCAACGGAAGATGAATATTTCAATGATCATAAAGGTATTGTTCCTAAAGCAATTGTCCGTGCACTAGTACAGGAAGCAACAAATGCAGCAGTCAAAACGGGAGGAAGTACGCTAACCCAACAGCTTATAAAAAACCAGATCCTGACGAATGAGGTATCATTTGAGCGTAAAGCAAAGGAAATCCTGTTAGCACTGCGTTTGGAACGCTTTTTTGAAAAAGACCAAATCCTTGAGGCATATTTAAATATTGTCCCATATGGCCGAGATGCTTCAGGTGGGAATATCGCTGGAATTCAAACTGCTGCCCAGGGAATATTTGGGATTGATGCATCTGAGGTTAACCTACCACAGTCAGCCTACCTTGCAGGACTTCCGCAGAGTCCATCAAGGTATACCCCTTTCAAAAACAGCGGTGGTTTAAAAAGTAAAGAAGGAATGCAGCCTGGACTAAATCGGATGAAATCTGTTCTAAACAGAATGTATGAATCAGATACTATTTCAAAAAAGCAATATGAAAAGGCATTAAGTTACGACATTGTAGCTGATTTCATCGAAGAGTCTCAATCGCCAATTGAAAAATATCCATACTTAACCTTTAGTGCTGAAAAACGAGCAAAAGAAAAAATACTAAAACATATTGCTGAAGAAGATGGATATTCAATGGAAGACCTGAACAATGATGAAAAGCTAATGGAAGAATATAAAATATTAGCTGATCGTGCATTACGTAAAAACGGCTACAAAATCCATACAACAGTTGATAAAAAAACACACGATGTATTTAAGAAGGTCATCAAAAAATATGAAACGTATGGTCCGGATTGGACTGGTAAGGTTGTTATAAATAAAGAGACTGGTGAAACTGTAACAAAAACTCAGCCTATTGAGACTGGCGGGATTTTAATTGAAAACAGTACGGGTAGAATTATTAGCTTTGTTGGTGGCCGTGAGTATACTCAAAAAGACCAACTAAATTATGCAACAGATGTAATTCGTTCAAATGGCAGTACCATGAAGCCAATACTCACTTACGCTCCGGCAATGGAAAAAGGAGTTATACAGCCCGGAACACCCGTAGCTGATGTCAAAACAACTTATTCCAGCTCTATGGGGCCATATACACCTGGAAACTATGGAGGCGGCTATCATGGGCTGGTTTCTGCCCGTAAGGCACTTAAAAATTCCTATAACATACCTGCAATCAGAATTTACGACCAAATCAGATCGCAGGATCCTGTCAGCGAATTTTTGAAGCCTATGGGAATAACAACCTTGGGTAAAAATGAATATGCTAACCTCTCTCTGGGAATCGGTGGAACTACTGATGGTGTCTCAGTTGAAGAAAACACAAATGCGTTCAGTACCTTTGGTAACAATGGTAAAGCCGTCGATGCCTACATGATAGAAAAAATAACCACAGCTGATGGTGAGGTAATCTTTGAACATAAAAGTGAACCTGTAGATGTATTCTCACCACAAACAAACTATCTAACTCTTGATATGATGCGTGATGTTATTAGCAGTGGAACGGCAGCATATTTAAATTCTCAGTTGAAATATAATGGAGTAGATTGGGCTGGGAAAACTGGTACATCACAAGACAAAAAAGATACATGGTTTGTTGCAACCAATCCAAATGTCACCTTTGGAACATGGATGGGTTATGAGATTGGAAAATCACTTGAATGCCCAAGCTGCTCATTAGGATACAGTAGCAGAAACGTAAAACTCTGGGCAAAATTGATAAACGCAGCTTCTGATGTCAATCCAGAATTAGTTGCACCTAAAAAGAATTTCCAACGCCCCGGTGGAATTGTGTCACGAAGCTATTGTGCAATATCCGGTATGCTTCCATCAGATTTATGTGAAAAAGCTGGCTTAGTAAAAAGCGACTTGTTTAATGCCAAATATGTGCCTACCGAAGAAGATGACAGTCTTGTAAAAGGAACATATGTGATGGTAGATGGTAAGGCAGTTATAGCTGGTGAAAATACACCCGAAGAATTTACTGAGGGAGACGGAATAACTTTCAATCCGGAATTTCTTAAACGAAAGGGCTATGACAAACTGGATGATTTAACACAACTTTATCCAAGAACTAATCGTGAAAAGTGGGAAAAAATCAGTTTACCAGAGTCTGAAGTTTCTGATGGTACAATAGAAGACGATGGAAAGAAACCTTCTGTTCCTACTTCAGTTGCAGGATCCGGAAATAAGCTAACCTGGAAAAAGTCCAGCAGTAAAGATGTTGTAGGTTATCGCATTTATCGTGCGAATAGTCCTGAAGATAGCTTTAGCCTCGTTGGTAACACAACTGAGAATAGCTTTGGTATTTCCAAAGGCAAGGCTGTTTATCATGTAAAAGCTGTTGATTACTTCGGATTAGAATCATCTGCATCAAAAGAAATTGTTGTTGGTGACTTTTCTGAGCCTGAAGAACCTGAGGAAAAACCTGACAAGGAAGATAAAGCCGTTAAACCTGTTACAAATGTCACAGCGAAACACGAGGGCAAAGAAATCAATGTTTCTTGGAACCACAGTGAGAAAGCAACGTTCGAAATAACGTTAACAGGTGAAAGTTATAATAAAAAAGAAACAACTAAAAAGAAGAGTCAATCATTCCCGGATATTCAACCAAATGGTAAAAAATACACGGGGACAGTAACTGCAATAGTAGATGGGAAACCGAGCAAGCCTGTCTCATTCACTGTCAAAGCTAATACTAAACCAAATGAGGGATCAGGCGAATAACCATCAGACGGCGCTACAAAGGCGCCGTCTGTTTTATTTTGAGTTTTTACTAAAAATGCCATCAATAATACTGTATAATAAATCATATAAAGAATACTTCTTAAAATAAGGCGGTGAAAAAATGAATCATGTTAAAACGTATCATTCAGTCACACGCGAAACTCCAAATGGCTCAGTCATCATCGAAGGACCGCTTTCATCCACAGAATTGAAAAAGTATTATTTTCATGAACAATTGACTGCTTTTCGACCTGCCCCCAAACAATTTGAAGCTGTTTCTAGTATTGCAGACTTTCCAGAGGGACGAATCATCATTGCAAGAACTGAAGACACCATCGTAGGCTATGTAACATACTTACATCCTGATCCACTCGAGCGGTGGTCTGAATTTAATATGGAAGACCTAATTGAGCTTGGTGCAGTTGAAATTATTCCGAACTATCGTGGATCAGGAATTGCCTCAAGTATATTAAAAGTGTCCATAATGGATGATTATATGGAAAATTATATCCTAATATCAACCGAATATTATTGGCATTGGGATCTTAAAGGCACGAGATTGAGTATATGGAATTATCGTAAGGTTATGGAGAAGATGATGGCTGCAGGTGGCCTCCTTCCTGCCCCAACGGATGACCCGGAAATCATATCTCATCCAGCTAATTGTCTAATGGTTCGAATCGGAAAAAATGTGCCGGAAGAATCAGTTAAGCAGTTTGATAAACTCCGATTTTTACAGCGTCACCAATACCGTAATATGAGGGAGGGATTGTAAATGCTTGTAGAAGAAATTATGAAAAGAGATGTCCTGACACTGAGGAAAACTGCATCAATTGCCGAAGCACTAGAATTACTTCATGAAAATCGGATTAGACACATTCCAATCGTTGACGATAACCATTATGTAATTGGAATTGTATCTGATCGGGATGTACGTGATGCGTCACCATCTATTTTAAATAAAGATGCAGACCACAATGAACTTGAAAACGAAATTCAGTCGATTATGACTCAAGATGTCATAACAGTTCATCCACTTGATTTTGTTGAAGAAATTGCAAGAGTTTTTTACGATGAAGAATTCGCGTGCTTACCCGTAGTCAGAGACAATAAATTGGTTGGAATGATCACTGAAAAAGACATGCTTCAAACGTTTATTCAACTTACAGGCACAAACGTTCAAAGCTCACAAATTGAAATAAAAGTTCCCCATAAACCAGGGATATTACCAGAGGTAGCTGCTATTTTTGGTGCTCGCAAAACGAATATTACATCCGTTTTAATATATCCTTATAACGATGATCCGAATTTTAAGATTCTTGTTTTCCGTATTCAGACCATGAATCCTATGCCAGTTGTGCAGGATTTACGTGAGGCTGGCTATGATCTAATGTGGCCAAACAATATCGCGGAGCCAAAAATATGACTTGTAATCCATCTTTTGTCTACTCTAATAAATTTTTAAATTACCAATTTCATTCGGATCATCCATTTAATCAAAAAAGGGTACTATTAGCAAAGGAACTATTAGAAGACATAAACATTTTAACTAATAAAGATATAATTGAACCCCGAAAGGCTACTGAAGAAGAACTTGCACTTTTTCATGACTTATCTTATATCCAAGCTGTTCAAAAAGCGAGTAATGGAGAAATGCCGGAAGATGAAGGGTTGGAATATGGGATTGGAACAGAAGATACGCCAATATTTGATGGTATGCATGACGCATCCAGTTATTTGGTAGGCGGTACCCTAACCGCAATAGATTCCGTGTTACAGGGTAAGTCAGATCATGCTTTAAATCTAGGTGGCGGACTCCATCATGGATTCAAAAGAAAAGCAAGTGGTTTTTGTATTTATAATGACGGTGCAGTGGCTATTAAATACATTCGTGAAAAATATGGTTTGAAGGTATTATACGTAGATACGGATGCACATCACGGAGATGGTGTTCAATGGGCATTCTATGATGATCCGAATGTATGCACTTTTTCTATTCATGAAACAGGCAGATACCTTTTCCCTGGTACTGGAAACGTTAACGAAAGAGGAATTAAAGAAGGTCATGGATATTCTTTTAACATCCCGATTGATGCATTTACAGAAGATGAATCATTTATCAATCTATATGAATCCGCTTTGAGAGAGATTGTTGACTATTTCAAGCCTGATGTCATCCTGACGCAGAATGGTGCAGATGCACACATGTATGATCCACTAACACATTTATGTGCCACGATGGAAACTTTCGAAAGAATTCCTTTATTAGCACATGAGTTAGCACATCAATATTGTAATGGTCGCTGGATTGCATTAGGTGGTGGCGGATATGATATGTGGAGAGTTATTCCCCGTGCATGGGCTCAAATATGGAGCGTGATGAAAACAGGTGACGTTCAAAAAGGTAACTTACCTCCTGTTTGGCAATCTAAGTGGCAAAAGGAATCACCTGTTACATTACCTGAACACTGGCATGATAGTAAAAGTATTGTGCCGACAATTCCACGAAAAGCAGATATTACCGAGAAGAATGAAAAAGTACTTCAAAATGCGTTAAAATACGCAAAAAATATACAAAATAACATATAACAAAGGGAGATGATTTATTACAATCATCTCCCCTTCTATTTATTCTTTATTATTTTCCATAATAACCATCTCAACTCGTCTGTTTTTGCTCCAGTTCATTGCTGAAGTATTAGGCATTATTGGTCTAGTGGCTCCATAACCAACGGCAGTAAAACGTGAATTATCGAAATTATTTTCATTAATTAGGTAGCGGATTACACTACTTGCACGTGCACCGGATAATTCCCAATTTGACGGATACCGAAAATTAGAGATGGGTCGATTATCGGTGTGACCTTCCACTTTTACATGGTTAGGAATATTGGAAAGAAGCTTAGCAATTTTATCTAAAAAAGGTTTCCCCGAATCGACAATTACTGCTTTTCCCGAATCGAACAATATACTTTCCTGCAGAACCAATACCACTCCACGTTCAGTTCTGCTTGCCGAAACAACATTATTTAAACTGTTTTTGTCCAAATATTGCCCAACATCCCCCATCAATTTGTCTAAGGAATCTTCAGTTTCTTCTGCAGGTGTATCATCTCGGTCATTAATATTTTCTAACTGGGTTGGATTTTCAAATTCATTCGAATTCTTACCGCTTTCTTGGTTGCTCGTATTCTCAGTTGGATTTTCCATCGGTACTGGTGATGGGTAAAATTCAAATATCATTCGATTCTTAAACGATTCAGAAATAGCTTCAAATTTCACTAAATCTATTTGTGACATCGAAAATAAAAGTATAAAAAAGACCAGAATAAGCGTTACCATGTCCGAATATGTAACCATCCATTTAGGTGCCCCGGAATTACTCTGTTTTCTTGTACTCCTACGCTTCATTTACGCTCTCACCTGCGTAAGCAGTTTCCTCATCAACTTCATCTTTTTTCTTCGTTTCTTTTGGAAGGAATGCACCTAATTTCTCCTCCAAAATACGTGGGTTTTGCCCTGATTGAACTCCTATGACCCCTTCAATAATAACCTGTTTTATAAACATTTCTTCTTCCGTTTTAGTTTCCAGTTTATTAGCCATCGGAATAAATACAAGGTTAGCCAGTACAGTCCCATAGAGTGTTGTTAAAAGTGCTACCGCCATATTGGGTCCTAAAGTTGTCGGGTCTGTTAAACTATTTAGCATTAGAACCAGTCCTACTAATGTTCCAATCATCCCCCAGGCTGGTGCATATTCCCCCGCTTTTTCAATAATGGCACGACCTTTATAATGCCGATCTTCCATTGCAGTAATTTCTGCATTCAGAATATCATTTATAACCTCTGGCTCAATCCCGTCAACTGCAAGCAGGATACCTTTTTTAATAAATTCATCATCAACTTCATCAAGCTCGTTTTCAAGAGCTAATATACCTTCTCTGCGTGCGCGTTCTGATAAACGTATAAATAACCCTATTAACTCAGGAAGTCGCTGATCGCTTTGATGAAAAACTTCCTTCATAACTTTAGAGGTAAGCTTAATTTGATCCAATTTAAAATTAATAAATAACGACGCAAATAGTCCTCCAATTACGATAAAGATAGAGGCAATGTCAAGAAACGACCCCATCCCCTGCGTGCCACCCTTTGAAAGAATGGCCAGCATGATCATAATGAATCCCAATGTAATACCGACTGGAGTTAGTACATCTCTTTTCCTCATAATCTCGCTCCCTAAAAGCTTGTTCAAAAAAAACTACCCATAACCTGTTGATTATATCGGCATTATATTTATTTTGTTGAAGTTCTTTCCACAATTCGATGTGGTAAAACAACCTTCTTCTCCTCTACTTCTTCTTTATTCATATATTTTGTCAACAAACGCATTGCAACAGCACCAATGTCGTACATAGGCTGGACAATTGTTGAGAGTGTTGGTCGCACCATCGTTGCAAGCCTGGTATTATCAAAACCAAATACTTCTAGGTCTTCCGGCACTTTATACCCTTTGTCTTGTGCTCCATGGATAACTCCTAGTGCCATTTCATCTGAGGCGACAAATACTGCAGTCGGCTTTTCATTTAATGTAAGCAACTGATCAACGGCCTCCAGACCAGAATCATAAGAATAATCTCCTTTTAAGATATATTCATCATCGATGGACCATGATTTTTCCTGAAAGGCACGTACATAGCCCTTGTACTTTTGCTGATTTATAAGTGTATCATCTTGTCCTGAAATAAATGCAATTTTTTCATTCCCTTTACCAATCAAAAAGGACGTTGCTTCAAATGCTGCAGCTTCATAGTCTATATTTACAGATGGAATTCTATTTGATTCATCATAAGTCGCTGCTAATACTACTGGGATTGAAGAGCTTTCAAATTGTTTCACGTGCTCGTCCGTTATGTTCCCACCCATAAATAAAATACCATCTACTTGTTTTTCCAGCATTGTATTTATAAGCTGAAGTTCTTTATCCTTGTTTTGGTCCGAATTGCTTAAAATCATATTATACTTGTACATTGTTGCAATATCCTCTATCCCTCTCGCCAATTCAGCAAAAAAGATACTTGAAATATCCGGGATAATCGTACCTACTGTTGTTGTCTTCTTACTTGCAAGTCCGCGTGCTACAGCATTTGGACGATAACCCAACTGTTCAATAGTTGCCAGAACTTTTTTACGTGTTACAGGCTTAACATTCGGATTCCCATTTACAACTCGTGAAACGGTTGCCATTGATACATTTGCTTCTCTTGCTACATCATATATTGTTATATTCATGCTCTAATGCCTCCTAATATAAATCCCATTACGATCTCTTTTCCATTTATGATACCCCACCATGAAAAAAATTACAAAAAAAACGTCAGCGAAATTTAAGGCTGATCTTCATAAGACCAGCCTTAAAACGAACTATTTACGTGTTGAAAATGATTTCAGTTCTTTCATAAAGTTGTCAAACATTGGAATATCCATTTGTTGGGCTGCATCAGACAGTGCTACCGCTGGGTCCGGGTGTACCTCTGCCATAATCCCATCAGCACCTATTGCCAAAGCTGCTTTTGCTGTCGGGAGTAGTAAATCCCTGCGACCTGTAGAATGCGTTACGTCAACCATAACCGGTAAATGTGTTTCTTGTTTTAAAATCGGTACCGCTGAAATATCCAACGTATTTCTAGTTGCCTTTTCATATGTCCGGATTCCACGCTCACATAATATGATATTGCCGTTACCTCTTGAAATAATATATTCAGCTGCATTAATAAATTCAGAAATAGTCGCTGATAACCCCCGCTTTAACAGAACAGGTTTATCTACATCGCCTGCAGCTTTTAATAATTCAAAGTTTTGCATATTACGTGCGCCAATTTGAATAACATCAATATATTCCATCGCTTCTTCCATATGTGCTGGATTTACAATTTCACTGACCACTGCCAGATCATACTCATCCGCAACTTTCTTCAAAATTTGAAGGCCTTCCAATCCAAGTCCCTGGAAATCATATGGTGATGTTCTAGGCTTAAATGCTCCACCTCTTAATAGTTTAAGTCCTTTGCTTTTCACCGACTTCGCTACTTCAGCTACTTGTTCGTAACTTTCAACCGAACATGGACCCACCACATAATGGGTATTCCCATCACCGACTTTTTCGCCTTTAATATCGATGATTGTATCTTCAGGTTTCTTTTTCCTGGATACAAGTAAAGCTTTTCGATGATCATCTTCCTGCAATTCTAAACTTGCTTTAAATATTTCTTTAAAAATGTGTTCAATCGTGGAATTTTCAAATGGGCCATTATTTCTTTCTGTTAGCTCATCAAGCATTTTCCGTTCTCTTACTGGATCAAACCGTTTGATACTTTGCTTATGCTTGATTTTACCTATCTGTTGTACAATTTTTGCACGGTTCGTGATTAAATCCAATAATTCCGTGTTTACATCATCTAACTGACGACGTAATTCATCCATTTCGTTATGGCTCATATTTAAACCCCTCCTGAACACAGTTTATTATACTTTGAAAGTATGGTACATTTTAATAATTAGAGATAATTATAACTAAAAGTTAGTTCTTTGTCATCAATAATTTCTAACTTTTCCAGTATTTTAAAAGGAAAGGAATAATTAATATGGGTGGGAAGATTTTTGCGCTTGATATTGGAACACGATCGGTCACTGGGATTTTAATAGAAAAACAGAATGATAAGTTTGTGCTAATCGATTATTATATGAAAGAACACGAAGAGAGATCCATGCGTGATGGACAAATACATAATGTGATCGCCGTATCTGAAGTTATTCGGGATGTTAAGAAAAAACTGGAAGCAGAACATGGGAAGTTACATCAAGTGTCTGTCGCAGCTGCAGGTCGCGCACTTAAAACATGTCAGGCTGACGCAACGTTAAAATTAGACCAGCAACCTATCACAGATAGTGATACGATTAAACACTTGGAACTAAGTGCTGTTCAAGCCGCACAATTGAAGCTTGCAGCAATGGATAATAACAATGCATATACGAACTATTATTGTGTGGGTTACTCTGTACTGGAATACAAGCTTGATGATGAACAGATTGGTTCACTTATTGACCAAAGTGGAGACCAGGCAACTGCTGAAATAATTGCTACATTTTTACCAAAAGTGGTGGTTGAATCCCTATTGGCAGCCCTGGGACGAGCTGATCTAGACATGGAAGCATTAACATTAGAACCTATAGCTGCCATCCATGTGTTAATACCTGAATCTATGCGCAGACTTAATGTTGCTTTAATTGATATTGGCGCAGGTACAAGTGATATCGCCATTACGGACAAGGGAACAGTTGTGGCATATGGAATGGTTCCGGTAGCCGGAGACGAAATAACTGAAGCAATCAGTGATCACTATCTATTGGATTTTCCGATGGCCGAACAAACAAAAAAGCACATTGTAAGAAATGGACAAACTACTGTTCAGGATATATTGGGTTTTGAAACTACTATTACATACGAAACATTGGTTAAAGACGTGAAACAGAGTATCGAGAAACTTGCTGATTCCATCTCTACAGAAATTCTTGAATTAAATTCAAAATCACCTAAGGCCATTATGCTTGTTGGAGGCGGAAGCTTAACACCTGACATAACTACTACTCTAGCAAATAAGCTGCAACTCCCTGAAAACCGTGTAGCAATAAGGGGGATTGATGCAATACAAAATCTTGTAAAAACAGAAAATTTACCACCAGGTCCAGACTTTGTAACACCTATTGGAATTGCCATCGCTGCAAAACAAAACCCAGTCCACTATATTACTGTGACAATAAATGAACACACAGTCAGAATGTTTGAGATGAAGCAATTAACCATTGGAGACTGCCTTGTACAGGCAGGATTGGACATTAAAAAACTATATGGAAAACCCGGAATAGCTTCAATTGTTACTGTTAACGGAAAGGAAATAACCTTGCCCGGTGGATATGGGAGGCCCCCTGTCATCATTTTAAACGGACATGAAGCACAAGTTGATGATGTTATTCATAACGGTGATGAAATAATAACTTCAAAAGGAGAAGACGGAAAAGAACCACAAATTACAATTGAACAGCTTATCGGAGAGGGTGTATTTTTCTTTATTAATTTTAATAAAAGAAGCTGCAAACTTGAAAACACATTTTTTGTAAATGATCAGATGAAACCAAAGAGCTATATTATTCAGGATAATGACAGAATTGTAATGCAGCACCCGAACACGATTGAAGACTTTTTAGCAACCGAAAGTACTGAAAAAATTCAATATACACAGACATTTTCAGTTTTTGTAAACAACAGAAAAGTGATCATTGACAAAGGTGAATCACATATTTACTTAAATGATAGAAAAGTAAGTCGCACACAGGCCTTAAAACAAAATGATCACCTCACCATTACAACAGCTAAACACCCTGTGGTGAATGATTTATTACAACAACTAAATAGACAATATTGGAATACAATTGATGTAACATTTAACGGAAAACCAGTCTTAATCAGACAGCAGCAAATAACAGTTCTGCGTAATCAATTAGAACTGGATTTAGACAAAGAGTTACGAATGAATGACCACTTGGAAATAAAGGATAGAGTACAGCAAAGGTTTATTTTCCAGGATGTGTTTCGATACGTCGATATAGATATGGCTAATGCTACTGGCCATTTTCAGCTATATAATAACAATCAGCCAACAACATTCTATGAATCTATTCAACATGGTGACAAACTTCAAATAGTTTGGAAAACTTAGATAACGTGGCTTGAGACGAAAGGGAGTCTAAGCGTGTTTTCTCAGGGCCCCTTATGCTTTAGAAAACTTCTCGATTTAGCTAAGACTTTATAGCTAGCTTGAGGTTGGCTACATATTGCGAAGGCAGGGCGATTCTTTATCATCAATAAAATGCTTAACGAGAGGGGACACAGGAGTCGCTATTTCTACCCAGACACAGAAGCCCTTTATTTACGTACATCATGGTTGTTAGTGGGCTTTTGTATCAAAATACACTGGTCCGCAAACCTTAAATTTGCTGTATGAAACCTCTTTATTTCGATTACAAGTTCATTTTCATGATAGATGGCAACTGCGCATTCTGCAGCTGTATTAAAAAAAGCTAGTGGATTACACTAGCTTTTCCTGTGGATTATTTATTTGGATTCAACTTCTTCAGTTGCTTCCTCTATCGCTTCTGCAACTTCTTCTGCCGCTTCTTCAGCTTCCTCTTCATCGCTTGTTCTATCTTTCCACTTATCCTGAACATTCTTTGTTATTTCCTGTGTTTTCTGTGTTAGCTTGGATTTAGAATCCGATGCTTTTGTACGTAAGTCAGAACCTTTCACATATGCTTTATCTTTCCATTCTGACCCTTTTTCAGAAGCAACATCTTTCCATTCATAGGCACGGCCTTTTAGTTCCGTTGCACCCTCATTAATATTTCCTCTTAACTCTTTACCAGACTTTGGTGCTAAAAGTAAAGCTGCTGAAGCTCCTACTATTCCACCAATAAATGTTCCAATCATAAAATCTTTACTGTTGATGTTATTGCTGTTGTTATTGTTGTTATCTTCCATGATTATTCCTCCTAAAATTTTTCTTTATTTGTTCTTTTTCTTTTTCCAAAAGTCAATTACTGTGTTTCCCCATTTCATTGCCTGTGAAGCCTTCTCCTGATTCTGTGAAGCAGTATCCGAGATGCTATTAGATAACTTGCGTAACGATCCATTGAAATCCCTAACTGTCTCTCCAACACCTTTTACGCCGTCAAATAAACTATTTAACTTTGTTGACTTCTGATTAACATCCTCAGCTAGCTTATTCGTTTTATTTAACAGCTCGGTTGTTTCAGTAGTAATTCCCTGCATTTGTTCTTCCAAGCTTCCTAGTGTATCTGTAACGTTATTTAACGTTCGCTGTGTAGCCTTTAAGGTCATTGCTAGATAGATTACAAGCACTACAAAAGCTACTGCGACTATAACTGCAGCAATGTACAATAAATTCTCCATATGGGTTGTCAACTCCTTCGATTATATAGACTTCAATAACAGTGATTCGGAGAGTATACATTAGTATAAAAGCAACACAAAAATAAGAAGTTTCTTCTTAGAATAATACCCTAATTCATTTCACTTAAACATATTCTAAAAAACTTAGCTTTATTAATGTCTCAACACAATATCCCCTTACTATTCACTATAAAGGTTTCTAGTTAGTATTTCGACAAATATGCCATATAACCCTTTATTTTTTGAAAGAAAATATGACTTTTCACGGTCAATAGCAAGATCTTCTTTTTACTTTCACTTAACTCCTAAAGATTCTAGCTTTTCAAAAGGCATAAAATTAGACTCTTTTCGTAAATTTTGACTTGTTTAAAATTTGGTAGCATGCATATCACCCGTTTTAACGGAATGAGGACCCACATCGATTATTTGGCGGATCCTCATTCCGTTATTTCTCATTTTCGCCTCAAATTTGGCTGATTTTCTGCTATTAACGGAATGAGGTTCCGTCTCATCCTTCTCGGAGTGCCTTTTTTGCTATTTAGCGGAATGAGGATTCATTCGATTGCTTGGGGATCCTCAGTTCGAATGGCAATACGTCATCTACTTGTTTCAAAATCCTGTCAGTTTAAGCACGCTATTAGTCCAGCTATGTTCCCCCCTAAAACCAGTAGCCATGAAAGCCAAGACAAGGAGGCTCAGCCAAGCCCGCAAAAAGCGAAGCGTATTTGCCCAGCATCAGTGTCATAGCACTCAAGTATTTACCCATTTAACTCGACTACGTTAAAGAAACAGTCATTTATGAAATTAGCATAAAAAAAAGAGCCTAAAATTTATGGCTCAGAGTCATCTACGCTTTTTTTAATTTAACATTATTTGTATTCGCCAATTGTTCTTCATAAGATTCCTGGAATTTCTGAATATCTCCAGCACCCATGAAAATCAGTACACTTTCAGCATCATTCATTAGAATATCCGTATGTGAAATATCTAAGACAGTACTACCATCCACCAGTTCTTGCAAATCGTGTATGGTCAATTTTCCACTATCTTCTCTAGCTGAACCAAAGATATCACACAAATAAACGTTATCAGCCAGCCTTAAGCTATCAGCAAATTCTTGTAAGAATGTTTTAGTTCGAGTAAAAGTGTGTGGCTGAAATACCGCGACAATAGACTTATTTGGGTACTTTTTACGAGCTGAATCAATTGTTGCTGTAATCTCTTTTGGATGATGTGCGTAATCATCAATTAAAATCTGATTTCCAACTTTTTTCTCGGTAAACCTGCGTTTAACACCTTGAAACGTGCTAATAGTCTTAATATCCTTCGCTTTCATATCCTCGTAATGGCAAATGGCAATTATAGATAAAGCATTTAGAATATTATGATCACCGAACATTGGAATTTCAAATGTTTCATAATACGTATTACGTACAAACACATCAAACTCAGTACCGTTCTCTGTTTCCTTTACATTCTGTGCCTGAAAATCATTCGTACTGGAGAAGCCATAATACATAACCGGAACTTTTGCTTGAATTTGCTGCAGTTGCTCATCATCACCACAAGCAATAATTCCTTTTTTCACTTGATCAGCCATCGATTGAAATGCATCAAAAACATCGTCAACACTCGTAAAATAATCTGGGTGATCGAAGTCAATATTCGTCATAATTGCATAATCAGGTTCATAACGTAAAAAATGACGGCGATATTCACACGCCTCAAACACAAAATATTCACTGTCTACATGGCCTTTTCCTGTCCCATCGCCTATTAGATATGAAATAGGATACGTCTCATCAAGTACATGAGCTAACAGACCAGTAGTAGAAGTTTTTCCGTGAGCACCAGTTACAGCGATACTTGTATATTGTTTTAACCATTCTCCTAAAAATTCATGGTATCTATAAAAAGTAAGTCCTAATCTTTTTGCTTCTTTGATCTCTACATGATCATCCGAAAAAGCATTGCCCGCTATTATGGTGTTGCCTTCTTCGATGTTACTTTCTGAGAAAGGGTAGATTGGAATGTTTTTATTCTCTAATGCTTCTTGCGTAAAAAAACGCTTTTCTACATCAGATCCTTGCACTTTTTCACCAGAATCATGAAGGATATGTGCAAGTGCACTCATTCCGGTCCCCTTTATACCAATAAAATGGTAAGTTGTCATAAAAAAGAACCTCCAGATATATGTGTACAAACAGCTATCTAAAATTTTCATCTTACAGGAATCTTGACAGCTATTTAATCATTATAGCAAATGTTTACGAAGAGTGAAATAAATTATTACTTATTCTTTGTTTTGCATATTATATTCCACTGATTCAAGTCGGGAATTCGGTCGATAACGTCTCCCCTCTTTTGCCTCCTGAGTACCGTTTAACAACACATTATCACCTGTAAAACCAATATTAATTTTTAGTAGACTTCCTCCAACCCCATACATATCAATCGGAACGCCCAGGGTTTCGAAATGACTAATTCTCTTTTCAGTAAAGCCGCCGCTGGCCATTATGTTAACATGTGAAAAGCCCTCTTCATTAAGTGCTTTTCGAAGTGCAAAAATTAATTCAGGATTCACGCCTCGCGGATCAAAAGTACCCATTAAATGATGATTACGTAAAAAGTACTTATCGACAAGTGTTCTGGATGTATCAAGACGAACACCTTTTAAATCGTTGCCAAAAGCTTTAGCAACTTTTAGTGAATCGGTAATTACATCATTATTATAATCAACTAGAGCCACAAGATCATCTTCTGGAAACATTTCAATATACGCACGTGATGCTGCAACTACATCACCGCGGAACATTTGAATCATGGCATGTGGCATGGTTCCCATCCCCTCTTTACCCCACCATTCATTCATCGCATGTGTTGCTTGTGCTGTAGAACCTCCAATAAATGCTGCATAGCCGTCACCAGCTTGCTGGGTAAAGTGATCATCACGATCTCCCATAAAGATAATCGGTTTTTGATTTCCAGAAGTTCGGCCTGCTTTTACAACATTATATACATTTGTAGCTACCGATGTTCTTCTCGCTAAAATACCATCAATAATACCTTCAAGAAAGCCAAACTGCTGATATGCACCGGTGATAGTGAGAACAGTTTCATAGGGACTGATCTTATCCCCATCTTTTAATGAATGAATCTCCAGTGTCTCTGGATCATCTGCAAACGTATGAACTAAGGCAATTGCTTCATCAGTGCCACATAGAACAGCATTACTGCTTTTCTGAAAAAATTGCATTGTGACACGATTATATGGAAGTTTCTTTTCTGCCATTTCTTTCGTTTTCAAAAAGTAAACCGCTGAAAACCAACCCTCTTTGATCCGTTCATCAAACTTAAATGTTTTGTTTGTTAAACGTTTAATATCCCCGTTCAGTTTCTGTGAAATTTCCTTCATAACGGCTTCCCCTCGTATTCATAATAAAGTTTGGTAATTGTATTCTCTACTATCATATAAAAACAACTGCAACTAAACAAGTGCTTTAATTCTCCGATTGTACGCCAGATAATAAGATTTCACGTGGTTTGCTACCATTTTGGCCACCAATTATTCCACTGCTTTCCATAGAGTCCATTAACCGTGCTGCCCGATTATATCCAATTTTAAAATGACGTTGTAATAATGATGTACTCGCACTATTCTGCTTCACAACAAAGTCAACAGCATCATGAAGCAGTTCATCTTCGTGATCATCCGTTACAAGCTGCTCCAGCAACTGTTCCTGCTCAAATTCATAACTCGGCTCGGCTATCTGACGTACATGATCTGTAACACGTTCGATCTCCTCGTCTGATACAAAGGCACCTTGCAGACGAAGGCTTTTACCAGCACCATTTTCGACAAACAGCATATCACCTTTTCCTAAAAGCTTCTCTGCACCACTCGTATCCATTATTGTTCTGGAATCTACCTGAGAGGATACACTAAATGCTATTCTTGTCGGTATATTTGCCTTTATTAACCCAGTTATAACATCAACTGAAGGTCTTTGTGTTGCAAGAAGCAGGTGGATTCCACATGCGCGTGCCTTTTGCGCAATTCGACAGATCGCATCCTCTACATCCTGCGGTGATACCATCATTAAATCTGCTAACTCGTCTATTACGATTACAATAAATGGCATTTTCTCTTCCGGGCGATTTTGCTTAACCATTTTCTGATTGAAACGCTCTACATCCCGAACACCTTCTTGAACAAATCTGTCGTACCGATCCTCCATCTCATTCACAGCCCATTTCAGAGCCACTGTAGCAGCTTTAACATCCGTAATAACTGGTGAAATAAGATGTGGTATCCCGTTGTATGGTGCCAGTTCAACCATTTTAGGATCTATCAGCAAAAACTTTACATCCTGGTAATTTGCTTTGTAAAGGAGACTGATTAAAATGGTATTAATACATACACTTTTTCCTGACCCTGTTGCCCCTGCAATTAAGCCGTGGGGCATTTTTTGTATATTGGTGATCAAGGGACTCCCTTCAATGCTTAGTCCCAATCCAATTGTTAATGGTGACTCGCCTTTTTGAAAGTTATCTGTCTCAAAAATCTCTTGTAAACCAACAATTTGAGGCTTTGGGTTAGGGATTTCAATTCCAATTGTATTTTTGCCTGGTATTGGTGCTTCAATTCGGATATCTCTTGCAGCCATATTCAATTTTATATCATCACTCAAATTCTTAACTTTACTTACTTTGACACCCAGTTCCGGCTGCACTTCAAACCTGGTTACGGACGGACCTTGCGTTGCTTTAACAACTTTCGCCCGAACATTAAAATGCTTTAGCGTTTTTTCCAAGAGTTCCTGTTGGCTATTCATCCAAGCCTGGTCCTGATCACTCTTATGAATTGGATCGTTTAATAAATGGTATGGAACTGTATTGTCATGAACTGCAGCTGCAGTTTTATTGCTGGATTCATTATTAATGCTCCGTTTATTTAATTGTCTTTGTTTATCATTTGCTGACATCATCACATTAAACGGTGGTGGACTCGGTTTATTTTGAGTCTCTTTTTTATGCTTGGAATGTCTCCGTTTGGTTTGTTTGTCAGGTCGTTGCTGTTGTGTTTGTTGAGTTCTAACCTCTTCTGGCTGTTGTGTTTGTTGAGTTCCAACCTCTTCTGGCTCACTGGCATCCTCTGAGTCAGGCCTTGACGCAGGCTTTGAGACGGACTCTTGAACCCCTGCATGTTCTTCACTTTCTTTGTTTTCCAACGGATTTGCTTCACTTACATATGTATCTTTAGCAAATGGTTCATCATCTTGCGTCATACTAGATTCAGAATCATCAGCTTGCTTTCGTTTGTATGCAGGGACATCCTCTATCTTCTTATCCTTATTCCGATGCTGAAATCCATGTATCGGCGAAGGGACCTGACTTAGTTCAAACGGTGCTCCCGATTCAGGCTTGTTTATCTTCTTATTCCGTTCAGGCATCGGACTTTGCTGGTCAGGCTTACTTGGAGTGGTATTTCTTGTTCTGTTTCTTTTCCGTTCAAATGCCGGTGTCTCTACTTCATTTTTTTCCTTGGGGTTATCAGGGATAACGGGAAACCGAAATGAATTGTTAGAAGGATATTGGTACATCATTTTGGTTTGAACATCCTGTTTACGGTGATTTCGGTTTTTCGGTGACTGATTTTTTTCTTCCTCTGTTTCCACAAAGAGAAAATTGGTGATTTTCTTTTTCCAACGATCCCACATATAATTTCACTCATTTCCGTAAAAATTAACACTATAATTTATTCTATCAGTTTTTGTGTAAAATTGAAGCTTTAAAATTTGGCTTTTCGCCAAGATCTAATGGCGAAGTCCAAAATTGCACATGTGCAGTAAGAAGTATTTATATTTTGTTAATTGCCGAAAAAAACAACCCTTGTCAATCGACTTAGGTTGCCCTTTTTTAAAATATAAACGGTTCGCCTCGTTCATAGGTATCTTGTAGAACATAAATTCCTTTCTCTAAAGGTGCATCGGGCAAGCCTAATTCTTTCTGTGAGCATATCATACCATTCGATGGGACCCCACGTAATTCTGTCGGTTTTATCTTTAATCCGCTTGGCATAATTGCTCCGACTTTTGCTACGACAACTTTTTGGTCTTCATCAATATTTGGTGCACCGCATACAATCTGCAGCATTTCATTCCCTACATCAACCTGACAAACACTCAATTTATCAGCATCCTCATGTGGGGATTTATTTTTAACATAGCCTACAACAAATTTAGGACTCAAATCAAACTCAAGTGAATCAGCCAGATTATTTTTATTGAACAATTGTTTTAACTGATTTAATAGTTCTTTCGTCATTGTTGTTTTTCCAGTACTTTCTAACTCAAAATGCTTCGATGCCTGGAAAATATTATAGCCAATAACTTTTCCGTTTTCATCTGTAATTCTTGTGATATCACCAATAGTATCATGCTTAACCTTGTAGCGGTTCCCATCTCCTAATGGAACAATTAAAACATCTCCAACACCCTTTGGATTATAAAACACATCCATCTGACTCATTCCTTTCTACTTCTGTTCTGGTCGATTTTTTGCCATAATAAACACTGGTTCCAACGTTTTATCTTCATATATGAATGGCAATGATGTTATTGGAATACTTCCTTCTGCAAAGAACTTCATTGTCATTTGTGCTAATATATCATAACCTGTTTTATTTTGTATGTCAGCAAAAATCAATACATCCTGATGTGGTACAGCTACAGCCAGCTGTCCTTTACTATTTGCGAGCATTTCTTCCAAAAACGCTTCATTCAGAATTCTGCTTGCATCATAACCATCCTGTTTAGCAACGAAATAAAAATCATTTTCAGCTACTGTATCTTTCTTAAAATCATTGGATAGTGATCTAATATTAAATGTTGCAATTTCATCAATTCTATCGTAAGTCCACCCCTCTTTTTCGAGCATCGGTTCATCAATTAACCGATAGGATTTACCTAAATCCAGTGCATAATATACACGAGTCTCTGCAGTATGTTCCTTAGATACCAGTGTAGTGCCCGCGTTTGTTTCTGTTGCGAATGATGTTGCACGTATGACAGGATAAATATTTTTCTCCATCCCAGTCAAAGTATGTTCTTCATTCATAATTCGTAATGCTTCCAGTACATGTTCCTCCAGTTCGTCTATAGCTGGTTCGCCCCGATTATTATATTTCGATATAACATTCGGTAGTGTAATGGTCATTCCTTGCTTGGATTCCTTCCACTCTATCCGATAGGAATCTTCGTCCCTCTTATATGATGTATTAAATTCGGGATTGGAAAACCTTTCATCAAGTATTTTTTTCATTTTAAGACTAGTCATTTTCATCGTAGTGCAACTCTCCTTTTAAACCTTATAATCCTTTGATAAACTCAAGAATTTCGTCCTTTGTTTTACGGTCTTTACTAACAAATCTACCAGATTCTTTACCATCTTTAAACGCAATAAAACTTGGTATTCCAAAAACATCATATTGCTGGCAAATCTCAATAAACTGGTCTCGATCAACCAGAATAAATGTATATTCCGGAAAATCCTGTTCAATTTCTGGCAGGACTGGTTCAATTACCCGGCAGTCCGGACACCAATCAGCAGAAAATAGTGCAATAATATTCTCTTTATTTATTAGATCATTAAATTCACTAATCGTTTCTAATGTTTTCATAGTTATCAGCCTCCATTCTTATCATATCTTTGTTTCTACTGTGATTCAATTAACTTGACTGAAATTCCCACTCTGTATTTAATGATGTATAACTTTTGCTTAAAGAAAAGAGTCAGTCAATGAAATATTTCATTTGGCTGACTCTTTTTATTGTCCAGATCCTATTTTTGAACAGTGCTTGTCTGCTGAACTGCTATGGATTCAGCGATTTTCATAAGTTCTTCTGAATCATTGCTTAAATCTCCCCTGGAGGTATAAGTGGTAATTTTCGCACCACCGACACCTATTTGTAATTCATAATCGTCTTCACTATGAGGAAGTATTCGAATATAGCCGAACTTATTCTGATCTTCAAATGTTTCCAAAAGCAATGCTTCACCACTTTTTGATGCTGCCGATTTATAGCTTAGCTTACTTAGTGGGTCCTCCAGATTATTATAAAAAACAATGTATGTTTGGTCACCATCTTTTAAAATAACGTTACTTTTATCTTTTTCTTCTACTTCCAGACTATTTGGTAAATACATTGAAAATGAATCCAGTTTATGGTTCGTTTCAATTTTTTCATCCGAATTGAATATTTTTTTGGCAGATTCCTTGGCATCCTTAATTGCCTCTTCTTCTGTTTGCATACTGCACCCAGTTAGCGCGACAAGGAAGAGTAAAGTAACTATTGTGATATTCCATATTAATTTTCGCAATGTTTTTCCCCCTGGATCTAGTACTTTTTACCTCTTTTTATAATACTACGAATTTATTAAATTTCAAGGTAATTATTTTCCAGTAAGCACTTTATTTGCGTTGTCTAAAAAAACAGATAATATAGTATTGAGGTAATAAATAGATTTGGAGGGATAATAATGGATCTAACTGTATACTTAGCAGGTCAGATTCACGATGACTGGCGCGAAACAGTAAAATTAAAAGCTAAGGAAAATAATCTTCCACTTACATTTGTTGGACCACAAACAAATCATGAACGTTCAGACAATGTGGGGGAAGACATAATTGGTAAGCAACCAGCAAAAATTCATACAGATGATGCAGCATCAAGTATTAACAATTTCCGAACACAGGTTTTGTTGAATAAATCTGATGTTGTTATCGCATTGTTTGGTGAAAAGTATAAACAATGGAATACAGCGATGGATGCGAGTGCAGCAATATCAATGGGCAAACCAACAATAATTATTAGGCCGGAATCCCTAGTGCATCCATTAAAAGAACTTTCCAACAAGGCCAACGTAACTGTCGAGACAGTCGACCAAGCTTTGGAAGTACTCCAATATATTTATGAGTAGGATTAGTAATTACTAAGTTAAAACCATATGGAGCATTGAATTGCAGAGCAATTCGGTGCTCCATTTTCATTTCACAAATGTACTGCTGGTTGGATGGGACATGGCGCTTTCGCGGACATTATTTTTTCATCGCGTATTCCCATTGGCCGTATAATAACTTAACAACATGAACAAACATTTCTTTTCGGGAGATATGTTCATTTGTAAATATACCGATCGCACCTTCATTTTTTCGGACATCTTTGCGCTTGGCGTATGCGTCCATTATATCTCCAAGTTCAGCACCACCCTGAAGCATGTCATTAAATTCCCCGGGCAATAATACCCGAGCACCACTTGCTGTAAAAACCTCATTTTCCCTTGTTACTAATGCCCCCCAATTACATAAATAAAGGTGATCAGATACTTGCATAACACCACCTTCTAAACCAATTCCAATATCGCACGCAGTAGTTTCCAAGCATTGCATTGCACGATTTATAGCACCCTCCCTTGTTTCAGAGTCCGAGAGTGGCTGCGCGCTAACCTTTGAAGGTACATCCTGCCCAGTAACGATTTCCGTTAAAAAGATTTCCTTAACTGCCTTGATCTTTGTAGGATTCTTTGATCCAATAACCACTTCCATTTATAACACCTCACGATTTTCCAAAATAGAATCTGCAATCAAATGTGACAGCAGATCCCTTATTAAAAATTAATTAGCTTTTTGGATTGTCTCTACTGTATTCTTATCAGTATCTTTAACGAGTTTGACAATTAACTCTTTTGCGGCCTGATAATCATCCACATGGATCATGGAAGCGGATGTATGAATATAGCGGGAGCAAATTCCAACAACTGCCGATGGTACACCGTCATTTGATAAATGAACACGGCCTGCATCAGTTCCACCTTGAGAAACGAAATACTGGTAAGGAATATTATTAGATTCTGCTGTATCCAAAATAAATTCCCGCATACCACGATGGGTTATCATGGTACGGTCAAATATGCGAAGCAAAGCACCTTTGCCCAATTGACCAAATTCTTTATCATCACCTGACATATCATTAGCTGGTGATGCATCAAGCGCATAAAAAATGTCTGGCTTAATCATATTTGCTGCTACCTGTGCACCACGCAGACCTACTTCTTCCTGGACAGTTGCACCCGAGAACAATTGATTCGGAAGTTTCTCATCTTTTAGTTCTTTTAGTAATTCAACAGAAAGACCACAGCCATAACGGTTATCCCACGCCTTAGCAAGGATTTTTTTTTCATTGGCCATAGGTGTAAATGGGCAAATTGGTACAATAGGCTGTCCAGGTTTAATGCCGATTTTTTCAGCATCCTCTTGGTCATCTGCACCAATATCGATAAGCATGTTACTGATCTCCATTGGTTTTTTCCGTTGATCCGGCGTTAAATTGTGAGGAGGGGTTGATCCAATAACGCCAGTTACAGGTCCACTCTCTGTCATAACCTGAACACGTTGGGCTAATAGCACCTGACTCCACCAGCCACCAAGCGTTTGAAAGCGAATCATACCATTCTTGGTAACTTGTGTGACCATAAAACCAACTTCGTCCATGTGGCCTGCTACCATAACACGAGGGCCATCACCGTTTTTCACTCCAAAAACACCACCCAGATTATCCTGGATTATTTCATCAGAATATTTTCCGAGCTCTTCTTTCATAAACTTACGGACTAAGTGCTCATTACCAGGGGCTCCCTGTAATTCTGTGAGTGTTCTAAATAATTCTGTTGTTTCCTGATTCATCTGTATTCCTCCATCTGAATTTATTTTTTATGTAATGTTTTAAAATAAGTATAACGGAAAACGACTCCTTCTTTCCACCAATCAACTAGATTTGTGTATTAGTTTCTATTTTAATTTATTTAAGTTATACTTATTATTAAATTAGACTCCAATTACTAAAGAAATTTATTTTAAGAGGTGAAGATAAAATGAATGTAAAAAAAGCAGCTCTTGCAGCAGGTTTGGGTGTTGCAGTAGGATATCTCGCAAAACAGCAAGTTGACCAATACCAGAAGATAACCCCTGAGAAAGCCTTGAAACAAGCAAAAGAAACATTTAAAAAACAGGGTCCTATAAGTGGCTCATGGATTTATATGAAACCAGAGGAAGTCGAGAAAAACGGTCTATTGTATAATGCCTACCGTGGTGGGGTTACCCGAAACATTGATAGTGAAAATAAACAATATGAATTTTATGTAGATGTAGAAACAGGTGCTGTAATTGGCGCCGTGCAAACATCATAATAAATAAAAAAGCCATCTTCTGACAGATGGCCTTTTTATAATTATTTATGGCTCTTAAATTTTGTAACTCTTTAACCACCACAGTTGATATAAACTGTGACGTAACACTATTGTGATTTACTTCCATCCTTTAAGGTAAGTGTTAATTAGAAAACAGCCTTATTTATAGTCATATCGCGTCCGTTCAATTTCATCAATTCTTTTTCCTGATTCATCAAACCTAATTGCACGTAAATAAGCATCATGATAAAACGTATACCACGCTTTTTTCTGATAACCAAATTCCATCCATCTTTCTTTCTGATGTACTGAAGTTACCGGGTAATCATCATATGCAAGAGCCCATAATTTATTCTGATGCGCATGGGTTGGCATTATGTCAGCCATATGAATAAATACCTCATCACCATCCTCAAAAACCAAAATACAATGTCCATCACTATGTCCACCTGTATGAATCATCTTCAGCCCGTCAGCTATCGAAATTTCATTTTCAAACGGCTGTACTTGGTCCTGGATTGGTTTCCAATTTTCTTCCCAATATGTATTTATAGACCGGATATTTGGGTTTCGCATTTCATTCCATTCCACTGCCGACACATGAATAGTCGCGTTTTCAAATACAGGATGATATGTATCATCTGCTTTTCTGGTTAGTCCACATGCGTGATCAAAATGTAAGTGCGTCATTAACATTGCATCAATATCCTTAACTGTTAACCCCAGTTCCGCGAGTGATTGATCGATAGATGATTGCTCCAGAACTCCAAAATTACGTAATTGTTTATCCGTTAATTTTCCATTTCCCATACCAGAATCTATTAAGTAGTTCTTTCCATCTACTTGAAGCAATATCGGATCCGTTCTCAATTCTATTTGGTTTTTTTCATTTGGTGGATATTTCTTACTCCACAATGCCTTTGGAACAACACCAAACATAGCACCTCCATCCAGGAAGTTCACGCCGCCATTTAGCCAAGTCAGTTTTGCTCGTCCAATTTGAAGTGTTTCCATTATTCAGCCTCCTTCTACCTAATTATTAGTGTAGCTAAAGAATATATTTCGTGCAAATAATTTAGAAAATTAAGGTTTATCGTTAAACCATAGTCGCACTGATGAAATAAAAGTTACTTAAATTTCGCATCTATAGAATAAGCTTAAACAGCTATCTTGATAATCTCGGAACGTTTTTAATTGTTACCTTTTTTTGTACCCATAAGATAGAAACTGCGAATTACTTTTTAAAAAGTTTGAGCGTCATTTTGCCGCTCCGGAAATTTTATGCGTTCATTTTACGCTTCGAAAGTTGGGTTAATTACTTAACTGAGTTAATTTCATAAATACTTAAATTCATCATTTAGCCGGACAATTTTATGAACTACCGTTTTACCGTCCAAAATACTACTTTCGTTGATTTTCAATACGAGGGCGATTCTTGCGAGAATAGCATGAGCCTTGAAACCTCACGAGGAGGCTAAAGCCATTGCAGCGGAAAGCGTCTGTACGCAGTGGAAATTAACAGGCCAAGCACATTTGGATTACTGCTTTTTTTGATTCAACTACTAAAAAAAAGAACCCTTTGAAGAGTTCTAAGAAAATCGGGCTCGGCATCGGTAGATTACTTGTCCTTTAGCCGAAAATTTAGCTTCGTATTCTGTCATGACGTTTTCAGGATCCTCCGCTTTATGAAGATCCAAATTTACTTCTTTCAGGTCCATACCAAACTCGGAGAAACTAATAAGCGAGTATTCAAATAACCCTCGATTATCGGTCTTTAGTATAAGTTCACCACTGGGCTGCAGAACATCCTTATATTGTTCTAAGAACATACGGAAAGTTAACCGTCTCTTCTCATGCCGATTTTTTGGCCATGGATCTGAAAAATTTAAATATATGGAAGAAATCTCATTTTCTGCAAAAATCTCCCTTAACTTTTCTGCATTCTCGTTTATCAGTAAAATATTATCATGGTCTGATTGCATTAATTTCTGGGCTGCAGTTACAGCGATACTCTTTGCAACCTCAATTCCTATAAAATTGACTTCAGGAAATTGCTTAGCCATTCCTGCTAAAAATTGGCCTTTACCAGTACCTATCTCCAAATGAATCGGATTGTTATTACCGAAAACTTCACGCCACTTATTCTTTTTTTCTGATGGATCAGGAATTACAAAATGACTATTTTCTTTCAGGAAATCATCTGCCCATGGCTTATTACGTTGACGCACCATTAGCACCACGCTTTCTAGATATTTTAGCATAGAATAAAAATTATTGGTTAACACTATAAATTGAGGTGATTTCGATTGACACTAACCGTTCATAATCAATTAAGGTTACTGCAAGATATTTTAAGCGAACAAACAGAGGATTGCTGTGGTGAAATTTCAGAATATCAGCAAATAAAAAGACTAGTCCAAGCCATGATGGCAAACAACAGTATCTCTAATGAACAGCTACTTCAATTATTGCCAGAAATATATAATTACGGCCGGCAAGGTGAAATTGCACAAAATGATGCGGAACACATTACTACAAATCAGGAAAACATTGAGACCTGGGTAAGTGCTATCCAGCAGACTAGTTCAGAATAACGGACTTTACATGATAATTTAAGTTACTTAAGTCCTTTAATCTGCTATAAGCTTTATTCATTTCATTTCGTTCATTATGCCAGCATAAATAGGAAAGTGCATCTATCATTAAATACCAATAGATACGTTCAATTAACTGCTCATTTTTTGTTATACCGTAATGATGAAGCCACTCGTTCCAGTCCTCTTGCGGTATATACCATTTTAATACAAATCCAAAGTCCATTGCGGGATCAGCTATCATTGCATTATCCCAGTCAACCAGATAAAGCTGTCCCTTATTTGTTAGTAAAATATTATTATGATTCAAATCGCAATGACAAACTACCTGTTGTTGACCACGTGTTACCGGGAGTAATTGTCCAAGGTAATCAATTGCATTACGAATTTCATTATGTTGTTGCATCAGACCATTCGCTTTTACCTGTTCCTTTATTTCGGCAAATCGTTCATCTGGTGTGACGGCTTTTTTACCCATCCGCATAAGCATATGCAACAATTCAGAAGAGTTGTGTATTTTACGGATCAAAGAAGCTACCTGGTGATGTTGCATTTCCAATGGTTTAAGTTCTCTTCCATCAAGCCACTCCTGGGCAGTGACGACATCACCATTTTTCATCCGTTTTGTCCAAACAAGCTTAGGGACAATTCCCTCTGCAGATAAAACTGCCAGGAACGGAGAAGAGTTTCGCTTTAGAAACAGGCGCCGATTGTTATTTTCTGCTATATAGGCATCACCAGTCAACCCGCCGGCTGAGGTAACATTCCATTCTTTTCCTAGTGCTTGTTCAAGCCAATTCACCGTACATACCTCAAATCATCTATATATTAGCATCTTTTATTATTTAATCTTTTGCAAACTAACTTATCGTTGGATTATTAGAAAGTATTTTTCACTTTTGCCCATTTGTAAAAGAGTATTTATACTTTCTTAAAAAAAGAGACATGAGAATAGATTATAGGAATTTCTGATTAATTTCAAGCAAAATTTATGCTCCAACAATCTTAATAGCCTCTTGATGCTTCGTTATAACACAGGAGTAGCATTCACCTGTCTGCCCATCTACCTGATAAGGAATGCTCTTCTCTGAACTAATTTCAATACGAGTTGCTTCGAAAAGCTCTAGCTCTTTGAAGTTCACATGCTTCCCGCTAAATACTGTCATAAAAAGCCCTAGTACCTTCCATTTTGATATTGCATGAATGAGAAGAACAGGGAAAATGCCTGCTTGGACCTTGGCATTCGGTATGATTTTCATACCTCCTCCATAAAACGGATGATGCGCAATCGTTACCATCCAGCAATTTGAAAGCTTGTATTTTTTACCATCTGCAACTAACTCTATATTCATTGGTTTATAATAGAATAATACTTGTATAAGTGCTATTACATAACTAATTTTACCTAAGAAAAAAATACTTAATAGTTTTTTATATCTTGATTTATTCACAGCTTTTGCTATTTCTGCATCAAATCCAAATCCGATACTATTGACTATATTACGTGGGCTTTTCCCTTTTTCCTGATAACATCCCAGCCAGTATGGGCTGCTATTCTGACGGATAATGCGTTTAAAGATATCAACTGGTTTTCCTTTAATACCGCTTCCCCTTGCAAAATCATTTCCAGACCCCACAGGAATAAATGAAACAGGAACTACTGGTTCAGGTAGTCCATTTAATACCTCATGTAATGTACCATCACCGCCGATAACAACTACACAGGTAATCGTTCCTGAAAAATTAGCAGCCAGTTGTTCAACAATTTGCTCTGCATGTCCGAAGTATTCCGTGAAAAAGCACTGACTTTGTATTTGTTTAAATTCTTCTGTTTTTGCAATCTTTGAATATGCCTTCCTAGCCCCACCATGCCCTGCAGTTGGGTTTACAATGAAAATATACATTTACACATCCTCTTTACCGACCGAAAATGTATTAGTATCTTCTTCCCACTCTGGTCGCTTAACAAATGTAGATCTGCAATTTTTTAATAATAAATCTGCAATTTTTAGCTGACTGCTTTTCAAAGGCGACACAAGGCTTCGTTTTTCTTTAAACCACTTCTCATAACTATATTTCCCAATTATTTTCGTGTTAAATGGCTCAGAATGAAACTCAATATTATTGACTCGTGACAATACAACTTTATTAACCGGAAATTCAATATCTTCTATACTCAAAATACTTCTAACCAATTGTTCAGTACGCTTTAAAGCAATCATAGGACTCAATATTTTGGATTGTTCTTCTTTATCTTTTACTATCCATGTTCGCTCGTCATCCGCTACTATTTTTGCCTTAGGTTCCTCTTCAATTATATAAATTATTTCTATTCCAATAGGGCTAAGCAGGATAATTTCTCCATCAACAGGCGCGTTCTTTATATTAAAAATAGGATAATACATTAATAAATACGTATCAGGAAACCGTTGCAGAAAAAACTTAAGCCTGTCATCATGATAAAAACGCTTATCCATGAAGGAAACGTCCGTAACAGTTGATGTAGCCCATTTCAGTTGCAGTGGAAATAATTTATCCAAAAAATACTGCTTTAAATCCTTTTCTGTCTTTGGCAGGTTATTTTCTTCCTCATCTGAATCTTTCTCTTCAGCATGCCAATTACCCGTTTTAAAAAATGATTTCCATTTTGAAAAAGCTGAGTTCTGTTCCACGTGTCCCTCTTCTTCTGCTTCAACAGTGTTTTCATTTTCTGATTGATATTGGATTTTTTTCCAATTATCCTGCTTCAAACGCATATATTGACTTGGATAACGGTACGGGTTCCATTCATACCGGGATATATAATCCTGCAGCTTAATCAGTTGAGCCACTTAATCAACCTCCCCTTTTAGTTCATATGAAGCTACAACTTCATACTTTGGTGTTCTGGCAGGAAAAATTCGGTAAACGACAATCTGATTAACTACCAGGTCCAATCGCTCGTCATACTGTTCCTTTAACCCTGACAAACTTCCCTCTCCACCATTCCACTTTTTAGCAAGTGTTATGTGTGGAGAAAAAGAACGATTCTCTTTCTGGAAACCAGCTATTTCTGCAATGTCTTCCACAGCTTCATGTAATGCAGCCAAGGATTTTGTTTTTTCGACTCCTGCCCATAAAACACGTGGTTTTTTGGGATTACCGAAGAAACCTATTGATTCTGTGGTAATTTTAAATGCTGTTGTTTTTTTCAATACATTTAATGACTGTAAAAGCAGGTCAAGTGTATTGGAATTCACAGCCCCTAAAAATTTTAATGTGATATGTAAATCTTCCTTATTAGTCCACTGTTTGTAGGGAAGTTCTTCTTTTAAATTTATCTGCCATTTTAAAAAATGCGCTTTATGTCTTTCTTGCAGCGGGATAGCAATAAAATAGTGTGGTTCATTTGTCATATCCATTCCTCGCTTTTTAGAAAAAAGTATTTAAAATATTTCCATTTTTGGTGTAAAATAAAGATAACGATACAGATTCACTTACACCACAAGAGAATGAACTCATTAAGGAGTGGTTCTTTGAATCAACCAACATCCCGGATGCTAACCAGAGTTAAAGCTGTCTACCTTTATATTAGAGATAATGGGACAGTTTCAACGTCGGAACTGGCTGAAGAATTCGGAACTACCGACCGCACTGTTCAGCGTGACCTGAACGTTTTGGAATACAATGGTTTGGTACGTAGTCCTAATCGTGGCAGATGGAAAACAACAAGTAAACCTGTAAAAATATCTTAAAGTATTACTGACATTAACGTGTCAGTTCTTTTTTTGAGAAAGACAATACTCCAGTTCATCATTTGTTAGTTCGCGTACATCCCCTGATATAAGATTCCGATCAAGCTCTAACTCTCCCATTTTGACTCGCTTGAGATAAACAACTTTTTTATTGACTGCTTCAAACATACGTTTCACCTGATGAAATTTTCCTTCTGTAACAGTTACTTCAACTTCGGATTGAACATCAGCATGCAGAATTTTTAATTTAGCTGGCTTGGCCTGATACCCATCATCAAGCGTGATTCCATTTTTAAATTTTAAAATATCTTCTTCTGTAACATGTCCCATTATTTTAGCATAATAAGTCTTTCCCACATCTTTTTTTGGAGAAATAAGCTGATGCGCTAGCTCACCATCATTTGTAATTAGCAACAGGCCTTCTGTGTCCTTATCAAGTCTGCCAACAGGAAACGGATTAAAGAGCTGATAGGCTGGCTTCAGCAAATCAATCACCGTTTTGTCCCGATCATCTATTGTAGCCGAGACATACCCATTTGGCTTATTCATCAACAAATAAATATATTTTTGATACGTAACTATTTCTCCTTGTACCTTTATTATGTCCGATACTGTATCCACATGCATACTTCCATCTTTCACTATTTTCTCATTGACCGTAATATGCTTTTTTTTCAGTATTGCCTTTATATCTTTCCGACTGCCAAAACCCATGTTGGATAATAATTTATCAAGCCGCACGAATAAAACTCCTTACCTACGAAATATTTTGTCCAGTACACGCACACGATTACCCAATAATCGCTCCAGCAGTGTTGATTCATAGGCAAACCATAGATAGACTCCTCCACCTGCTAGTACTCCTGAAATTAACATAATAGTGGCTGACAAACGGGATTCTTCATATGCTAAAAATGTTCCAAATAATGCCTTTAGAATCCATATAGTAATACACATAATTATGGAAAATATACAAATCAATAAGAAGCGTTTAATTGTTTGTCTGAAAGAAAATTGGGTTGATGATTTGATCCGCCAAATATTCAGTAAAACTGCTGTTCCAGCTGCAAGGGCTGTCCCAAAGATTGCTCCTTTTGCCTCAAATATATGAATGAGCTGGATATTAAACAGTACCTTTACCAATAACCCACCAGATAAACTTACTACGGCAAAACGTTGCTGATTGACTCCCTGCAGTATTGCTGCTGTTACCGTAAATAAAGCAAATAATAACGCAACTGGTGCATACCAGCCCAGTAACGACCCTGTCATAGAAATGTGCTTCATTCCATAGAGAGAACCATATGCTACATCTGAAAGCATGGACAGGCCGACAACAGCCGGCACAACAAGAACTAATATTATTTGTAATGATTGGTTTATTTGCTGATTTAACTGCTGTTTATTATCCTTCGTAAAGGACTTTGTTAACGCTGGTAAAATAGCTAGTGATAACCCGGTAGCAATCGTTACAGGGATGATGACAAGCTTATGACCATACAAATTAATAGCAGAATAGACAGTATCGGAAATCTCCCCTTCCCCGATAGCTATCATCGCACGCTTAAAGGTAAATTGATCAACCAGCTGGTACAATGGAATTGCAATCCCTACTAGGACAAAAGGTCCTGCATAACTGAATAGTTCCTTGACTAGCTCTTTTTTTGGTATATCATGAGTGACGCGCTGTTGCTGGATCTGTTTTTGTATAGCTGGTTTGCGTTTACGCCAATACACGAATAAAACGACACAGGATGCTAAAGCACCAATTACAGCCGCAAATGTTGCAAAACCAACTGCAATAGGTATTGAATCAACTAAAGTCATAACGATAAACATTGCACTTAACAAAAAAATAATTCGAGCGATTTGTTCAACCACTTGAGAAACTGCGGTTGGCGCCATTGATTCATATCCTTGAAAAAAACCTCGGACAATACTCATTGCCGGAATAATCAATAAGGCAAAACTGACAGCTCGAATAACCATTGTCACATCAGCAATTGCAATCACACCAATATCTTCATTGGAAACGATAAAGCTTGCCATGAGTTCAGCGCCGAAGAACAAAATTAGGAAACCAAGAAAACCCGTAACAGCCATAAGGGCTATTCCTGCCTTAAACATGCGCATTCCGGTTTCATAATCACCCAGCGAATTATATTTAGAAACGAATTTCGAAACGGCTAATGGAACACCAATTGTGGATATACTAATTAAAATACTATATGGTGTGTAGGCATAAGCGTAGAGTGTCCCACCTGTTTCGCCGACAAGCATATTAAAAGGAATGACATAAATCATCCCGAGAAATTTAGATAAAAATGACGCACCAGTAAGTAACATAGTGCCTCTAACAATATTCGACATTATTTCACCTGCATCTATAAAAAATTACGTTTAAAGGTATTTTATCACAGATACTTCATATGTACGTTATAAATCGTTAAGGCAAACGGAAAATTATATTATTTTTGCACTTTTTATTAATACAAATTACTATTGATTTAAAAGTAAAATGAATGCATTATTCCTATTTTTCCTACATTAAAATCAAAATAGAGTTATGCTAGTAACGAAAGGGATGAAGGAAGTTGTCATATGATGTAATAATAATTGGAGGCGGTCCATCAGGTTTAATGGCCTCAATCGCTGCAGCTGAAAGCGGTGCAAAAACAATGTTAATCGAAAAAGGTAGAAAATTAGGTACGAAACTTGCTATTTCTGGTGGTGGCCGCTGCAATGTTACAAACCGGCTGCCTGAAGAAGAGGTAATTAAACATATACCAGGAAACGGTAAATTTCTATTCAGCCCATTCTCCGTATTTAACAATTACGATATTATCGACTTTTTTGAAGGAATGGGTGTTGGTTTAAAGGAAGAAGACCATGGTCGTATGTTTCCTGCATCAAATTCCGCAAAGACTGTAGTAAATGCATTAATTAATAAATTGGATGAACTGCATGTTGAGGTTCGCATGAGCACCCCTGTTAAAGCTGTTCATTATGATGAAAAAGAACATACCATTATTTTGGCTGACGATTCAAAATTACATACGAAGTCACTTGTTATAGCAGTCGGTGGCAGAGCTGTTCCTCATACAGGATCGACTGGTGATGGCTACGCATGGGCTAAAAAGGCCGGGCATACTGTGACTGAATTATATCCAACAGAAGTTGCACTTACTTCAAATGAACCATTTATTAAAAATAAAAGTCTGCAAGGGTTATCCTTACGTGATGTTGCATTAACTGTATTAAATAAAAAAAATAAGCCGATTATAACACACCAAATGGACATGATATTTACCCATTTTGGCATATCAGGTCCTGCGGTATTACGATGTTCCCAATTTGTTGTTAAAGAACTTATGAAAGGACGAAATGAAGTTCAAATGGTTCTTGACGTATTACCTGATGAAAAAGAAGAGAAGCTGGTACAATCCATTTTGACCGCTATGGAGGAAAATCCCAAAAAGTCCATAAAGAATATCTTAAAAGGAATGATTCCCGAGCGACTCCTTAATTATATTCTTAATGCGCACCAAGTAAGTGAGGAGCAAAAAGCGGCAACCATCTCCAAAGAAGTCATTCGAACAATCGTTCACCATATTAAACATTTCTCTTTCCATGTAAATGGATCACTCTCCCTGGATAAAGCATTTGTAACGGGCGGTGGAGTTTCCATTAAAGAAATTGTTCCCAACACAATGCAATCCAAAATTATGCATGGACTTTACTTTTGCGGTGAAATACTGGATATACATGGCTACACTGGTGGCTATAATATTACGTCTGCATTAGTTACAGGCAGATTAGCTGGTATCAATGCTGCACTCGAAACTGGTAACTATACTGGTATTTGATTCCTAACATGTTTTTAAGTTTTTGTGTCATCCTACTAATGTATGGCGATATTCTTAGGAAGGGTTGGTTTTTAATGCAGAGGAATGACATGTGGATACCTTTACTCGCTTCTTTGGGTGTTGGCGCAGCAACTTACTATTCGATGACTAAGAACAATCAGAACTTTGGTCAAACTATGCAAAAAATGATGCCTTTTGTTTCACAAATGAACAATGGCGGTAATCAGCATCAATCTGGTCCGAATGGAATGGGCTAACCATTATAGTAAGCGCACCCTCAGGGGGGCGCTTTTTTATTTAGCAGATACAAAAGTATAACTACTTTCTTACTGCATAAATGCAACTAAGGACTTCACCATTAAGGCTTGGCGATAAGTCAAGTTTTCTAATTAAAATCACAATTCCTTCACATTTGCAGATGAAAGCGTGATATTAATCACAATAAAATTGTTAGTCCAGTCGTATTATTTAAACTATAAACAGCATATTTAACTTAGGGGTGATTTTAAATGGTCGAATCTGTAACAACATTTGACGGATGGTATACACTACATGATTTTAGAACAATTAACTGGGAGAAGTGGCAAGAGGCCACAGAAGATGAAAGAAATAATGCTCTGAATGAGTTTAATAATTTGTTAAGTGGATGGCAAACTGTAGAAGACAACCAGGAAGGAAGTCATGCTCTATACTCCATTGTTGGGCAAAAGGCTGATCTAATGTTTATGGTTCTCCGTCCAACCATGAAGGACTTAGACAAGCTTGAAAGTCAATTTAATAAGACTGCACTTGCGCACTACACACAACCTGTTTATTCCTATGTGTCAATTATCGAGAAAAGCTCATATACAAAACCTGAGACAGACCCATACAAAGACCCTGCAATGCTGAAAAAACTTTATCCAACTATTCCTAAAACAAAATATATCTGCTTTTATCCTATGAGTAAACTCCGTGGAGAAATAAACAACTGGTTTACGTTGCCAAAAAAAGAACGTGGTCGTATGATGTTCGATCACATTGCAACAAGCAAGCCATATACAGAGGATGTTAAACGTATTATTACAGGGGCAATTGGCTTTGATGACTACGAATGGGGTGTTTCCCTTTTTTGTGATGATCCACTGAAGTTCAAAAAGCTTATATATGATACACGATTTGATGAAGTCAGTGCTAAGTATGCTATTTTCGGAACATTTTATATTGGGAACTATTTACCAAAAGAAGAAATTAATACTTATTTTGAAGTTTAGTCGGTTTATATGTAATTCCGGTGTGATGCTTCCACAGCTAAAGTATTGAGTTCTGAATTCATTTAACATGTATTGGATTTCCTGTTGATATTTATTGTTCCTGCCTGCCTTATTGCATCCATCGACAAAAAGCCAAATTTGGGAACACGATTCTTGTTTGTCAGGCGTAGTGACTGAAACGAGAGGGTAAAGGGACCGGAATATAAATTTCAAAATGATGAAGTGGATCGTGGTTCCGCTAAATTGGTAAAAAAGCTGGCCTAGAAGGTTGAAACGGATCCTGGTTCCGTTATTTACCCCAAAACAACGGAAATTGTGATTAAAAAGGGTGAATAGCGGAATGAGGATTACATAACATTATTAAAAAAGGCATCTTTCAGGAAATAACGGAATGAGGATCCGCAAATCAGCAAGGATAGTCCCGTTTAGTGAATAAATACATTTAAACGATCGGATGCCCGTTTGAAAATAAATAGCAGAAGTGGCCTGAACAAAAGCAAAGTAAAATCCGAACTATGATTCAAAATTCTTGAAATAGAATTCGAATTAGTTCGGATTTATTTGTTGCTATTAGATATTTAACTCAACTTTCGCATCTATAGAATAAGGCTAAACAGCCATCTTGGTAATCTCAAAACGTTTTTAATTATTGCCTTGACAACATTGATAAAAGTTTTTGTACACATTAGATATAAACTGCGAACTAACTGCTAGAATAATCTCTATAAACTCTCGAACCGCCGTCCGGGATCGCTCCGAGCAGATGCTTTCCGCGGGCAACGCTTCCGCTTCCTCGGAAGCCAAAACCGCTTCCTACGGGATCTTCAGCTGTTACTTCCCGCAGGAGTCACCACCTTTCTCTCACCTGGACTAGTTTAGTGCTGTCACACATATATTCTATAGCGATTTCTACTCGAGTCAACAGCAAAGGAAATACACGTAGACTCTTTTTAAACAAGTAAAAATCAATTCTCAGTTTTCATGCAATATTCACCTTATAGTGAAGAGTAACATATCATTTCACCTGTTATTCACTATATAAAGTAGGAATTAAATTTTCCAAAATATGTTTTTCAGCAGCCTCGAGCTGAGGCCTAGATGAGACTAGGCAGCGACGTAAGAGCAAGGAGGCTCATCAGCCGCCCTAGGTGCGCAAAGTGTATTTCCGGAGCGGCATAATGGCGCTCAAACTTTTTAAAAGTAATTCGCAGTTTATATTAACTACGTACCTTAATTCAAAGTCAACTCAAGTAGATTATGTTCAGCCTTTCTTATTCCTTCATAGTTTACGCGTTCATTTTACGCTGCTAAAGTTGAAATATTAATGTGACATAGTGAATTTTTTCACCACAATCACCAATGCAGTATCTGATCCAGCCAGCACTTTCGCAGTCTTACTTGCCATGGTCTCAAGGTTATGAGTACACAAATGCTGACCAAATTGCTTAAAACTGTCACTGATCAAGGTTATGAGAACCTGTTGAATATTTCCCCTTACTACATCACATTTATATCAGCTACGAGATCCAACCATTGAAAATGTACATTCTAGACATTCTATCCTGGTATTAATTGTCTTGATCCCAGCCTCTTAATTTATATTTAAATAACATTTATGCAAGTCTATATTCATTTTGGTGTGAAATTTTATGTATTGCGATAGGAGCCCATGTTTATTTATAAATTCTATAGAAAGCATTGTTTTGTGTAATCTCACTTACAATAAAAAGCCAGGATATGAATGATCATATCCTGGCTTTTTATCATTTGCCTGGCGGCGTCCTACTCTTGCAGGGGCAAAGCCCCAACTACCATCAGCGCTGGAGAGCTTAACTGCTGTGTTCGGCATGGGAACAGGTGTGTCCTCTCCGCTAATACTACCAGACCTGAAGAGTTTCATTCTTTGTTATTTATAAGACGTGAATAAATAATCAGAAAGTCTTTATCTTAATTTGCGAGACAAGATATATTATATGCATTTTCAAGAAAAAATGCAAGGGTTTTTTGTAAATTTGTACCCTAAAAACTAAATAAGAGTTTCACATCAACATTCCATCAGTATTAATTAGTTAAGTCCTCGATCTATTAGTATCCGTCAGCTCCACGTGTCACCACGCTTCCACCTCGGACCTATCAACCTCATCGTCTCTGAGGGATCTTACTCACTC
>NZ_JBQQCP010000007.1:0-235352 GCF_052246775.1 Virgibacillus sp. L01 | reverse complement strand
TTATGATTGACACCAATCAATCATTGTTGTCTTAGCTTTAAAAATTGAAATCAGGGTTTAAAAGTTTAACTTTTTTAACCTGTTTTCTTGACATACTGGTTGTTTTGTTCAGTTTTCAAGGAGCAAATTTCGTTACCGCCTCTCAAAATGGCGACTTTTTAAATATACCATCTTTTAAAGATAATGTCAATAACTTAATTGATTAATTTTAAAAGATATTTGCGTTGCTGAATACTTTTTTAATGAGCAACGTTATTTAATTTACCACGATTTCTTTTCTTAATCAAGGATAAATTTTTATGAATTTTGCCGGCGAAATTCGTCATGAATTTTTTGCGACAGAATTAACTTTATCATGGGTGATTTTTAAAGTCAACAATTATCTTATCCAAACTATAGTAAGAATTACAACAACAGAAAGGCTACAGTTCTAACTATCGAACTATAGCCTGTATACCAGTTATTAGTTTTGTAAAGAATCATCATTTCCATTACTAATGATTAATTCGATATTTCCGTTGATATACGCCTGCACCTTTTGTTTGGATTCTCTCTGCAATAAGAATTCCTTTCTCAGTCAAATAACCAAGCATTGCAGTTAGGTCTAACTGATACGGGGAAACTTTGCCATTCTGTTTCAGCTCACCGTATGACCAGCCATCTTCTTTAGACTCCATAATGTTTAATAAATGTTTTGCAGATACTTCTGCCCTCGTACTAATCACAAAGTCCGAAGCAATTATCATTAGTTGCAGCCGTTTAGAAATAGCTTCATCACTCTGTATTAATTCGTCGTATAGTTTGTACACTTCAGGATCTATTTGTCTTACTTGGTTCCAAAGTGTTACTTCTGGATGGTATCCTTTTTCAATTACTGCAAGCCTAGCTAAATAATGTAGTGAGTGCACCATTCTGCTGTAAGCATCTTTAAATTGTTCTGATGCGTAAAGATCCTTTACTTCACTGTAACTTTTAACTAGCTTACCGAATTCCATCGCTTTACGTAAGTCTCTTTTTTCATGTGGAAAGTTTCTCAGTTGATCTTTTAACTGCGAAAGGTATTCATTCCGATCAAAGATAACCTTTCCATTAATCACCCATTCAACTGCTTTTCGATAACCACTTGTATCTATCCATTCCATTAGCAAATTTTCCGTTACCGTGTGCATTGCTGCAATTTTGCCATCGAATTCATAGTGTTTTTCCTGCCACTTGTTTTCAGCTTCGTCAACTATAATCAGTAATATAACATCGAAATTATCTGTAATCGGGCTGTTCGGTTTTGTTCTTTCTATTATTACAATTCCTAATGTGCTTGTATCCCCAGCACGTTCTTGATAAATCGGTCTTAATAAATCCTCCATGTCTCGAATCCTCCATTTACTTGAATACTATATATTTCGTTATATTTTTGTGAAATCCTTTTTTTAAAATCAAAAAGTGTATTAAAATATGCTATACTACCCATGTAAGATATAAGGAGGACAAACATGGCGCAACAATTAGTCTATTCAAGTAAAATTAATAAAATCCGGTCTTTTGCTCTAATTCAGATATTCATCGGATTTGCTTTCATGTATGGAGGAATCTTAACGAAGAAAATCGAATGGTTAATGGTAACATTCTTTCTAATAGGTGTATTATTTGTGATATTCAGCTGTGTAGTTTACTTCTGGATTGGCATGTTATCAACCAAGGCTATTCCAATTATTTGTCCGAATTGCGAAAATCCAACAAAAATGCTTGGCCGTGTTGATGCTTGCATGCACTGTAAAGAACCGTTAACACTTGATAAGGATTTAGAAGGTAAAGAGTTCGATGAAAAGTACAATACAAGAAAATATCGAAAAGAAGCAAAAAATAATGCCAAGAATAACGAATAATCCGTCACTATGGCGGATTTTTTTAATGGATTTTTGCTATAATAGTGCTGACAAGAGGAAGTTAACATGATATTAGTAATATTGATAACTTTGACTGATTCTCATTTTATCTTAAACCATACATAAACCAAATAAATATAGAAATTTCCATTGGTATTACGATGCAATATCTTTTTAGGAAATCAGTGGTCAGACACGATAATAATGGAATTTTTAGTGAAATACCAACATCTTTCCAGGTAACTCTTTATCACTCCTTGGTTGTTGATGATATCAACATACCACTATGGTTACAAATAAGCGCGAAATCTGAACAGGGAGAACTTATGGGATGACAATTTACTCAGGCGCATCCTGAAGCAGTCCATACAGATTATGGACATCAACTTTTGGGAATTTTTTTGATGAAGGGAATGGGCGGTAGCTTATGTGCAGATTAACGTTTGATTTTACTGATTATAATGGAAAGAAAAATCCAAGACTTTTCCAAAACCCACTGGAAATTATCGAGGCTACATGTATTGAAGAGGTAAAACCAGCACTGGAAAAGATCCAGAAAGCTATTGACTCTGGATTCTATGCAGCAGGATATATGTCTTATGAAGCTGCACCAGCCTTTGATAATGCCTACCAGGTTAATTCAGATTCAAAAATGCCATTACTGTGGTTCGGAATTTTTCAGGAGGCACTTCATGAAGTAGAAAATAACAAGTCTTCCTATAATGTTAGCAAATGGAAGCCAACTGTAAGTATAGAAGAATATAATTCCAATATTGATAGGATAAAAAATCATATTAAATCCGGCGATACATATCAAGTGAATTATACAATTCGTATGAAATCTGAAATCAAAGGAGATGTAACTGCTTTTTACAATCAATTAGCCAGTGCACAAACCTCAGATTACAGTGCGTATATGGATCTTGGTGATTTCTCCATTTTATCCGCTTCTCCAGAATTATTTTTTAAAATGCGAAATGGAAAAATCACAACAAAACCAATGAAGGGTACAATCGGGCGTGGAAAATCATACAGTGAGGATCTCAAAAATGCTGAATGGCTTTACCAATCAGAAAAGAACCGGGCTGAAAACGTGATGATCGTTGACTTATTGCGCAATGACCTGGGTATGATTGCGAAATCGGGTTCTGTAAAGGTACCAAGTCTATATTCAATAGAGAAATATCCCACTGTTTATCAAATGACCTCAACAGTAACTGCAGAAGTCAAGGATGGCACAAGAATACTCGATGTATTTAACGCGTTATTCCCATGTGGATCTATAACCGGTGCTCCAAAAGTAAGTACAATGAAGATTATTTCTGCTTTAGAAAATTCACCTCGTGAGGTTTACTGCGGAACAATAGGTTATATCACCCCTGATCAAGAAGCCATTTTTAATGTGCCAATTCGTACAGTCATGATTGATAACCGAGATGGCAGTGCTCAATACGGCGTAGGTGGTGGTATCACTTGGGATTCCACTAAACAAGGTGAATATGAGGAAATTCTAAATAAAACAAAATTGTTAACGATGGACAAATATGATTTTCAACTTCTCGAAACGTTAGGATTAAGAGATGGAGAATATATTGTTTTAGATTACCACTTAGAACGATTGGAAAATTCAGCTGCCTACTTTAACTTTCAGATTGATTTAGCACAGGTAAGAAAGAGATTGATTAAATTTGCAGAATCACTTCCTAAAGGTCAATATCGCGTACGTTTACTCGTATCAGCAGATGGAGAGACCTTTATAGAAAACAATTTTGCAACTGCCCTTGATAAGCCTGTATATGTTAAATTAGCACCTAATCCTATCAACAAGCAGGACGAGTTCTTGTACCATAAAACAACGAACCGTACAGTATATGAAAAGTTCGACAAGACAGGTATATTTGATGTTTTGCTATGGAATGAAGAACGTGAAGTAACGGAGTTTACCATTGGTAACGTTGTAATTGAATTGAATGACAAGCTATATACACCACCAGTTGAATGCGGATTATTGGCTGGAACGTATCGAAAATACTTGTTAGAAGAAGGCATTATAATAGAACGAAAGATATCGTTGGAAGAGATTCATTTATGTTCGAAAGTATGGCTTATTAATAGTGTACGAAAATGGATTGAAGTCAGATTTGACCAAAATACACTGCTAAAAAAAAATCCAGCTGCCTCTAATTAGTAGACAGCTGGAATTTTTAATTAGTGCTTTTGTGTTTGTACTTGTTGGCAGTCTTCACATTTACCGTAAATTTCCATTCGGTGGTGACTAACATCAAAACCTGTTACCTGCTCAGCCAACGATTCCACTTCATCCAAAGTTGGATAATGGAAATCAACAATCTTGCCACATGCGTCACAAATAATATGGTAGTGCTCGGTAGTATTGCAGTCAAATCGGCTTGAGGAATCTCCATAAGTAAGTTCACGAACAAGTCCTATCTCACGCAATACACGTAAGTTATTGTAGACTGTAGCAACACTCATATTTGGAAATTTTCCTTCTAAAGCCTTATAAATATCATCGGCTGTCGGATGAATCGCCGAGTTAAGAAGATAGTCAAGAACGGCATGACGTTGTGGTGTAATCCGAACGCCAGAGTCTTTCAACGTATTAATGGCTTCATTTAGTTTGTTTTCAGACACCGTCATGCACCTCACTTTCAATTATATGGTCGAAACTAATAAAATTCTTATATTATAATCTTTATAATTAGTTTACCTGCTCATACAGCATTCTGTCAATATAAGTATATTGGAACTTAAAAGTTATTATAACCTGAAATGAAAAAACGAACGATTCCAATATTTGAAAAGCGCTCGTTTTTATATAGATTAGATGTCTGCTTTTAATGGTATTTCATTTCCATTCAAACTTTGATTAACATATCTGGCGGCGACAAATAAAAAGTCGGATAAACGATTTAAATACGATACAACAAGTGGATTAACAGCTTCATCGCCCATTCCAACCGCTGTACGTTCCGCTCTCCTTGCGACAGTTCTTGCTGTGTGTAATGCACTGGATGCACTATGTCCTGACGGTAGAATAAAGTTTCGTAACGGCTCAAGGGTTTTATCCCATTCATCAATCTGATCTTCTAGCTCCTGAATATGCTCTTTTTTCAACTTCCAGGTTACTTCCTTGTCCTTAGGTGTTGCGAGCTCCGCCCCAACATGAAATAAAATCGTTTGAATGCGATGCATTTTTTCCATAAACGCGTCTTTTTCTGACCAATCCTCTTTATCAAGAAAGCTCAACGCCAATCCAATCATCGAGTTTGCCTCATCACATGTTCCGTATGCTTCGACGCGTAAATCATCTTTTGGTACACGCTGGCCATAAATTAACGATGTTGTTCCCTTATCGCCTTTTCTAGTATAGATTCGCATATTAATACCCCCTGGTTACATCAATTTTATTAACATAATCATTGCGATTATCCAGATATGTTTGAAGATTTGTATCAAAAATATCCACTGCACGAGTCTGGTAATGTGGTGATATTCCTGACAAGTGCGGTGTTACTGTTACGTTTTCTTCTTTCCAAAATGGGTGATCTTCTGGAAGTGGCTCTGTTTCAAATACATCCAGCACCGCATGAGCTATTTCCTCACCTCGTACCGCTTTTAAAATGTCGTCACCACGAACAGCATCTCCTCGACCCATGTTTAAAAACACTGCATGGTTAGGCATCATTTGAAAATGTTCAAACGTAAAGAAGTCCTTTGTCTCCGATGTGCTCGGCAAAACAGATACTATAAAATCGGCTTCTGGCAATACTTCTTCCATTGATTCATTAGTTAAATTATAATCAAAATACTCTACCGGATTGCCACTTCTGGAAATGCCATATGTTTTCATTTGAAATGCTTTCGCAAGTCGTGCTACTTCCTGTCCAATAGCACCTGTTCCGACAATCATCATCGTATTGCAGCTGATTTCCTTCATCCGGACTGATCTGTCCCATTTATTCTCTTCCTCGTTTTGTGTTAACTGTTTACCCTGGCGATACACTTGAAGCAGCGAAAAGATAGCGTACTCTGCCATTGGTTGTTTATGTATTCCTTTAGCGTTAGTAACAAGAATACCTTTTTCATGAATTGCATCAAATGGCATTTCGTCCATTCCAGCTGAAATCACCATAATCCATTTCAACTGTGTTGCCTGGCTAATTAAATCTGGTGTAAGATCTTCACCATAGGTTAGTAAAATTTCTGCTTTGTCCAAATGCTGTCTAGCCTCATCCATATTCTTGCAGAAAATGAACGTTTCATCTGGATATTTTTCGTTAAGTTTTGTTTTATGTTTGTCTGATAGTTTTGCTGAAGATAATATCACCCAGCCCAATACCTCCTATGTCTAGTCTACTTCTATAGTAAACGTTTTCTTTTAAAATTTCCATTAATGAAAATATGTTTACTTGTACGGTATAGTATAATCATATCAAATTTAAGGGAACAATTTTTGATATAAAACAGATCATCCCTGATTTTCTGATTATGACTTTGATTTGAATTGCCATTAACTTGAGCAAAACCGGTGATTCCAGGTTTAACACGCAGCCGTTGTGCTTGATGTCGATTATAGTGTTCGACAATTTCTGTAATTTCCGGGCTTGGCCCCACAAGACTCATATCTCCCTTAATCACATTATACAGTAGAGGGAGCCGATCTATATGGAATTTTTTCAGCCACCTGCCAGTGTAAGTCACGTTTTGATATGGATCACGGATAAAATCAAACTGGTCCGGAACCCCATGATTCCATGATTTCGGGAAAGGATGCGGTGGTAACGAACGAATTACCTTGGACGGATTTGTCAGTGTACGGAACTTTCTTATTAGAAACGGGCGATTATCTTTTCCCATACGAACCTGTCGAAAAAGTACTGGTCGTCCATCTTTTTTTATAATCCGATAACTAATTAGTAATAGCCATGGCCACAAAATAAGTATTAGTATGAGACTTACCATTATATCAACAATACGTTTTACGATAAAAAACATAGTAATATGCGTATAAGATACTGATTCAGACCGAACATTTTGACGTACCTCCATCGTAATACACCCCGCTTTTATTTGTAGTCAATACATTTTATTCTACTAAGCGGGCTTGTATAACTATAGATACGAAAATGTAATATTAACTTCGGCTCATTACTAAAGGGATTCAAGAGAAAGCGAAACATGCATATAAGAAAACAGCCCATTTGGTATGGACTGTCTCTGCTTAAATTATTTATTTTCCCGGATAAACTCCAATGCTTTTTCAACATGGCCTTCAACTTTTACTTTACGGTATTCCTGCTGAAGATTTCCTTCTTTATCAATGATGAACGTTGACCGTTCGATACCATAATTTTCTTTGCCAAAGTTTTTCTTCAGCTTCCAAACATCATAGTCTTCAGCTACCTTATGATCTTCATCTGCCAATAATAAAAATGGAAGATCATGCTTATCGATAAATTTTTGGTGTTGTTCAACTGGATCAGGGCTAACTCCTATGATTACTGCATCAAGTTCGCTAAAGCTCTCTTGTGCATCACGGAAATCACAAGCTTCTGTTGTGCATCCTGGTGTCATATCTTTTGGGTAAAAATAAAGCACAACATGTTTTCCTTTAAAGTCCGATAAGCTAACTTCTTTTCCGTCCTGACTTGGTAATGTGAAATCTGGCGCTTGTTTACCTATTTCTACACTCATTGTTATATCCCTCCATAATTTTTTCGATTATCTCCACTATAGCATATCAGCCTATTCGTCTCTATTTTCCTGATTTGATTGTACCAGACGCAGTACAAATGCAGTCGGGAGAATATAGCCAATTAGTGCCTGGACCAAGGCAATGAAGCGTCCTATGCCAATTGGTGTAATATCACCATACCCAATAGTAAGTAATGTTACTCCGCTAAAATAAAGCGAATGAATGGCAGAACCAATAATACTTACCTTTCTTAGTTCTCCATTCTCTACTAGCAAAATATTGTTAATGGATAAGATAAAATAGATAAGGCCAAACCCGATTATCACGATAAGATAAATAATTAACAACGTGTAAAAAATCTCAGCAGAAAATCGACTTTCCCGCATCTGCATGTTCACCCGTAACTTTCCCCCACGAATAAAATCGACAAGGCTAGCCAGCAAAATAAGACATATACCTATTATAATAACCCATAGAAAGAAATCCATAATATCCCCCGCTCTACGTTATACATATGCTTATCCAACTGTTCATTTGTCATTTATTTTTCGGGATTAATACGATAGGATATAAATAGGTATCAAAGTGGTCCTTCAGTAAAAATAGTACTTTCATCTGAAATATTTATACTGCAAAGCTAAAAAAGTAATGTAATTAAGGAGGCATCATATATGGATTTTTCAAATTCACAAGCACTACATAACGAAGCACTTCAACATATTGTCGGTGGTGTGAACTCACCATCCCGCGCCTACAAAGGTGTTGGCGGTGGTACACCAGTTTACATGGAACATGCCAAAGGTGCTCATTTCTGGGATGTTGACGACAACAGCTATATCGACTACTTAGCGGCGTATGGCCCGATTATTACGGGACATGCCCATCCACATATTGCCAAAGCTATTTCTCACGCTGCAACAAATGGTGTTCTTTACGGTACGCCGACAAGACTGGAAAATCAATTTGCCAAAATGCTTAAATCTGCTATTCCATCACTAGAAAAAGTACGTTTTGTCAATTCGGGAACGGAAGCAGTAATGACTACAATCCGTGTGGCCCGTGCATATACAAATAGAAATAAAGTTATAAAATTTGCCGGCTGCTACCATGGTCACTTTGATTCAGTATTGGTTGAAGCAGGTTCTGGACCAGCGACATTAGGAACTCCTGATTCAGCAGGTATTCCAAAGGCTGTAGCTGAAGATGTCATTACTGTTCCCTTTAATGATCTTGAGGCTTTCAAAGCTTCGATTGACCGCTGGGGTGACCAGATTGCTGCCGTCTTAGTAGAACCAATTGTTGGTAACTTTGGAATTGTCGAACCACACGAAGGCTTCCTGCAAGCTGTCAATGATATGACACATGATACAGGTGCATTGGTAATTTACGATGAAGTAATAACAGCATTTAGATTTACCTATGGAAGTGCGCAGCAAGTTTATGGAATCGAGCCAGATATGACTGCAATGGGTAAAATAATTGGGGGCGGACTGCCAATCGGTGCATATGGCGGTCGTCAGGATATAATGGAACAAGTTGCACCACTTGGCCCAGCATACCAAGCCGGTACAATGGCCGGTAATCCTGCATCCATGGCAGCAGGTATAGCTTGCCTTGAAATATTGCAGGAGGACGGTGTCTATGAAAAATTGGATCAACTAGGAGCACGACTGGAAACTGGAATATTACAAAAGGCTTCTGAGACTGGTGTTCTAATTTCTGTAAATAGATTATGTGGCGCATTAACTGTCTATTTCGGTGACGGTAAAATAACAAATTATGATCAGGCTGAAGCAAGTGACGGCGAGGCATTTGCACAGTTCTTCAAGCTGATGCTTGATCAGGGTATTAATTTAGCTCCATCAAAATTCGAAGCATGGTTTCTAACTACCGAACACACTGAAGAGGATATCGATAAAACAATTGATGCAGTTGGACATGCATTTCATGTAATGACTGGTAAATAATTAAGAATTAATACACTCTCTTTGAATGGAGGGTGTATTTTTTATTTACTCTTTTTAGTAAGGTAAGTTGTTTAATGCCTCAGTAGATATTATTGTGACAAAACATATGCCGCTTCGCTCAGGAAATACAATACGTGCACCTTAGGGTAACGCTTCAGCTTCCCGAAAGCAAAATCCAGCTGCGTGGTCTGAGAGCTAAATACATACTACATATTAATAAATAGAAATAGCAACAATTATTCTTTAGTAACAACAACTTTAAAATAAAGCCCTCTTTTTACTAGAATCGAAGCTCGCAAAGAAAAAGTGGCATCAAATAAAAATATTCTTCAAATGCCACTTTTTGCAGCTGGCGCCCGATAGTGGTTATAGAAATTAGCGAATGCGCCTGGTCTAGCAACGTACACTCTGTACCTGCGTTGTGAGCGCACGGGGATTTCTTTAACTGCTATAAAAGGCTTAATGAAATAAATTTTTTCTATTTATTCTTTATCCGGACACAAAAGCCCTTATTTTACATATATCATGATTTATAAAAGGTATTGTATTTAAACAAATAAGGTCTCTGGTGTCCGCAAAGCCCAGATTTGCTATTTGAAAAACACTTCTTCGAACCCAATGTGGCTATGTACTAAAAAGCTCCTCCACAATCAGATGTGAAGGAGCTTTCCCGAATTAAGTGCCGATATATTCATGATCATCCAGGTTTTGAACCTGATACAAATTATAATAATTGCCTTTTCGCCTCATTAATTCAGCGTGGGATCCGCTCTCCTGAATTTCACCGTTTTCGATGACAACTATTCGGTCAGCGTGAGTAATTGTTGCCAATCGGTGAGCCACAATAAATGTCGTACGATCGGATGCCAGTTTTTCGACAGCTTCCTGAATGGTGTGTTCACTTTCTAAATCAAGTGCTGATGTCGCCTCGTCAAAAATTAGGATAGGCGGATTCTTTAAGAATACCCGTGCAATTGCGATGCGTTGTTTTTGTCCGCCAGAAAGTTTAACACCCCGTTCGCCTACAAGTGTTTCATAACCATGGACTAATCCTTGAATAAAGTCATGAGCGTTCGCAGCCTTTGCTGCAGCAATAACCTCTTCATCAGTTGCATCAGGATTTCCCATCCGAATATTCATTGCTATAGATTCACTAAACAATGTATTATCTTGTAAGACCATTCCGACGTTATCACGTAATGACCTTGCCTTAACATCTCTGATATCATTACCATCAACTTTTATCGACCCATTTGTTACATCATAAAACCGCGGAATAAGGCTGATGAGGGTTGATTTACCTCCACCACTCATCCCTACAAACGCTATCGTCTCTCCCTGTCGAACATTTAAAGAAACGTTGCGTAATACTTCTTCTTCCTCTTCTTCATACTGGAACGAGACATTCTCGATATCAATTTTTCCATCAACACGACCAAGTTGCTTAGCATCGACCTTATCGACAATGTCATATTTTTCGTTCATAAACTCGAAAACACGGTCAATAGATGCAATCGACTGTGTTAGAACGGTTGATGAGCTAACAAGTCGGCGTAATGGGCTATATACTCTTTCCATATACCCAACAAACGCAACCATTGTCCCCATTGTCAGAGTGCCGCTAATCACCTGATACCCGGCGAATGCAATAACTAATAAGGGCGCAAGATCAGTGATCGTGTTCATTACTGCAAATGTCTTTGCATTCCAGTTTGTATGATTCAATGCTTTTTGTAAGAAATTATCATTCCGGGAGTTAAATTGATCCTGCTCATATTCTTCTAAGGCAAAACTACGTGTAACCGGAATACCTTGTACGCGCTCATGTAAATGGCCCTGGACTTCTGCAAGCGACTGTGAACGATCACGTGTTAGACGCCTGAGTTTTCCATAAAAGTACTTAACGGAAAATCCGTATAATGGGAATAACATAATCGATACAAGTGTTAACCAAACATTCATTGTTAGCATAATTATAATTGCAATTAAAATGGTAATCATATCTAGCCAAATATTCATTAAGCCAGTAATCACGAAAGTTTTTGTTTGTTCGACATCATGTATTACCCGGGAAATAATTTCCCCGGTTTTTGTCTTAGAATAGAACCGGAGGCTAAGCTTTTGAATGTGGTCAAACAGCTTATCCCTTATGTCATAAAGGATTGTATTCCCTACCCATTGGGCCATATATTGTCGAATATATTCAATAGGTGGACGTAAAACAAGAAATATCACAAATGCTCCACCCATTAACCAAAAAAGATTGTTGAGTTTTGCAGCATCTGTCATATCTTCTGCATTAATGATATCATCAATAACATATTTTAAAATTAATGGCATTAACAATGGAATACCGAATTTAACGATGCCTATTAGTATCGTCCAAAGTATCTTCCATTTATATGGTTTAACAAACTGCAAATATTCTTTAGTACTACTCATATACTTCGCTTCCTTATTTATTTAAGACTTGAATTGGAAAGCCTTGCTATCTTTATTTTAACAAAGGCATTTTTGACACACTTTCTGCATTATATAACTTTACTGATACGAATTCAATTAATCGGTTTGTTTCCGATATGTTAAGTACCGTTCATACCACTGATCGATAAAATCTGGTGAAAAAGGACCTTTGCGTTGCCTTACCCAGCGCAGTAAATTTTCGAGGTTATTGTGCAAAATACGGTCCAGAACAGCAGAATAATTCATCTCTTGCCTATGTTCTTCGTACTCATCTTCATCAAGTAAATTATAAGTCATATCAGGGTATACTTTCACATCTAAATCATAGTCAATATACTTTAATGCCTCATTATCATACACAAAAGGTGAACTGATATTACAATAATAGTGTATTCCATCATTCCGGAGCATACCTATAATATTAAACCAATATTTTGAATGAAAATAAGATATAGCTGGTTCACGTGTTATCCAAGTCCTGCCGTCGCTTTCTTTCACCGACGTTTTATCATTTGCTCCAATTACAATCAGCTCTGTACCTTTTAAAACAAGACTGTTTTCCCACACACGGTGTAGTTGTCCATTATGTTTGTAGCTTTGTATTTTTATCGTAGACCCTGCTTTTGGACCGGACATTCTATCTCTCCTTCAAATCACAACTCATTATCCTTTTATTATAAGGCCAAGAAAAGTATAGATAAAGCAATATCGCATACACATATTAGATAAAAAAACTCTTTGTTATTCACCAGTCAAGCTCCTAAGCCGAAAGCCCAGCACCTGCTCCGACGAATAGGTGTGCTAGGAAAGGCGTCGACTTAAGTCGTCACAGTTTTAACCACTTCCAAAGAAATCTCACATATTTCCTTTGCAAATGCGCATTCATTACCCAATATTTATGAAAGCAAAAAAAAGAGCTCCCTGAGGCAGGAAGCTCTTTTGTGTCTAAAAATCGTGGGGGTGGTTCGTTATTTTTTCTTTTGCTTAGATTGTTGATTCTGCTTTCTAACTTCTTGAGCATTTGTTTCAGATGCAAATTCAGTACCGTACTGACCTTGCCCTTGTGCTGCTTGTTGGTTTTGTTGTTTTACTTTTTGAACGTTTGTTCCAGCAGCTGTTTTGTTAGGTTGTTGTTGCTTAGCCATCAGTATCACCTCCGCATCAATTAATTTCTCCATTATATAAATTGTTATCCAAAATAACAGTAGTTAAAATTAACATTAATTGGAACTAAATTCCAATATGGTATAAGTAATGTTTTTTTACATATATTAATTAGGACAAGTATTGATTTTACGGAGGTATTATAGATGGATACACCAAGAGATTTCGCCGAATTATCAATGATAAGCAAAACACAGTGGAATAATAATGAATTGGATTATTTTCAGCATGCTCTCTCACAGCTTTTACCATATGTAAATGCAGAGGGATTGTCGATATTACAGGAAATAAATGATGAAATGCACAGAAGAGGATAATCGTTTTACTTTTCATAAGGAAGTGTGATTGCTTTGAAAATACACTTCTCTATCCGCGGACAAGACTTTTTTTGAACAGACTCTTAAGCCGCTTCAAGTCCATAAGTAAAGCTGCCACATAGATGGCAGCTTATTCTTCTCGCATATACTTCATCATCTTTTGATGTGAGACCGGAAATGGATAGTCATTTAACGCATTAGAATCAACCAATTTAATCCTACTGTCAACAATCTGAACACTTTCTGTTGTTGCTTCGTAAATATCAAGTTGCCATATGAGATGAGAAAAAACGTGTCTTAATTTCCCTTTTTTAGTTCCCAAGTTAATCTGAACACCGTATTCCATATTTACCCAACTTTCAATGTGATCAATTCCTATTTCATCTATTGGAACCATAGGAAATTGCCACATATTAGCAAGCAGACCTGTTTCAGAACGTTTTTCAATCAGGTATTGATTCTTTTCATTTCGAATTAATAATGCCACATACGGAATTGTCTTTTGTTTTTTAGCCTTTGATTTTATTGGTAAATCCTGTTCAATCCCTTCGTCAAATGCCCTGCATTGATCTTGGACGGGACATAACATGCACATAGGTGATTTTGGTGTACACACCAAGGCGCCGAGTTCCATTATTCCTTGGTTAAATGAAGAAGGATCATCATCCGAAATCAATTCCTTTGTTAAATTCTCAAATTTCTTTTTAACTTTAGGCTGTGCAATATCATCTTCTACTTTTAAAACACGTGATAATACACGCATCACGTTTCCATCAACCGCCGGCTCTGGCTGATTGAATGCAATTGATAAAATAGCCCCTTTGGTATATGGGCCAACACCTTTTAATGCGCCCAATTCTTTTGAATTAGCAGGGACTTTACTCTCGTATGCAGAAACAACTTCGCGTACAGCGTTTTGTAAGTTACGTGCACGGGAATAATATCCAAGACCTTCCCATGTTTTCAAAACTTCTTGTTGGTCGGCATCTGCTAAATCTTGTAAAGTTGGATACTTTGTAATAAATCGTTGAAAATAAGGGATAACTGTATCAACTTTAGTTTGCTGCAGCATTATTTCAGAGACCCACACTTTATATGGATCCTGATCTTTGCGCCACGGGAGATCACGTTTGTTGGTATGATACCAGTTAATTAAATTACCCTGAAATTTATAAATGTCGAAATTCTGTAATGTCTTATCAAGCATACCTTTACATCCTTTATGTTATAATTATTAAGTAGAAAGTATTTTCGACAAGTGACAGGCACACTCGAAGTTTGTCGAATTAATTTGTCTTAGGAGGGCCTGGTCTTATGGATACTGGCACCCATATAGCGATGGGCGTTGCACTTGGCGGTCTAGCGACGTTAGATCCTGCCGTGCAAAATGATCCTGCATTGTTTAATGCCATACTTGTCGGCACTATTGTAGGTTCACACGCACCAGACTTTGATACTGTACTAAAACTTAAAAATAACGCTGTTTATATCCGTCACCATCGTGGCGCAACCCACTCTATTCCAGCTGTATTAATGTGGGGAGTGTTAATTGCTGGTATTATTCATGCGGTCGTTCCAAGTGTTAACTTCGTACATTTATGGGCATGGACTGCTCTAGCAGTTGTCATTCACGTCCTTGTCGATATTCCGAATGCCTATGGAACACAAGCATATCGCCCATTTACAGATAAGTGGGTTGCAAAAGGGTTTATTAACACATTTGATCCTTACATTTTCTTACTTCATATTGGAGGAATTGTTGCATGGCTGCTTGGCGCAAATCCCGCATTCACTATGTCAGTCATTTATGCGGTAATTTTACTATACTATATTAAACGTTATATCGATAAAAAAGACATTGTCAAAAAAATCCACGATTATTTTCCAGATACCGAAGAGATCGCAACATCGCCTACCATAAAGCAAAATGAATGGCGTGTTGCAATTACAACAACAAATAAATTTTATGTAGGTTCAGTAGTACACGGTCATATTGAAATTCTGGAAGAGTTTGAGAAAATCCAATTACCAGATAATAAAATAATGAAATTAGCCAAAAAAGATAAGAATATCTCAGCCTTCTTATCATTTTCGCCTGTTTACCGGTGGGAAATTAATGACTACGATGACTTTACTGAAGTACGATTTATTGACCTAAGATACCGTTCCAATGAGCATTATCCGTTTGTGGCTGTCGTACAAATAGACGACAATATGCGAATAATGACCTCCTATACAGGATGGATCTTCTCCGAACAGAAATTGCAGAGTAAATTAGATGTAGAAAATAATCCAATTTAAACAACAGCACCGATTACCTCCGCGCTGTTGTTTTCTTTCACTCGACTTTATCGCCTAGAAGTGAAATTGGAATTGCTTCTTCATTTTCATACGTTTTATCTAATAAATTAACTCGATGTCCCCATGCAAACACACCATTTATATAATTAATTTTAAATTTATGACCAGGATCACCATTCAATTGATGTATATCTGCAGCTTTAAAATCTTCGGGGTTAAGCATATAAGCCATTGCAACCTGCAATTTACGCTCATAGATTGCCACTTCACTTATATTACCAAGCTGTTCAGCCTTTTGTGCTTTTTCTTTAAACTTTCCTATTTCCTCCCGCAATTGTTCAAGCGAGTAATCACTATATCGTACATCCATTTTTGTATACTCCTTTCCTATCAGTTTACATTTTACCAAGAGTTTAGGAAAATGGAAATAATGATACTCACTTTTACTAGGAGGAAACGATATGCCAACTGTTGCAATTACAGGTGCAGGAAGTGGTCTGGGACGTGCTCTTGCATTAAAATATGCCAGCAATAATTATAAAGTATTTTTATTGGGAAGAACCGATACAAAACTGCATTTGGTTCAAAATAATATCCTGAAAAATGGCGGACAAGCTGAGGTTATACTATGTGATGTACAGGAACCAGCTTCAGTGAGTATAGCTTTTCAACAAATAGGTGAACTAAATGTATTTATCAATAATGCAGGAATAGGTATTTTTGGTCAGGTTGAGGATTATTCAATTGATGATATCGAAACAACATTAGACACAAATGTTAAAGGTACGATTTTAACAGTACAATCTGCTCTTCCGCTCATTCGTGCTAGTAAAGGGCGGATCCTAACGATTATTTCTACCGCTGGTCTACGCGGGAAAGTAAATGAGTCAATTTATTGTGCAAGTAAATTTGCTGTTAAAGGTTTTACAGAGAGCCTGCAAAAAGAATGGGAAAATGACTCCATTGCTATTACAGCGGTCTACATGGGGGGTATGAATACACCTTTTTGGGATGATGCAACACACGTTGCCGATGCAACAGGCTTGAAAGGGCCAGAAGTAGTTGCTGAACAAATTTTCAGGGAAGATGATGGCCGGAAAGAAATATTAATTGATAAATAATCCCATCACGTACTTGAATTGGGGGGAGTTAATGGCAAACCCCCTACCTTTACTCATCAAGCGAATCATCTAAGAATGTATCAATTAAATCGAAAGTAAATCCTTTGCGGTATAAAGCTTCTTTCATTTTATTACGTAACTCATAGCCCTCCAACTTTTGCTGATGTTTACGAAGAAGCTTTTCACCTTGCTTCAGAATTGCATCCCATTCAGCATCATCATTTTTTCCATCCTGAACGTCTGCCAGCACATCCTTAATCACATCCTGTGTGAATCCTTTTTGCATTAATGTTGCTTGCAGTTGCTGAACCTGTTGCTTAAATGAATTGCTTTTACTTGCATTCAGCTTTTTTTCAACCCATTTGGATGCTTTGGCATACTGTTGCTCATAGGTAAACAATTCAACAGCTTCACTGGCAAGTAGTTTTGAGACACCTTTATCCAATAACTCTTTTTTAACGAGCATCGGTCCCTTGCTTGCTGTTTGAATTCTTGTTCGGACAAATGCATCAGCAAACTGCTTATCGTCTATTAAGCCCTCATCCAGAAGCTTATCCATAATCTTGGTAATATGCTCTTCATCAACTTCTTTTTTGACAAGATAATCATAAATTTCTTTTTTTGTCCGCATTCGGTAGCTTAAAAAGTTTATTGCAAGGGTATATGATTTATGTAATGTATCTTTTTGGATAAGTGTAGTGATCGTCGCATCGTCTAATTCAAGGTCTTTGCGAAGATTAAACTCGATTAATACTGCTTCATCTACACTGAAACCGTATTTTTCGCCATTACCCTCGTCCAGAAAGATATTAAACCGATTCTTACGTTTCTTTTGTGTAGTGATCCGGGTTATTTTTGTCAATGTTTCTCACCCCTTTCCCTAATAATAACATGATTTTTATACCCGTACACTACTGTAGGAATCGGTATACTAAAAGCTTCAAATTAGAATAAACTATAATGATAGTGATTATTTACTGGAGTGATAAAATGAATATATTAATTACTGGTGGAACCGGATTTGTTGGCAGCAAGCTTACAAAGTCATTGAACGAGAAAGATCACCATGTTTACATACTCACACGTTTTCCCAAAAAACACATAAACAACGAAAAAACTTCTTTTATTAGTTATGATTATCAAGTTGAGAATCTCCCTGCAATTCATGGTGTAATTAACCTTGCCGGTGATTCCTTGTTTGGTTACTGGTCGAAAAAGAAAAAGGATGCTATTATTACCAGCCGAATCGAAACGACACAGAAGCTGATTGATATGATAAAAAAAATGGACAAAAAGCCCGACGTATTTATCACTGGTTCAGCAATCGGGTACTATGGAACATCAGAGGATTTAATGTTCACAGAGAATACGACAGAGCCGGGAGATGACTTTTTAGCTAAAGTAGCTGTTGATTGGGAGAAAACCGCACAGAAAGCTGAAGAAATGGGCATTCGTACGATCTACGCACGTTTTGGTGTCATTTTAGGTCAAGAAGGTGCCCTCCCTTATATGAAACTTCCAATTAAAATGTTTGCTGGCGGAAAAATAGGTAATGGAGAACAATGGGTATCATGGGTTCATATAGAGGATGCTGTTAAGCTTATTCAATTTTGCTTATTTAATACGCATATAAGCGGAGCCGTTAACATCACTGCCCCATATCCAAAGCAAAATAAAGACTTCACCAAGGTATTGGCAAAAGTACTAAAACGTCCATATTGGTTCACTACACCTTCCCCATTAATTCGAACAGTCGTTGGGGAAATGAGCCACCTGATTACAAAGGGACAATTCGTTTTACCTCAACAGGCAAAAAATAATAATTATCAATTCTCGTATCCCTACCTAGAAGAAGCATTACGAGAGACAGAACGTGAATAGGTTGATATGTATATATTTAGTTGTTGTGGATAATCCTAAAACCAAAGCTTAAGCGAGGGGGTTGTCTATGAAGGGTAAGCCAAAAGACCAGCGTGAAAAGTTTTTGTCCAAAACACAGGAAGTATTATATCAGAAGGAGTTTAAGCAAGCTGACAAAATACATGGTCAGTTAACTCAGCGAAGAAACCAAAGGTAATACTTTGGTTTCTTTTTTTATTTTACTCATTTCGTAAGTTTAGTTGCTTTTAGTATTCGCGGTTGATATAAATTGCGACACAGTGTTGAAAATAATTCTATGACGCCGCTCCGGAAATACACTTCGCTTTCCGTGGACAACACTTCAGTTTATCAATAGCAACAATCTTTTATAAAACAGCCTTCTAGTTATCCACACTTTTTTCAAACATGTTAATAAATCTTCAAAATCCCTCCACATATATTCCACTTATTCACAGTGTAGTTGTGCATAAGATTTTATTCTCCTGTTTATATTGTGGATATTCTCCTGAAATGTTGTGTGTAAGTCACCTTAACTGTTAATAAGCTTGTGTATAATTATTTTCATTTTAAATTGAACCTTTTCACGTCATAATTCGTATGTAGACTATCAACAATGATTGGAGTGAAATTAAATGGAAGAAGTAGCATTAATAGATATATTTAGAGAAATTAACTGGGCCATCATTGCACCGATTATTATTATTCAGGGAATTTTACTTATTGTTTCCGTAATTGATTTAGTAAGAATCGAAAAAACAAACGGGCCCAAATGGCTTTGGTTCATTATCGTTATTTTCATTAACATAATTGGACCAATTATCTATTTTATTTTCGGGAGGAGACAGGATTAAATGGCGTTACTTACGGTTAATAATTTAACCAAGAATTATGACGGCAAACCTGCAGTTAATGAGATAAATTTTCAATTTCAGCCTGGTAAATGTATTGCACTAATTGGACCAAATGGTGCAGGAAAAACAACTACATTACGCATGTTATCGGGATTAATCAAACCTTCCAGTGGATCGGTTACGTTTTCTGAAATGAAACAAAATGATGACATTAGAAAATACATTGGCTACCTTCCACAATATCCAGTCTTTTATGCATGGATGACCGGGAAAGAATTCCTCATCTATGTAGGTCGTCTAGCACATTTATCTAAAGAGGAAGCTAACAAGCGCACAGAAAGGCTTTTGGAACGTGTTGGCCTGACTGAAGCTAAGAATAGGCGAATCGGTAAATATTCTGGTGGAATGAAGCAACGCCTTGGCATAGCCCAAGCTATGATTCATCACCCAAAGCTTCTGATGCTTGATGAACCGGTATCATCATTGGACCCGATTGGGCGCAGGGAAGTTCTAACCTTAATGGAAGAGCTGAAAGAAGACATGACGATTTTATTTTCTACCCACATTCTCGGCGACGCAGATGAGGTTAGTGATGATCTTTTGCTTTTACATGAAGGACAAATTGTTGAATCTGGTTCCATGGAAGAACTTCGTCATAAGTATCAGACAGCTAAGATAGAACTGGGATTTGAGGACGAATTAGTAAACTATCAAACTAAAATAGATAGCTTGCCATCTGTTGCAACCTGTTATATGGATCGGAACACAATTCATGTGACGGCAACAGATATTTTAAGTGCACGCAAAGAGATTCTTGCAGCTGCTTCTAAAGAAGAATGGCCACTAACATCTTTTGCCATTAACCGCGCGTCACTGGAAGACATGTTTATGAAGGCGGTGAGCAACTAATGCAATGGATAACACTTTTCAAAAAAGAGCTTGTCGAAAATATCCGGAATTTTAAATGGATATGGGTACCTTTAGTCATGATTCTAATCGCCACCATGGATCCGGTATCAAGCTATTACTTACCACAGATTATTGATGCTGTTGGAGGAATGCCTGAGGGAACTGAATTCCAGCTACCAGATTTCGCCCCAAGTGATGTCGTTATGATGAGTCTGTCGCAAATAAGCAGTATTGGTGTACTAGTTATCGTACTTATGTCGATGGGGACCATTTCCGGTGAGCGAAAAAGTGGAGCTTCTGAACTTGTTTTAGTTAAACCGGTATCATATACAAACTATATTACTGCCAAGTGGGCTGCAGTACTATTATTAACTCTGACTGCCCTGGCATTAGGAATGCTTTCCAGCTGGTATTATGTGAATCTTCTATTCGGTTATTTATCTTTTGGTGCACTTCTGCAAATTATTTTCTTTTATGGATTATGGCTTGCATTAGTTGTGTCCTTATCCATTTTTTACAACACACTATTAAAAATACCTGGTCTTGTAGCATTTCTTACAATTGCAACCATCCTGGTAATGAAACTGATAACAACTATCTTTTCACATCTTCTAGAATGGAGCCCTAATAATATCTCAGGATATATTAATCAAATGCTCATATCTGGCAGTGTCCCATCAGAATTAACAGGTGCAGCAATTGTAACAATAGCAATGATTATCTTGTTAATAGCAGGATCTATTTACACATTCAAATCAAAGGAAATGGCAAATTAAAAAATGAGGCGGGGACATAACTAAAACTTCTACTTTAAAGAAGAATAATAACAGGCTAGGATTTTTAGAATGTTCATTTTCAATGGCTGGTTGTAATACGTAGTTGGTATAAAAAGCGACGTACTTTTTAAAAAGTTTGATTATGCCGCTTCGGAAATACACCTCGCGCACCTAGGGCGGCTGATGAGCCTCCTTGCTCCTACGTCGCTGCGTAGTCTCATCTAGGCCTCATCTCGAGGCCACTGAAAAACTACCATCTTTTTAACTAAGTAAAAATTAATTCCCAATTCTCATGCAATATTCACCTTACAGTGGAGAGTAACATATCATTTTACCTGTTATTCACTATATAAAGTGGGAATTAATTTTTCCAAAATATGTTTTTCAGCAGCCTCGCCTCATCTCCCACAGGAGTCTACGTGTATTTCCTCCGCTGGGTTTTGCTCACTAAATTTATAAACGCATATGTGATGAATAAGAAAAGTTTTAAACAATTAAAACCAGCAGTTGGAATATGCGAGACTCCTGTGGGACAGCGAGCCTAAGAGACCCCACAGTGAGCGTACTTTGCGAGTGAGGAGGCTCGTGGTGAGCCCACGGAAAGCGAGTATATTCCAACTGCGTAGGTAGAGTGCCACACTAAATGGTTAGCCATAGTTTACTTCGCAGTTTATATCTAATCTTCAACAAATATAAATCCGAACTAATTCGAATTCTATTTCAAGAATTTTGAATAATAGTTCGGATTTACTTTGACTAAAACGCCTTTGTCCCAGCCTCTCTATTTCACTTTTACAGTTGTAATCTTCCTTAAGAATATAAAGGAAACACAATAAACTACCAATCCTAAACCTAACATCTGATAAAAGAAAGCAAGATCAATATCTGAAAATAGGTTAATAAAGAAATCGACAATCCAGCCCTTAGCGATACTTATAAGCAACAAAACTACTAATACTCCTAAAAAGCTTCCGCCTCCTGCAAGGCCATATTTAAAGAATAATAGCCCCACCACAAACATGAATGCAAGGAAGAAAAACATTACTGATGTATCAATGAGGATTCTTGTATACCATGTGTTATCCACAAAATATGCCAGATGAAGAAATGAAAATGTATCTACGCCAGTCATCTCAGCAAATACTTTAACAACCTCCTGAAGGATACTAGCTGCTGTACCCATAAATAATGAGATAGCCAGAAAAAATATCCCTAAGCTAACAAATACGCTTTTACGAGTAGCCCCCATCTTTATGGAAAATGGAATTGATTCTTTTACAGTTAAGAACCCTAATATTCCACAATATATATACATTGGCACAGTTAAACTAAACGTCATCATTCCATTCTCTACATCCGTTAAAAAATACGCGAATGCAAGTGAAACTACTAATATGCTTAGTAAAATCGTCCAAAAAATGAGAAGTGAATAGCGAATATCAGTAATAAAGAAATAAAGTAAGCCCTTTAATTGTCTGCTCATCGTTATGCCCCCTTCTTTTCCGTTAAATAAATCATCAGTTCCTGAATAGGAATTCCTTCTGCAGATAGGCCTGCAGATTTTGCTTGTTCTATATTTCCATACACATAGGCTGTCATCATCCCAGCAAGATTCTTACTCTGAATTACTTCCTTACCTTTAACAAATTCTTCAACATCCCGAACCGTTCCAGAAACAGCACATGTATTGTTACGCAATTCTTCTGCTTCTTCTTTTAAGACTAATTTTCCATCCTGCAGAATAAGAACTTCTTCAAACATGAGGCTGACTTCATCAATAAGGTGTGTCGAAAAAATTACTGTCCGTTTTTCAGATTCATACTCTTCCAGTAAAATCTCATAAAACTTTTTGCGCGCCGCAGCATCAAGTCCAATGTATGGCTCATCGAAAATCGTAATTGGTGCTTTACTTGCCAGCCCAACTATTATCCCTAGAGATGATTCCATACCTTTTGATAAGGCTTTTACTTTGGCATTCAAATTTAGATTATATTCAGCTATTAACTCATCAGCCAGTTCCTGATCCCATGTTGGATAAAAATAGGAATAAATACGAAGTACGTTTTTTACTTTTAAATCTTTTTTAAAGTTGTTTCCCTCTTTAATTAAACAAATCGATTCTGTTAATCGCTGATTATCAAATGGTTTCTCACCATCTATCAAGATCTGTCCTTCCGATGCTAAAATCTGTCCTGATAATATTTCCATGAAAGTTGTCTTTCCTGCCCCATTCCTTCCAAGCAATCCGTAAATTTTAGGTTCATTAAGCTCAAATGAAACATTGTCAAGCGCATTTGTATCCTTATATTTCTTAGATACGTTTTTCACTTTAATCTTCATAACTATTATTCCCCTCTCTGTTTACCATTTCCAATAATTCTTCCTTACTGATGTGCAATTTCCTTGCTTCACTTTTAAGAGGCAGCATGTAATTGTCGTAAAAAGTTTTTTTTCGTTTCTTAATTAAAATTGTCTTAGCATGTTCTGTTACAAACATCCCAACACCCCTTCGCTTAACTAAAATACCTTCATGAACAAGTTCATTAATACCTTTTGCGGCTGTTGCAGGATTAATTTGGTAGTAGCTTGCAAATTCATTTGTGGAAGGCACCCGTTCACCCTGCTTAATCGATTCGTTGATAACTGAGTCTTCAAGTTGCTCTTTAATCTGAAGGAAAATAGGTTTACTTTCATCTAACTGATTTTTCATATACAAGCCCCTTAGTTAATTGGTTAATTAGTTATGTAACTAACCATATAACTATAGCAATCATTTGTCAATATTATTTTAGAAAAACTTTATGAAACTAAAAGTGAATTGTGATTGCATCAGTGTTATAGCAAAAAAATTAGGCCCTGCAGATATAAAGTGCAGGGCCTATCAATCTTCTCCTATTTTTTTATCTTCCGTTTTTGGCAATCTACCAGATTTCTTAGCAGATTCCCTTAGTAAGTATTCCACATGACTATTAACGCTGCGAAATTCATCCTTTGCCCAGGATTGCAGAACATCATATAACTTCGGGTCTATTCGTAGTGGGAAATTCTTTTTTTTAGCCATAGAACCCCTCTTTTTTATTGATAAAGTGAACCTGTATTAACAACGGGCTGTGTACCACTATCTGAAACAATCGACACAAGCAGATTATTAATCATCGCCGCACGACGTTCCTCATCCAGTTCCACATTCCCTTCTTTCTCAATTCGTTCAATGGCATCCTGGACCATTCCAACTGCACCCTCTACAATTTGTTTTCGGGCTGCAATAATCGCACTTGCCTGCTGGCGCTGCAACATTGCTTGCGCTATTTCAGTGGAATATGCAAGGTGTGTTAAGCGCGTTTCGATGACTTCAACGCCTGCTACTGTCAAGCGTTCCTGAAGCTCTTTTGCCAGATGGCTTGATACTTCTTCCGCATTACCACGTAACGTCACTTCTTCGTCGGTAAATGTATCGTATGGATATTTTGTTGCAACTGCCCTGATAGCGGTTTCGCTTTGAATCTCAACAAATTTTTCGTATCTATCTACCTCAAATACTGCTTTAGCTGCATCAACTACTTTAAATACAATAACAGCCGCAATTTCAATCGGATTACCATTAACATCATTCACCTTCAACTGAGAACTATTAAAGTTTCGTACACGAAGCGAAATTGTGCGTCTGATTGAAAATGGAACCGTGATCACAATTCCCTCTCTTCGAATACTTCCCATGTATTTTCCGAGAAAAGTAACTACTACTGACTGATTTGGCTGGATTAAGGTAATTCCACTACCCAGTACGACAGCGACAACTAGACAAATAGCACCAATAACAAACAGCTCTTGAAAAAAACTGACTACAGTGACGGCCAGTAGGACTGCAATCGTAAGAATACCAACATAGCCATTCATCATCCATGCATCTTTTTCACGCAACATGTTAACACACCTTCCCCAAGATACTTGATTTTATAATGATATATATATGATATCATCATTGTTTAATTTTGTAAATTTAATTAGCTAACCTTAGCTAACCTTTAAATTATCTGTTGGATTTTTCTCGGCTATAATAAGGTAGCTTTCACCATCAGTACTAATAGTGATATCGCCGAATACTGCGGTTGAGTATATAGCTGCATTAACCTTGATCAAGTTTTTTATTACACGATCAACAGGGTGACCATAGTCATTCTTCTCGCTGTACGTGAGGATTGCAAGTTCCGGGCTTACCTCTTCCAAAAATTCCGTTGAAGTGCTTGTGCTTGATCCATGATGTGCAACTTTTATAATTTCGGATTGCAAATTATACCTTTTCAGCAGTTTCTTTTCTTGTTCTTTTTCGACATCCCCCATAAGTAAAAAGTCTGTTTCCTTAAAGCTGATTTTTAATGCAATTGATGATTCGTTATTATCTTTATTTCCAGTGTGTGTATTTAATATTCTTATTTTAAAAAGTGGATCAATTTGAATCAATGTATTTTGCTTAGCAATTTCAACAGGAATACGTTGTTTCAGTATCTGACTGATATACTTTGCATATGTCTTAGTCGAATGCAGCTTTCCAGAATCAATAATCCGTTCAACTTCAAATGACTTCATGACGCGCGTCAAACCACCAATATGGTCGATGTCAGGATGTGTAGCAATTAACAAATCGATTTTTTCAACATTATGTTCCTCAAGGAAGGCAACTACCTCTTTTCCTGCATCCGGTGGACCACCATCAATTAGAATATTTTTATCAGAAGGGGTTTGTACCAAAATACTATCCCCTTGGCCAACATCAATGAAGTGGACATCCAATTCGGTTTGTTCCCCATGAACATTTTGACCGGAACAGGTTAAAACCAAAAACAACAACATGATCGATAAGCTCACACGTAAATATCTCTGCATGAAAGACATCCTTTTATCAAATTTGGAATTTCTTTATAGTTTTCCACCGAATCAATTGAAAAATACAGAGTCAGTGGGTCAATTTTTGAGGTGACTATTTTAGTGCGGTGACTGCCACTTCCCAACTGGTTGAAGTTCTCACATATCCGGTTGAACAACCACGCCAATACGTAAGAAGCCGCTGACAACTTATGTCAGCGGCTTCCCATTGTTAAAGATTATTCACCTTTTACAACAACAATCTCACCATTTGTTACATCTACTTGAACAGCTTCAACTGTTTCTTCTTCTAAAATCAGATCTGTTAATTGATCTTCAATTTTATCTTGGATAACACGGCGTAATGGTCTTGCGCCAAAGCGGCGATCATAGCCAAGTCGTGCTAATTCTCTTTTTGCATCATCTGTTACTGTGATCCTAATATCATTTTCTTCAATTCTTTCTTCTAATTCTGCAAGCATTAAATCAACAATTTCTATTAAATGATCCTCAGCTAGTTCATTGAAGGTAACAATACCATCAAAACGGTTCAAGAATTCAGGTTTAAAATAATCACTTAAGTTTTCAAGTGTTGAAACTGATTCATGTGCGTCTTTATTAAATCCAACATTAACTTCCTTCACACCAGTTCCAGCATTACTTGTCATGATGATTACAGTGTCTTTAAAGCTTACTGTTCGACCATGTGAATCAGTCAAATGGCCATCTTCCATAATTTGCAGGAACATATTCTGTACATCTGGATGTGCTTTTTCTACCTCATCCAGCAAGAGGATTGAATATGGGTTGCGTCGAACACGTTCAGTTAGCTGCCCCGCTTCCTCATGCCCTACATAACCTGGTGGTGATCCAATAATTTTAGACACTGCATGCTTCTCCATATACTCACTCATGTCTAGACGAATTAAGCTTTCACGGGAACCGAATAATTCTTCAGCGAGTGCTTTAGTCAACTCGGTTTTTCCTACACCAGTTGGACCAACAAATAAGAATGATCCAATTGGACGATATTTAGATTTTAAACCTGCACGACTGCGGCGAACTGCTTTGGCTACTTTATTAACTGCCTCCGGTTGTCCAATAACTTTTGTTCCAATATTTTCTGCGATATTTTTCATTTTTTCTTGCTCATCAGTTTGCAGTTTTGTTACAGGAATACCAGTTTTTTCTTCAATAATTAACTGAATATCAGCTACATCAACATCGACAACCTGTTCGTCGTTTTTAGCTGTTTCCAGTTGCTTTTGCAATTGAATTTCCTGATAGCGCAAATTCGCTGCTCGTTCATAGTCTTCTTTTTCTGCAGCTTGCTCTTTTTCACTGACAACCTCGTCTATTTTTTGCTGAATTGAGTTGGAATCTTTCTCTGCATTTGAAAGATTTAAACGCGAACCAACTTCATCCATAAGGTCGATAGCTTTATCTGGTAAGAAGCGGTCCTGGATATAGCGCTGTGATAATGTCACAAATGCCTTAACTGCCTCTTCAGAGTATCGAACTTCATGAAAGCTTTCGTAACGAGATTTTATTCCGTTTAAAATTTGTATTGCCTCATCTGCTGAAGGCTCTTTTACGATGATTGGCTGGAAACGACGTTCTAGTGCCGCATCCTTCTCAATTTTACGATATTCCTTTAATGTTGTAGCACCTATCAATTGCATTTCGCCTCGAGCTAATGCAGGCTTCAGAATATTTCCTGCATCCATCTGCGAGCTTTCTGCAGTGCCAGCTCCTACTAATAAATGAATCTCATCAACAAATAAAATTACATTTTTACGTGATTGCAGTTCTTGAATAAGTTGCTTCATCCGTTCTTCAAATTGTCCACGAACACCTGTATTTGCTACAAGTGAAGCAACATCCAACAGATAAATTTCTTTGTTCATAAGCTTGGCTGATACCTTTCCCTCAGCAATTTTAAGGGCTAGTCCTTCAGCAATAGCTGTTTTACCAACGCCAGGTTCCCCTATTAAAACAGGATTGTTTTTATTTCGGCGATTTAACGTTTCAACAACTCGCTTCACTTCATTGTCCCGACCAATAACAGGGTCGATTAAACCAGCACGTGCTGCGTCTGTTACATTCTTACCAAGCTGATCCAATAATCCATCGCCATTACCTGCTTGTTGTTGTGCCTTTGTTCCGGTATAGCTTTGACCATTCCCTTGGAAAAATTCATCCGCAAAACTATCTTGATTATTTTGAGCTGATCCATAACCACCGCTCATTAATTGACCTTGTATTTCTTGAAAACATTCATTACAAACGTGCATATGCATTTTCTCATTGTTGATTTGCATGGCTACATTAATTGATGCTGGGTGAATACCACATTGTTGACACTTCATATGTCACTCCTCCTTGTGATTTCCATTTATTTTAAAAGGTTTGACTTTGACTATATTTGACCTTTAACTTCATTATACTCTGACCAATTTTGACTTTCAAGTGTTTGAGATTATTTTTTTTTAAAAAAACTTGGCTTTTCGCCTAACGGGATCAGTTTTGGAAGCATTGGAAATCCCATAATAATTAGCATACATTTCGCCCTTCTTGTTGAAGAACCCATTTTAGCGGAATGAGGACCCGGTTTACTATTTTGGCGGATCCTCATTCCGTTATTTCCTTCAAAACCCTTGTTTTAAGCTTGGGTTCGGATCCTCATTCCGCTATTTGTTATTTTTGCCTCAAATTTGGCTGATTTTCTACTAATAGCGGAATGAGGATCCGTCACACCCTTCTGAGAGCATCTTTTCTGCTATTTAGCGGAATGAGGATTCACTTCGACTGATTATCGGACCCTCATCCCGGATTTTAATACTTCTTTTCCTTATTGTATAAAAACCAATAATATTGTTATATCAACTCATGAAGTAGGAAAGCAGATAAACTTTCTTATCCGCCTAACAATTTTTGATCATTACATGTTTTATCCAATAACCAATATTTTAAAACATTTCAAACTGCTATTATTCCTTTAAATTACATATAATAATCTTTACAATAAATATTAGAAATGCTTGGCTTATCGCCATGTTTTAGTAGAACTCATTTAAATGCTGATGTTTTGGAGCGGAGGATTTGTAGTGCAGGACTTACGGTTAGAACGCAGAAAACAGGAGAAATCAAAAAAGCGAAAGAAACGAGTGTTGTATTCAGTACTCTTTCTTATAATAATTATCATTGGAGTTGGAGGTTACTTATTTCTTCAAACATTCAATGCTGCTAAAGACTCCTATAATGGATTAGATCGTCCTGGGGGTAAATCCGAACTGCGAAACGATACTGTTACAATCGGAGAAGATCCTATTTCAATTTTATTGATGGGGATTGAAAACTATTCTACCGGTGGAAAAAATGGACGTTCCGATACGCAGATAGTTGTTACACTCAATCCAGACACGAACAAGATGACAATGACATCGATTCCAAGAGATACCAGAGTTAATTTACCGGCAGAAGCTGTTGGACAGGAACATGCTGGTTTTCACAAAATTAATGCAGCATATACTTATGCCTCCCTTTCCGGATATGGCGCATCAAAACTAACGGTCGAAACAGTGGAAGATCTGCTTGATATACCAATTGATGAGTACGCTGCAGTCGACTTCGAAGGCTTTCGTGATATTGTTAATGCAATTGGTGGTGTGACAGTAGACATTAAGAAAGGTTTCTGGGAGAAAAATATCTATAATAATGATAAGAGAATTTATTTTACGAAAGGTACCTCAAAGTTAAGTGGCGAAGAAGCACTGGCTTTCGTCCGGATGCGAAAAAGGGCGGTGAATAGTACTTATCCCCGTGATGAAAGACAGCGCCAGTTTATTAAAGCAGCTATTAGCGAAGCAATATCAGTTGGTACTATTTTTAAAGTTGGAGAGATAACAGATATCCTTGGTGAGCATGTTAAAACCAGCTTAAAGCCAGCTGAAATCTATGCTTTAGAAAAGGAATACTCCTCAATAGATACCGCAGCTATTGAAACATTTCAAATAGAAGGATCCAATCAACGGGTAAATGGGTTATCTTATTTCATCCCTTCTAATCACGGCCTTGCTGAGATATCAGAGAAATTAAAGCAGGAATTGGAGTTATCTGCTGATAAAGTTCAGGATGAATGATAATGATAAGAATGGGATAGTTCGATACGTCGACGTCCCTCATGTTATGAGTGTTTAACTTTGACGATCCTTTTACTCAAAGTTCCTAATTAATTTTCATAAATTCATTGACTTGTTTTCTTTTTTCTGTAAAATAATAATTGAAAATGAAACTCATTATCAATTAGGTACATACACTTAATATCAAAGGAGATTACTTATGAAAAAAAGATTTTTTATAATCAGCATAATCGCTTTATTATCTATACTTTCATTAGCTGCATGCGGAAATACTTCAGAGGATGGTGATACTTCTGAAGTGTCTAATGATGCTAAAGGAGAAATCAACCTTTATACAGGACGTCATTATGAAACTGACCAGGAATTATATGACCAGTTTACAGAAGAGACAGGAATCCAAGTTAATGTTATTAAAGGTAAAGATGATGAGTTAATAGCACGGTTGGACCGTGAAGGAAAAGCATCTGAGGCTGACCTATTTATTACAGCTGATGCAGGACGTCTGCACATTGCGAAAGAAAAAGGGCTACTGCAGGAAATAAAAAGTGATACGGTTAACAAAAATATTCCGAATAAGTATCGTGATGAAGAAAATAATTGGATTGGATTAACAAAGCGAGCTCGTATAATTGCTTATCATAAAGACCGGGTTAATCCTGAAGATATTCAAACATACCAAGATCTAACATCCGATACTTTTCAGGATAAAGTACTAATTCGTTCATCTTCTAACATATACAATCAATCCTTATTAGCATCACTAATTGCTATCGATGGTGAGGAAGGTGCTACAAAGTGGGCTTCAGGCATTGTAGATAATATGGCAAGAGACCCAAAAGGTGGAGATCGTGACCAGGCAATTGGAATTGCTGCAGGTGAAGGTGATGTAGCAGTAATGAATACCTACTATTTAGGTAAAATGCTGAATTCTGAAGAGGAAGAACAAGTAAAAGCAGCCGAACAACTTGGTATCATTTTTCCAAACCAAGAAACAACTGGTACCCATGTAAACATTAGTGGAGTCGGTTTAACAGCAAGTAGTAAGAATAAAGAGAATGCTATTAAATTCATAGAATTTTTAACAACTGAAAATGCTCAAGAGCAATTTGCCAAAGCTAACTATGAGTACCCTGCCAATCCAGATGTGGAACCAACTGAGCTATTGAAATTATGGGGTGAATTTAAAGAACAGGATCTTAACCTAACCGAGTTAGGAGAAAATAACGATACAGCAATTAAGATAATGAATAAAGTTGGATGGAAATAATAAGATTAGAAATTCGCTCGCCAACCCTTAATGGTGAAATTCTAAATGGACTTATGTATTTCCTAAACCGCTTAAAAATACTGCATCCATGTTATAAAAGATGCAGTATTTTGATATACATTATAATTGAGAACTGTTATCATTAGTATATTAATACCTTATTAATTATCATGTGTAGAACCTCATCCATGACTAAGGGAAGTGTACGTGTTTGAAGCTGTATCGAAAGTTACCTGGTTATATGAACTTATGGACATTTTTATCCTTATTTATTGTTATTTTGATTCTGCTACCAAACGTTTCAATTTTATTGAACTTTTTTACGCAAGAAACTTCCAATTGGCAGCATATACAAGAATATATCCTCCCTTTACTGTTAAAGAACACTTCTATTATTATACTATTCACAGGCATACTTACTATTTTAATCGGAACCAGTTTAGCATGGCTTATCTCAGCTTATGACTTCCCACTAAAACGTTTTTTTAAATGGGGGTTAATTTTACCGTTAGCAATCCCTCCATACATTGCTGCATATACGTATAATGGGATACTAAACTACACAGGAACCATTCAAACAATATTACGGAATAGGTTTAATGTAACCTTAAATCAGGACTACTTTGATATTATGACACTTCCTGGGGCAATTTTTATTTTTACAGTGTTTCTGTATCCATACGTATACATGATAACCCGTACTTTTTTAGCTAACCAGTCTTCTTCACTGATTGAGAATGCCCGTTTACTTGGGGGGAATGCGTATACCGTTTTCTTTCGGATCGTTCTTCCAATTTCCCGAAGTGCAATTGTTGGAGGCGTCAGTCTTGTTTTACTGGAAGTATTGAATGACTACGGTGTGGTCAAATACTTTGGTATTCAAACTTTTAGTACAGCTATTTTTCAAACTTGGTTTGGAATGGGCGATTTAAATGCTGCTATTAAATTATCAGCAACGCTTATGTTTATTGTCTTCTCTATTCTAATTATTGAAAAGCTCCTCCGTTCTCGCAGACGGTATAGTCAGTCGTCCGCTAAAGTACGTCCGCTTTACACAATACGATTAAATGGATGGCAACGCTGGATTGCATTTAGTTATTGTTCTATCATATTTGGGCTTGGGTTTTTAATTCCATTTATCCAATTGATTGATTGGATGCTTTTAACCTATAGAAAAATTATTGAACCAGTATTTGTAACGTTAATTGGCAATTCAGTATTTGTAGCATTTTTTGGGTCACTTATTATTGTTACATTTGCTGTTATCATTGCTAACTTTGCACGTATGCATCAGAGTTTTCTTGCCAAGACATCTTCACGTATCACTATTCTTGGTTATTCAATTCCTGGTGCTGTAATTGCAGTCGGTATTATTACAGTTTTTATAAAGATTGATAATTTACTTTTTGGTGTTTATGAGTCTATCGGAATGCAACCTTCGCTATTCTTGAGCACTAGTTTATTTATGCTTATATCTGCATATGTTGTCCGATTTCTAGCGGTTGGATTTAATGCGATTGAATCCGGGTTTGATGAAATCGGGAGTAAATATACAGAGGCATCACGTATATTAGGCATGGGAATAACAAAGACTTTTATTAAGGTTGATTTCCCCTTAATAAAAGGTGCGATTCTTAGTGGGTTTTTATTATCTTTTATTGAAATACTAAAAGAACTCCCACTAACTTTAATCTTACGACCGTTTAACTTTGATACACTATCGACTAAAGCATTTCAATATGCTAGTAATGAGCAAATACAAGAAGCTTCTTTAGCATCTATTATTATTATAATAATCAGCGGGATTGCGATTTATATATTTCACCAAGTTTTAGAAAAGGGGCCCAGATAACATGTATATTCAAATCAAAGATGTTTCGTTTTGCTACTCAAATTCAAAAGAGAATATTATACATCAATTTAACCTTAATGTTACCAAGGGAGAAATTGTCTCTATTCTTGGTGAAAGCGGTAGTGGAAAAAGTACTGTACTGCGTCTGCTTTCTGGACTTGAAACTCCGCTAAAAGGTTCAATTACAGTGAACAATGAAGTTATGACAGATGATTACCATTTTGTTCTACCAGAAAAAAGAGGCGTTGGTATGGTATTCCAGGACTATGCATTATTTCCTCATATGACTGTGTCTGAGAATATTCAATTCGGTTTGAAGGGCCATACCAAGAAGGAAAAGAAGCAGCGTGTTGATGAAGTGCTTGAATTAATCAATATGGTCAATTATAAAAAACGCTATCCTCATGAACTCAGTGGTGGTCAGCAGCAACGTATAGCTTTAGCAAGAGCGATAGCTCCTAAACCATCACTTCTATTGCTCGATGAACCATTCAGTAATTTAGATGCTGATTTACAGATTAGAATTAGAAATGAATTAAAAGATATAATTAAAAAGACGGGTATTACATCTATTTTTGTAACCCATGACAGAAGAGACGCACGTGCGATTGCTGATCGCATCATTACAATGCGCGACGGTGCAGCTTATGAATGGGAATCTATTTGTACCACTCATACTGTCGATAATAAACGATTAGAAGCAATTAAATGAATGACGAATTTAATAACCCAACTGCTCTGGCTATGAGCAGTTAGGTTTTATTAGCAATTAAGCAGTAATGCCATGTTTCCTTAGTTATTTTTTAACATTTTCCTTCTTTCTTAACTCTACTCTTCTAATTTTTCCAGAGGTAGTTTTCGGTAATTCTTCAATAAACTCAATTTGTCTTGGATATTTATATGGTGCTGTTAAATTTTTGACATGGTCCTGAAGTTCCTTAACCAGCCCGGAGCTACTAGGGTCAACACCTTCCTGCAGTACGATAAATGCTTTAACCACATTTCCGCGAATTTCATCTGGACTTGCTACAACGGCACATTCCTGAACAGATGGGTGTTTAACCAAAGCATCTTCCACTTCAAAAGGTCCAATAGTATAGCCGGAACTAATAATAATATCATCACTTCGTCCTTCAAACCAGAAGTATCCTTCTTCATCTTTTGATGCCTGATCACCTGTCACATAATAGTTACCGCGCTGTGACATTTTTGTTCGTTCTGAATCCTTGTAATATTCCCTGAACAGTGCCGGGCAGTCCAGTTTAACTGCGATATCACCGATTTCATTTACCGGTACCGGCTCCCCATTTTCTCCAACAACGTCTACATCATTGCCAGGGGTTGGTTTACCCATCGATCCTGGTTTTACTTTCATACCCTTCATAAAACCTAACAATAATGTATTTTCTGTTTGACCATAGCCATCACGAACGGTCACATTAAAATATTTTTGGAACGTATCGATAACTTCTCTGTTTAAAGGTTCTCCTGCTGAAACCGCACTGTGCATTGCAGGCAATTGATAGTCTGTTAGATTATCCACTTTCGCCATCAAACGATATTCAGTTGGCGTACAGCACAATACATTAATTTCATTATCCTGCAAAAGACCTAAATATGTTTTCGGATCAAATTTACCATTATAAACAAACCCGGTTGCACCCGCACCTAGTACAGATAAGAATGGACTCCAAACCCATTTTTGCCAGCCTGGGCCTGCTGTTGCCCATACCTTGTCCCCCTCATTAATACATAACCAATTCTCAGAGGCTGTTTTCAGGTGAGCATACCCCCATCCGTGCGTATGTACAACTCCCTTTGGATTCCCAGTTGTACCTGATGTATATGGCAGAAATGCAATTTCATCACTTTTGGTATCAGCCATTTCCAATTGATCAGAAGCCTGTTCTTTTAATGAGTCCAAATCATGCCAGCCTTCAACTTGTTTCCCTACTGAAAACAATGCTAATTGATCATATTCTTTAATGTCTTTGTACTGATCAACAAATGGATAATAACTTACTACCCCACTTACTTCACCATGACTGACTCGGTATTGCAAATCCTTTGTTTTCAGCATTTCTGAACTCGGGATAATGATAATACCTGTTTTTAATGCAGCCAAATATGTTTCATATGCTTCTATCAATCTTGGAATCATAATGAGGATTTTATCCCCTTTTTTCAAACCATTTTCCAGGAATGCGTTTCCAATTTTATTTACATTCTTCATCAACTGTTCATAGGTAATCTCTCTTGACGCACCTTTATCATCTTTCCAAATCAAAGCTTTTTTAGTTGGATCTGTTGCAAAACGCTCCATCTCCATTACGATATTATAATCTTTGGGAGCAATTAAATCATCTCTGTTCATCTTATCAACTCCAATGCTTAGGATATTATTTTATTATAGCAAAGGTTTGGAAAATTTTAAATAAATTTAAAAACTAAGCCAGAATTCGATTTATATCGACAAATTTTTCAAAATACTATTCCAATGATATACCTTCTGTATTACAATATAAGTACTTTTAATGTACATAGTGGTTATTTTATACCATTAAAGTGAAGAAGGGATGATTAGTATGGGGAACAATTCTGATAAGCATGGTTCAAATCTATTATCATTATTATTCAAGGAAAGGAAAGATAATACAACAGAAGATGATTCAGACAAAAATCTGTTACAACACTACTCTGCTTCTTTAGCAATGTATCACCCGGACCTAATTGTCGTTCTCTCACCAAACGGGGAAATCCTTTCTCAAAATAGGGGCAGTATAAACGAATTCCTTGGATATACTCCAAGTGAATCACTTGACCATAAAAGCGCTTTGAGTAAAAAGAACTATCATCAATTAAAATCAGCATTCTATCAAGCATTAAAAGGCGAAACAAGTAGACATGAATTAACTGTATTAAATAAATATAAAGAAACATTACATATAAATCTTACGTTTATTCCTGTTAAACAATCAAATGAAGCTATTGAAGGGGTAAGTATCATTGTTCGGGATAACACCATACATCAACAAACACTGGAGGAGTTAGAGTTAAACAAAAGTCATCTGGAATATGCCCAGCAGATTGCTGAAATTGGAAGCTGGGAATACGTTATTGATGACGATGAAATATTCTGTTCTGACTACACCTATGACATTTTTGGATTAGATAAAAGTCAATCTAACGTATCAATGGATACCCCATTTGAATTTATGCACCCGGATGATTACGAAAAGGCAAGTACCACGGTCCGGCAAGCAATTGAAAAAGGTACAAGTTATGTCTCGGAATTTCGAATTTTTCATGGGAAGACTAATGAAACACGGTACTTAAGAGTGCAAGCTGAAGTAATGCGGAAACATAACAAGCCATATAAACTTATAGGGGTAGTACGAGACTATACGACCCAGCAGCTTTTGGAAACTCGGATGGATGAGTCAAAACGAAACACAAGAAGATTACTTGACCATCTATCAGTAGGATTTTGGCTGAAGGAATATGATACAGGTAAGGTAGAGTATGTTTCTAAGGGTACAGAAGAGATACTGCAATATCCTTTAGACACATTATACAACGAAGCAGTAATCTGGCAAAACATGGTCCATGCGTCCGACAAAGAAGAAGTAATGGAACAACAAAAATTACTTACCCAAGGCAAATCCCTTTCGCATAAGTATCGGATAAATTGTGGTGATGGAACTACCAAATGGGTTTATGACCAAACCTTACCCTGGTTTAATGACGAAGGACAACTAACCCACTTATTTGGAATGCTTGCAGATGCAACCGGAGAAATTGAAATGCAGGAACAGCTGAAACATTTTGCAACGCATGATACTTTAACAGCTCTTCCAAATCAGCGCAGCTTATATGAAAAAGTAGATAACTTATGCAAAGATGAACAATCAAATCAATTTGCTTTATTTTACCTCGACTTGGATCGCTTCCAACTTATCAATGATTCACTTGGATATCAGATTGGTGATGAAGTCCTTAAAAAAGTCGCAAGCAGATTATTATCGACATTAACAGATGGAGGCTATCTTGCCCGTATCAGCAGTAATGACTTCATCGTTCTCTTTGAAGACTACCCGTCGAAGGAATTTATTTTCAACCTGGCTGAGCGAATCATTGAGGTGATTGAAGAGCCAGTCACTGTTGAAGAGTACGAAATGTATGTGACTACAAGTATTGGCATTAGCTTTTATCCCGAAGATGGCGATAACAAGCTAAATTTAATTGAAAGTGCTCATGCTGCTTTATTTCACGCTAAACAACTAGGAAAAAATAATTACCAGTTGTACTCATTCACACGGGATATTACCTCATATAAGAAATATGTACTGGAAAAAGATATGCGTAAAGCCATTGAAAAAGAAGAATTTGAAATATATTATCAACCCCAAGTAGCCACATCAACTGGTGTCATCCAAGGTGCAGAAGCGTTAATTCGCTGGAATCACGAGCAATGGGGAATGGTGTCACCTGGAGAATTTATTCCATTAGCTGAAGAAAATCATCTTATCCATCAAATTGGTGACTGGGTAATCGAAAATGTCTGCAAACAAATACGGATATGGAAAGATAAAGGATATACTGTTCGCCCTATTTCAATCAATGTATCGCCAATCCGGTTCATGAAAAAAGGATTGGTTGAATTTGTGGCAGACCTGCTCAATAAATATGATGTGCCCGCAAAATTCCTCGAGCTCGAAATTACGGAAGGGTCCTTATTGAAGAGTGAAAAAAATGTATTAAACACCCTCGACGGTTTGAGAGAATTGGGCGTTAAAATCGCAATTGATGACTTTGGAACCGGGTTTGCATCACTTACGTATTTAAGGGAATTTAACGCTGATACCATTAAGATTGACCAGGTTTTTGTCCAGAATATAAACGAAGAGAATAAAAAGGACACTGCTATTATTTCTTCCGTCTTACACTTGGCAAAAGGTATGGAGATGAAAGTTATAGCTGAAGGTGTCGAAGAATATGAACAGCTTAATTTCCTAAAACAAAAAGAATGCGACGAAATACAGGGTTACTTATTCTCTAAACCCGTTGCATTAGACACATTTGAACAGATGCTGGAAACAGGATATATTAAGCCTACTAAACCTAAAGTAAATAAAAAGCCTGAGGATGAACGGAGAAGTTTTTATCGATTGAAATTCCCTTCTCCAGCCCTTGGTGAAATGACAATTATTGAAGTAAATGAGAAAAAGGTTAATTTGGGATCTGCTCAGGTATTAGTTGAGGATATTGGCCTTGGTGGGTTAAAAATACTTTCGTCACTTAAGCTGCCTGTTAATTCGACAATCAAACTTACTTTCGATATTGAATTAATGGGTGAGGAGTTTCAGCTTGATGGGTTATTAGTCTGGAAGGATGAGGCTAAACGGGATACATTCCATTATGGTATAGAGTTTAACATTAGCGAACATGAAGAGGACCGTTTGGCAGGTGTGATTAATAAAATGAGTGTTCTGCTAAGGCTGAATCACACAATACCTGACACAAATTTTATTAACCAAAATCCCTATACGTATATCCAAAAAAACAATACTTAATGTGTAATAGAGCTGTAAATGACAGCTCTATGCACTTTCATTTATTTTCGATATACTAGATATATTATACTACTGAAAAGGTGCTCTGGAACAATGATTAAGTTAGCTAAACTACTGTTTTTTTATACACTCGGAGTTTTCGGAATTATTTGTATAAGTGTCTTCCCACAATTTTTTCAGACATCAGGTCTGTCTAATCCGCTGAATTATTTCAAGGATCTTGGCACATTTCTCGTTAAATTCGTTCAGCCAGAATCTTGGGTTTATCAAGTGCCAAACTCGCGGGGTGAATTTCCGCTGCTTGGAACATTGTGGGAGCCTTTTATTTATTCGATGCAGATACTTATTGGTGCTCTGCTGCTTGGTTTTGTGCTGGCCTTCAGTTTTGCCCTTTTTACAAATTTCTTACCAAAAAAAATACTACATATTGTTAAGAGACTGCTTGATTTTCTTGAATCTATTCCTGACATCGTCATTGCAGCTGTTCTGCAGATGATTGTTATCTATGTTAAACAGACATATGAAATTGAACTATTCCAGGTTGCGACCTATCTGGATGATAAAGCATACGCCGGCCCTATTGTGACACTAGCAATTTTACCAATGGTCTCCTTATTCAAGATTCTACTGTTGATGATTGAAGAGGAATTCACGAAGGATTACGTTATATTCCTGAAAAGTAAAGGGATTAAGAAATTCAGCGTACTTGTACGGCACATATTAAAAAATATTCTTCCAACAACGTTTCATCACACTAAAATAATACTTTGGGCAACACTTTCAAGCCAATTTATTATCGAGCGCATTTTTAATGTACACGGATTTAGTTTCTTCATTATTGAAAGTTTCACACCTATGACAATTGCTGTATCACTAATTTTGCTGTTCACGCCTTTCTTTTTAATTTTCCAGCTGGTTGATTTATGGACAGGGCAGGATATGTCTTTTACTGGGGATGATACACCTCCCAGAAGTAGATTATCTTTCTTCTCTATCAAAGAATTACTTGTGCGATTTCGTAATATCAAATGGAGAAGATTTGGATTCCGGCCATGGAAACCAGTGCTTGCGCCATTCATGGTGTTTTTCAGACACATGAAGAACTGGAAATTTGCGATAGGAAGCCTATTTTTCATTGTCATAATCAGTTACAGTGTATTTTATCCCATAACGACCGATAACCACATTGATAAAGCCAGAATAGTATACGAATCAGATGGTGTTACAATAAAAAGCACGCCACCACATCCACCGCCAGATCCTTTTTTACTGGGATCTGATAGTTTGGGATTCAGTATCTCGGATATGCTGGTTATCGGTGCCAAATATACATTAATCTTTGCCTTAATTATTGCCTTTCTCCGAGTAGCTTTCGGGATGGTCGGTGGAATACTTTTTTCATTTGGACTGGGACCAAAACAGCAAAATTGGATTGAAAAGACGGTCGATTCTATTCACTTTCTACCATTAAGTCTAATTGCATATTTACTGCTTCGGCCTATCCTGATGGAGCAGTTCAATGGGTTCGCTTACACGTTTACTGAACGTATATTATTTGAAATCATTATTTTGACCATACTTGTTGTGCCACTGACTTCAGTGCTTTCAGGGAATGAAATGAAGCGGGTGTTGAATTCAGAATTTATCAAGAGTGCTCGTGTTCTTGGGGGAAGTAACTTTCATATTTTCTGGAAGCATGTGCTACCGCATATCGGACCGCGGATGACAATTTTGCTTGGTCAGCAATTCATTCAGGTGCTGCTGATTTTTATGCACTTAGGGATTTTCAATTTCTTCTTTGGCGGAACCAACAAGACGTTCGGAGCTGTCCAGGATCCACCAAGATCAATCACGTATGAATGGTCTGGAATGCTCGGCTCAACAACGAATGCTCTTTCTTCAGGAAAGTATTGGATTGTGGCATGGGTACTGATTGCTTTCATCCTCAGTATTTTTGCAATGCAGTTTATCATTCAAGGTGTAAAAGAAATTCAGCAGACGAAAGTTGGTGTTATTTATAATTTGCGTAAGATGAATAAAAAACGTTATAAACGCGATACCGCAAATAAGACTGACTACACCATCAATTCCGAAAGCTTTCGGATGGTTAATGGCTATAAAAATAACGGTGCTCCATAATTGGAACACCGTTATTTTTTGGTTAATAGCCATAAATAGCATCTGGCAGCATATTTTTTAATACTAAATGATCCAAGCTTTTAAACGTATAGCCTTGCTGTTTTAATTCCGTAATTAATTTATCCAATGCTTGTGCATTATCTGATGACACGGTATGGAGAAGTATTACTGCACCGGGATGAATTTGTTTCATTATATTTTCATATGCGTATTTCCAGCCTTTTTGCTCACTGGTTTTCCAATCTGTGAACGCCAGCGACCAGAATATGTGGATGTATCCTAACTCATTTGCCCACTTAAGTGTCTTTTCGCTAAATATACCTTTTGGTGGCCGCAAATATTTAAGGGTTTTTTGATTAGACACATCGGATACAGCCTGTTCCAAGGACTCCAGTTCCTTTTTCATCGTTTCCTTTGATACAATAGTAAAATCCGGGTGATGATACGAGTGATTTCCAATAATATGCCCTTCATCAACCATTCGCTGAACAAGATCTGGTTGACTTGTTACATAATGTCCAGTCAGAAAAAATGCAGCTGGAACGTTCTCTTTTTGAAGGACATCCAGAACTTCATCAGTATAGCCTTGCTCATAACCGTTATCAAACGTTATATAAAGCACTTTATCCCCAGAGTCATCCGCGTAATACGATCCGAACTTTTCCAGTATTTCCTTGTACTTGCCGATTTCCGGAATTTTGTGTTCGGTATTCTTTTTAAATCCCCATCCATAGCCATTACTCGCAAAAATCGTTTCACTATACGGAAAAAAAGTAAGGATAGTCAAGATGAAAATTAATGCTGAAAAACTACATTTTCGCATAACAACCCACCCATTTCTTCCTTACTTTTTCCATATAAATCATTAATTATTCATTTTAGAGAATGATTGCGCCAATCCAGCCAAAAATAAATAATGGAATGTTATAATGCATAAACGTTGGCACACACGTATCCCAAATGTGGTGGTGTTTACCATCTGCATTTAATCCGGATGTTGGTCCAAGTGTACTGTCTGAAGCCGGTGATCCCGCGTCACCTAATGCTCCAGCAGTTCCGATTAGTGCAGCTGTCGCCATTGGTGAGAATCCTGCTGCAATACAAATTGGTACGTAAAGTGCCGCTAAAATTGGAATTGTTCCAAATGATGATCCGATACCGATTGTAACAACTAACCCAACAAGCAGTAGAATAAATGCTATTAACGGTTTATTATTCCCAAGAAATCCAGAAGATACTTCAACTAATGCATCTACTGCACCAGTTTCTGTTAAAACTTTTCCAAATCCAGAAGCAACAAGCATTACAAAGGCAATTGTCCCCATCATGGAAATACCATCCGAAACAACTTTATCCCCATTATTAAATGGTACAACAAGCAGCATGAACATGAGAACAAGACCAGTTAATGCACCAGCAATTAAATTCCCAGTTATTAATTGAACTGCTAATGCCGCTACAATGGCAATCAATGTTAGGAAATGGCTTTTGTTAAATTTAACTTGTTCCAATTTTGGTGCGGAAAAATTCACTTCACCGCCGCCTGCTCCCGAAATCGATTCTCGATCTTTGCGATAAGTTATAAACACAGCAATCAGTAGACCAACTATCATACCGGAACCAGGTATTAGCATCGATAACGCTGACTCTGTAATTGTTATATCAGCTCCGCTTTGCTTCATCCCTTTAACAATTGCTTCGTGAAAAAGGAGACCGAAACCAGCAGGAATCATAACATAAGGTGCTTTCAAACCAAATGTCAGGGCAGTTGCAACACCACGCCTGTCCATTCGCATGTCATCAAAAAGCTTTAATAACGGTGGAATTAAAATTGGTATAAATGCAATATGAACTGGTACAAGATTTTGAGATAATGATGCCACACCAGCAATTACCAGTAATGTAATTGTTTTCTTTCCAGTTAAAACTCGAATTAAGTAATTTACTAGAATCATCGTTATTCCTGTATAACTGATTGCAACGGCAAATGCTCCAAGCAGGACATAACTTAATGCTGTACTTGCTTGACCACCCATGCCGCTTACTAACATTTCAATTGATTCAATAATATTGAGTCCAGACATCAAGCCTGCAGTAATGGCTGCTGCAATAATTGCAATAATAACATTTACCCGCAGTAAACTAAGAATGGTCATGACTAGCACCGATACAACTACAACCCATTCCATTTTCGATTTCCCCTCTCTATTTCTATTACATTATCTTTTTCATCATAAATTTAATACTTCATCATGATAAAGTATTAAAGTGATAAAATCAACCCCCTTTTTAAAAAATCCTCAGATTGTGTCGGTCTTTCTGCTGACTGTTTTCGTTTTCCAGTTGAAGTTTGCACTCTTCTGTTGATGTTCTCGTTTTCTGGTTAATAAAAAACCCCTGAAAAGTTTTAACGGGTTCCGTTTCCTATCACAAAAGTCAGAATCACACTTAAAAATATAACTAAATTTGTATAACTATTTGCATCCTATTTGTAGTGATATTTGTTATTAAAAATTAAAAATATTAGTTCAAATAACTGAGAATATTATTCTATTTATCTTCAATTGCTTATTCAACTAAAGTACCCTTTAGTACAATAAACTTATTAACTTTCCACAAATTATATCTACATCTATTTTTGTCGTTTCAATAATCTTATCTGAACTACTCTTTAATAATGGTAATACATTATTAAAACTATTTATTATCTCTTCCTTTTCCTCCAGTCTTTTCCCATATAAATTTGTAGTCCTTTCATCTATTCTTTTAATCATTTCGTCATACTCTGCTGTTAGTAGGACCACATAATCGAAATGTTTATAAAACTTACTTTGGTTTGAATAACAACCTGCAATAAATAAATGGGATTGCTTATTGTCATTTATCAATCTTGTCATTTTTTCTTCATTCAAGACCGTCTCTTCTGTATCACCATCTTTAATGTTGGTAATATAACCGTAATCCGTATCAACAGTTTTGTATCCTTGTTCTTCTAATCGTTCCAATGTATATGATTTACCTACACCAGATAATCCCGTTATAAATACAAGAGTCATAATCAACTCTCCTTAAATAGCCTACCTTTTTCACTAAAGCACTCGTTAGTTTAACAATCATCCTAATTTGATTTCTTCCTTTTGGTTATCATATTCAATAACAATCGTTACATCTTCTTCCCAAAAGGTATCACCTTCATTATTGTTAATAAAAGTTCCTTGTGTCACCTTATAGTTACCATTTTGATTTAACTGTGCATTAAATTCGTTTTCTTCCCTTTCACCGTTATCTTCTTCATAATACCCGACTACTTCATCGCCAATTTTTAAAGTAATGGTTAGAGATTTGTAATCAACATCATTTTTAGGAACTATGGTTAATTCGTGTCTTGAATTTACTAACTTTTCAAGATTGTAATAAAGACCTGTAATTTTATCTGTCACTTCCCAATTTCCATTTGAACCTTTTTGAGATAATGAAAATTGGATTTGCTTTTGACCATCAAGGTTTTGCCCCTCACTCGAACAACCACTAACTAAAAATGTTGTAAGAGATAATGAAATAATAAGTGTTATGATTTTTTTCATTGTGAAATCCCCTTTTTTTTAACTCAACACATTTTCAAGCCAATATTATTTAACTTTACTGCCCCATTAACCTAATAGGAATTGCCGCATTCGACAGCCCCTTGTTCAGCTATTGTACCCGTTACTTTAAGTACAATAATTCACAATACATCTTAATCCTGTTTGTTATTTAATAACTTTTCCACTTTCTTTTCTAATTCTTCAATTCTTGATTCCTGTTTTATAAAAACTGTAATTAACACTGCTAAAAAAAATGCAATAAAAATAATTAAAGCCCAAATATTTTCTACGATAAGACCAAGAAAGAAAAATGAAAAAATCCAACAAATAACAATACAAGCCAAAAATGTACCAATAAATTCTTTCAAATATAAATACCTCCTTCATATAATAAATAATAATCTTTTACAGTAAATGACATTCTTATTAATCTTTAATTTAATACTAATCACTGTCCTTGTTTGTTTCTTCTTCTGTCTAATAGCAATAATATAAAACTAATTAAATAACAAGTACAAGTAATTCCAAATAGAGCAAAGTAGCTTGGTGTAAGCACCATATATAAGCTAATTGGTAATGACCACAAGAATGCAATCAACATTAAGAAGTTATAAGATATTAAAGAAGCTATGATTGCTACAACTGCTGGAAGAGCCAATGAAAAGAATGTGTTTATCATTGGCTCATATTCAGTTGGTTTAAGAACAAACCATAAAATTATACTGGCGATACCTGCAATTATCCCTAATAAATTTGAGGTTTTTCTAATTTTAATCACCCCCTCTTATCGTTACTAAACTATTCTGCGTCTATAGTTGAATAAGATACGATTCCTTATTGAAGGAAAGCACCCGTTAACGCAATAAGATTGTCTTTTATTTAAAGATGGATTTTAATTCATCAGGAACAATTACAACATCTTGTATTTCATACTTTGCGTCTGGTGTTAAATTAAGTAATACCATTTCTCCATTATCAAATTCCAACAACTCATAGGTTTTAAAACTTGTACCAGCACTCATAACTTCATTTACTTTCTTTAATGTTTCCTCAGCTATATGTTCTTGTCTGCCTTCAGCCATAAGTGTTTTAGCGAGTTCATAATTTTCAACTCGAACTGCTTCTTTAAACGATAGTCCAACATCAACGGGACCTTTTTTTGTAGTCTCATTATAGAATAAAAAGCCAAATACAACATTCAATAAAACAGATACCACGATAATAATATTTTTGATTTTCATATTTTTCTTCCCCCTGTGTTCTTTATCTCCTATTCAATTAACCTGCTGCGTTTAAGTACATTTCTTCACAAAATCTGTATTTATTTTACCATAAATATTCAGAATACCTTGTAAAATCAAGCGAAAACTAACCAATTTAACAATTTATTGGTAAATTTATGTATGCCAATTTACATACGAATTTGTAGGTCAAAATGTAGACTTACACTAGCTATTGTTACCTAACAAATTGGGGTACATATTACACTACAATTTTAATGGATATTAAACCTAGAATATTAGTACATCAACAAAAAATGACCATCATTGGCATACAAATGATGGTCATTTACATTACATTTTTAGTGTTTGTGATAGGAAACGAACCCGTTAGAAAAGTTTCAGGGGTTTTTACAAAACAACATTGCTCTTATCGTAGCTGAAAAGAGAAGGATACGTGATCCTGAATCGGTATCCATGCACCAATTCCTTGTTTAGTTACATTTTTAATTACAAGTGATTTATTTGACCCTTTTAATCGGAAGTAAACTTCTCCAAAGGTCACCTGACCTTTTTCGTTGATAGCAGGCGCATAGGCTTGTAAGTGTCCATACTTTTTGGCTGGGACATTATAGGAGTTTTCCTTCTTCGTGCCTTTTCCGATTACCGTGCTATAGGAGAGTGGCAATTTTGTGCTCTCTTTTGATTTTAGTAACATCATTTTTTTAATGTCGTCTGGGTCTGTAATTTTGTTCGTTAATGCACCCTTGATTTCCTCTTTTTCCTTCTGTGTATAATGCATTTCCTGATTTGATTCGCCGCCAATATTGTTTAACTCATTCGTATTAATCTTTTGGTACTCCCAGTTTATATTCGTCTCATCTGATTTGTAGTTGAGCGGCCATCGACCAAGGTAAACCATGCCACGATATCCAAATGCAATTGGTGATGGTTTAATTGATGTCTCGTTGAGCATTTTTATCAAGTCCGGATTTTCAATTGGTATATCAAGCTCACCAATCAATTCCTTCGTTAACCCACTCGATTCAACAACCTCCTGATCCTCAGTTGAATTCGGATAAGTATTTTCTTTTGATATATTCAAGACATGACTTGGTACTTCATATTCATTTTCTGAATCTTTTTCTTCCTTTCCCAAGCTATTAAAAGGAAGTAAAAAAACGAAAACAAATAAAATTAATGCTGTGGTGTATGTTCTTTTTTTCATGCGTCCCATTCCTTTCCTTTTAGCTTAGTTTTTTCAGACACATGAATATTATACTTCTAATATTACTGACTTAACTCAATTGTTTCTAAATGTTCTTCAATTGTTATACTATCTTCAACAGAGCGAATCATGGAGCAATTTTTTCTTGCAAGTGCTAAGTTCTTGCTTAGTTTGTCAGGATCTAAATGGTAGCCTTTAATAACATAATACAACACAATACGTTCTATTCGATTTGCTTCCTCTGGATTCCTTTCAGCTTCCGCATTGATAGATAAATCTTCATATTTTATTCGCTGTTTAGCTAAAATTTTTCGTAACACCGAACCACTGCACCCTGCAATTGAAGCAATCATTAGCTGAAAAGGTCGAAACCCATAGTCTTCATTACCTGATACATCAAGCGACCCGTACTCTAAATCAACCTGCATCCCATTTTCTTTTAAGTAGAAATTCATTATAGATTCACTCCTTTATTATATATGGATAGCTTATTTATATTTAACCTTTATTGCAAACATCATAACTTCTTTTTAGTTAAATGTATTTGAATTGACCTTTTTTACGAAAACAATTACATTGAATGGACCTGTACATCCACATTCATATGAGATCGAAGGAGGGGAAATATGGCATCAGAGCAAACAAGATTTTGGATATTAATTTCTCTTGTCTCTATTTCAGGATTCTCTCAAGGCATGATTCTTCCCTTATTAGCTATTATTCTGGAACAAAGTGGGATAGCGTCATCTGTTAACGGATTACATGCAACAGGGCTATATATTGGTGTGCTTTTAGCTTCCCCATTTATGGAAAAACCAATGCGAAAGTACGGATTCAAGCCAATCATTGTCGTTGGAGGAATGCTTGTATTTATCTCTTTGGCACTATTTCCTCTTTGGCAGTCATTATGGTTTTGGTTTATTTTACGTGTCACTATCGGGATTGGTGATAACATGCTGCACTTCGGAACGCAAACCTGGATTACAACAACTAGCGCAAAGGAATCCAGGGGAAGAAATATTGCTTTCTATGGTTTGTTTTTCGGAGTAGGTTTTACATTAGGACCACTTATGACACGTTTATTGGAGATTAGCCAAGCACTTCCTTTTCTATTATCGGCAGGACTCAGTATGCTTGTTTGGTCATCCATGTTCTTTGTTAGAAACAAATTTCCGGAAAAGGACGAGATCAACGCCAGCAGTACATCTAGCTCATTAGGCCGCTTTATTAAAACTGGCAAAATAGCCTGGGTTGCTCTTCTGCCCGCATTTGGCTATGGCTTTCTGGAAGCTACATTACATAGTATTTTTCCGGTTTATGGTCTAAGGATCGGTCATGATGTGGAAATGCTCTCAATCATTATTCCCTGTTTTGCGGCCGGAAGTGTCATAACGCAAATACCACTAGGTATGTTGAGCGACCGACTAGGTAGAAGAAATATCCTTCTAGCAGTACTGACTTTCGGGATCTTTTGCTTCCTTGCTGCTGCTTCGTTAGAACACTCAGTAGTCGCATTGTTTATTACATTTACATTAGCTGGTATGTTCACCGGCTCATTGTTTTCTTTAAGTATTACATTTTTAGCAGATATTTTACCGCCTTCACTTTTACCGGCTGGAAATTTAATGACCGGAATTGCGTTTAGTATTGGAAGTATAAGCGGCCCATATTTAGGAGGCCTGTTTCTCGAGTATTTCCCTGGAGTTTCATTCTTTTACGTGATTGTCTTCATGTTGCTGCTTATTCTAACAGCAACCTACGTGAAGAAGAATGTCGAAATACAATATAGTTAGTTAAGATTCAAACGTTCTAACCAAATTAAAATCCGAACTTAATTCAAAATTCTTGAGATAGAATTCGAATTAGTTCGGATTTATTTTTGTTACTCATTAGGTATAAACTGCGAAGTAGCTGCTGGAATAACATCTATAAACCTCTCGTCCCGCCGTCCGGGGTCACTACGGGCGGATGCGCACCTTAGGGTACGACCTCATTTAGTTACTCCGCGGGGTCTTCGGACACGTGCTATTCCCGCAGGGGTCACCAGCGGAAGAAATACACGTAGACTCCTGTGGGAGCTGAGGCGAGGCCTAGATGAGACTACGCAGCGACGTAGGTGCGCGAAATGTATTTCCGGAGCGGCATAATAGCACTCAAACTTTTTAAAAAGTACTTCGCAGTTTATATCAACTACGTATTAAATCCAACCATTGGAATATGAACGTTCTCAACATTTTATCTTGTTATGATTCGTCTTTAAGCGGATAGTTTTAGTTATGTCTATGTCCCTTTTCCTCTATAAAAATCTGCTATATTTAGCTTCTAAACGATCCTGCATAAATGAAATAACTACACAGATTGGCCAGTATATTAGTGCGACCAATATATACAAAGTCATGGCGTCGAATTCCCGACCTACAACAATCTGTGTTTTTTGAAACATCTCTGGTACAGTAATTACCGCTGCCAGGGAAGTTGCTTTAACAATGTCCATAAACACATTTGTTAACGGCGGAATTGCAGTTCTGGTTGCTTGAGGCAAAATAACTTTTCTTAAGGTTTTCCAATAACCTATATTCAGAGCTTTGGATGACTCCCATTGACCATTGTCAATACTATTCAATGAGGCTCGATTGATTTCTGCTATAAAAGCTGCACTATTCAGTCCGAAGCCTGCTGAGGCAGCGACCAACGCCGACAATTCAAGTCCAACATATGGGAGTCCAAAATATAATATAAATAGAAAAACTAGGATTGGCGTGCCACGCATAAAGGAAATGTACACCCTGGATGGCCAGCGCAATATAAAGTTATTTGAATTTCGCCCTAACGCTAAAAACAATCCCAGAACCATACCAATCGCCATACCTGCTATTGCGACACCCAGGGTAGTTGGTAACCCCCCTAATACAAAAGGCAGGCTTTCTAATGCCAATTCAACATCAAACACTCCGCCAAAGTCAAAGCCATTCAGATAAATCATAAACAATTATAGTTCCAATCCTTCAATTTCTTTAATTTCACCTTCAGGTCGTTTGGAAGCATCTTCTTTGTAAAACTTCTTAGCTAGTTCTGACAACGTCCCATCTTCCCGCATTTCTTTCAAAACTTTATTAATTTCTTCGGTTAATTTATCTGCTCGATTTGGTAAAATCGCAGCCTGTTCTGTAGGATGAAACTTTAACTCTGGGTGAAGCATTATATCAAACTCTGGAAATGCAGCAACACCAAATTTCGATAAATAGTAGTCATTTACAATTACATCAGTTCTGCCGTTATGTACATCACGCAAATAGGCTTCATTAGGTGCGTTTCCGTATGTTCTGACTTTCGCACCAAAATGTCTGGCAATCTCACTGTAAACAGTTGTTGCACCACCACCAGCTTCTTTACCTTCCAAATCTTCAAGTGAATTTATCCCGGAATAATCTCCTTTACGAACAACCATCGTGGAATAAGAATATTTATAAGGATTACTAAAATTAAATTCCTCTTTTCTGCTGCTTGTTATTTCAATATCGTTTGCAGCTACATCGATTCTTCCACTTTTAATAGCTGGAAGCATGCTATCAATTCCCATAATTTCGTAGGATACTTCAAGGTCGAGCCGGTTTGCTATCTCTCTCATCACTTCAACATCGTAACCAGTTAATTGATCTTTACTTTCCCCTTCACCCTTATAATAGGATGATGCAATAAGAGTGCCGGAAGTGCCAACAACCAATTCTCCTGATTCTTGAATTTCAGCCCACATGCTATCTTCAGATTCGCTGCTATCCGTTGTTTGTTTCCCCTCATCACCACATGCTGTCAATGCAAATACTGTTACAACTAACATAAATACTAACTTCTTTATATACATAAACTACACTCCTTTTCTCATCACCACTTTACTGTATGGTGTTATATATAAAAGTTTATAGTGATTGTAACAGTATAAGTCTATTGTTTCAACAAAAATCAGTTCTGTATTTATATAATTTTAAAACTGTCTTACCAGACGTGTTTTTGCACTTGACTTTATTTAATCCAGTGTTAAAATAATAACAAGTATTAATTTATAATTATTATAATCTAGGGAGTTAATAAAATGACAACTAATTCAAAAGCTTTGTTTCTACCAAAACTACATTTATTCAAATCCTTTTTCACAAAACATTCGTTTAAACGCTCTATTACTCATGCCGAGTTAATTGCTGCGTTGCTCAGTGGTTTGATAATTCTAATCACATGGTCACTTGAGGGCACCATTTCCTCTACTGCATGGGTTATTCTGCACCTGATTGCCTTTGTAATTGGTGGCTATGCTAAAGCAAAAGAAGGAATTCAGGAAACAATAGCCAATAGAGATCTAAATGTGGAAATGCTGATGATTTTTGCTGCTATTGGATCAGCCTCCATCGGCTATTGGACTGAAGGTGCTATCCTTATATTTATCTTTGCATTATCTGGAGCTCTAGAGACATATACACTGAAGAAAAGTGATAAGGCAATATCATCACTTATGGACCTACAGCCAGAGCAGGCATTGAGGACTACAAATGGACAGGAGGAAATTGTACCTGTTTCTGAACTAAAGCTTCATGACACCATTTTGGTCCGCGCTGGTGAACGAATACCTGCTGATGGGGTGATTGTGAAAGGCGAAACAGCAATCGATGAAAGTGCTATTACCGGGGAATCAGTACCTGTAGGCAAAATAAGCAGTCATGATGTGTTTGCGGGAACAGTTGCACTGGACGGATCCATTTCAATAAAGATTACCAAACATGCAGATGAAACGCTTTTTCAAAAAATCATTCAAATGGTTCAATCAGCTCAAGAGGAAAAATCCCCTTCACAGTTGTTTATCGAACGATTTGAAGGAACCTATGTAAAAGTAGTTCTTGCTGTGGTTGCCATTATGATGTTTTTACCCTACTTCGTTTTTGGTTGGACATTATCAGAGAGTATTTACCGGGCAATGATTTTGCTAGTTGTTGCGTCACCCTGTGCCTTGGTAGCGTCGATTATGCCAGCAACATTATCTGCTATTTCAAACAGCGCTAAAAATGGAATACTGTTTAAAGGCGGCGTTCATGTTGAAAACTTAAGTCATATTAAAGCAATAGCTTTTGACAAGACTGGGACTTTAACGAACGGTACACCTGAAGTTACAGACACATATGTTCATACCAACCGTAATAAGGAAAACGTGTTTGCTATTGCCGGAGCTATTGAAAAAGAATCCATTCACCCATTGGCGAAAGCAATCTCCGCCTATAGCGCTGAATTTACAGACGTACATGATATGGAGATCCAGCATGTTACAACAGTAAGCGGCAATGGTGTTTCTGCTTTTGTAAATAATGAGAAATGGGAAATTGGTAAAGCTGGATTTGTTGGTGAACAGGACGCTTTCAACTTTCAGGGTGGCATTGCAAAGGAACTCGCTGAACAAGGGAAAACCATCGTATTCGTCAAAGCAAATGATGAAATTGTAGCGCTTTACGCTCTCAAAGATACAATCAGAAACAATACAAAACAAGCGATTAAGATGTTAAAAAAGCATGGTGTGCATACAATAATGCTGACAGGGGATAACGAAACAACTGCTAAAGCAATTTCTGCTGAAGCAGGAATAGACCATTATATTGCTGAGTGCCTTCCAGAGGAAAAAGTGAATCATGTAAAGCAGCTTCGAACCAAGTATGAGAATGTCGCAATGGTTGGGGACGGTATTAATGATGCACCAGCATTAGCTAGTGCAAATGTTGGAATTGCCATGGGGAAAGGAACCGATGTAGCACTCGAAACAGCAGATGTCGTATTAATGAAAAATGATTTGCCGAAAATAACAAATGCCATTCAGTTATCCGGCCGAATGAATCGAATTATAAAACAAAATGTCGTATTCTCCTTAAGTGTAATTCTATTATTAATAGCTTCAAACTTTTTACAACTAGTAGATTTACCATTAGGTGTAATCGGTCATGAAGGAAGTACTATTTTAGTTATTTTAAATGGATTGCGTTTATTAAAATAGCTATCACAATATGTGATAGCTATTTTGTATTTTCATGTCCTATTCCTTTTTTAAGGATTGCGTTAATGGCTCCACCAATCATAATAATTACTCCAGATATATAAAACCATATCATAAGGACTATCACGGTTCCTAAACTACCGTATGTTGCTGAGTAGTTACCCATTGAACTTACATAGAAAGAAAATGCCAATGAGACTAGCTGCCAGCCTACTGTTGCAAAGAGCGCACCCCAAACTGCATTTTTAAAATAAATCCGTTTATTGGGTGCAAGCTTATACAATGCTACTAATACAATGAAAAATACGACAGAAGAAATAACCCAGCGCAATGTTTCCCATACACTTAGAAAACCAGCAGATAACCCAAAAAATGTGAAGATGTATACGCCAATCGTTTTTCCAAAAATAGGCAATAAGAATGCCACACAAATTATAAGCACCATTGCAATTGTTAACACAATCGCTATAAGCCGGGAAACTATAAAAGAACGATCCTCATCAACATCATAAGCTCGATTAAACCCTCGCATAATTGCATTTATTGCATTCGATGCTGACCAAAGCGTACCGATAATACCAATCGAGAGTAATTGTCCATTTTGATCATTCATCAACTCACTCACATTTTGATTTATCAAATCTGTTATTTGTCCAGGTGCGTATGTCTCAATAAAACTTATTACAGTTGATTGGTCAATTGGCAAATAACCAATTAAAGTCATTAGAAACAACAGGAAAGGGAAAAGGGATAATAAGAAAAAGTAGGCTAACTGAGCTGATAATCCAAATATATCATCTTCCGTAATCCGATGATAAAGTTCTTTTAAAAATGCCATACTCCTTTTCAAATTCTAACCACCTTATATCAATACTTACAGGTTGCTTTCCAAGTCCTTTTGATCTTTATTCGCAAATTTGTCTAAGGTGTTTTCTACTTGTTCTAAAGCATTAATCGCATTTTCTGCACCGCTTGAGAACTCTTTGTTGAACTTATCAAAACTATCCCTGGCGCTTCGAACCGCCTCTGATGGATGTTTCATATAATAGCCTGACCTGTTTTTAGCATAATTCATTTTTAGTTTTGTATAATTTCTTGCATCATTATTAAATAATGAAACTAAGCCACCTACAATTGCACCCATTAATACTCCAAATAAAACATTTCGTTTGCCCATTCTGTATCGCTCCTTTTATCTTATATGTTGTTCTCTGCTCTAATATACTTCAATAATTCATTACAGCCTTCTGAAATTAATTCATATGTGTAATCAAAGTTGTCTGTATAGTAAGGGTCTGGTATATTTCCTTCCCGAGGATCTTCCACAAAGTCCATAAGCTTAGCCAACTTGGCGCTCCCAGCTTTATTACTTACACTTTGCATATCCTTTCTATTTTGCTCATCCATTGCAATGATATAATCGAAATTTCCCCAGTCACTAACATTAACTTGTCTAGCCTTTAATTCCTTATACCCTATTTGAAACTTATCTAACAATTTTCTGGTACCTTTATGAGGCGGTTCTCCAGAATGCCAGTCACCAATTCCTCCTGAGTCAGCTTCAATTTTACCAGTTAAATTTTCCTTATCAACTAAATCACGAAAAACTGCTTCAGCCATCGGGGAACGGCAGATGTTTCCTAAACACACAAATAAAACGCGAATCATATTCATCCTACCCTTCATTCGTATTATAATCAATTATTGTTTGCAGATTAAGTAAAATGTCATATACGCTTTTTTCCTTATTGTTCTAACAATATCCCTTTGGTACGCAATGCTTCACAAGCTTCATCAAGCTGGACTTGTGTTTCAGCCTCAATCGTATGTAAGTGAACACCTTCAGTGAGCTGGGATAGCAAAGCAGCTTTTGTTTGTTTCATCTCATCAAGAAAAGCATCAACATCACGGCGATTTTTTAACATCAATGATCCAGTAATATCTCCGTAAATAGGGTGCTCCACCATTACATTTTGAACCGATACCCCATGATCAACAAGTGTATAAAGCTCAACCTCTGTTTCTTCTGACAGATGACAAACCGCTATTACTCTCTGGACCTTAGGATTCTTTTTATTCTCCTGAAAATAAACATACCCGCGTGAGGTAGCAATTATGGGTTCACCTTTTGCCTTTAACAGGGAAACATCCTGTACGATAACCTGGCGACTGACATTCATCCGTTCTGCTAATAATTTACCGGTCATCGGATCACTACTATCTTTCAGCCACGTTAAGATTAAACGTCTTCTTTTTTCGCCAAGTACCTTATTCCCTTCTTCTTTCATATTGATCCCCCTAAAATTACCTGTTAGATATCATATACTTCATTATACCGAACAAGTTCCCTTCATGCATCAGACACCATTTATTTTTGCAAAAAAATTTAGGATATTGCTAATGGAATGTTTCTGAACAGTGTATTCTACTTTGTAGAACCCCAATAGATTAATACCTGAACTCAAACCTCACTAACAGAAAATGCTGCTTACTAAAAGATTATACCTTTTACATGCCCCGTAGATGATATAAAGTTGCGTCACAACTTCATTGTCGTTTCCTACTATCGTTATTTAAGACTAGTGCCAATCCAATACTGCGGTAAAATACTAGACAGATGAGTGACCGTTTCCCGCTATTCGAACAAATTTTGGGTTCTCTTAACTCTCATGAGTGACCATTCTTACCGATGACCATTGGAGTATCTCATAATTCCTCATATCAATAACAACAAACTTTACAAAGCAGCCCAAGTGAAAAAAGTATTGCTTTTTTACTTTTAATGTGTAAATATAAGTGTAAAGACACATGTAAATGTCGGGTAGTCGTTAAACAATACAAACATTTAGCATAGTGTTATTAATTTTGCTCATCATTTCACAAGGAAGGGGATTTACTGTAATGAAACATAATAAGTCGAAAGTTGTGTGGGGCGTTCTAATTGTTTTCCTAATATTATTAGCCTATGTCCTTCCCTACACAGTTCTATCAGGTATTCAAGCCTGGTATGGAAGCTTCCTTTTATGGGGGGGGATCGGATTACTTATCATCGTTGCAAATTTCATGGTTACAAAGGATTGGGGGAAGTAAGTTGAATACAAATATGGTAATTTGGGGAATTGCACTTTATATTATTCTAGCATTATTTGTTGCGTATAAATCTCGTCGTGGCGATAGGACAGACATGTCGGGGTATTACCTTGGGGGTCGTCAAATGAACGGCATCCTTTCAGCTTTAAGTTACAGCGCAACGACTTACAGCGCATTTATGATGGTTGGTCTGGCCGGGCTGACTTATCAAGGTGGTGTTGGGGCACTTGGTTTTGAAATTGTTTATTTTACAGGTGTTTCACTAGTCGCATTATTCGGGCGACGTTTCTGGCTGGCCGGGAAAAAATATGGGTATGTAACACCTTCTGAAATGGTCGGCGATCGTTATGAAAGCAAACCTGCTGCATCTGCAATTGCACTTGTTAGTTGTTTATTTCTCATACCGTATTGTGCGGTACAGCTTGCTGGAGTAGGATATCTTTTACAAGGTATCACCGATGATGCCATTCCGTTTACGGCAGGTGTCATAATTGCAACAGTGCTGGCGATTCTTTATTCCTATGTAGCTGGTATACGTTCTGTAATGTGGACAGATTCGCTGCAGGCAGTGATTATGATTATTACGTCAACAATTGTAGCGTTGTTAGTAATTAATGGATTGGGTGGATTCGGCCAATTCTTTGATAACCTGCAAACGAATCATTCAGATGCGCTTTCTGTACCTGGTAATGGCTATTTTAATATCTTAACCTTCCTTGGAATGACACTACCATGGTTTTTCTTTAGTTTGTCTAACCCGCAAGTGAGCCAGCGGATGTTCATGCCATCTTCAATAAAAGGGTTACGTCAAATGCTGATCGGCTTTCTTGTGTTTGGCCTCATCTACACTTTTGTATCGGTCTTATGGGGTTTTTCCGCACTTCAATTATTTCCGGATCTTTCGACAGCAGACCTGGCAACTCCAAAATTGTTGTCATCTGACCTTGTTCCGCCTGTATTGGGTGTTATTGTAATGGTCGGTATTTTGGCTGCCGCCGTCTCAACTATTGATTCCATCATGCTGACATTGTCGTCAATGTTTGCCCGTGATGTTTACGGTAACTTGAAAAAGCGTCCAAATGATAAGAAGCAATTGCAAGTTGGAAAAATCGTTATTCCAGTAATCGCAATCTTGGCATATGCATTTGCGGAACTGGAATTAAATTTAATTGCTGTATTGTCAGTTGCTGCATCTTCTGGATTAATTGTTGGCGTCCCGGCCTTTTTCGGTACATTCTTCTGGAAGCGCGGAACTGCTGCCGGTGTCATCTCCAGTGTATCTTTAACTGCCATCCTTGTTCTCATACTTGAATTTACTGGTATAAAACCACTGGGACTTGCTTCCGGTATTTGGGGGCTGCTAATTTCCACCATTCTCTTTATTGGGGTAAGCCTTCTAACAAAGGCACCAAAACAAAAAGCAGATGCATTTATCAATATTTTAAAAACAGAATCGGAAAGCAACGAATAAAAGCGAAGGAGCCTCCTTCTTATTAACGAGTTCAGCTTTAAGAGGAGAAAATACCACAGTTGAAGTGGATCCTCGTTCCGCTAAATAGCAAAAATGCTGCTCTGATAAGGGTGAGACGGATCCTCATTCCGCTAATAGCAGAAAATCACACAAATTTGAGGTGAAAATGACAAATAACGGAACGAGGATCCGAACCCAAGCTTAAAACGAGTAATTTTAAGGAAATAACGGAATGAGGATCCGCCAAACAGTTGAAGCGGATCCTCATTCCGTTAAAAAGTTGGATCTTCAACAAGAAGGTAGAATTATATGTTAATTATTAGCTCTCCCCCAAAACTGAACCCGTTACCATATGTACTACTCTGCTAAAGGTGCAATACATGCATCATCATTATTCTTAGCCGTATTTACATAGCTGGAAACATTATATGCATTTAGTTCCTCTGCCTCAACGGTTTGCAAAAACTGATGTATTTCGGTTGGATGCTTTTTACCAGATGCAATCCATTCGTCTTCTTTATTTTTAGGTAAAATAATTGGCATTCTTTGATGGATATCCTGCATAAAGTCGTTCGCCTCTTTTGTAAGGATGGTACAAGTGAAAATCTCTTTATCATCTTGCTCCCATTTGTCCCAAAGGCCAGCAAATGTAAATAATTTACGATCATCAACCTGAATTCGTTTTGGCTGCTTTTCTTTTCCGTCACGCTTCCACTCGTAAAAACTATCAGCAACTATCAGGCAACGCTTTCGTGACATAAGGTTTTTAAAACTTGGTTTTTCATGTGCTGTTTCACTTCTGGCATTAATCATTTTATAACCTATCTTTTCATCATTCGCCCATGAAGGAATAAGCCCCCAGCGCAAATATCCTGCGCGCTTTTCAGTCCCATCATGAATGATAGCCAAAACATTTTGTCCAGGTGCAATGTTGTAGCTTGGCTGATATGAATCAATCGCCTGTTCAATATCAAATTCATTCAAGATTTCCAGCTCATCAGCTAATAGCGTATAACGTCCACACATTAAATATCCCCCATTTAAAATATACTTAGGTCCCATTGTTTAGCAATATGCCGCAGCAAACGGATACCTGCTATACTGTTCCCTTTATCGTCTAATGCAGGCCCATAAACACCGATTCCACAACCTTCAAGAAAAGGTAAACCCTCATCACGTACCCTTGGGGGAACCGCAGCAATTATACCACCGGAAACACCACTTTTTGCTGGAATACCAACATATGTCGCAAATTTTCCAGAGGCATCATACATTCCACATGTCAGCATTAGTACTTTTGCTATCCGTGCAACCTGCCTTGGAATAATCTCTTCTTGTGTATCAGGGTCTTCTCCATCGTTTGCAAGGATCATTCCAATTCGTGCTAAATCATTAATCGTAACTTCAATTGAGCATTGTTTAAAATAAGTCTCCAGTGTTATGTTTAAATCAGACTCCAGAAACCCAACTTCCAATAAATAATAGCCTATTGCCCGATTACGCATAGATGAATCTCTTTCTGATTCATACACTTCAACATTTATTTCCGGTCGATAGCCTAGCATTATTTCGAGAAGTTGAAGTATTGGTTTTAGTTTTTCATCTGAAGTATTACCTTCCAATAGTGATGTAACTGTTATCGCACCAGCATTAATCAGTGGATTAAACGGCTTCTTGACCTGTTTCATTTCCAAATGAATAATCGAATTAAACGCTTCACCTGCTGGCTCAACATCAACTCTATCAAGCATATAGGCTACTCCACGTTCCATACAGCCTACAATAAAGCTCAGTACTTTAGATATACTTTGCATCGTAAACGGAATATTATCATCACCAGAGTGTATATTAATTCCATTTTTTCCGATAATTGCAATTCCTAAATCATCTGGATCAGCTTTTTGTAAAACAGGAATATAGGATGCAACCTCCCCATCATCTATATGCTTCCGATAGAATGCCACCCAATCGTCAACATAGCTTTGAAGCCATTCTTCTGTTTCTTCCGTATTCCAATTTGCTATACCTTGTACCATTTTATCACCTCTTATCAAGTAGTATGTCTTTATTAAAGAGATTTTTTTCGGTAAAAATTATTTTCAGAATATTGCCTATTATATTCTTTCTTATGCTACCATAGACTATATAGTAATTATCCTAGTTTGGAGTAAAGCTGGATTTCTCTATCATAAGAGTATCCCTTTATCATAGAAAGATATGTGACTAATTCCATGCACACATCCTTGTTAATTCCCTAAACAAGATCCCTGAAAACGTAAAACAATTTTACTGCAATTGGAGGTTAACAAATGAACAAAAGAGAAAGTATTCTGCAAGCATTGAGCGAGCTCCAGCAAGAAGATCTTAACCCGAAAGGAGGCAACGTGTGGGCATATGTTTATGACAGTGGATTACCTGAAGCTGAAAAAGTAGCGAAAGAGGCACACAATATGTTTATGAATCATAATGGGCTTGATTTCACCGTTTTCCCCAGTCTGTTACGGCTGGAAAATAATATTGTAGCAGAGATTGCTGAACTCTTTTCGGACGATCCAGCATCAATAGCTGGTACTTTCACCAGTGGTGGTACAGAAAGTATTATCCTCGCTGTCAAAGCTGCAAGAGATTATGCAAGCGAACATAATCCAACCATCACAACACCTGAAATTATTCTCCCCACTACTGCGCATGCAGCCTTTCACAAAGCAGCACACTATCTAGGAATAAACACTGTTATTATACCTGTCAATAACACAACATTTAAAGTTGATTCCAATGAAATGGAAAAGGCAATAACGCCAAATACAATCATGCTAATAGGATCGAGTGTCAATTATTCACACGGTGTGAGCGACCCCATCCCTGAATTGAGCTTGCTGGCCGAAAAGTATGGAATTTGGCTGCATGTTGATGCATGTATTGGTGGATTTTTACTAGCTTATTATAAAAAATTGGGGCACCCTGTTATTGATTTTGATTTCAATCTTCCTGGTGTTTCGTCCCTATCGGTTGACCTGCACAAGTATGCTTTCACACCAAAAGGGGCTTCGGTGATTTTATATCGGGATAAACAATTACGAAAATATCAGTATTATACTTGCACCAATTGGAGTGGCTATCCTGTTGTTAATACAACCATTCAGTCGACCAAAGCCGGTGGCCCTTTGGCTGCTTGCTGGGCAACACTTAAGTATATTGGTGACGATGGTTATAAAAAATTAGCTGAAACGATATGGCAGGCGAAGCAGGAAATCACCCAGTATTTTATGATGCTAGATGATTTATATATTTTAGGAGAGCCTGAAGCAAGCCTGTTAGCCATTGGTTCTGATACAATTGATATTTTTCAGCTGGCTGACGAGATGAAAAAATCAGGATGGTATATTCAAGTCCAGCCAGGTGATAGCATCACACAGCCATCAATTCACTTAACCATTACGCCTGTTAACCGAATAGATGATTTTTTCCAAGGGCTAAATAAAGGCATTAATCAAGTGAAATCCCATCCAAGAGAATCCCTGAAGAATGACGTTATCTCCCTGCTAAAAGATAATGATGTACCAAGTGAAATGTTGCCAACTCTATTGCATGCTGCAGGAGTAAAGGCAGACGGGAGTCTCCCAAGTGAAATGGCATCAATCAATGAACTACTCCATTTATTACCCCATGAAGTCACAAGTGAAGCTTTCCTTTATATAACCAATCAATTGTTTACACCAACTAAATCTTTTACTAAAGGAGTCGAATAGCATGAATCGCTGGGTTCACCTTACCGGTTATTCATTACTTATCTTCAGCTCACAAGTTCTATGGATCACTTTTTCCCCCATAACAACTGATGTTGCACAGGATATGAATACAAGTGTAGGTAATGTGGGCACATTAGCGGCATTATTCCCCATCATTTATATTATCGTAGCACTTCCTGCAGGGAGATGGCTTGACTCACACTTTAAAATTGCATTAACTTTTGGGGCATTAACAATTGGAATTGGTGCGCTTGCCAGATTAGCTGACCCTACCAGTTATTCCTGGCAGCTTGGAATTCAGGTTGTTATGTCAATTGGTCAGCCATTCATCATTAATGCAATTCCAGCGTATGCTAGCCGATACTTCCCGGAAAAAAACCGTTCAATGGCAATATCCATTTCAAGTGTGGCCATATTCTTGGGTGTGATTTTTGCCATGTTATTTAGCCCATTCTTATATGCCAATGGTGGAATTACATTAGTGTTAACAATATTTGCAATCCCGTCAGTATTAAGTACAATTTGGGTACTGTATACACTAGCTCGGAAAAAGACCTATACAGTTACGATTAAAAATGAAGTGACGCCAAGACTATCTGTTTTGCTGCGTGATAAATTCTTATGGATACTTAGTGGATTGCTAGCAATGGGACTAGGCGTATTCGATGCATTAAGCACCTGGGTCGAGCCTATTTTTGAACAATATGGGATAGCTGGCACGACAAGTGGTCCATTAATGGCTTTAATGATTTTATCTGGAATAATAGGATCTATCTTTATGCCTTCATTAGTAGCCAAAAAGGATACCAGAAGGACTTTCATAATTATGGCGGTAGTCTTAAATGCATTAACATTCTCGGCAATAATCATCTGGCAATGGGTACCTTGGATTGCATTCTGGCTAATCGCTGACGGTTTTTTCCTGCTTGCTGGTTTTCCAATTATTATGGATTGGACAGAGAAACAGTTCAAAGCGAGTCAGCAAGGCACAGCAATTGGTTTTGTTATGCTAACAAGTCATGCGGGAGGAATTATATTAATATACCTTGTAAAAATACTTTTGTCCCCTCCTTCATTAGCTTTAGGATTACTAGTTTTCATAAGTATATTAGGAATGCTGCTAGCAATACAGTTACCTAAGCGGCAAGAACCAGCAACAGAAGTTCCTAGAAAATACTAGAAAAACAATTCAGTAAGAAATTCTTAACTGCAAATATAGAAATAAGGCTGCTACTTAATGGACAGCCTTATTTTCCTCATATTTATTAAGGTCATTAGAACGAATAGTTTCCTCAATTGTCGTTTGGATACTCGCAGCAAGCTCTCCATGTTTTTTGTCCTGATAATCACCTGGATAAATTGGTTCAGTGATAGTCAACGTGATTGTCGATGATTTTATTTTCCCCTTATCCTGCTCCATCATTTGATAGGTTCCATTTATTGCTACTGGTACAATCGGAACTTTTGCCTTTGTAGCCAATCGCAAGCTGCCTGATTTAAATTCATTCAGATTGCTTCCCCGGCTCCTCGTACCTTCAGGAAAAACAACAATCGAGTGTCCACTTTTAAGGTATGTAATTCCTTGACTAATAGCCTTAACTGCCTGTCGACGGTCACTTCGATCAATAAATACACAATGAATCAATTCCATCCATGTACTTACTATTGGAAGCTTTTTTGTCTCTTTTTTTGCAATAAAGCCAATTGGCTTCCCTAAATAGCCAATTAAGGCAAGGATATCGAATAACCCCTGGTGATTAGCAACAAATAAAACAGCTTCATCCGGCAGTTTATCTTGTCCGTAAACATGAACGTCCGAGTTTGTTTTTTGAATCACTTTTTGCGAAACCATCTTTGCTCCAGCAAATATTTTTTCTTCATTTAATTTATTATAGGATTGAGATGCTAGTTTTTTTGCCCTGCGCAGTTTAAACCCACTCCCAATCACAATAAAAATAGCGTATATGTATATTTTTAAGCTTCGAATCATTTATAATCCCCCTCATACCAACAAGTTAATTATACCGTTGAAATATGGAAGCGCAAGGGGGCGGTAATAGAAACTTTGTCGCAAAACTTTAATGGCGAAACTTATTCAGTAAAAAAGCGATGATTTCTTAACTAAAAAAAGAGACCGACCGAAGTCAGTCTCTCAAAGCTATTTACTTACCAATAAATTGTTGTGTCCAATAGTTTCCTTGCTCTACATATCCTACACCAATGTGAGTGAAGTCAGAGTTCATGATGTTTTTACGGTGACCTTCACTGTTCATCCAGCCATTCACTACTTCTTGTGGAGTGCGTTGGCCTCTTGCGATGTTTTCACCAGCAGTTTGATAGGATATTCCAAATTGTTTCATCATATCAAAAGGTGACCCGTAAGTTGGACTATTGTGTGAGAAGTAATTGTTTGCAGACATATCACGAGACTTCTCACGTGCAACCTTGCTTAGCTCAGTATCAACTTTAAGTGGTGCTAGACCTTGAGCAGTCCGTTCTTTGTTTGTAAGTTCAACTACTTGTTGTTCAAATTCATTTAATTGTTGTGATTGTTGTGTTTGTTCTTTCTGCTCTTGTTGCTTAGTTGTTTCTTGCTGTTGTGGTGCTGGAGCTTCTGTTTGCTCAGTTGGTTGCTCTTGTTTTTTCTCTGGTTGTTGTAGCTTTTCAGGTTGTTGCTGTTTATCTGCTTGCTGTTGCTTTTCTGGCTGTTGTTGTTTTTGATCATTTGCCTGTGGCTGTTCTTTTTTAGGTTGTTCTTTCTTAGGCTCAGGCTTTTCCTGTTTTTGTTCTTCTTTATTTGGCTGTTCATCTGATTGCTTTGGTTGTTTGTTCCACTTTACTTGGAAGTCTTTAAAATAGTTATTTAGTAGATTATTAAATTTCTCTTTTGAGGCTTGCTCCCCATTAATAGAGTAAAATACTTTAGTATATATTTGATCCTGAGATTGCCCTGTATTTGCAGATGCATCTGCAGAAGTTTGAAAAGCTCCACCGAATAGTAATGCTGCAGATAATGTTGTGACAATTATTTTGTTAAACATGTGTTTTACACCTCTCCTGTCGGTTTTTGTCTTGCAAAATAATCATACCACGTGTTTCTTGTAATAATTTTGGAAGCCATTTCCATTCTAGTAGAATTAACACGTATTCTTATAAATAATCCTATGGTTATAGATTTCAAGATAGATTACTCCATCGATTATCAGGAAAAACTTCAACCTAAAGGAAAAAATTACAACTAAATCTCTATTGACACTTCAAAAAAGCCAGCTGTTATATTACAAAAAAACCGTAATTTGTAATCATATTGTTACTTGATTTTTCCTATTGCACTGGCGCTAGAGCCAATTTATGTAAGTTCTTTATCTACCCCCAAAAACTGTGATACAGTATAGAAATGATATAGAGAAAAACTGTCATCATTGGAGGAGCTTATATGTTATCTAATGCAGAGATTGGAATCGATTTAGGTACTGCAAATATACTTATTTATTCAAAGACTAAGGGAATTGTCTTGAATGAGCCAGCTGTTGTGGCTATTGATATGAATACGAAGCAAGTTGTAGCTGTTGGATCAGAAGCAAAGGAAATGGTCGGTAAAACTCCGCAAAATATAGTGCCGATACGACCATTAAAAGATGGTGTCATCGCGGACTACGACGTTACCGCCCAAATGCTTAAAGCCTTTTTGAAAAAGGTTAGTAAAAAAATGGGACTGTCCATGCGCAAACCAACTGTTGTTGTATGTACGCCATCAGGAAGCACAACAGTAGAACGACGTGCCATTCATAATGCCGTTACAAGTTATGGTGCTAAACATGTCCATTTAATAGAAGAACCAGTAGCTGCTGCAATTGGCGCTGATTTGCCTGTTGATGAACCAATAGCAAATGTTATCGTTGATATCGGTGGTGGAACATCAGAAGTTGGTATTATTTCATTTGGAGGCGTTGTATCCTGTAATTCCATCCGTATCGGCGGAGATAAGATGGATGAAGAGATAACCCATTTCATTAGAAAGAAATATAATATTCTAATTGGTGAGCGTACTGCCGAAAATATTAAAATGGATATCGGATTTGCAAATGAAAATCATGCTGAGGAAACAATGGAAGTACGCGGCCGCGATATGGTTTCAGGCTTACCAAAAACCGTAACTGTTTCTTCAAAAGAAGTTTATTCCGCATTAAAAGAATCTCTCCAACAAATTCTGGAAACAATTCGCGCAACATTAGAAAATTGCCCACCTGAACTAAGCGGAGATATTGTTGACCGAGGAATCGTGCTAACCGGTGGTGGCTCTATGCTAAGAGGCATGAAAGACTGGTTGGCAGACGAAATAATTGTACCTGTACACATTGCACCAAATCCACTAGAATCAGTTGCAATCGGAACAGGACGAGCACTCAAAATGATAACAAAACTGCAAAAAGCAGCAAAATAGTGCCATTAAAGCCGTGTACCAGCGATGGGCACGGTTTTTTTGAGCAATTAAAGTAGAGTTGATTATTCATGCTCTCCTTCTGTTGATTCACCCTTTCTTCTGCAGATTCATTCCTCCCTTCTGCTGATTCATGCCGCCCTTCTGCTGATTCACGCCCTCCTTCTGCTGATTCATGTCGCCCTTCTGCTGATTCACGCTCTCCTTCTGCTGATTCACGCTCTCCTTCTGTTGATTCACACCTCCCTTCTGCTGATTCACGCCTCCCTTCTGCTGATTCATGCCGCCCTTCTGCTGACTCACGCTCTCCTTCTGTTGATTCACACCTCCCTTCTGCTAATTCACGCTCCCCCTTTCCAGGAATCAACGACTTATTTTCTATGATCACACGCATAATTGACTTTTCAAAAATAATAATTGCAACTTTTTCAATAGATTCCTAGATAACTATTTACAAATTTTTCTGAATATAATACTATATAGATAGTGAATCATGTTTAAACGTCTCCGCGTTAAAAACACATGATCAATAATGTACGCACGAATCAAATGAATGCTGCCTAATCTGTTTACAGTTCTATTCCAGTTCTGATTCAACAGGTAAAAGCCAGTTCAAATTGACTTACAGGGTAGTCTGTAGTCATTTTGGAGTGGCTTATTTTATTTAAGAAAGGAGTGAGCAAATGGCTGGAGCACTTCAGAATATCAAGGTTCTTGATTTGTCGCGTGTTCTTGCTGGACCATACTGCACAATGATTCTTGGAGACCTTGGTGCAGAGGTAATAAAAGTAGAGGCACCCGGCGGGAGTGACGAAACGCGCAAATGGGGTCCTCCCTTTCAGAATGGTGTTAGCGCTTATTACCTTAGTGCCAATCGCAACAAAAAAAGTATAACTGTCGATCTGAAGTCGGATGAAGGGATTGAGGTTATTAAAAAACTCGTGAATGAAAGCGATGTCATCATTAATAACTTTAAATCAGGGAAAATGAAGCAATTTGGTTTGGATTACGAAACACTCACAAAAATTAACCCTGGTATTGTATATTGTTCCATTACCGGATTTGGGGAAACTGGTCCATACCAGGATATGCCAGGGTATGACTTTATTATTCAAGCGATGAGTGGTCTTATGAGCATTACTGGTGATAAAGAATCAGGTCCGCAAAAAATGGGTGTAGCAATTACTGATATTTTAACAGGATTATATGCTTGTATAGGAATTCAGGGCGCACTATTAGAACGTACACAATCAGGTGAAGGACAAAAACTGGATATTTCTCTTTATGACTCTGCCGTCAGTGCTCTCGTAAATATTGGCAGTAACTACTTAATGGCTGAAAAAATTCCGACTGCGCTTGGAAATCATCATGCCAATATTGTACCCTACCAGACTTTTAAAACAACTGATGGTGAAATGGTCATTGCAGTTGGAAACGACAATCAGTTTAAAAGACTTTGCAATGTGTTGGGGAAACCGGAATATGCATCAGATAAGCGATTTCAAACAAATCCCGATCGTGTTGAAAACCGGGAAGATCTGGTTCCGTTGTTACAGGATGTTTTTTCAACCAAATCAACAGCATACTGGCAGGAAAATTGCGAAAAAAATAATATCCCATGCGGACCTATCCAGACAATTGATCAAGTAGCAAACGATCCGCAGCTTAATGAACGGGATATGTTTATTAATAGTGTTCATCCGACTGCGGGAGCTATTCGAATGATTGGGAGTCCACTTAAGCTTTCGCGAACACCTTTTCAGCTAAAACACCACCCACCAGATGCTGGTGAACATACTGATGAAATCTTAACTCAATTAGGAATATCAAAAACGAACAATTAGGAGATGATTAGATGGATTTTAATTTTTCAGAAGAACAAACGATGTTGCGAACTACGGTAAGAAACTTTGTTGATAAAGAGATAATGCCTAATATTGCTGACTGGGACCGCGAAGGGAAATTTGATCCTTCCATAATGAAAAAGCTGGCTGATCTTGGATTAATGGGAGTTTGTATTCCAGAAAGATACGGTGGTAGTGGGATGGATTATAATTCACTGGCAATTGTCTGCGAGGAACTGGAGCGCGGCGATACAGCATTTCGTACTTCAGTTTCCGTCCATACCGGCCTTAACAGTATGTCCATACTTCAATGGGGTACTGAACAGCAAAAAGAAAAGTACTTAATTCCGCAAGCAAAAGGTGAACAGGTTGGCGCCTTTGGGTTAACCGAACCTGGTGCTGGATCAGATGTTTCCGCATTACAGTCCACTGCTGTTAAAGATGGCGATCATTATGTTTTAAACGGTCAAAAAACATGGATTTCCTTATGTGATACTGCTGATAACTTCCTTGTCTTTGCCTATACCGACAAGGACAGTAAACATCATGGCATTTCTGCGTTTATTGTTGAACGAACATGGGAGGGTTTTTCCTCAAAAGCGACGAAAGGAAAGTTAGGTATTCGAGCTGGTAACACTGGCGAACTATTTTTTGACAATGTAAAGGTTCCAAAAGAAAACTTACTCGGTGAAGAAGGAGAAGGATTCAAAATAGCAATGGCATCACTTGATAACGGGCGATTTACAGTTGCTGCTGGTGCAGTTGGGCAAATAAGAGCATGCCTTGAAGCAAGTGTGAAATATTGCCATGAACGCGAAACTTTTGGAAAACCGATTGGAAAACACCAGCTTGTTCAACGCATGATTGCTAATATGGAAGCAGGACTGCAAATGAGCAGCCTCCTCGTTTATCGGGCAGGTGAATTGAAAAACGAAGGAAAGCGAAACACGCGCGAAACGTCAATTGCAAAATGGCAGGCATGCGATTTCGCCAACAAAGCAGCTGATGATGCCGTTCAAGTTCATGGGGCATATGGCTATTCAGATGAATATCCTGTTGAACGTTATCTGCGTAACTCGAAAGCACCTGTTATTTATGAAGGAACCCGGGAAGTCCATACCTTAATGCAGGCAGATTATGTATTGGGTTATCGACAGGATAAGCAGTTAAATAAGATGTTACCTGCCTGGGAAGGAAAATAGTTTAAGGAGGGTCTCACATATGTTCGAAAATGAAACAAAAAGTATTTTTATTAATGGTAAATGGCGAAATGTAAATTCACAGCAAACGGATACTATATACAACCCCGCTACACTAGAGCCAATAACAAAGGTAGCTTATGGGGAAGCAACCGAAACTGAAGAGTCAATAACCGCTGCATCAGAGGCATTTCAGCTATGGGGTGAAATGACAGGTCGTGAACGGTCACGCATATTATACAAAGCGCATGAACTTATGCTTGAAGAAGTCAACCGATTAGGGGAAATTTTAACGACTGAGCAAGGCAAACCAATTAAAGAGGCAAAAGGTGAAATAAAGGGTGCAGCAAGCTTTTTACTTTGGTATGCCGAAGAAGCAAGTCGTGCATACGGAGAATGGATACCTTCTTCTAATAAATCAAAGCGTCTGCTCGTTATTCCACAACCTGTTGGCGTGGTCGGTGCTATTACACCGTGGAATTTCCCGGCATCCATGATAACCAGAAAAATAGCACCTGCATTAGCTGCTGGTTGTACAATTGTGCTTAAGCCAGCCCCAGAAACACCATTATCAGCCATTGAAATTGTCAAGATACTTGAGCGCGCAGGCATGCCTAATGGTGTTGTAAATTTAGTGACTGGAGATGCTGAAGCAATCGGCAATACGATGCTAACGAGTAAAGAAGTTCGTTTAATAACATTCACTGGTTCAACAGAAGTCGGAAAACATTTAATGCGGGAAAGTGCTGATCACGTTAAAAAACTATCACTAGAGCTTGGCGGTCATGCACCGATTATCGTTTTTGACGACGCAGATATTGATAAAGCAACTACCCTTGCATTAGCAAGCAAGTTTCGAAATAATGGTCAAACGTGTATTTGCGCTAATCGAATATATGTTCATGATTCCGTTAAAGATAGCTTTACACAACAGCTTACTGAAAAAGTTAAAAAGCTCAAAATAGGTTACGGCTTAGCTGACGATACGGACCTTGGTCCATTAATTAATCAGCAAGCATCCGAAAAGGTTCAAAAACATCTTGATGATGCGATTGAAAAAGGTGCATCTATTGTTACAGGCGGTAATAAATGGTCCGGCGATATGGAAGGGTATTTCTATCAGCCTACTGTTCTATCAAACATTTCAGATGATATGCTCATCATGAACGAAGAAACATTTGGCCCTGTTATGCCAATTCAAACGTTTACAGACGAAAAGACCGCAATTCAAAATGCAAATAACACCGATTACGGGTTGGCCGCCTATATTTTCACAGAAACGACAAGCCGTGCTATCCGGGTTTCTGAAAAGCTTGAATATGGAATTGTAGGTGTGAATGATGTATTTCCAGCAGTTGCTGAAGCCCCGTTCGGCGGTATCAAGCAATCAGGTGTTGGAAAAGAAGGTGGACATTACGGTATGGATGAATTTTTGGAAAAGAAATATGTATCGATGGGGATAGATTAAATTGTGGCCAGGGATATAATTGTTTTCGTCAAAGTAAAATCCGAACTATTATTCTATTCTTGAGAAAGAATTAGAATTAGTTCGGATTTATTTTGCAGTTAAAAAAGTATAACTACTTTCTTACTGCATAAGTGTAACTATGGCACTCATCAAAGAGCTTGCACTCCAGAGGATAAGGGATTCTAAGAAAGCAAAATACGCTTTCATAAGAATCCCTTTAACGAATGTCTAGTTTTCTAATGTTGCTTATTAGATATATACTGCGAACTAACTGCTAGAATAATCTCTATAAACTCTCGTCCGCCCTCCGCTCACCCGGACTAGTGTAGTGCTGTCACACATTTTTTCTATAGCAATTCCTACTCGAGTCGACAGCGGAGGAAATACACGTTGGGAGCTGTGGCCTAGATGAGACTACACAGCGACGTAGGAGCAAGGAGGCTCATCAGCCGCCCTAGGTGCGCGAAGTGTATTTCCGGAGCGGCATAATAGCACTCAAACTTTTTAAAAAGTACTTCGCAGTTTATATCAACTACGAATTAGACCTAACCATTGAAAATGAACGTACTAAACATCCTATCCTGTTATTAACCGTCTTTAAAGTGGAAAGTTTTTCCCAGACTCCACTAGCTACCCAAGTAATGCTCATACTGCTTATATAAATCATTTAATGCAGATGCAAGTGCATTCCCAGCTTTACCTAAGTAATGCTCTTTTACTTCCTCAACAGGCATTTCAATTCCATCCTGCAAGCTATGCCCTCTAAGTAATTGCTGCACAAATTGTCTTCCATGTTCCGTTGCCAGTGTACAATTAGCTGCTACAATCACGCCGTATTTTTTGTCAATTTCAGCAGTGATAGTCAATGTTTCGTACATATTTTTTGCAGCCATTCCGGATGGCAACCTGGCATGGCCAGCTATAAAGACTGTATTCATAACAATTCAGATCCCTTCGAAATTATAAATCTGACCCGCGATAACCTAATTGCCTCGAGATGGTTTGGGCAGATTGTTTTGTTTTATTTTTTAGTAGTTTTAGGTTATCTCCTTCAAAATGACTGGATAAACCACTGACAGCTAGTGCAGCAATAACTTGACCCCGGGAGTCGTAAATTGGATAGGAAATCCCTGTCGTATCAGCATCTTGCTCCCCAATACTGTATGCATATCCATCCTGGTAGATTGTTTCCAGTTGCTTCATTAATTGCTGTTTATCGATTGGCGTATGATCACCTAATCGATATAGTTCTGAATCACTTAATATTTCTTCCTGCCGTTCACGTGGCATATTAGCAAGCAGCATCTTGGGACCCGAGCCCACATACAGTGGTGAGCTTTTCCCAATTCTAGTATACAGACGCAATGCTCTTGAACTGTCCACTTTTTCAATGTATGTTGCTTCATCCTGACTTGAAATAACCAAATGAATAGCCTCATTAATTTCCTGTGCCAGTTCTTCCATATATGGTAAAGCAATCGTTCTTATCTCCAGCTGATCGGAAACGATTTGTCCCAGCTCAAGTAACTTTAACCCTAATCGGTACCGGCTGTCATGCTCGTTTTCCTTTGTTTTATATAAAAAATCACTAGATTCCAGGGCGGATAGCAATCTGTATGCTGTTGGTTTTGGAATATCAGCCTTGTTGGCGATCTGTTTTAATGTTAATTCTGGTGTTTCCACTGTGAAATAATTTAGTAGTTTTAATGCTTTTATAACACTTTGATTCATGCCGAAATCTCCTTGCTGCATCCTAATTTATTATATCATATCGTATTAGAAAACTTGGCATTCGCCAAGCCTTTGGGCGAATTGCCTTAGTTGCACTTATGCAGTAAGAAAGTAGTTATACTTTCTTATCTGCTAAAATAGTGAGGTTGCCTCATTTGATGTGGGACAACCTCAACAAAGTTATTAGATATTTACATGCTCTTTTTCTGTATTGCCCGATTCCAGTATGTTTACATCACGTTTTGCCATTTCCTTCATATAGATTTCCCCCGGGACACATTGCTCTGGAGGGAATACACCTCGTTTAGAAATTGTACCATTTCCAATCATTTGTGCAACTGCCGAAATGGTATTGGCAGTAGCACGGGCCATTGCTGTCACATTGGTTACTCTATCTTTATATGTCGTCATTTCGTATTCATATGTCTTGGGTCTTCCATCTTTTTCACCGGAAACTTTTATCCGTAATAAAACTGCATCGTCCTTTTCCTTTAAATCGACAATTGGATCGAGAACTTTTAGCAATACCTCTCTCGGGTTAACTTGCTGTCCGTTAACATCTACCTGATAATCCATCCGTGTCAAATTAAGGTCAACAAGTAATTTGAACTTCTCGGCATGCCCTGGATAACGGATTGTTTTATATTCCAGTGTTTTTAAATCCGGGTATGAGATTGATAATGTAGATGTCCCGCCAGATGTATGGAAGGCTTCCAACGGTCCAAATTTTTCAAAATAAACACGTTCAACCTCAGTTAAAGATGGTACTTCCTGCTTCACTCCATTTCGAACAATAAGGGATGGATCTGTATAGTGATCAAACACACCTTCCATAGAAAATACATGGTTATATTCAAATGGTGGCTCTGGTTTAAGCGGTATCCCGCCTACATATAGTTTTATTTCCTCTAATTTATCCAACTTACTTGCACCATGACCAGAAAGAATATTAATCATACCTGGAGCAACCCCTAAGTCAGGTATTAAAGTTACTCCCGCGGCGGCTGCATCCTCTTTCATTGCCAAAACTTTATCAGTCATGTGGCCAATATGACCACCCAAATCTACTGAATTAACTCCAACCTGGATTGCTGTTTTTGCAACAATTTCATTAAACGAATAAAATAAAGCGTTTATGATCACATCAAACTGGCGCATATAGTTAGCCAATTCTTGTTCATCGCTGGCATTTACCTGATAAGCTGTTAGTTTAGTAGAATTTAATTGATCGCAAACCTGTTGCGCTCTCTCCAAATCAATATCTGCTAATCCTACAGCAGTTACACCTTCACTTCCTACTAAGTCTCGTGCAGCTTCCTTCCCCATTAATCCAGATCCTAATACACCTATTTTCATACATCCTTCACACTCCCTGTATAGATTTTATATAGTTAATACACACCTTATATAGCCATTTCTAATCAGTCGTCGGCTTTTCTTTGTCTAGCTAAGACTTCTAGCGACTAGTGGACTTCCTTCTCTTCCTTACGATAAGTCAACGTCGATTTGCTTACGCTCTTCGCGTTTCCTTGAGGAAGATCGACTAAGACCGCCGCTTTGCGCGGCAACGTCGACCCACCCGCGATGCGCGGGCGCATTCAATACGTCGTTGATCAGTCGCCTTCGCTTTTCTTCCTACTCAACGTCTATTTGAGCGCGTTGCAGTTTTCCACTGAAGTCCACATAGACTGCTTTCCATTCAGTAAATACATCTAGTGCCTGCACGCCAGAATCACGATGTCCGTTACCGGTTCCTTTTGTCCCACCGAATGGTAAATGGATTTCTGCTCCTGTTGTACCAGCATTGACATAAACAATTCCTGTATCAAGGTCACGTTGTGCTTTAAATACGCGATTAACATCCCCTGTGAAGATTGAGCTTGATAACCCAAATTCCACGCCATTATTTACTTCGATTGCTTCTTCAAAGCTTTTTACGGGTACTAATGAAACAACTGGCCCAAAGATTTCCTCTTGCGAAATACGCATGTCGGCTGTGGCATCTGTGAACAATGTTGGGGCAAAATAATGACCTTTTGCATGATTACCTTCATCCATCACATAGCCGCCAGCAAGCATTTTTGCTCCTTCATCTTTGCCAATCTGAATATATTTTTTAATTTTTTCAAGACCTGCTTTATTAATGATTGGCCCTACTTTTATTGACTCATCAAGACCATCGCCAATTGTTAACTTCTCCATTTCAACAAGCAGACGCTCTTCCAGTCTTTCCTTCACATCTTCATGAACAATTACGCGGCTGCATGCTGTGCAGCGTTGACCACTTGTTCCGAAAGCACTCCATAAAATTCCTTCGACGGCAAGGTTAAGGTCCGCATCATCCATAACAATTACGGCATTCTTTCCACCCATTTCAAGTGACACTTTTTTCAGCTGTTCCCCACATTTACTTGCAATGCTTCGGCCAGTATCATTTGATCCGGTAAATGAAATGACCCGAATATCATCATGGTTAACCATTGCATCACCAACCGCAGATCCCTTACCAAAGACGACGTTTACAACACCCTTTGGTAACCCTGCCTCTTCAAAAATCTTTGCAAGCTCAAACGCCATAATCGGAGTCTCTGTCGCTGGCTTCCAAACAACTGCATTACCAGAGACAATCGCAGGGAATGACTTCCAGGTGGCAATGGCAATTGGAAAATTCCACGGTGTGATAATTCCAACAACTCCAACCGGGCAACGCTGACTCATCGCAAATTTATCCTTTAGTTCTGCAGGAGTCGTCTGTCCAAACATCCGGCGGCCTTCTCCAGCCATGTAAAAGGCCATATCAATTCCCTCTTGCACTTCGCCTCGTGCTTCTTCTATTACTTTTCCATTCTCCATTGTCAGTAATTGTGATAACCGTTCTTTACGTTCTTTCATAATGTTTCCAACACGGAACAGCACTTCCGCACGTTGTGGTGCTGGGACTTGTGCCCATTCCTTTTGAGCCTTTTTAGCAGCCTTAACAGCAGTGTTCACATCCTCACTACCTGATAAAGGTACATCAACAACCGTTTTTCCATTTGCCGGATTAATAACCGCGGTCATTTCATTAACATCAATCCACTCACCATTGATAAAGTTTTTAAGTTTTTCTGCCTTAAGTAATGTTTCAGCCATAATAAATACCTCCTAAAATTAGTGTGTAATCAATTTTGCAGCACGATTACGAATTTGCGTAATCGTGGATGAAACTGAAATCTGTTCCTTTTCGGTCAAAATTTCAATCACTGCTGGTCTGCTTTTTTCCAATGCCATTTCAAACGCTTCAGCAAAAGATTCTAGTGTTGCAGTCTGATAACCATCGGCACCAACACTTAATGCCAAATCCTTAAAGGACACATTTCCTAAATCAGTGCCAACAACCTTCTTTGGATAATGAATTTCCTGGTGCATGCGGATGGTTCCATACATGTTATTATTAAAAACAAGACATATAATTGGAATATTGTATCTAACTGCTGTTTCCAATTCCTGGACGGTCATCATAAAACCTCCATCACCAGATAAAGAAACGACTGTTTTTTCCGGAAAGGCCAATTTTGCCCCAAGCGCTGCTGGCATTCCATACCCCATCGCTCCCGATGTCGGCCCTACATACGTATGTTTTTCGGTAAATGGATAAAAGGCATGCAGCCACCCAGCAAAATTACCCGCATCATTCGTTAACAAGGCATTTTTGGGCAACTTTTTCTCCATCAACGCTATAATATGCTTGTTAATGACATCATTATGAGAAATTTTTAAACTGCTTACCTCCTCATGTACTTTTCGACGCTCTTTCACCCAATTGCCCCATCCACAATTGACCTCTATATTTCCTAATACTTGTATTGCTTCGCCGACATCAGCTACGATTCCTGCATCTGGGGCGTATACTTTGCCGATTGTGTCATAACTTATATCAATATGGATAAGTTGTTTGTCTGGTTTAATAATCTGATAATCCTGTGTCGTTACTTCTGAAAGGCGGGTGCCGAGTGCGATAACCAGATCTGCCTGCTCTACGGTTTGCAGCACTTTTTTATTGGTCCCAAGCCCAAGATGTCCTACATATAACGGGTGATCATTTGGAAAAACATCCTGTCTGCGAAATGCTGCCATAACAGGGATTGTATACTTTTCTGCAAAAGCTACCAGACCTTCTTCCGCCTGTGAGCTTTTTACCCCACCTCCAGCAATAATCAATGGTTTTTCAGCTGTTGAAAGCAACGCTTCAACATGGTCAATTTCCTGTTGGGCTGGTACTGGTTTTGGTTTAACCGTTACAGGCCCAAATTGCATAGCAGCCTCAACTGGGAGAACATCCTCCGGCAGCGAGATGATAACTGGACCAGGCCTTCCTGTTTGGGCTATTCGAAATGCCCGCTGAACAATCTCAGGCATGCGCTTTGCATCATTAACCTCTACGGCCCACTTGGCAATATGCTGAAAATAACGGTCAAGATCAACTTCCTGAAATCCCTCTCTGCCTCTAAACTTGCTATGTACCTGTCCCAGAAATACAACCATTGGAGTTGAGTCCTGGTATGCAGTATGCACTCCAATTGAAAGGTTTGCTGCTCCAACCCCACGGGTAGCAAGTACAATCCCAGGCTTTAAGGTTGATTTGGCATATCCTTCAGCCATAAATGCTGCTCCACTTTCATGTCTTGCGGCTATAACACGTATGCTCTCTTCATCATGTAATGCATCTAACACAGGCAAATAACTTTCACCAGGAACGCAGAATACATTTGAAATCCCCTCTATTTTCAGGCATTCCACAATTGCTTGGGCTGCTGTTTGGGTTTTTAGTTGTCGGATTGCGTCTTCCGTACTTTTCATTTTTGGGTCACCTCCCTGAAGTCCAATTTTTGAATCCTTTCAATCACATCATCTAAACGTTCTACAGTAACTGTTAGCGCCACTCGGATAAAGCCTTCACCACGTGAGCCGAACGCGTTTCCAGGTGTTACGATAACCCCTGCTTCCTCAAGCAACTTGTTAGCAAAAGACATCGACGTAGAGCCATCAGGTACCTTTGCCCAAAGGAAAATAGTACCGTTCGGTTTTTCTGCATAGATACCAATTTCCTGGAAGGCTTTGTGTAATTTCTCCATTCGCTCCTGATAAATCTTGTTATTCTTGGCTACTTCGGAAAAATCACTCTTCAGCGCAGTCGCAGCAGCTTTTTGTATAGGGAGAAACTGACACGTATCAATGTTGCTTTTAAAGGTTGATAACGCCTTAATAATTTCTTTATTTCCAACCATGTATCCAATACGCCAGCCAGTCATATTAAAACTTTTTGACAACGATCCGAATTCAACAGCATTTTCTTTAGCACCAGAAACCTGCATCACACTAGGCGCTTTGTACCCGTTATAGGTAACCAGGTCATAGGCGGCATCATGCACTAAAAGCAGGTTATTTTCTCTAGCGAATGTAATCGCTTTCAAAAATGTATTTAAATGAACGGTTGCAGCTGTCGGATTACTTGGATAATTCAGCAGCATTAATTTTGCCCGTTGTGCTGAGGCATCCTCCACGTGATCATATAACGGAATATAGTCACTCTGTATATCTAGTGGAAGAGAAACACTCTCCCCTCCAGCTAAGTGGACAGCTGTCCGATAAACGGGATAACCAGGATCCGGAACTAATACCGTGTCATTTGGGTTAAGAATAGCCTGCATTAGGTTTGCTATCCCTTCCTTTGAACCAATGACAGCCATAACCTCTGTGTCTGGATTCAAATCAACATCATACTGTTTTTTGTAAAAGTCAGCTACAGCATGCTTGAATTCCATGCACCCGCTATACGTCGAATAGCGATGATTTTCAGAAATCCTGGACTCCTCAGTCAGTCTATCAATCACAAAATCTGGTGTTGGTAGATCAGGTGCGCCAATCCCCAAATCGATTACATCTACACCATCTGCTTCCAGTTCCTTTTTCTTTTGTTGAAACGCTGAAAATAAATAGGGTGGCAAATTCTTTACTTTGTCAGAAACAAAGGACATGCTTTCCCCTCCACATTTCATATAGTAAAACGCTATTTCATATACAACCTAATTATAAATCAGTATTTCAAAATTTGCAATTGTTTTTAATATACAGAATTTAAAATGATTCAAAAGTCTTGTCCATTCGATAAACAAAATATTTAAGTTTTAAACCCTCTTAATGATTGTTATTATAAAGGTGGCTATTAGAAAACTTATTGGCAAACTTAACTGCCAAAAATTTATAAGCAAATGAGGTATGATGATATGAACACGGAGAAAACATATGCGATCCATTTAGATCAAAAAGATAACTTAAAAGATTTTCGTAAGGAGTTCTATACATCAAATGGGACTATCTATTTAGATGGCAATTCATTAGGGCTCCTTTCTAAGCGGGCTGAACAAGCGGTGGATGTCGCCGTCAACGCGTGGAAAGAATATGCGATTAATGGATGGACAAAGGGTGAACATCCATGGTTTTATTTATCCGAAAAATTAGGATCGATGACCGCACCTTTAATAGGAGCTAAAAAGGATGAAGTAATTGTTACAGGCTCCACAACGACAAATATGCACCAGCTTGTTGCAAGCTTTTATAAACCGAACAAAAAGAAAACTAAGATACTTGCAGATGAGTTGAATTTCCCATCTGATATATATGCTCTGAAAAGTCAATTGAAGCTAAAGGGTTATGATCCGGATGAACACCTTATTCAGGTCAAAAGCAGTAATGGAAATACACTTGAGACAGAAGATATCATAGAAGCCATGGCTGATGATGTAGCTTTAATTGTACTGCCAGGAGTTCTCTATCGAAGCGGGCAAATTCTTGATATGGAACGGTTAACGCAGGAAGCGCATAAGCGCAATATTCTAATCGGCTTTGATTTGTGTCATTCGATCGGAGCGATACCACACCAACTATCCGATTGGGACGTTGATTTTGCATTTTGGTGTACCTATAAACATTTAAATGCTGGTCCTGGAAGTGTTGCTGGTCTGTATGTTAATCAAAAACATTTCGGCCATGAACCAGGACTTGCTGGCTGGTTCAGTTCTGCAAAAGAAAAACAATTCGATATGGAGCATACGTTGACACCGGCTAATGACGCAGGTGCCTATCAGATTGGTACACCACACTTATTAAGTGCTGCACCATTACTTGGTTCTCTGGAAATGTTCAAGGAAGCAGGCATTAAACAGATTCGTCAAAAATCGCTTGAGCTTACAAATTATTTAATGGAACTAATCGACAGTGAATTATCCGATTATCATTTTACAGTAGCTAATCCAACAGATGAGATCACACGTGGTGGCCATGTTTTCCTTGAGCATAAGGAAGCTGCCCGGATCTGCAAAGCATTGAAAGCAGATGGCGTCGTACCGGATTTTCGGACGCCAAACGGAATTCGCCTTGCCCCTGTTGCTTTGTATAATACATTTGAAGAAGTGTGGGAAACTGTTCATATTCTTAAACAAATTATGAAGGAAGAACGCTATAAAAGATATGAAAACAAGCGGGGGGTTATTGCATAATGACAGAATCAAAGTGGATTGATATCTCACAGCCATTATCAAATGATATGGCACACTTTCCAGGAGACACGCCCTTTGACTATTCACTTACCTACTCAATAGAACAAACGGGATCAGTGAATGTCGGACAAATGACAGGAAGCTTACACACCGGAACACATATTGATGCACCTTTTCACTATGATTCAAAGGGAAAAACGATAGATGAGCTTGAGTTAAATCTAGCGATTGGAATAGCAAAAGTAATTGATGTTAGTCATGTTGAAAAAATTACAGCCGAAACTTTGCAGGGTTTTGATTTCAAAGGTATCTCGAGAGTGTTGTTGCATACCTCTCTGCCAAATAAACCAAACCGCTTCCCAGATAAAATGCCGGATTTAGACCCTAGTGTTGCTCTACATTTAAAAGAAGAAGGCGTGAAACTGATCGGCGTCGATATGCCTTCAGTGGATGCTCCAGATAGTAAGGATTTGGCTACCCATCACGCGTTATATGATAATGGAATCTTTATTCTCGAAAACCTTATGCTCGATCACGTTACACCTGGAGAATACGAGCTTGTAGCTGTTCCACTTGCTATTGCAGGCGCTGATGCCAGTCCGGTTCGTGCTGTATTAAAACCACTTACTTAAAGGAGGAGATTCTATGAGCGATAATAATTTCACGAATGAAGAAGATATCCATACCGATTTTATGGAAGATATGAACTACGGGGATTACTTGCAGTTAAATCAGTTACTAACTAGCCAGAAACGTTTATCCGGGCATCATGATGAAATGTTGTTTATCATTATTCATCATGTCAGTGAGCTTTGGCTTAAATTGATTATCCACGAAACAAAAGCTGCTGTTACCTCAATACAGGAAGACGATCTGCAATCATCATTTAAAATGCTTGCACGTGTTTCTAAAATACAGGAACAAATCATCAAGGCGTGGGATGTACTTTCAACATTAACACCTGCCGAATACATGGAATTCCGTGACAAACTTGGCAATGCATCCGGATTCCAATCCTATCAGTATCGTCTAGTCGAATTTGTTTTAGGTTATAAAACACCACATATCCTTAAGATTTACAAAAAAGATCCAGAGATCCATGCAATATTGGAAGACGCCTATTATAAACCAGGGCTTTATGACGTTTCGATTCAAGCATTAGCACGTAAAGGTTTTGATATTCATCCAGATGTGCTGAATCGTGATTTCTCAGAAACATATGAAAAGAATGATTCAGTTGAACAGGCCTGGATGGAAGTATACCGGAATGTAGACGACCATTGGGAGCTCTATCAGCTTGCAGAGAAATTGGTAGATGTTGAAGATTGGTTCCAGCAATGGCGGTTTCGCCACATGAAAACGGTCGAACGGATTATTGGACATAAAACGGGAACAGGCGGTTCATCTGGAGTAGGTTACCTGAAACAAGTATTAGATCACTACTTCTTCCCTGAATTGTGGGATTTAAGAACTAAAATATAAATCGTTGTCTATTTTTTATTGCGCATAGATTAAATAATGATATAATACTCAACAACATGATAGAAAAGGGAGGCATAATATGAGTTCAGACAGAGATCAGTGGTCATCCAGACTTGGCTTTATTTTATCATCTACAGGAGCGGCAGTAGGTCTTGGGGCAATATGGAAATTCCCCTATATGACTGGAATGAATGGTGGCGGCGCCTTTTTTCTACTTTTTATTGCGTTTACAATTGTCATCGGCCTTCCTTTATTAATCTCTGAATTTATAATCGGACGCGGGGCACAAAAAGAAGCAATTAGTGCATTTAAAAAGCTTGCACCTAAAAGTGGCTGGTCAATCATTGGCCGTTTGGGTGTTTTTGGATCATTTGTCCTTATGTCGTTTTACAGTGTAGTAGGTGGATGGGTACTTATTTACAGTGCATTATCCATCCCTGGTTTAGTAATTAAGGATAACGCCAACTATGAGCAATTATTTGGTATGATTACTGGAAATCCATTGATTACGATTTTAGGTTTAGGATTATTTTTAATCATCAATATTGTTGTTATTACATTTGGTATTAAAGGCGGTATAGAAAAGGCAAGCAAATTATTAATGCCATTATTGTTCATCTTTTTTATTGTACTAGTTATTCGCTCCGTCACATTTGAAGGAGCTTCAGAAGGCTTGAAATTCTTCCTGCAGCCTGACTTTTCCAAAATAACCGGGGAAAGTGTCTTGTATGCATTAGGGCAGTCCTTCTTCTCCTTAGCGGTAGGCTTCTCGGTAATGGTTACGTATAGTTCCTACTTAGGAAAAGATGTTAGCTTACCATTTTCAGCAGGGTCTGTATCAATTATGAATATCTTCGTCTCCCTGTTAGCTGGTTTAGCTATCTTCCCTGTCGTATTCTCATTTGGACTTGAGCCAACAGCAGGGCCGGGATTATTGTTCATGGTTTTACCTGAAGCGTTTGCGCAAATGCCTTTTGGCGAAATATTTTTAAGCTTATTTTTATTATTATTCCTGTTTGCTATATTGACATCATCATTTAGTATGCTGGAGATTATTACGTCTGCTTTTACTGCCGATAAACAACGGTCACGTAAAAAGGTGGCATGGATTGCTGGTTTGATAGTCTTTATCGCAGGAATACCAGCTGCACTGTCGTCGAGCACCTTGGCCAACTTTAAAATATTCAACCTGACAGTTTTTGATGCAAGTGATTTTCTCGTGAGTAATATACTATTGCCTGGTGGATGTTTATTGATTGCACTGTTCATTGGATTTAAGATGGATAAAACATTGATGAGACGTGAATTCAATGCAAGCAATAATTTGTCACCAAGTATGTATCAGCTATGGTTCCAAATAATGCGATGGTTAGTGCCTATTACAATTTTGATTGTATTCTTAGGTTCATTGGGAATATTATGAAAAAAAGATGCCGATTCTGGCATCTTTTTTTCATGGCTTTTTTGTTGTTGCTAATAGTATTCAAAGGGCCTTTTGTTGAAAAACCCATTTATCAGCGGAACGAGGATCCGTCTCACCCTCCCAAGAGCACTTTTTCTGCTATTTAGCGGAATGAGGATCCGCTTCGATTGTTTGGCGGATCCTTATTCCGAATGGCAATACTTTATCCTTCTATTGTATAATTCTGCCAGTTTGAGTACAAACATACCACAGGCCCTAAAACCTTTAAAACAGCTTTATTCATAAATGATTAGTAAAATGGATTAAGGGGAATTTAAAAAATGGGAGGAATAAAAATGACAAACCAAATTATTATTGTCGGCGGTGTTGGTGGTGGAGCAACAGTTGCAGCACAGATTCGCCGTGTTGATAAGGAATCAGAAATCATACTCTTTGATAAAGGAAATTATGTAGCCTTCTCCAACTGTGGAATGCCTTATTACATTGGTGGAACCGTTGATGAACGTGATGATTTACTAGTGGATAATCATGATTTTGCCAAAAAATATAATATAAATCTCAATACAGACTCAGAAGTTATTTCCATCAATCGTGAAAAAAAGCAAATTGAATATAAATATAATGGAGAAATCCTACACGAAACCTACAACAAGCTAATCCTTTCACCTGGTGCTTCCGCTATAGAACCCGACCTAAAAGGATTAAATCCTGAGCAAACATTTACATTGCACACCATTCCAGATATGGACGATATCTATGCATTTATTAATAAAAACAAACCACGCACTTGTGCGATTATAGGTGCCGGTTTCGTAGGTCTTGAAATGGTAGAAAACCTAAAAGCATTAAACATAGAATGTACTGTTGTTGACCGTTCCAAACAAGTAATGAAACTGGTAGACGAAGACATGGCCGGAATTATCCAAGATCACTTAAAAGCTAAAGGCGTTAATCTTATCTTAGAGGATGGCCTCGATTCATTTTCCAATAATGGATCAACTCTGCACTTAAGCAGTGGAAAAAGTATTCAGGCTGACATGACCATACTGGCCGTTGGTATTACACCGAACACCAAAATTGCTAAGGATAGTTCACTGGATATTGGTGAAACTGGGGCAATAAAAGTAAATGAATATATGCAAACGAATGATGCCGATATATATGCCTTAGGGGATGTGGTTGAAACGAAGGACTATTTGACTGACACACCACGCCATGTAGCATTAGCATGGCCGGCACACCGACAGGCTTTTATTATCGCAAATCATCTGCAGGATAACAATTTGGCCTATAATGGGACACAAGGTTCAGCTATTTTTAAAGTGTTCGATTTGAGTGTTGCAGTATCCGGATACAGTAGTAATGCACTTAATAAACTAGCAATCCCATTTAAAGAAGTAACCCATGAATCATTATCACATGCAGGTTACTATCCTGGTGCCGAGAAAGTTAGCATGAAAATCCTCTTTGATGAAAATAACGGTCAAATTATTGGAGCACAAGTCATTGGCGAGGATGGCGCTGATAAACGTCTAGCCGTTATTGCCACAGCGATGAAAGGGAAAATATCTGTTGCAGACTTGGCAGAACTTGAACTCGGATACGCACCACCATACTCATCACCAAAAGATCCTATAAATATCATTGGGTACAAGGCAGGTAGTATGCTGGAATAATAAAAAGATAAGCACCAGGAAAAATCCTGGTGCTTTTGAATATTAGTTATTTTTTGATTTATTGGCTTTTTCTTGTGCCTTTTCTAGTTCTTCTTGTATCTTTTCAGCTTTTTTCTCAGCTTTTTCTTCCGCTTTTTCTTCCGCTTTTTCTTCCGCTTTTTCTAATTTCTTAGCTGCTTTATCTTGTTTCTTTTCGGATTTATCAGCTGCTTTTTCTTCTGCCTTTGCTGCTTTCTCTTTAGCCTTTTCTAATTTCTTGGCAGCCTTTTCTTCTGCCTTTTCGGCTTTCTCTTGAGCTTTTTCTAGTTTCTCAGCTGCTTTTTCTTCTGCTTTTGCTAGCTTCTCGGCAGCTTTATCTGTTTCATTATTGTCGTTTTCCACTTCAGAAGCTACCACAGTTAGCTCGTTTTCATCCTCATTTACGGATTCTTCTTCATCTGCTTCAGGCTCAGTAGTTTCTTCTTCTGTTTCTTCATCTGACTCTTCCGTATTACCAGCACGTTTTTCAATTTTTTCTGCTAGTTTTGCAAACGATTTTTGAATGTTTTTCATTATCGCGGCCTGTGCATTCGGATTATCGATTTTTGCTAGTACAGCTGATAAAGCATCAATGTTATTTGCAAGATTAATTTTTACTTTATCTGTTTCCTCACCTGTGTCATCTTCAGCCACGGCTTCATCTGTTTCAGTAGTACCATCCTCAGATTGTGTTCCGTCTTCTTCTGTTGTGGTATTCTCTTCAGTTGCCGTACCTTCTTCTGGATCTGATTCCGCATCAGTCTCACCATCAGCAGTCTCATTGGAATCTTCAGAGCCATCAAGCTTTTCCTCTGCCTCCTGCTGTGTTGCTACTGCTTTTTCCAGAAGAGCAGTTGCTTCTTCTGTTTTTCCAGCGTTAATAAGTTCATTTGCTTCAGCAATTCGCTCTGCAGCAAACTCAGCCAGTAATTGGCTTTCCTTATAATCATCAAGTGTAATCGCTAATTGAATATTCTCTTTTACAGTTTTAATAAAATAGAAGAAGTCCCCAGGAATTAAATTTGGTGCATCAGCTTCCTCTTCACTTCCATCTTCATCCTCATTGGTACCTTCTTCATTGGTACCTTCTTCCGTCTCACTTTCTGTCTCTTTAACAGTTAGTTGGTCGACACTCGCAGATACCATACCAGGTCCTGCTGTTAATGCGAATGTTGCAACCAGCATTGCACTTACAACAATTTTAATAAATTTTTCGGATAATTGCATGAAACTATTCCTCCTTTTTTAAACTTATTACATATTTCGAGTTATTATAGTATTTTATGTATGTTTCTGTAATCTTTTTGTAAAAATAATGAAATATACCTACTTCTAACCATGTATAAAGTCCTGGTTCACAAAAATCCGTTTGAGAGAAATAAAAAACTCCCGAAAGCACAAACCTTCAGGAGTAATTTCTATAGATCTTCTTCAAATCGGTAAACTAATCTATATTTATCTTCATCTAAAACTTCACTTACATGAACGCGAACACCATGACCGAAAACTAATTCGTTTTCTGTCATTGCAACAATCATTGCCTTTGTATTAGTTTGATTGTCCAGATATATGTCACCCACAACAGGCTTCATCTCACTATCCTTTTCTGCAAGAAACTCCGGTGATTCATCTTCTCGCTGTTGTTCCTCAGATACAAGCGCCTTATCATAATATGATATATCTTCACTGTCCTCCGCTTTACCTGGTACCATAACAACGTATTCACTATGTTTAACCCCATTATCTCTAGTAGTAACAACGTTCCCGTCTTCTACATTATCAACTTTTTCAATCTCATTTAATGCGTAATGATCGAGAAAGTCTGGGGCAGGTTTAATAATTAAAATATAATCACCTGGTTCAGGTTTTCTATTTTGATCGACTGTGTACCGTTTACCATAAAAAATAAACGTATCCTTGTGTTTTGGTTTATACGGATGTATTTCGCTCGCTTTGGATAGTATCTGCTGCATATCTTTTAAACGATATAAGTGGACAGATTGTTTAAACATCGGCTTAACCGAATATACTTTATGAAGTTCATTTTTGTAAAAAACAAACTGACCCTTCCTTACCTGAAATAACTTCATTATAAGTTTACCTCCTTTTGTATATATTATTACATTCTTATTTTCCCTTAATACTACTAAAATTAAACATTAATCAACGGAAAACCCAAATGCATTTTCTACTAATAATGATTTCTAAGCTAGTTTATTGTTTTTCAGATAGCCCAATTATTAAGGTTACTATCGTGATTCTCGCCATTATAGCATACATAAAAGTTCAATGGTGCAGGTTTAATAAATCAATAACGAATGCATCTCCAGTAATCATCTCCCCGGCAGTCCAAGCAAGAATACCCGCTCCAAAATAAGCAATCCATGGATGTTTTTCGAGAACTTGTACAATCAATTTCGAGCCAAGAATCATGATTGGAATGCTAATTGCAACACCCAGCGCAATCATACCAACATGTCCATGTGCCTCACCTGCTACTGCGACAACATTATCAAGGCTCATAACAGCGTCAGCCAAGATTATTGTACCAACAGCTTTCATCATAGTACCTGACAACTTAAATATTAGCTTCTGGCTCATCATCAACCAGTACATGATACGCAATCCATAATAATAGTGCTCCTCCAATTAAATGTACATACGGAATTTGTAGTAAGTAAACGATCAAAATTGCGAATAATATTCGTAAAACGACTGCCCCACCTGTACCAATAAAAATCGCCTTATTCTGTTGATGTTTCAGTAAACCCTTTGTCGCCATAGCGATTACAATCGCATTATCACCAGATAGTACGATATCAATAGCAATAATCTTAAGCAATGCTATAATCGATTCAGATGTGAATTCAATTCCTAGCAAGATAGTTGCCATCTTTCTGCAGACCGAATATATTATACTATTTTCTGTATAATTGTAAAGCAGACAGGATTCCAGGTGGCAATGTGAGGAAATATATAGTGTAGTGTTCATCTAGGAGTGGTGAAGAAGATAGTGTAAAGGGATAATCATAGGTTTTACTGCATACCCATTGTCTTTTGCATTCGATATATACTTTTCTTGTTTTCCCATGATTCATCTCGAAGAAGAACTACTTTGGCGGACAAGTCGCCCATATCTTCCTTTAAGGAACCAAATTGTTTTGCATTAGATATTTTCATACCATCAAGTTCAGCTTTTAAATGCTCTTGACCAGATCGTAGGGCAGAAAGATTTTGTCCATGTTCTTCTAATATCAAGGCATGGTTACTTACTCAGTATGCCCACCTAATATTTTTGAATGCTCATCAAGCTTCTGACTGTGCTCATCCAATTTCTCGCTATGCTCGTCCTGCTTACTCATAATTTGTTCAAGCATCCCAATTATTTTATCTTCCATTTGCATTTTATTCACCCCCTTTTCTTATAAAATTATTATACCATGAGAATATACGAACAGATGATGACAATTTAATTTTCTATCTTACATTTTCATCCATGTGAACAAAAGGCAAATCAGTGTCAACCTCTCCTATAACATATTTTGTTGATATTTTCTCACCACGCAACCAAGCTGCAAAGTCAAAGACAACAGGATCCTGATCGCCACCTAAGGCAAACCAAGCCTTCAGATCTTTCGGAAAATAAGCTGCAGTATGGATCGTTCCAGACCAGTTCCTATATTGATTGGAGAAAACACCCTTATCCGTATCGTTCAGCATACGAAATGCTTTATAGGCATCTGTTGCAGTCTGTTGTTGTGCCCTTATTGCGTCCATTCTTTTATATGAATCATTCAAGTGGTGACGATTCTCATCCTTCATTATTTCAAAATGATTTGTGCAGACGTTTGACTGGCGTACTTCCACCCCTCTTGGCGTCGCTTCAACTACAAAGGTTTCCTCATTTTTATCCAGCACAATATAGCTGAACGAGTGCCGATGCGGAATTTCCCTAAGCATTGAAACCGCCTGATTAACATCAGCACAGCTTTCTAAGATAAGCCTTCCAATCATATTGCATATAAATCCATCGCCAGGCTTCTTGCGGTGCATAAAATTATAGCCTAGAGCAAGACCTTTTTCATTCATCCCATCCATCCGACCGGTTATTCGCTGTGAAGGTCCAATTACAGCATAGCCATGATCACTTGGCTGGAATATAGTGTACCTTCCTTCATACGTTTTAGGATGATAATCATAATTGCGTATCATAAAGTCATTGCCTGTGAAAATAGAACAGCCGCTTTTAGTGTATTCCAGCCTGTATCCCCCAAAGTCCTGAAGAATGTCATGCATGTCCCACTCAAGTGCATCCTGCATGCCTGCAAGTTCTTCCCAAACTCCCGGAGCAAATCTTTTTATTGCCTGCTCTACTTCATTTATGTCAATTATAAAACGTGGCTTTCGCACCCGCCACTGTTTCTTACGATTTTTAACCGTTAACGAGCCTTTCAAAAGTTCCCCCTGTTTATATCCGAAATCGTAATGAGTTCCTTTAAATTGCAAAATATCACTATAAATTCTTTTCAAAAATAACGCCCCAATCATGAAACTTATTTCTCCTAATTCCGTATGTATATATGTAACATATCACAACATAGGAGCTGAAATCATGATAGGAATCTTAACAACTACTATTTTATCATTCATATTATATGTGGTACTAGCTGGTATCCTAATTGCAAAGAATAATAAATCCCGAGTAGTTACAAGTAAAATTGCAGGAATAGTTTTTGCGGTCCTGTTTATAATCGGTGGAATTATGAATTACTTTATTCTGCTGCCAATTACCGTACCAAATATGGTGATTTCTAATATTGCGATAGCTGGTGGAGGAATCTTTTTGGTATATGGAATGACCTCCACCAAACTTCAAAAGAAGGCGAAAGGAACATATGAATCCATATTAGGACTAATTATTATCCTTGCTGTATTGGCTGTTCCAACCATAATTGTATTAGGAATTCTTACACTGGATGACACGTATGAATCAATTGAAAAGGAAGATGTCGAAGAAGCAAAACCATTGGATGAGGATGCTACACCAATAGCAGTATCACCAGAAGTCGCGCGTAATAAAATTCAAAAATCGATGGGTGTTGTTCCTAACACACAATTTTACGATCTAGGCAAATTACAAGTTCAAAAGATCGATGGTCAAATTAAGTTTGTGGCTCCCCTTGAGTTCACAGGTTTTTGGAAGTATTTTCGTGGTAAAGAAACGGAAGGCTTTTTCACCATATCTGCTACCAACATTAATGCTCAGCCAGAATTTATCGATAGTAACATGAAGTACACCAATTCCAGTTACTTAAACCATAATGTTCAACGTACTATATATGGTGCTTTCCCAAACTATATTCCAAGCGGTGAAGCTCAAATCGAAGTTGACGAGGATGGTAAGCCATGGTATGTTCAAACGTTATATCAGCCAATCGCCATAACGAACAAACCGGATATGCAAAATCTGCATGTTGCTATTGTTGACCCTGTTACGAGTGAAGTAAGTAAATACAAAACAAATGAAGCCCCGGATTTTGTCGATGGATCAGTTAGTTCTGATGTTGCGACAGATGAAAATGAGTATTTCGGTAAATATGTCCACGGATGGTTAAATTCTATCTTTGGAAAAAAAGATGTTAAAATACCGAATGAATCAGGTACTGAAAGCAGTGTAACTCCTATTTTTGATGAACAAGGAGATATGCATTACTTTACTGATATGGCATCACCAAGGGAAAATATTGACTCTGCATTAGGTTATACACTAATAAATGCTCGTACAGGTGCGCTAACCTATTACAATGGAAAGAAAAACAATGGAATTATGGACAGTAAAGGTGCAAAAGAAATCGTAAACAAACAGTATCCGGAGAAAAACTGGACCGGATCTATGCCGATACTCTATAACATTGACGGTAATCCAACATGGGTTGTTAACGTGCTGGATCCGAATGGTTTATTCAAACAGTATGCATATATCAAAGCGGGTGATGCGGACTTTGTTGTGTTTGGTGAAACAGCGAGAGAAACATTAGAGGCGTATCGGCTGCAGCTTGCTCAGGATCCAAGTAATGTTGAGGCATCCGATGAGTCAGCACTTGAGACTATTAGTGGCGAAGTTAACCGTGTATTAGTGACATCAACGCAGAAAACTGGTCAAGTCATTCAATTCCTGTTAAAAAATGACCAGACAATTTATACCATTAATGCTGGAAAAGAACCACTTGCCTTATTCCTGCAAGCAGGAGATAACGTAGAACTCAAAGCAAACATACGGGATAATGGAACTGGTATTGTTGATTCAATAGAAATTGATCAATTGCCGAAGTAAGGAAGCTGTTTTTTTAAATGCATAAAATGAGGCTAAGACAAAAGTGTTTTAGTCAAAGTAAAATCCGAACTATGATTCGAAAATTCTTGAAAAAGAATTCGAATCAGTTCGGATTTTTTTGTTACTGATTAGATTTTAAGTGCGAAGTAACATGGAAAAATAGCTGATTGTTATGACGCCGCTTCGGAAATACACTACGCTTTCCGTGGGCGTGCTGATGAGCCTCCTTGCTCCTACGTCGCTACGTAGTCTCATTTAGGCCTCAGCTCCCACAGGAGTCTACGTGTATTTCCTCCACTGGGTTTTGCTCACTTTAACCTGTAAATTAATCAATGCTTATTAGTCATAGGGAACACTTCAGCGTGTAATCAGGAAATCTCTATCAGTGTAGGCAGAATACGTAGACTCCTATGGGAACAGCACGTTCCGAAGACCTCGGAAGAAGCGTTCTGTGTTTCTGAGGAGGCTGAGGTCGTACCCATGGAAAGCGAAGTATTCTGCCGAAACGTATTTAAGCTCCCAACCATCATTAGACTAAAGAAAAACTTCGCTACTTAGCATTTCACATCAACTACGTATAAGATCCCACCATTGAAAATGAACGTTCTAAACATCCTATCCTGGTATTATTCGTATTTAAAAATGGAAAGTTTTAGTTATGTCCCGGCCACATCTTTTTTATTTCCCTTGCATTTCTTCCACTAATACCGAAAGTTCTTCCCAGCGTTCCATTTTTGCCTGTAGCTTATCTTCAGCTTCCTGCTGCTGCTCATAGAACTTTTGTACTTTTTCAAGATCACTTCCTGCGTTATTAATACCTTCCTGAATCACCTCAATGGAAGCTTCCAACTCGGTTATCTCATCCTCAATTGTTTCCCATTCTTTCTGTTCTTTATAGGACATCTTTTTCCGATTCTGTTGCTTTCTAGGTTTTTCCTTAACAGAAGCAGACGATTGTGACTCTTTTTGTTTTGTTGCATGTTCCAGAAACTCGCTGTAATTTCCCTTATAACGCTCAATGGATTCATTATTTTTAAAAACCAGTAAATGATCAACAACACGATCCAAAAAATACCGATCGTGCGAAACAGTAACTACAACACCAGGGAATTGGTCTAAATAGTCCTCAAGTACGCCTAACGTTTGTGTATCCAAATCATTTGTTGGCTCATCCAAAAATAATACATTAGGCTCGGTCATAAGGACTTTCAGTAAATACAGGCGTCGTTTCTCCCCACCTGAAAGTCTGCTAATATACGTCCACTGCTCAGAACGTGAGAATAGGAACCGCTCCAGCATTTGTTCGGCAGTAATTTCTTCGCCACCTTTTGTATGAACTACTTGGGCAACTTCCTTAATGTAATTTATTACCCGCATACTCGTATCAAGTTCTTCCTCCCCCTGGGTATAGTAGCCAATTTTTACCGTTTCGCCAATTTCAACTTCTCCTTGATCAGGGAGAACCCGTTCAGCCATGATATTCAATAACGTTGTTTTTCCAGAACCATTCGGACCAATAATACCAAGACGTTCTCCAGGAACAACCAGATAATCAAAGTCATGTATCAGTTCTTTGCCTTCATATGATTTCTCAATCCCCTGCACTTCAATAACCTTTTTGCCCAGACGGGTAGAGCCCACTTGGAATGAAACATTTTGTTTACTGGTATTGAAGTTCTTTTCCTGCATGTCATTCACACGTTCAATACGTGCCTTCTGCTTGGTTCCCCGGGCTTTAGGTCCACGTTTGAGCCAGGCAAGCTCTCTTTTCAGCGTATTTTGGTGTTTTACCTGATCACTAGCCTCAAGAGCCTCACGCTCTGCCTTTTTCTCCAGAAATAATTCATAGTTTCCTTGATATACATATAGATTGCCGTTATCGAGCTCATAGATATGATTTGTTACACGGTTTAAAAAGTAACGATCATGGGTGACAAGCAGCAATGCTCCTTTATAGGTAACTAAAAACTTCTCAAGCCACTCAACTGTTTCATTATCCAGGTGGTTTGTCGGCTCATCCAAAATCAATAAATCTGCAGGCTGAATAAGTGCTTTGGCAATAGCCACGCGCTTTTTCTGCCCCCCGGATAATTCAGTAACATTTTTATGAAAGTCAGTAATTCCCAGCTTTGTCAGAACTGTTTTGGCAGAAGTGTTAGCCTCCCATGCTTCCTGTTCATCCATTTGCTGTTGCATTTTGAGCAATTGAGATTGGGCCTTTTCACTAGCTGAGTCTTCTTCCAAGGCCTGAAGAGCTGTTTCATATTCCCGCATAACCTTCATTATTGTTGATTCACCATAATATATTTGTTCAATTACTGTCAGGTTCGGATCAAGTTCCGGATCCTGTGCCAAATACTCAATTTGGTAATCTTTGGCATGTTTAATCGCCCCTTTTTCAGGTGTATCCATTCCTGCAATCACCTTTAAAAAAGTTGATTTCCCAGTGCCGTTTACGCCAATCAGACCAATTCGGTCATTTTGTGTAATTGTACATGTAACATCCTGAAACAATAATTTATCGCCATATGATTTATATAAATTTTCGATAGTGAGCATAACATTACCTTCCTATTGTTGAATCCTCGTCACCTTTACGATCTTTCAGTATCTTCTTCAAAAAAATAATGATTAAAAATAATAGCCACGATGTTCCCATATAAAATATTAACTTGCTTACCTGATCCATTTCTGAGAAAAAGAAAGCCATCCCTATCCATATAACACCTACACCCAAGATTTGGTAGCCTAAAAATTTAATATCTATCTCCCCTTACAAAAATAATTCAGATGCCGGCTGTCAGTCAACTTCAATTTCCTTCACAACATTCGCAGTCTCAATTGCCGCTACTGCTGCATCTGCACCTTTATTACCTGCTTTTGTACCTGCACGCTCAATAGCCTGTTCAATAGTTTCAGTCGTTATTATACCAAAAATCACAGGTTTACCAGATTGGGATGATGCATTAGAAACACCTTTTGCCGCTTCACTGCATACATAATCAAAATGCGGAGTGGATCCACGGATAACAGTCCCAAGCGTTATAACTGCATCATAGTTATTATTCATCGCCATCTTTTGGGCAACTAAGGGGATTTCAAATGCACCCGGAACCCAAGCTACATCAATATTCTCTTCATGTACACCATGTCTTTGAAGCGTACCAACAGCACCGTCCAGTAATTTACTTGTGATAAAATCATTGAAACGTGCGACAACTATTCCTACCTTCAGATCTGTACCAACTAGCTTTCCTTCAAATGTTCTCCCCATTATCATCGTCTCCTTTAATTATTATGAAAGTTGAATAAGTGGCCCATTTTATCAAATTTTGTATGCATGTATCTTTCGTTTTCTTTTCGTGTGCCAGTTTGGATTGGAACACGTGCTCCGATTTCTATTCCATACGACGAAAGTGCCGTCATTTTTTTCGGATTGTTGGTTAATAAATCAACCTTTTTCACACCTAAGTCCTTTAGAATTTGTGCACTTAAATCATATTCCCGTAAGTCCGGTGCAAATCCTAATTGTTCATTTGCCTCAACCGTATCCATTCCAGCATCTTGCAGCTGATATGCTTTTAGTTTATTAATTAGTCCGATTCCCCGGCCCTCCTGGCGCATATATACTAAAACACCTGCACCAGCTTCATTAATCTTATTCAATGCTTCGTGTAACTGTGGCCCGCAATCACAACGGTAGGAACCAAATATATCGCCAGTCAGACATTCTGAATGAACCCTTGCCAGTACCGTCGCATCAGAGTGAATATCACCTTTAACGAGCGCAACATGCTCTTTATCATCAAGATCATTTGTATAGCCGTATACTTTAAACATCCCGAATTCAGTAGGCAAAATTGTCTCAACAGCACGAGTCACATGAACTTCATTCTGTTTTCGGAAAGCCTTCAAATCTTCAATTGTGATGAATTTGAGGTCAAATTTCTCAGCCATTTCCTTCAAATCAGGAACACGTGCCATTGTTCCATCATCATTGATTATTTCACATATTACACCAGAAGGAAAAGCTCCACTTAACACTGCCAGATCTACCGATGCTTCTGTATGACCAGGACGAGTTAATACGCCTCCATCCTTAGCAACCAGTGGAAATACATGACCAGGCTGTTTAAAATCAGCCGCTTTGATTTCTGGATCAAGCAATGCCCTAATCGTCTTGGAACGTTCTGCCGCACTAATACCTGTTGTTGTATCAACATGATCAATACTTACGGTAAATGCAGTTCCCAATGGATCACTACTCTGGCTTGTCATCATAGGCAAATTGATTTTTTTGGCTAAATCCGCTTTGATTGATGTACATACTAACCCTTTTGCATGGGTGATCATAAAGTTAATAACTTCAGGTGTAGCCTTTTCAGAAAGGGCAACAAGGTCTCCCTCATTTTCTCTATCCTCATCATCAACAACGATTACTGGTTTTCCTGCTTGCAGATCTTTTAACGCTTCCTCTATTTTGTTAAACATAGTCTCCACTTCCTTTGCTTAAATAAGTCCATTTCTATTTAGGAATGCTTGATTAAAACCATCTTTATGATCGTCTAATTGATGATTAAGTAAATTTTGCACATGTTTTGCGAGCATATCACATTCAATATTCACCACATCACCCTCGTCTTTTTCCCCTAGTACAGTTTCTTCTACAGTATGCGGGATAAGCGATATCGTAAATGCACTTTGCCCAACGTCAAATACTGTCAAGCTAATACCATCTACAGCAACAGAGCCCTTCATCATGAAATATTTCACTAGTTCTTCCGGAATCTCAATATCATAATAAATAGCATTTTCCTGCTTTTGTTTCCGAGTGATTTTTCCAGTGCCATCAACATGGCCAGATACAAAGTGTCCGCCAAACCGGCCATTTGCAGCCATTGACCTTTCCAGGTTAACCTTTGATCCTTCTGTTAACGCATTTAATGAAGTTGATTTTATCGTTTCGGGCATAACATCGACTTGGAAATTAGTTGAAGAATAATTCGTGACCGTTAAACAGATTCCATTTACTGAAATACTGTCGCCAACATGAACATCTTCCATAATTTTAGCGGAACTTAACGTCATTTCCACTGACTGCTCAGAAACACGTTTCATTTTTTCAACGGTGCCCATCTCTTCAATTATTCCTGTAAACATCTGCTTCTTCCTTTCTCGGTTCCGCAATAATTTTTATATCCTGACCAATCATTTCTACATTCGTAATATCCAAGGGAAATGTATCTGCCATCGATTGAAATCCATTACCCTCAATGGATGTTGGAGCTGTTTTACCACCAATTAACTTCGGAGCCATATAGGCTAATAATTGATTAATTCGCCCATTTTCTAAAAAAGAACCATTAACCGTAGATCCACCTTCCACAAACAATGACATTATTCCTTTAGACCCTAAATCATACAGTACATTTTCAATAGTTAATTGCTCCAATTGAATAACGTCAACCCCGCTTTTCTCCTTAAATGACGCGATTGCTTTCTCCGTGACACTTTTCCCGGTGAAAAGCCATGTACCTGCTGCTTGATCATTTAAAACAGCAGCATCTAATGGTGTGCGGAGTGACGTATCCAGAATAACTCGAGTTGGGTTCTTCCCACCATTTGGGATGCGCGTTGTAAGACTTGGATTATCAGCAATGATAGTTTCCACACCAACAAGAATTGCATCATGTGTATGTCGATAGTGATGTACATCGAGTCTTGCCGCTTCTCCAGTTATCCATTTGCTGTCACCAGTTACAGTGGCCGTTTTGCCATCTAAACTAACGGCAGATTTCATTGTGACATAAGGAGTTTTGGTATTTGTATAATGAAAAAAAACACTGTTTATCTCTGCAGCTTCTTTCGCCGCGACACCAAGTTCCACTTCTATACCTGCAGCCTGCAGCTTTTCAATCCCGCGTCCAGCTACTTTTTCATTCGGGTCTGTAACAGCTATGACTGCCCGATTAATTCCTTTTTCAACAATCAGCTCAGCACAAGGCGGTGTTCTGCCATGGTGACTGCAAGGTTCAAGGGTGACATAAATCGTCGCACCTTTTGCCTTATCACCTGCCATATGAAGTGCATGCACTTCTGCGTGTGACTCACCCGCTTTTAGATGTGCACCAAATCCTAGCATTTCTCCATTTTTGACAACTACAGAGCCCACTGGAGGATTAGGACTTGTTTGCCCAGATACTGTTCTTGCAAGATTTAAAGCAATATTCATATAATATTCATCGTTCATCTCTAGATCCTCCCTATAATAACCAATTAAAAATGCCTCTGAATAAGCTTCAGAGGCAAAAGGGTAGAATTTTTAGTATAGCGCATCTTCAAAATGTTTGACTAAAAATGAATACAATAAAAAACTTGGCTTGTCGACAAGCTTTTAGTTACACTGATGCAGTATGAAAGTATTCAGACTTTCTTAACTGTCACATAACATTGCCTTATCATTTTTAGTAAAACATGCGAACTACCTGAAAAATTCCTTCTCCCATCCAGACTATAACTGTCGGCTCTGGAGTTTCACCAGATCCACCGCTTGGTTTAAAAACCGCACGGGTCACGGACTAAGAAGTATGTACTTCATCACCGTCGATTGGGAATTTCACCCGACCCCGAAGGAATATTACGTATTTAGTTTCAAAGATAGTATAGCACTGAACATTTTGGAAATGCAAAAATATAGCTTACCGTATACCTCTTACCATTACAATCGTACAACAAAAGAAGAAAGTGGTATTAAATTTTTAAAAAATGAATGCCACTTTTTTAGTCTGGGATTCGATTGTAGAGTAGAACTACATATAAAGAAAATTTTTGCAGGAAAACTGTTCAAAATGCCGAACTACTTATAAAAGGAGTGTTTGACATGACTAGCAATAACGAAAGAGAAATCACAGAATCTGTTTTACTTTGCAATAAAAATGGATGATTAAATAAAGAATGTATTGGCTGGGCAAGAAAACCATTGATTACTTCAAATCTATCAGGACACTATATGCGAAAGAAAAAATGGAATTATTGGTGTGTGTTTGGTAGGGAAGCCATGTTTTCAGCTACAATCAGCCATCTTGATTATTCCGTAGTGTGTTTTGTCTATTTCTTAGAATATGAAACAAACAACTTTTATGAGAAAACTTTTTTAGTACCCTTTGGAAAGAACTATACAATGCCTGAAGAAGTTCAAGATTCTGTTGAGGCTATACATAAAGACATGGGGCTATTTTTTATATGGAATAAAGATCATGTAACATTAAAAGTTAGCAGCACTGACTTCGGTGGTGATGAATTAAAAGCGGATATAAAAATTCACTATCCCGAAAACCTGGATACATTAAATGTTGTAGTCCCTTGGAGTAATGATAAGTTTCAGTTCACTGCAAAGCAAAATTGTCTTCCTGCTGAAGGAAGCTTCTCTGTCAGTGATAAAACTGGGACCTTTAATCCTGAATCAGACTTTGCAGTACTCGATTACGGCCGGGGGGGGCTAGCCAAGAAAAAGTACATGGAACTGGGGGATGGCATCCGGGCGACAGGGTCAGGATGTAATTGGATTGAATTTTGGCGGACAATGGACAGATCATACCGGCTCAACGGAGAATGCCGTTATTTTAAATGGCAACATCACTAAAATAAGTGAAGATGTAACGTTCATCTATCATTCCAATAATTATATGAAACCTTGGGGGATTCAGTCAGACAGTGTCCGTCTAACTTTCAAACCATTTTTTGAACGAACCGCCAAGTCTAATGTGCTGGTCGTGAAATCGGAAGTCCATCAGGTTGTTGGTCATTATTATGGAGAGGTTTCACTTAATAATGACGAAACGCTGGTCGTTGATGGGCTCTTAGGCTGTATTGAAGAACATAAAGCTACGTGGTAAGGAATGATTACGCTCTTTCCGCGGACGGATAACCAGTTCATACAAAAAATAACTGCTGAAAACTGAAAAAATCCGTTGAAAACTGAATAGACTTGGCTGGATACTGAATTATCCTACAAAACGACAGATAAAGACTGAATAATTGCCGTGAAGACTGAATCCGGCTTTTCTGATCTATGATTGGATGGTAATTTGTGGGAATACCGTGGAAAAACGGGCTAGCGAGACCCGTTGAGAAGGGTTGTACGACCATCCAACCCACAAGCCACAATTCGTTTCACCCATTGCCCCTGTTACGCAAACGGCAACGTAAACCAGAAAGTGTTTTTATTTTTTTCAGAGGTTACACCAATTTCCCCGCCATGTCGGTCTACTATTTCTTTGGCTATCGCAAGCCCTAGGCCGCTGCCACCTATATCGCTGCTTCTGGATGTATCAAGCCGATAAAATCGTTCAAATATTTTTTCCTGTTCTTGTTCTGGGATAAAACCACTTGGACCACATACAGCAATTTGATAAACAGATTTTTGTCGTTCGCCATGAACAGTAATTGCCCCTTCACCATTGTAGTAATGGATAGCGTTCTCCAAGAGATTACTGATAATTTGCTGAGTACCTTCCTCATGAATAAGTAAAGTACATGAGGGGACATTTACAGACAAGGCAATATTTTTTTCATCCAATTGCAAGTTAAACATCGCAGCACATTGACCAACTAGAGTAGTAATATCAACTTCTCTATTTTTGGTATAAGTTTGCGAATTGGCAAAATCCCATTCCTTAAGTTGTTCCAGTTGCTCCATCATACCTGTGAGACGCCGTGACTCCTGATACAATGACTTGTACAGCTTCTGGGTCCCCTCGATATCACCTCGCTCCAATGATTGAAGATATCCATTTAAATTGGTTAATGGTGTTCGAAATTCATGTGATAGATCAGAAACAAGCTTTTGGCGATTCTGATCATTCATATGCAACTGTTGAATTAGAGCATTAAACTGGACAGCAAGCTCGCCTACTTCATCCTGGGATGTCACCTCAACAGGATCGGGATAGTTGCCTTTTTTTAATTGCTTCGTAGACTCTATTAAGCTGCGAATTGGCTTTATCAGTTTCTTGGTCATATAAAAATGCAATAAACTACCCGTAACAATCGCTGTAATAATAAATATCCACAAATAATTGAATAATGTTGCATTGAATTGCTCCTGGCGTTGTTCTTCTAGCCCGCCCATGGCATCCATTAAAAAACATGCCGTATTATAAATTGCAAGTCCACTGACGACAATTGCAGAAGCAACAACAAGAAAATTCAACGCAGATAAGCGCCAAAGAAATCCTTTTGGTAACCTTGACTTGATCTGATTACGTATTGACAAACATATACCCCATTCCCCGAACAGTCTGGATGCGCTTTGGTTTGGATGTATCATCCTCAATCTTTTCCCGCAGCTTTTTGATATGTGCATCTATCGTACGCTCCAGCACTGTATGATCTGCATATGGATAGATTTGCATGACTAATTGCTCACGGCTGAGTACCATGTTTGGGTTTTGCATAAATAAATACAGCAGATCAAATTCATACTTCGTTAGCTTAATTGATTTATCGTAAAGAAGCACTTCACCTTTTCGCGGCTTAATACACAACCCCTCATGTACAATTTTTTGGCAAAATTGACCTGTCCGTCGCAACACCGCTTCAACGTGTGCCATGAGTTCATCCGGGTCAAATGGCTTCGTGACATAATCATCTGCCCCCATTTTCAATCCCTCAATCTTATCTTCAATCTTTGCTTTCGCTGACAGCATAATAATGGAAACTTCATTACGCTCCTGTTCTCGAACCCATGCACAGAAATCTTCACCACTTACTTTAGGCAACATTAAATCAAGGATAACCAAGCAAGGATGGTATTCTAAAAAAACAGTTTTCGCTTCCTCACCATCAGCTGCTTCTATCACGTCATAATCATTTTTTTCCAAGTGTATTTTTACCAGTTCACGAATCATCGGATCGTCTTCTACGACTAGAATACTTTGTTTCATCTAAAACACCTCTTGTCTATTTTAAGCTATAAAGAGGATCTATTTCATCTTTTCAAATTCCTGAACCATTAGTTCATAATTCATGGCACCTAATGCCTTATACTGAATTCTTCCGTTCGAATTAATCATAAATGATGAAGGGATAGGTTGTATCTGATATTGATTTGCTACTTTCACTGTTTCATCCATTAATACCGGAAATGTCAGTTCAAATTTTTCGACAAACTCTGTGACATCACTTTTCGTGCTTTCTGTTTCAGTAAGATTAATCGCTAAAATAGTAATATCTTTATTTTGATGAAACTTCTCCATATCAGGCATCTCCGCGCGGCACGGTGGACACCAGGTCGCCCAAAAGTTCACCATAACCCGCTGACCACGATAATCAGATAGCTTTACAGTATCACCATTTAACGTGGTAAGTTCAAAATCTGGTGCGATATTCCCTACTTCAAGGCCTACCTTATTATTATCTTCGCTATCCTCATTTGAGCTATCCTCATTCGCATTTTCCTCTGTTGAATCTTTCTCTACAACATAATCTCCACTATTAGCCGTATCCTTAGAGCTGTTTATTACATCGTATACTGCCCAGGCAAACATTCCGGTAATAATAACGATTATAATTGTTTTTTTCATATGATAACCTCCAATTCCTATCCTAAATTAGCTAACCACGTATCCTGAACGAGCTTAAGCAGAAAATTTGAAATACGTGTCATTTGACCAGTAAACAGAAGTACCCCCATAAGAATCATGATTGCTCCTCCTGCCTTCATGATCTTCTGGCTTTGGCGTACAATCCAGCGTGTTGACCCAAGGAAAAACGTTAAAATCAGAAATGGCAGTGCAAAACCTATTACATACATAATCGTATAAAGAGAGCCCTGAGTCGGGTTACTTGCTGCAACAACCAATATTGATGCAAAAATAGGACCAATACACGGTGTCCATCCTGCCGCAAACCCCATACCAACAAAAACAGTTCCTAGATAGCCAACTGGTTTTTTCGTAAAGCGAAGTCTCTTTTCTTTCATAAATGATGTAATATTAAGCCACCCAGCAACAAACAGCCCCATTACAATGATAAATATACCTGCAATTCGCTGGATGAATAATCCGGATTCTCCTGTCAGCATTCCTTGAATCCATTGACCCAAAAATGAAACCCCAATACCTAAGCCTATGAATACCGTTGATACACCTAATAAGAAGAACAAAGAATGAATCAATAGTTTACTTCTAATCCTGATATCATTGTTATTTTCCAGCTCTTTCACACTCATCCCGGTAATGTAAGAAAGATATGCCGGAAAAATCGGCAGTGTACAAGGAGAGAGGAATGATAGAATCCCAGCTCCCAACGCCAGCCAAATTGTCAAATCCGCAGCAGCACCCATCATGACACCTTCTTTCTATTATGATAATTCAACAATGCAAAGCTCATTATAAAAATAGTGATTAAAAACCAGCGAGCCATCATATAGCCAAATAACGTTGTAAATGGCAGGAAGAAAGTTAGAAGCAATTGCCCCAAACTCCAGCCAACAAAGAAGCAACCCGCTGCAACACGAGCTGATACCACCTCATGCACAAATATATAGATGAAAATCAACACCGTGAGTAATACCAGGTGCCCCCATGCTAAGCTGCTTCCGTTCCAGGTAATCTCGATGAATTCATAAACGAAAGATGCACCTAGGAAAACTGGAACAAACGATGCCAGTATTGGAATTGTATCGATCTTTTTGCGCTTTGCCTTATAGCCAACGTTTAGCAGTAGAATGAAAGCTGCAACATAAAAGGCGTGTGAATTACTTGGGTACGCTAGTATGGCGAGTGGATCTTTTACGAATACTGCTAAGTTTAAGAGGATCTTTCCAACCCATATAAAAATGACAAAATTAATAAGTAATGATATTATTTCTTCCAAATGTTGCTTTTTCATTGTTTTTGTTAACGGGCTGATTATGTAAAAAAACATTAATCCTGCAAGAACACTTACTACAATGATTGCGACGTTAGTTAATACCCAAGCTGATGGCATAGTACAACCTCCATGTTTCCATTTCTATATTAATTATAAAGAAGTTTTGTGAAAGTTTGATGAAAGTATTAATCTTGTTTGAAAAAATTCTATTTGGAGTTTATACAAATAATTACAGAATACATACAAATGCTATAATACTGGTAAAATAACAGAAATAGAAGGAGTGGTTCAGATGCAGTTACCAAAAGGATCAACCAATTGTATTACCGATGTTGGGGGTGTACTGGTTGGACATGTAACGTTGTACGAAAAACTGAATGAACAGGATACGGTTTGTACTGGTGTTACAGCTATACTGCCCCATGCAGGTAATATTTTCTCGAACAAGATTCGTGCAGCAAGCTCCGTTATTAATGGATATGGAAAAACTGCAGGTCTTGTACAAGTAGAAGAGTTAGGCTTACTTGAATCACCAATTATGCTTACCAATACGCTCAGTGTAGGATCCGTTTGGCAAGGGACACTCCAATATATGCTCAATGAAAATAAAGAAATTGGCGACTCAACAAGTTCACTCAATATTGTGGTAGGTGAATGTAATGATAGCTATCTGAATTCAATTCGACTGCAATCCGTAAAGGCAGAGCACGCGATTCAAGCGATAGAGAGCGCTAACAGTAAACCTGTTGAAGAAGGTGCAGTTGGTGCAGGAAAAGGGATGGTTTGTTTCGGGTATAAAGGTGGAATCGGTACAGCATCACGACTTGCAGAGGCGTACACTGTCGGCTGTCTCGTGTTAAGTAATTTCGGCAAACGGGATGATGCCTTATTCGCAGATTTAGGCAGCAGCGTGAAACTGGATACACCTGATGGATCAATTATGATGGTTATAGCAACCGATGCACCACTATATGATCGACAGCTGAAACGACTTGCTAAGCGATGTGCAGCTGGACTGGGCAGAACTGGAAGTCATATCGACAATGGCAGCGGCGATATAGCAATCGCTTTTTCTACAGCGAATACATATGATCATAATGCAACCGTCGAGTTGGAGAGCATGTCTTTTATTCGTGATGACCATCCTATTATGAATAAACTATTTCAAGCAGTGATTGAAGTGACTGAAGAAGCTGTTATTAGTTCGCTGAAAAATGCTGAAACAACAGAAGGACGAAGTGGACGACTTGTAGAGAAAGCACCGCTTCGTTAATTGTGAACTTTATCGATTTCGCTTAAATCCTGTTGTTAATTAGAAAGAGGCTCTTTTATAAAAGAACCTCTTTGATTAATGCTTTCTTCATGGATACAGCTGAATATGTTTCTGGTAATGTCAGCATGACGAATTTATTGTTAAAGCGATTAATTTCATCTAGTTTCTCTTCAATGGCATTTACTTCTTTTTCCTCCTGAATGTGTTTCGTTGCGCCAATCATTTCATTTATTTGAGAAATAATCGGACGCTCACTTGTTGGGGCATAATTCACGTCATCACATTTTTTCATGTATGTTTCCACAACTTTTTCAGCAAAGCCCTCAGCCAGCAGGTTTTCACGTATTCCCTCTTTAACTAGTGAAGAAAACTGACTAAATTCTTTTTTTCTGAGACTTCCTATAATAAAGTTATAACGTGTGCTGTTATTCATAACGATGCAGTATTTTTTTCGATTGTAGTAAAACATATGTGCATGCCATGAGTACAGTGATTCGTTGTCTGCTATCTGATCCTTAGATGTTTTTATTTTTAATTCATCGGCTAACTTTTTCGTACATTGAATTTGTAAAATGTGAAACACACCTCCTAAGGAATGCTATTTTGATTTTGCAAAAAATGACCCTGGAATATCTGCTTCAAACCGCAGTAACTTACCTGACGTTGGGTGATTGAAGGACAATACCTTTGCATGAAGGCCAAGCCTCCTGATTTCATTTGTTTTGGATCCATACTTTTTATCACCTACAACTGGATTACCAAGATCCTGCATATGAACGCGAATTTGATTTTTCCGCCCGGTTTCCAGCTGAATTTCAACTAATGAAAACTTTTTGTTTGATTGAATTACATTATAATGTGTAATTGCATGCTGTCCGTCATTCTTATTCGAACTGGAATATACCAAATGTGTACTGCTTTCTTTCAGCCACGATGATATGTAGCCTTTCGCTTTTTTCACTTCACCTTCAACAAGTGCAACATATGTACGTTCTTTAACGTTTTCCTTCCAGGCATCCTGCAGGGTTCGCTTAACCTTCTCGTTCTTAGCAAACATCATAACACCTGATGTATCTTTATCAAGGCGATGCACGACAAAGATTCGATTTTGGGGGTCTTCACGGCGCACATACTCCATCAATTGGTGGTGTGCAGTTCGTTCCTTTTCTTTTTCGGTGGCAATAGAAAGTAATCCTGCTTCTTTATTGATGACGATGATATCTTCATCTTCATGAACAATACGCATACCAATTAATGCGCTCTCTTTAACAGAAGCCTTATTTTTTAAAATAGTAACGGATTGTCCTGGGTGGAGTGTATAATTATACTGTGTCTCCATATGCTCATCGACAGTTACCTGGCCGCGCGCAAGGATTGACTTAACCGAGTTCCTGCTGCGGTTGGGCATGACTTTTATCAAAAATTTTAAAAGCTCAATGTGCTCCTCCACTGTGTATACAAGTGATTTCTCGTCTTTCGTGGTTTGCTGGTTTTTAGGCATATACATATGCTCCTCTAATATAATTAATAGCTAATCTTCATCCTTCACATCGGGATCCTCCGGAAGTGGCTCATTCAAGTAATCCTGGAGCATCTTTCGGTAGTTATCCATTTGCTCGAGATGTGTACTAAATTGTTCCTTGTTAATAAGGTATCTGTCTCCATCATAAACAGAGCGTATCCTGCCTTGCAGTACGAACGTTTTAACCTTTGATTCTTCGATTGATAAATACTCGGCTGTTTCTTCGATGGTTAAGTACATATTATTAATTCCCTTTTCAGTGATTTTATTTTGATTAATCTTTTCATAGGATATATCGAGCCCGTTCAGCCAATCAAAATAGCTTGCTTTGCATCATTTTGTTCAAAGGCATACCATTCATCATCAATTCCAAGTTCAATAACCTTGTCTTTGAAATTTCGAAATGGCTTTCTACGGTTCAGTACATCGATCAATTTCTCAGCTGTAGTAGATTCCTGTTTTTCTGCAAATCAACCATTGAATCATATGCTTTATTTGACGTAATTTGTGGAACTGGTAAAAGATTATCCGTCGCGTCCTCGTCATCCCTTTTAATCTCTGGTTCGCCTGTTATTGATTCAGGGCATCCATTAGAACTTGTCCGTTATCTGTATCTAACACATATTTTATTTCAAAGTCGTTGTACAAATACGCATCAATTAACTTGTCGATTAAATCCATGTTCTCTTCTCCTAACCTGCCAGTACATCGTGATATGCAGGCGTTTTCTCCATTTTATCTTTGGCATACGAGCATGTTGGGTTAATTTTCTTTCCCTCTTCCCGTGCAAACGTAACGACTTTATCTACGAGTTCCCCTGCTACACCTTGTCCACGAAGTTCATCTGATACATACGTATGGTCAACTATTAATACATTGTCACCTGATGGCTCAAATGTGATTTCACCTAATGGATTCTGTTCATCTTCACCGACATAAAATTTATTATTCCCTTTCTTAATTGCAGACATTAATTAGCCTCCTCTGAATTATGTTCCTGTGATACCGTTTGCTTCTTTTTTTTAAAATTATTAAATAGTACTTCTACTTTATTGAATGCCCACTGCAATGCTAAGCCTTGTATTGCAATCCCTATTATAGATATTCCTGTTAAAATCCATATTGAAACCTGACCCTCGATTTCAAAGACCCGATGACCGAAAAACAGCAGATATCCAATAATTACATACAATGCATCATAGTATGCGACAATCGAGCTTTCCAGATTCCAAATAACAAAAGATGCTGCCACCATTAATGAGAGAAGTATTGATACAATTAGTGATTTGGATTGAAAAGTCAGTTTTTCCACATACGGCGCAATGTAGTACTTTGCAATGGTTTTGATTCGGAATAAGTAGATGACCCTTACCACCCGGGCAACCTGGAAAAATTGATCAAACGGGATAATAGCTATTAGAAGAAATGGATTTTGTTTTATGAAGTCCCACTTCTTCTTTGCAGTCAGTAAACGAAAGAAGAAATCGATAAAAAAGACACCCCATACAATCCAATTGATTGTTGAACTGTACGTGTTTTGAGTCCATAATGTAATGATTGTCAGCATAACGAGCAGAATCATAATACTCTCATATGCTATTTTCGCCATTTTCTGCATAACATATCCCTCTTCAAGTTTCCTCTTAACCTATTATATTAGAAAAAGCGAAGAAGTGTAACCCTGACAACTTTTTAATGACAACCTCGGGCCATCATAGAAAAAACTCCGATAAATCTCCAGCCAAAAACTGGATGCTTATCGAAGCAGGAGCTCAGCGCAGACATGTTGAAACTGGAAAATAAACAGAATCAGAATTGCTGTATCGCTCGTCCAATCCGAGTTGCTGGCATTTTTTATAATGCTTGAAACCAATCTCCGAAACTCCCAGTGTCTTGCAAATAGTATCTAAAGGATATTGACCCTGAAGAGCATCAATCGCTTGATACCTTTCTTCAATACTATGGTGAGACATGCCAATAAACTTTTTTAGTATGTCTAATTCTGCCGATAATTCCTCAATCAATTTATCCGGTGTTGCTGAACTCTGGTCGTTATGAGAGTGACCAATTTTCCGGTCAAATGCAGCGACACCTTCCTTGTGGTATTTCTTAAGCCATACATAAATATTATCTCTATGGCGAATTCCTAAATCATTCAACACTGACTGAACGGGTTCATCTTTTTCAAGTACACGCCGAACTGCTTCAAGTTTAGTTTTCTTTGTATACCGCTGATATTTTGCCTGCTTTCCCATATTCCCTACCTCCATACTTTAAATGCAATTTATATATCCATAAACTCATTCTAATACGTATGGTGTGCAATAAATTGTATAGCTAAACAGGATTAACCAATCGAAGGTACAGTAACGATAATCATAACAACAAAGATAATCATCAAATAATTCACGGAATACAAAAACATCTTGTTGGCCCAGTCCAAATCGTCCTTGGTAAAGAAACCGCTAATTCCAAGTGTCAGCCAACCAATATTTAACAAGGTTGCAATCACCATAAACGTTGTTCCCAATGAGGCAAGATAAAATGGTAACGGAAGTAAACAGGCAATGTAAATAACTGTTTGACGTTTAGTAATTGCGAGTCCATGTACCACCGGAAGCATTGCCACTCCAGCAGCCTTGTATTCATCATATTTTCGTATGGCGATGACAAACGTGTGGGGGATTTGCCAGATAAACAAAATAAGAAACATAATTATCGGAACAGTATGATTAGCAGGGTTTAATGCAGCCCAGCCTATTAAAGGTGTTACTGCACCAGAAACACTTCCAATTACAGTATTAAGTGTATATTTACGTTTCGACCACATCGTATACAGAAACACATATAAAAACCAGCCAATGAAACCATATAAAGCTGCTTCTATCGTTGTGAACAGTAACAGTATTAAACCAACTACAGAAAAAATAATTCCCATCATTAAAACAGCTTTTAACGATAGGTTCCCAGTTACTGTAGGACGATTCTTTGTTCTTTCCATGATCGTATCAATGTCAACATCGTACCAATTATTAAGGATAAGTGCGCCAGCCATCACGCATGTACTGCCTGCCATTGTTAACAGGAATAATTCCCAGTTTGCAGTAAAGGTCGAGTTAGTAAAATAAAGTGCAAGCCAGAACCCAGCAAAAACAGGGAGTACATTGAAAATTAACACTACCGCCTTAAAAAGTTCTTTTAAATCAGACAGAAAAGTATTGGGATTTTGTTGAGGCGATATAACAGTTTTATCATCTTTCTTCATTTACAGTTTCCTCCCAAGCCTTCAATTACATCTTATTCATTTTAACATTTATCACAACCAATCACATGGATGAAAACTGTAACTTAAAAAACAGACAGGAATTCTGTCTGTTTCAGTATTTCTAGTATTAAAGCTATTTCGTATTATATGCTAAGCATTTTTTTGGAGGTTAATACACAGCTGCTGATAGGCATCGGATTCGTGATTTAATCCTTTATCCCGATAGGCTTTAGATAACCATTGAAGTGGTTTTGGCTGAGTAGGCTTTAGCTCCATCTCCCAGCTAAAGCATTCAATTGCCTGATCCAATAGATTAAATTCATAATACAACTCTCCAAGCGTTTGCATTTGGTCCAGATCATCACTTAGCCTTTCCATGGTATCGATTTTTCTGATGATCTCCAGACTCCCATGATTTTCTTTAAAAGGTTTTAGTAATTCTTTAATATACGCTACTTCATGGTTCTCCAATAACGAGACAACATATTTATTAAGAAGTTTTTCAGCTTTTTCAGGGGACGTGTAAATAACTGATTCTAATATAGTATTAAGCATTTCTGGATGTGAAGAATATGTTCTTGAATCAAGATGCTCAAGCAATTCTCCAAAAGTTTGAATCTGATCATTACTAAGTCTAAATTCACGATTCTGCATCATATGGAAAACTTTTTCGATTTGGTGGGTTTTTACATATTTATTAAATAAATCTTGCTGTAGTGGGAGGAAAGCTGGTAACTGGCTGTCTAAACGTTCTAAAATGGATTCCGCTTCATTTTCGTTTAAATGCTGCTCCAGTAAATTTGCGAGTGACCTGTAGTAGTCAGTTGCAGGGGCCATGGATAATTTGTAACTATATAAGGCAATCATATCAGTCCATCGTGATTCTTTTTCCAAATGGTCGATTAGCTGTTGAAACCGCTGATTATCATCTATTTGGGAGTAAAGAATTTTTTCAGCAAAGATTAAATCCTTCGCTAGCAGATCGTCTGATTGATTGTTATACTGGTCATCATACTTTTTGAAAATAGGATCATTAGAAACCTGTGTCACGAAACTGTGCTTCGGTGCAAAATCCATTAAAACACGGATAATCCGGTAGCCCAGGAATCCTTGACCATTGCGGCGATAAACATAAAATATTGATTTAATCTCTTCAAACAGATGTTTTTTTGGAATAAATGATTCAAAGAAGGTAAGAATAAAAGCTTTTTCTTGCGGAGTATAGTTTGTTTCGAGTTTCTTTAGCAATGGCTTATAACCGATAATTTTACATGGATGATTGGATGAAAGCAGCATGTCGATAAACGGGTGTGGGGCGTTGTAAACAATACCTCTTTTAAATGCGCTCTCAATGAGCGATTTTCGACGCAGCCGCTTTGCTTTTGCTGCAGTGAGGAAATTGTTTTTATAAAAGAACAGGTAATACATCTCATTGTTCTCACTTATTGCTTCAACTATTTCACTTTGCATATATAACGAGATTCTTTCCGGCTGCACTCGGATCTGTTTCTGCTGATCATAAATTAAAAATTGACCCATATCCATATCGCACACTCCCCTAATCGCTTTTTCCAATTATAACATACGAAGAGATAGAGGGACAGAGGGGACAGGTTTATCGTCCCAGGTTGTGACACTTCAAACAATTCGCAACAACTTAAAAGCGACCACCCTTAGGTGATCGCCTGTTAATTTTACTTTTTGCCATCGTTTAATTTTTCAACTTCTTCAGGACTTGCCATTTTAGTTGAGCCTTTATATCGAGTACCTACATCTCGGTCTGATTCGACGCGTCCGCTTTGCTTCAACTTTTTTTCTTGACGGTCTCTTCCCATTTTTAAGCACCTCCTATACTTAAAATGAGTCACCCCAAAAAGATTTATTCGTAGGGAAAATAATAAAAAAAAGCTTCTGAACCAACTCGTAATAGAATTGGCTTAGAAGCTAATACTACCTAAAGGGTTAAGGATTCATTGTCTGATAACTTTGGTATTTATGAATGGCTTGGCCACCATAGCCAGGTTCGTCTGCATACATTTTATCTACAATTTCTAATTGTTCATTCATGTATGCTTCTCCTTCTTCAAAGAATGATACTTTTTCATAAGGCTCTAAATATTGTGTTTCCACCCCGACTACTGCTTTCACTCCATTCTTACTAGCATATTCCATCTCATGTTCGATATGGTACGTAATTGAATCACGGCCTTCTGCAAAATCTCGATATGCCATTAAGGCAACACTATTAACTGTGTCCATCACATGATCTGACAATGGCATGGATTTCCCACGGTAAGTAGTTTCATATTCTTCTCCATCAAACCAAAAAGGCATTGCTACCATAAATTCAAAATCATGGGTTTGACTATACGCTTTAGAAATCTTATTTAATATTTTTAAGCCGCTAAGATATTCTTGAATTAGTTGCCCCCTCTCATTTGTATCCCATTCGTCCAATAAATATGGTTCGATGTCAAATTGAACCCCATCAAATTGCTCGTCTTCTGATGAATGGCAATTGTACTCAAAAACATCAAGCATACGGCTTATAGGAATATGGTGATTTTCCTCCTTTGCCCATTCAGATGCCCCATCTAAAGCGTACACTTTTATATCACTTTCATGTGCCAATTTAATAAATTTGCGATATTGTTCTGGATGCATTTTCAAATAAATATCACTATTACGTTCTCCAATATTAAGATAAATCACATTGACTCCCTTTTCTTCAGCAAATTCAATCATTTCTTCCCGATTTTCCGTAGTATCGATATCTTCATTAGGGAACCACGACCACATAGCCTTATCTTTTCCAGAAGTCGTCTCCGCTGATACAGATAGAGGTATAATTGTAAACACCATAACTAACCCAACTAGTATAGCAAGCAATTCCCCTCTGTTGATTTGCATTTTAAACATATACATCCTCCTAAGCTTTTTTTAATAAGATCCAGTGGGCGTCAGTAATTTCAAATACTTGTTTCTTCATAATCACTCCTCAACAAAAATTATTGTTTACCCCTATTCAGAATGCATTGGCAGATACAATTTGTTTGTATACGTTACTTCTAACATAACCCTCCTCTTTATCAGAAAATGGTAGCCTTTCCTCTTCCAGTTCTGATATAGAATCTAATCGGCCTTCCAGATATTCAGTAAGCCTGTTAAACGTGGTGTCAATCCTGGCTAACAACCCTCCGTACCTGATGTCTAACACTTCCCATCCAAAAGGTTTATTATTATCCATCCAAAGTTGGTAATGAAGTTCTCTTAACCTCTCAACTCTACGCTTCAATTCTGGAAGATTATTAGCTGCAAGGTGCTGGAGACCTTCTTTATCACCAGAATCGTATAATGCTTTCAGGGTTACACCCAGTTCACTCTTAATACTTAGGACAGAACAAATTTGGCAGGGAACATTAAAGATTGAAGACCAACCTCCAGCACGTTTTCTACCTTTTTCTAATTTGTGTGTAAGCTGTTCATAGAACTGATTTAGTGGAACACCTTCCAAATGCTTATCAAAAAGACCTAAAAGGGGGTCCTGCCATAATAAAAACTTAGAGGGGTTATCAGGTTCTAGCTGCATGCTCTGATCTGATCCAGGGGGGTGATCGATCTCTCCCAATAGAAGGAAATCGTTCATATCTACTCCTGTAATGAATTCAAACCTGTTTCTTACTTTCTCCATATCAATATCACGCATATAACTGTGTTCTGCTATTAACTGCATTCCTAAAAGACTAGTAAATGGATCAGTCTCTGCACCATCATCACCCCATAGTGTTGCAAACACCTCGTCTATCCCACCTTCTTTGCAAGCAGACATTGATGCATTCATAGTATGGAACGTTTTTTGATAATTTGGAGCGATTCCGTTCCAAGTCCATATACCACCCGCAAATAGAGGGGTTGAACCTAATTCTTTATGCTTTTGGAGAAATTGTTTATAAAAAGCTTCATCCTCATGGTAATAATCCCAGTAGACAAATTGGACTTCACCAGGTAGTTCATTTATAACTCTCTCAGGTATGACAGCTTTTGTATCATAATAGTCACCTTTTTGGGAAGCCATCCTGAAGTACATGTCACTCCAAATCATTGGACTCAAACCTTTTTGACTTGTGATTTTTAATACTTCTTTCAGATGTCCACTCATAATATCAAAGCTTGGTTTATAGCCATTCTTATTTAAGTATTGACCTTTTCCCAATAAGTGGGCTTCATCCATTCCGATATGAATAAGTTTTGTTCGAAAAGGCGCTGTAGAAGCCTCAATCATCTGATCTATCAACTGATATGTTTCACTGGATTCGGCCAACAAAATATCAGCTGTATCCTTGATGTTAGTATTAACATCCCATCGTAAAAATGTAGAAAGGTGAGCTAAAGTTTGGATACTTGGAATTACTTTGATCCCAAATTGGTTAGCATAATCATCAATCTGCCTCAGTTCTTTTTTACTATATCTCCCACGCATATAACCGAAATAAGGCTGTTCTTCAACTTCATAAGTGTCTTCTATATAAAGCATCAACATATTCAGCCCCATCATAGCCATAATACGTATTAATTTTTTCACCTGCTTCTCCTTCATGACTGCGTTTCGGGAACAATCAAGCATTATACCGTTCATTTCAAATTGTGGATTTTCTTCAATTTGAAATGAACCACTTCGTTGAGCATGTTCTAAGAATAAACTTAATGCCCGGTAAAAATGGATCTTTTCATGATAACAAATGTTACCTTTATGTTTATCTAGTGACACATGGATGTTTTCCTTGTCCCACTTTTGGACTGTCACAGGAATACCTTTATCAAAAAAAGAAAAACCGAATGCAGCACTCAATTCCTTTATACCTGGTTGAATATCTCCAATTTCACCCTCGATACTAAACTTCAAGATAGCGCACTCTCCTTTCATCTAAATGAGAAAAGCTATTACAGTTCAATGGCATTCCCATGTACATGAGATTGATAGCAGCCCTCGATAACTTGAATGATAGATTTAGCATAATCTCCAGAGTTATCAATAGTTCCATCTCCATTTATAGCCGAGACAAGCTCAATAAGTTGCTTTTCAAATGGGGATGAAACTTGTAAGGTATCAATCCGTTCATAGACACCTTCTTTACTCACCCAAACTCCTTTTCCCGCTTCGACTCTTACCATCCCTCTTGTGAAAAACAATTCTGTAGCGTGCCTTGGGACCACTTCATACCCGCAAAGAGAAATGGTTGCTGGAATCCCTTCAGTAGTTTCTAAAAAGAGAAGACCACTACCCTCGATATCTGTAGTAACTTTTAAATTTTTACTAACATAACTCATCTTAGATAATACCTTGGAGAACCTGGTTCCCAGCATCCACTGAACTTTATCAATGCAGTGGGCACCTAGATTCATTACAATCCCACCACCAGCATTGGCAGATTTATAAAACCAACTCGGCCGATCTTCGGTAAAGTAATTCATGTACCTGTTTTCATTGACCATGACAAGGTCTCCTAATCGTTCTTCTTCAATTATTTTTTTCGTAATGATATTTTCTTGAAAATAACGCTGAATATGCCCGACCATCAACTGAACATTATTCCCTTTAGCAGCTTCCATTATTTCTTCACATTCTAATGTGTTCAAGGCCATTGGCTTTTCCAATAATATGTGGCAGCCCTGGTTAGCGGAAAATACTGCTGCTTCTCTGTGCAAATAGTGAGGCAACGTAATTACCACAATGTCAGGAGTTTCTTCTTGAATCATATGACGGTAATTAGTAAAGTCAGTTACTTTGAATTCCTCGGCCATCTTTTTTGCCTTCCGCTCATCGATATCTGCTATGGCTACTGCTTGTAATTCATTGATTGCATCTATAGCCTGCATGTGTTCTTTTGCAATAATCCCTGCTCCTACAATACCAACTGTTAAATTCATGACCTAATCTCCTTCACACATTATAACCACTTAATAGGACACATAGATTTCCTTTAAGCAATCAGAAAGAAACTTCGAATCCCTCAAAGCATTTTCATATAGTAGTTGGGGTGTTTCCCCCTCAGATCTGACACCTTCAGTGAATTCTAATGAATAGGTACCCTTAAACCCCACTTCTTTTAAGATACGAATGCGTTCTTTGACCAACTCGGATTGTTTTTCTAATAGCTGAAAATCTCCATTCTTATATAAACTGACATGGGCATGTATAATAGAGGGGCCAAAGTAAGAAAACCATAACTCAAGATTAACGTCATGAAATGGATGGATAATAAGCCCAAATTGATCTGAATTTAATTTATCAAAAATCTCTTTTGCCTTTTTAGGGTCTTCCATTACAGTTCCATGATGACATTCACAAAGAAGCTTGCATCCAGCGGGTAACATATCTTTCCACTTTAAGACGTTTTTTATATATGTCTCCTGCAAGGACTGGTCTGGTCCTATATTGAACTTCACTTTTTTTGCTCCCAATTGATTTATCATTTCAGCAGTCAATTTCCGTTCTTCTTCAAATTGATCATCAAACCTGACATAAGAATTAAAAACCTCCAACGGCAATCTTGATTGTTTTAGCAATTGGACTTCTTTATTTGAGGCTTTTAATGCGTGATTCTCCCATAGTTCCACGCCATCAAAATCATTTTCCCAAAAAGTCTCCAGCCATTTACTTGCAAGGATGGTAGGAGTTCTGCCAGGTCCCCACCGATTCTTCTCAAGTAACACAGTATTTATTAACAAACGTGTCATAGGCCACCTTTTCCTCCTTCAAACTTCATACTAATAATGATTCAAGATTAGCAATTGAAGAAAAGTCATTACTGAATTGATTAAAATCAATATGATATACATATCTTGGACGTCCCCGCCCTTTAACCTGCTCTTCACCAATCACTTCTGCTATCCGATGATCTTCTAAAGTGTTAAGGATTCTTCTTGCGCTCCTTAATGTTATAGAAAAACCGTTAGCTAATTCAGTAGTGGTAATCTTATTACTCCCGATAGATTCACAAAAGCAGAACAACCGATGTATAGTAGCCCCACTCATTCCAATTTGTTTTAATAATGAATCGTCCTTTTCATATCGAATAGGGAAAGTAGTGGCCTTACTGGATTTATAATAATTTGTGACCTTACTAGTGATGGTAGTCATGTATGACTTTAAACATGCGTAGGTTGGCATGAATAAATAAGTGTTCACTCGATGTGCCCTCAATGATTCATAAACATTTGGATGGCAGGTTATCACAGCCTGTACCTTATCCACTTGCCAAGATCGTTTATGAAAAGCAATTAAATCTTCTGCTTTCATACTTGGTTCATACTCTATAATTTTAAGTGTTTCAATAGTAATATCTTCTTCATGTAGTTGCTTTCTTATATCTTGTTCATTATAATAATCAACACTTAAATTACATTGTGCTATAGAAGTTCCAGAATTATTGAATAAGCACCTAAAAAGCGTCGTATAAAAAGAAACATTTGAATTCTTCATATAAAATACAGGGGTACCCATAAAAAATTGAGATACTTCTTTTGTTCCAAGTAAAGGATTCACCACTATCACGCCATCAATTTGTTTAGACGATAAATTCTTTAACGTTTCTCCTATTCCAGGGTGGTCTGTTACAGTAATAATAGAAATTTGCGGAATTTCCTTAGCGATGCTCTCTACTTTTTCCAATATGCTTCTATGTCCTATTACCAGCAATTGGATTTCCATTTAGTCACATCCCATTCATTTGTTCCCTCTCACATCAAAGGTTATTTTAATCCAGAAGAACTCGCTCCCCTCACGAAAAACTTTTCGGTGAATAAGAACACGATTAAAATTGGAATGAGCGACATTAATGCAGCGGCCACTAAATATTGCTCTTTCCCAAACCATGCTCCTGACATGGAAAGCACACCGATTGGAAGTGTGAAGTTCTCTTCAGAAGATAAATAAATGGCAGGAGCCATAATCTCATTCCATTTGGTCATAAACGTAAAGATGGTCAGTGTGGCCAATTGAGGCTTACACATTGGTAAAAAAATTCTCCAATATGTTTGAAAAGGCGAACAACCATCAAGTTTAGCAGCTTCTTCATATTCTTTAGGTATCGTAAGGAAGGCCTGTCTCATAAGAAACACTCCGAATGGTTGTGCTAGCCATTCTAAGATCCATAAAGGAATGAGCGTATCAAGAAATCCCATATGATTGAATATTATAAATTGAGGGATAATCATAATAACGGGCGGTATCATTAATGTTCCTAAAACCATGATGAACAGTGAATTTTTGTATGGAAAATTAAGCCGCGCAAATGCATATGCCACCAAAGAACAAGAAAGAATAGCGCCTAAGACGGATAATACAGTCACTATCAAACTGTTCCATCCATATTGAGCAAAATCAGTCAATTGCCATACTTCAACATAGTTCTTCCATTGAAAGGGATCTGGAATCCACTCAACAGGTATAGCTGTATATTGTGCATAGTTTTTTAGTGAGTTTAAGGCCGCCGTAATAAAGGGTGTAAGCATAACTAAAGAACTAATGATAATAACAATATAGCTTATTGTTTTTCTTTTTTTGTTAGGATTTTTTTTCATGAGAAACACCTCTTAGATAGATTTGCCAACTACTTCTCATAATGGACCCACCTCTTTTGCAGCCTCACTTGTATTAGCGTGATTATAAATAGAATTAAGAACAGAACCCATGCAATCGCAGAAGCATAACCCATCTTCAAAAAGGCAAACCCTTGTTGGAATAAGTACAGCATTAGTACCATACTTGCATTATTAGGCCCTCCCGCAGCTGCAATATCACCTGAATTTCCTGTCATGACATAGATTTGTTCAAACGACTGAAAGGTAGTTATCGTACTTAAAACTAATACAAGAAAAGTGGTTCCAGAAATCAAAGGAATTGTGACATACCTGAACTTTTTTAAGATACCTGCCCCTTCAATTTCAGCAGCCTCATACAAATCCTCTGGAACATTCTGTAGCCCTGCCAAGAATATCACCATCATGTATCCGACTCCCTTCCAAACCGCAACAAGAACCAGGATAGGGATGACAAGGTTCTCATCATTAAGCCATCTTTGGGGATCCAATCCTAATTTCAATAGAATGTCATTAGCTAACCCAAACCGTGGATTGAAAATCGCATCAGCTACATAAAGTACAACTGTCCAGGATGATATGACAGGGATAAAATGTGCAATCCTGAAAAACTTCAGCCCTTTTAAACTTTGGTTTAAGGCTACGGCCAGTATTAGAGCTAAAATAGTCTGAGCCGGAACAAATAATACAGTGAAATAAACAGTGTTAGTCAAGGATTTCCAGAATACTGGATCATTAATAAGCTTGTTATAATTCTCTAAACCAATCCATTCTGGAGCATTCAGCATATCGTAACTTGAGAAACTGAAATATAAAGAGGCAAGTAAAGTAAAAACAATAAAAACGATAAAGTGAATGAGATAAGGGGAAATCATGAGCAATCCCCATTTCCCCTCATAACTCAATCCTTTCCTCTTCCTTTTATTTTTCACGCTAGTTTTTATGCTGCTTTGCGAATTTTTATCGCCCTTCATAAGAGTCACACTTTCTTTGGTCGGTTTAATTTTTATTGGTCTTCATAAAACTCATCTAATACTTCCTGAATTTCCTTATCAGCTCTTTCTAAAGATTCCTCTACTGTTGTTTCACCGAGGAAGGCACGGTTGAGGTTGTCGCCCATCTTTTTGACCCACTCTGACCAGACAGCATTAACATCCAATGTTCCTGCAAAGTCAAAACTATCTAAAAATGCTTGTTTGTTTTCGGGTTTGTCACCTGAATTTAAAAATAAATCAGAGTTTGCTACTGACTTTTTCACTGGAACTGCTTCTCCCAATTCAGCCCATTTTTTCTGCACATCGTCGCTAGACACCCAATATTTGATCCATTCCCATGCAGCTTCTGCTTTTTTATCCGAAGTGCTATTACTGATAATCCATGAGTTGGCAATAACAGGTGCGAAGCGTTTTCCATCCGGTCCCTTAGGTAGGACAGTGACATCATAATTCACACCGGTTTCATTTGCTGCTAACACCCTTGCGTAAATGCCTATCCTCATAGCAGCCGTCTCGCTAGGGAAAGGAGACATAGGGCTTTGGAAAGATTGAAGATCTGATGGATCTGTAAAGATTCCACGCTCCATTCCATCGACAATGTATTCAACAGCCTCCTTATTCTCCGGTGAGTCTACAATAGAATTTTTCAAGTCTTCTCCAAGCACTCCTCCTCCATGTGACTTCAATACAGTCATCCATCCTTCTGTAATGTTAAAAAAGGTAAGTCCATATTGGTTTATACTGCTTGATTCAAAACCAGTTTCATTAGCGTTATTACCCTTTCTATCAAGCGTTAATTTAGCCCCAGCTTCCTTAAGATCTTCCCAAGTCCAGGTATCATCAGGGTAGTCTACACCTGCTTTGTCAAACATATCTTTATTATAAAAAAGCGAAGCAATCTGGATTCCTTGAGGTACTGCCCAATATTTTCCTTCAGACCCTTTATTAAAGTCCAAACCGAAGTATTCCTCTTTATCTAGGTCTTTTTCAATCAAATCAGTTAAATCTTTCGCTGCTCCACGTTCGGCATACTTTTGTACGAATACACCATCGGATAACCATACATCGGGCGCATTACCCCCGGCAATCTGAGTATCCAACTTTTGAAAAAATTGTTGATAAGGTGCATTTTGAGTTTTAACTTTAATATCAGGGTGTTCCTCCTCAAATTGATCAATAATTTCATTCATTTTTTCATCTGCGCTGCCTGAGGAATAAAATCCAAGCGTGATTTCCGTAGTAGAGGAATTAGAACCTCCTTCTTTTCCTGTTGTATTTGAACATCCTGACAAAATTAAAACCAAAACCCCCACCAATACTACTGTTAATTTAGATAACCTTTTTGCATCCAATATTTATACCTCCTTTTATTTTGGTAACGCTTTCAACTTCTATATTAAGTGTTATAATGATATCAGAAAATGTAAATTAATTTGAAAGTTTGTGTTTTTTTAAATAGAATGAAAACAATAAATATTACTTTGTTAATAGTAGTTATAGGAGTACGACTTAATGTCCTTCAAATTGAGTTCAATAAATTCAAAACTATTTTTAATCATTATCAGTTTCGTTTGCATACCACTCCTAATATTAGGGAATATCTGGTATGAAAAAACGACAACGGCAATTAAAAATAACGCCGTACAATATAGCCAGCACCTTTTAAAGCAAACTAATGAATATTTAGACTTCTATTTAAATGATTTGGAGCAAGCAACAGTTCCCTTTCTTTCTGCATCACAAGTCCAAACTTACCTGGAATTAGATCCTAAAAAATCTAATAGATATGAACGGTTTCTTATTTCTCAGCAAATTCAGGAGGACTCTTTTGCAAGTATTTTGGACGGGCGTTCCGATATATACGGAATCTCTCTGGTCAATAAAAAAGGGATGCAAATACATAATTATGTAAAAGTAGATGAAGTTTTAAATATGAGAGAAATCAGAAAGAGAAACACCCGATTATGGAGTAATATAGATAATTTAGAACCTTATCAGATCTTGGAAATTGACTTTATTTATGGTACCCCTGTACTGACAATAGTGCGTAAAATCTATGATAATAACACATACGAAACGTCTGGCTTATTGATTGTAAACCTTCGCTTGAACAAAATTGCAGACATCATCAGTGAAGTAACATTAAGCCATTTTAATAATGTTTTGATAGTAAATAATCAAAAGGAAATTATATATCACCCCGATCAACGTGAGCTTGGTCAAACATTCTTATATAAACAAAATGAAAATAATAACGAAGATCGCTTTCTAATAAGCAGTATAGATAGCAAAAAGACCTTAAATGTGTATGACTATTCCTCAAAATCTAATTGGACCATGGTGGCAAGTGTTCCCCTGGGTAAAATTATGTCCTCCTTGATGACTCTGAGGAACTCCACCATATGGACAGGATTGCTCCTAATAGGTGTAGCATTAGTACTCGTGGGAGGATTTTCATTTTTCCTAACGCACTCATTAACCAACTTACAGCAACTGATGAAAAAGGTGGAATCCGGAAATTTTAAAATCAAAAAGAAAAAACCATTTCCCTTTTATCGAAATGATGAAGTCACTGACCTTTACAACAGCTTTTATACAATGACTGACGAGTTGAAACGTCTCATTGAAGAGGTCCAACACTCAAAGGGGGTTGAGAAAGAATTAGAACTTAAAAAAAGGGAATCAGAATTGAAAGCCATGCAATCTCAAATTAACCCTCACTTTCTTTATAACACTTTAGAAATAATAAATTCTTATGCCATAATTGAAGGACAAATGATGATTAGTAGAATGACTACATCACTAGCGGATATGTTTCGCTATAATGTGAGTAATTCAAAATCCGTGGTGACACTTCAAGAAGAAATTGATCAAATCCGTTCCTATCTACAAATTCAAAAAGAACGTTTTGATGATCTTGATGTGACATATGAGTTTGAAGAGAATGAGATATTGGATGTTTTGACTGCGAGGCTAACAATTCAGCCAATTATTGAAAATGCATTTATTCATGGGTACGAAGAGCATGCATTAAGTCCAAGCTTTATTGGTATTCATGGAAAAAAGGAACCTCATTACTATACTCTTTACTTAGTCGACCTTGGACAGGGTATGAGCAAAAAGACAAGAGATGACTTTAATCATGCTTTTGAATATTTGCAGGATCCTCCAACAGAAAATAAGACTACTAAAAGAATCGGACTTATAAATGTTCATAATCGGATACGCGGAAACTTCGGTCATCCGTTCGGTATATATATTAAAAGATCGGATTTGCAAGGGACTACTATTGAAGTTAGGTTACCCTATACGAGTCAAGCAAGAAAAAAGGAGGATTAATATGTACACGGCGATAACAGTGGATGATGAAAAAATGATCAAAAGAAGTATTGCAGCACTAATAGAATCAAACAAAACAGGATTTGAAATTGTGGGAGAAGCAAGGGATGGCATAGAAGCTATAACATTGAATGAAAAGTATGCACCGGACCTTATCATTACAGATATTCGCATGCCTAAACTAAATGGGCTAAAATTCATTGAAAAATTAAAAGAGGCTAACACCCGTTCAAAATTTATTATCATATCTGGTTATAAAGAATTCGATTATGCCCAATCTGCAATTCGTTATGGTGTAGTCGACTTTCTTTTGAAACCACTCAAACCAGAACAGTTCCTATCCTCTTTACAAAAAGTTCATCAACAGTTGGAAATCGACCAAGAATTTGCTAAAGAACGGAGTGAATGGCTATGGGTTATGAAGTCATTTTCTGAAGACCTTGTTCAAAAGCTTTGGCTTCTTGAAGAAAAAGAAGTGTATCAGATGATAAATGCTATGCATGAAAAACTCATTGCGAAACAACAGAGCAATGAGATGATAAAAAGACTTTATACAGATTTGTTCATTTATACAAATGGAGAATTGAATAAACACACAGATTGGACAGAGAAATACAAATTCCCCGATGAATTTAGCTTCCCGGACGAACCATCAAAATTGAAGGATGCCTTATATGATGTTTGCAAATCGATTATCGATCACTTTAAGAAAACTAGAAATATCGGACACCGTCACAATATATTGACTACAGTGAAATATATCGAATCAAATTATTCTAATGAAAATATCTCCCTACAAGAAGTAGCCGATATGATTGACATGTCTCCTTCTTACTTCAGTATGGAATTCAAAGCAGAAATGGGGATTAGTTTCATACAATTTATCACCAAAATGAGAATCGACCTAGCAAAAGAATTGCTGAATAACCCTGCCTACAAAACATATGAGATAGCCTATACAGTAGGTTATAGCGATTACCCTCACTTTACAAAGACCTTCAAAAAACATGTCGGAATCACACCTACACAATACAGAAAACGACTTGGAATATAGCATTAAAAAATCACCAGTGCACTGGTGATTTTTTAAATGTAGAAATGCGCCTTATACTTTTACAACCCAGGATCGTTCTTTTCCTTTCTCGCGTTTAATAAATAATACTTCTCCTGTCATATGTGTTCCTGAAAATTGATAACTGAATGGACCTTGATGAGAAAAAAGAATAACTTCTGATTCTTCTTTTCTGTTTATCTCAATCGCTGTCACTTCTTCGTCAGAAAGCTTTTGAGAGTTAGTGTCAAATACCTCAACTTTTTCTATGGAAAAATCATTGTTCATTCCTTCCCGATATGGAACCAGCGCAGTAACAAACTTTGTCAAACCTCTACCTTGCTGATTGGTAATAAGTTTGCTTGATTTTTTCTTTTCATTATAATTCCTAGAAATCCAGCACTCCTCTCTTGTCAGGCCAATGGATTCCAAAGATATCATGTTTAAATTAACCCCGTTAATTCCTTTTGCCTTAATAGAAGAATGGTCCTGATCAATATCAAAATTTAGATTTTCATCAAAGTGAAAATGCTGCTTAAATTCATGGTCATAACGAGAACGAAAAGTATCTACTAAGATCCAATAATGAGGCTTTACGTAGAAAATTTGCCGAAGCACCTGGACGGGATCTTCTAAGCGACAATAGCCTGTATGACCTGCTTGCACGTAATCAAACAATGGATGGCTTTTCCAGTATTGATTGGTTGGTTGAGCGACTTTATTCCAGCTCCAAGAATTCTGATAACAAGAAATACTCTGGTCATCCACACTGGTAGTATTATGTTGAAATGATTCTTTAAAATAACGTCTTTCATCATTTTCCATGTATGTGTATCGGCCTGTATCCACAAGCAAGTCACTTCCATGGGCATGTAAATCAAAATGAAGAAAGTCATCATGGCCATGCGCACGAATAATATCCATGTGGCCCCCGTCAAAAAGTAAGTATTGGCTCTTCTTCGACCAATCGCTACGCATAATTGAATAACCGGCTTGTTCCAGTTGTGCTGAGCAGTAGTCCGGATCTTCACTTTCAATTCCATCATATATTTCTATACCCTGACGTCCGTAGTACCATATACCTTCATAATCCAACATCTTGTATCCTTGATGCTTTAAGTCCCCACGCTTATAAAGGACCGCTCCCCTGCTCAAAACATCCCTGATGTCCGTATGATCACTGTCACTGAGCATGGGTTGGCGGCCATTAGGTTTGATGAACTTTAGAGAAGCAGTAAACATTTTATTTAATGTATCTTTTAAAATCTGTGAAATTGGGAGTTGGTTGATTTCCGCAAGAAGTACAGGTTCGAATAAGCAGTGAAGCACTTCATGATGGTACATGGGACTTTGTTCGTTGTGCATTCCATCTCCAAAGACTTGAAGCCTGCACATAATCTCTAAGCGTTCCAGTGCTAAATCCAGCCATCCAGAAGATTCCTCTAGCTGGGGGAACAATAAGGCGATTTGAAACAGTCCATTGGTCGCCAAAAACCCCCAATTACTTTGTTTATCATGTGGCGTGTATGCGATGTTTAAATACATGCCGTGCAGCCTTACAGCTTCTATAAAACGGGACTCTTCATTTTCCCCCCATAGGCTAGACTCACATACACAATAATATCCCTTGATCCAGTTAGTGATCCGGATACCGCTATCTAGTTTCCTCCAGGTGTCCTTAACATTATACTGCCTAACTTTACTTTGGTTGACTTCCTCCTCTGACAAAGGATTCTGGCTTAGCCAATTCTTCATCAAACGAATATAGTTTTCAACAAATTTTTCGTCACCAGTCAACCAATAGGCTTGACCTAATTCAGACATGAATCTTGCTCGGTTCAGGTTAACTGTCCATTCAAAATCATCCTGATAACGATATGTCCAATCAATGTCCTTCTCAAAAGTAATTGGTGTCTCACATCTTTCCATGTCCCATCGGTGAGTAAAAATAAATGTATTTTCACAAGCCATATTCGCTCTTTCAATTACTTCTTTAACTTCGTCCTTCCATTGATTCCGGCAATACTCAGTTATTACCCTGCTATCTTTTTGGGAGTAGAAAAACTTTATTTTATCTTTATTTTTATACACGTCTTTCCTCCTAAATTATTTTATTTTCTTATAAATGGAAGCCACTTATTTAGATTGTTATTCACAAAATCATTATCATGCAGGTGAGGATACTCTTGATAGATGCGATCAATCGCTTCCGATTGTCCTGGGCTAAGTTGTTCTTTATCAAGTAAGCACCAGTTTCCTCTTAATAAGCCTTGTCGTGCTAATACTTCGTTGATGCCGGCAATACATCCTTTGAAACTATTTGCAGCATCAAAGAAGGCAGCATTTGCGTCGGTAACCTGATTGGATAATGGGAAAAACTTCGTAACATCACCATTTTCCCGACGTGTTTGCTTAATCTGATTGAATTGTTCTACGGCCTTTTCCGTCCAAACGGCCCAATGTCCTAACAGTCCACCAACAATATCTTTTTTGATTGTTTTACCATTAACTTCTACCTCATAAGTCGTTAATAAATCAATAACTATATTGTCGTCATTCCCGGTATAAAGCGCAATCTCGTCACTTCTGCTGGAATGGCAAACTGCTCTGACAACATCAAGCGTTTTATAGCGATCAAAGGGTGCCATCTTAATCGCATGAACATTTGGTATTTCAGCAAACTCTTTCCAAAATTCGAAGCTCAATGTTCTTCCGCCTACCGCTGGCTGCAGGTAAAATCCGAAAATAGGTATTACTTCAGCAACTTGTCTGGAATGCTCCAGCAGTTCTTCCTCTGATAAGTGGTTAAGTCCACCAAAACTCAGTAATCCGAAGTCATATCCTAAATTCGTTGCGATTTTCGCCTCACCAATTGCTTGATCAGTTGATCCGCAGATTCCGGCGATTTTAATAAAAGGACGATTTAAATCTCGTTTATTTACTTCGTCAGCTGCAAGTTTTAGAACCTTTTCAAAAAGGTTAAACTGCGGATCCCGGATTTCAAATTGTGTCGTATGGACTCCAACAGCCACTCCGCCAGCACCTGCATCCATATAATAATTGGTTAATGCACGTTGTCTTTGTTCGTCCAGCAGTTTATCTTCTGTTAATGCAAGGGGATGTGCGGGTATAACAGTTCCTTGAAAAAGCAGATTTTTAATAGCTTGTTGTACCATTTAAAACGCTCCTTGTCTTTCCTGGAAGTGTGTTGGTTTTTCAATAACTTCACCGTCATTCTCCAGCCATGTTGCCGTCCATTCAATCATTTGTTGCAATGGAACACTTGGGTATCCGAATAACTTGTGTGCTTTTCCAGCATTATTAAGGAGAGCGTTTGGTGCTTCCTCATTTTTAAATGTAACGGCCTTTTTAAAATGTCTGCCAAACTCTTCAGCAATAAACCGAATAGAAGCAGTTTCCGGCCCAGTAATATTTAAAATAGCAGGATCAGTACTGCAGTGAAGTAATGACCGGATGGCAAATTCATTTGCATCACCTTGCCAGATCACATTTACATGACCAGTTGTCAGATCTACCGGGTTATCCTGATATACTTGCTTGGCAATTTCCAGTAATACACCATACCGCATATCAATAGCGTAATTTAGCCTGTATAAAAGAATAGGTGTATCATTTTTTTTTGCAAAGTGAGTGAATACACGTTCTCTGCCTAAACAAGACTGAGCATACTCGCCAATTGGGTTCGTTGGGGTTTCTTCCGTGCAGCCACCCTTTGTTATATCGACAAATGGATAGATATTCCCGGATGAAAATATAACAATATTAGCATCTGAAAATCTCTCGGCGACCCTGCCTGGGAGATAGGCATTCATCGCCCATGTTAGATGTTCGTTACCCATCGTTCCGAATTTTTTCCCAGCCATATAAATAACATTTTTCACATCTGGCAATGCTTTTAGCTGCCTTTCATCCATTAAGTCTGCAGATATGGTTTCGACACCAAACTGTTCAAGTTCCTCCTTTAAAGTACCTTTAGAAAATCTTGATACACCAATTACTCTCTTATTCAGGTTTCCTTGGTTCACGGCATTTTTAGCGAGCCTTGCTAAAGTAGGCCCCATCTTCCCTCCAACGCCTAATATCAAGATATCACCATCTAATTCTGATAAGTCATCTATTAAACGGGCAGATGGTTCACACATTCTTAATTCAAGTTCCTCTATCGTGTCCATTTAATCCACTCCTCTATTTATTAAGAATTTTGCATTATCTTAAAATAAATATTAGAGAACTGGATTAAGAAAAACAACGACTTTTATACGTCCTTTTTAGTAAAAGCATCTTAATAAGGCTGTTTTTAAAAAGTATTAGATTTTAGGATATGTGAAAATATAACAACAAGTTGTCTTTGTAGATGGGTACTATAGAACTAGTGGTATAGGTTTGAACCAGAATACAGTGTTATTGAGCAAAACAGGGGTTATTCACGTTTATTGTGAAGGTAATTTTATTGAGGAAGTTAGATTTTCTTTTTCTGAAAAGTATCCTGATTAATCAATTTGAAGGGATAGTTGATGAATATTGTAAACAACTAGGAGTCTAATTTCTTTAGTTTAATTTGTTGTTTTCTTATATTATATTCAATTACCTTAAAGAAAGAGTCCAATCCTTTGAACTCTTTTTTGAAGATTAGAATGCTGACTGTCCCAAAATAAAATCAGTACTGTTTTTTCCTTCTGTTCTCTGAAACCATCTCAGAAGCGATATCATACATTCTCTCAACACCCTTTTCGGAAGCTTCAAAGTTATATGCGTTTTGTTCAACAATTCCAATATTATTTGCTTCTTTTGCAGCATCAATATTCGCACCCATAAAAATAAATTCCCATTTGTATTTATCCTGCTGGTGTTTTATCAGTTCTTTTACTTTTTTATAGGAAAACTCACGGCTTGCATTTTCCATACCATCTGTTGTAATAACTACTATAACATTGTCCGGATGCTGCTCTTCACGGGTTCTCGATAACCTGTAACCCACATCTAAAATAGTCTTTCCCACTGCATCCAATAACGCTGTCGTCCCTCTTACATAATACTCGTTCTCCGTTAGCCTTATGCTGTTGGCATCAACGCCATTCCATAACACTTCATACTTGTCATCAAATAAGACTGAAGTGAGAATCGTTTCGCCCTCAAGTTGACACTGCTTACCAGTAAAAGCATTAAACCCACCAATAGTATCACTTTCAAGCCCCGCCATTGACCCACTTCTATCCAACAGGAAAATAATTTCTGTTACATTTCTACTCATAATTATCATCTCCTCAAATTTTTAATCTGTTATAATATTAACTGAGAATATCCATGTTTTGGTCGCCTAACAAGCGACATATTTGGGAGGTGGACAATGTGCTTGATGAAAAGTTTTTTCTGCAAATGCAGAAGTATGTAGAGAATTATATAGATATAATTCCAGTTGATGTTTGTGAATCCTCTGAGAAAGTTGACTACAGTATTCATAAAGAAATAGAACTTATTGAATTAGAAGACTTTATTGAAGATAACCGTAAGCCTACACTCAAAGAGGTATTGTTTAACTTAATTGATGAAAAAAATACTAGTGACGCTGATGTCTATAAAAAAGCCGGAATTGATCGCAGACATTTTTCAAAAATACGATCCAATCCAGACTATCAGGTAGGAAAAAACACCGTTATAGCCTTTGCTTTAGCACTTGAACTGAATAAAAAAGAAACCGACAAGCTATTAAGCTCTGCCGGGTACTCATTGTCCGAAAGCGACACCTACGATCTGGTTATTCAGTTCTGTCTTGAGAAAAAGGTATACAATATCCACGATGTAAATCAGGCGTTAGACTATTTTAGTTTAAAACCATTAACAGGATTGCATTCATAAGGAGAGGCACCTTATTTACGAAACATGGACAAGAACTTACCCAAAGTTCCTATAGGTTTTTTCATCGATTCTTCTAAACGTTTATTAAAATCATTTTGTGATCGCCATTCTTTTTTCTGTTCATCCCGCATATTTTGTATTTCCTTTTGTAAGAATTCGGTTTTTTCTTTCTCCTGTTGCAACAATGTCTCATAGTGGTTATTCTGTTGTTCAGTTAATTTCTCAATTCTTGCAGTTCTTTGTGCTGAGTTTCCGATACCAGAACTTATAACATGATGATCTTGCTGGAGCTGGGAAACAGTAGTTTTAAGTTGAGACATATCATTTGTCAGCTGGACATTCATTTCACGTGTAGCCGCTAATTCATTGGCTAAAAACATTAAAGACTCTTTTAACTGATCGAGATCTTGGGGTGAACTACCAGGTGAATCAGGTATCGTTATCTCTGTTTTATTGAATCCATCTAATCTTAATTTTTGTTGATTTACAAGGTATGTAGCTATCTCACCTAAGGGCTTGTCCGTATCGCGTATCGCTATAAGTGATTCGATGTCAGAACGAACGAAAATACGCCGGTCACCATCTTTGAAAAACTCATATCCATTTCGTTCTAAAACTTGGCCATACTTTCTAACAGTAGGTGTTGCGATTTCCAATTCATCTGCTACTTCCTTCGTGGTGAATGATCGTTCATTAGGCTGTATATCATGTCGCATATCGGATCTCCTCTCTAGTAGAATATGAAATTTTTCGATAAAATTACAAGGTATATCGCCTGGCGATACGAAGCACATACACGGCAGGTTAATACTTTGAAGAATATTTGAAAACTTGGCTTATCGCCATACCTTTGGCGAAAGCCTTTGTTGCACTTATTCAATAAGAAAGTATTTATACTTTCTTATTGCTAATATAGACTAACCCTGATCTTGAATGAGTTTATCAGCCACTCCGACTCATATTTTTCATGTCCATATCGCGTATCGCTATAAGCGATACGAAGATATTGAACTCCCTATATATCATATATCGCCCTTTGATTCAACCAAGATTTCTAGCAAATAAGGAATATAACTACTACTCTTTTGGAAGATAATTACCACTTATACTATCGAATACATCATGTATTATACCGAATCTCCATATCTATTAAATATGAAGGTTTTTCGAAAAATTTGCAAGTATATCGCCTAACGATATGAAGGGACAAGAGGGACAGGTTCATCGTCCCAGATGGTTAGTTCCGGGTGTATCTACCGTGTTATATATCGGATTCCCTTATCTATCAAATAATGAGAGTTTTGAAGTGTTTGTGTTCATATCGGGCAGCGATACGAAACACATTAAAAAAAGTCAATCAGTATGTTTTTATAGGAAATTTGGTAACAATTTAACTTTGTCCAGGAGTCCAGATCTTCCCGCACCTGGGGTTTACATGGGATAAACTCATCCATATCGCGTGCCGCTATATGCGATGCGACGTGGGACAAGAGGGACAGGTTCATCGTCCCAGATGGTTAGTTTCGAGTGTATCCATCGTGTTATTTATCGGATTCCTTTATCTATCAAATAATGAGAGTTTTGAAGAGTTTGTGTTCATATCGGGCGGCGATACGACATACATAAATTGAGTCAATCAGTATGTTTTTATAGGAAATTTGGTAACAATTTACTTTGTCCAGGAGTCCAGATCTTCACGCACCTAGGGTTTACATGGGATAAACTCATCCATATCGCGTGCCGCTATATGCGATGCGACGTGGGACATGAGGGACAGGTTCATCGTCCCAAATTGGTTGCTTTCGAGTGAATATATCTACTATATTATATATTGGATTCCCTTATTTATTAAACTATGAGTTTTTTTGAAGAGTTTGTGTTCATATCGGGCAGCGATACGAAACACATTAAAGGAGTCAATCAGTACGTTTTTTATAGGAAATATGGAAACAATTTAACTTTGTCCAGGAGTCCAGATCTTCACGCACCTAGGGTTTAATGGGATAAACTCATCCATATCGCGTGCCGCTATATGCGATACGACGTGGGACAAGAGGGACAGGTTCATCGTCCCAGATGGTTAGTTTCGAGTGTACCCATCGTGTTATATATCGGATTCCCTTATCTATCAAACAACGAGGTTTTCGAAGAGCTTTTGTATCATATCGCCCGGCGATACGATACATATGAAAAAGTTAACTAACACATTTCTTGAGGAATTTTAGAAATCAATCTTATTGTTCCAAGAGTCTGTCCGCCTGGCACTCAAGCTTTACACAGGATAGACTCTTCCGTATCGCATGCCGCTATAAGCAATACGGAGGGACAGGAGAGAAAGGTTCACCGTTCCAAATTGTTGTTTTTGAATGTGATATCCCCTTCCCACATGTCCCTTCTATTTTCCACAGCATTTTTTAGCCACTTCCACATATACATGGCTCATTACGACCAACTTTGATATTCTCTCTTATCGGGATTACATTTGACTCCTTGTCACTTACGGAGGGTTCAGGCTGTAAATGCTCATGTTCTACTGGAGATAAATCACTGGGTGTATTGCCTTTTAAAACCCACAAGGGACGAATTAACAATTTGGCTCATCGTCCCAATACCCAGTTATTATTTCTGCTCCGCAACAATTATTTGAATTTTCTATCCATTTATTTTTCACTTTGAATTTTTAATGCCGACTCTTCTTCATTAACTGCCATATGTTCACTTAAAATCATGTTCAGCTTCTCTTTCATTTCACCTGTGGTAACAATACAGTTTATAAACCGGAATTTTGTCTTAATCCTCAATTCATACTTATCATTAACCTCTTTTGAGGCACCATAGTATCTATGGTTCAAATCAATAGGGATAAATTGAAACGACTTTACTTTTTTCCAAGCAACAAAGCGACTTCCACAAAGTACACCGTCACCAATTACCGCAAATAAATTTAGAAAACTATATGAATAAATAAGAAGGATGGTCATCAATGGATAGAAAGACCAATTAACCCCATTTAAAAACAATCCTAAGAAAAACATGACGATCACAAACACGAGATTAAGAGAGTAAACAATGATTCCTATCTTTTGTTTAGAATATATCGGGAAATTCACTACTTTTTGAGGGTATTTTCTAATGGACGTAATCTCTTCATTGGTTGTAGGTAAAATAATATCTTGCCTCATTTTTATCATGACTTGAATAAATTTGTAGCTATAGTACCCAATAACAATTAAAAGTAATATATCAATAAATAACTTCAATCAAATCACCTCTTTACTATGAAATGAACTATAAGGACAAGAGGGACGAGTTCATCGTCCCAGAATATTGTTTTGAAAAGGATATATCCCCTGACACCAAGTTTCAATGTTTTTCAGCCTGTATTTAAAAATGATTTTTTTACTTTTTAATACTCCACCGCTTTTGATAACCCTTTCGTTAAAATACGTTCCATATACTAACCATTCTAAGATTCGAGTCCATTTCCATAAGCTTCCTATAGGCTCATTATAGTACTAATCCTACAGTGAGTTTTTTATCACTCTTAAGTTCCCGTCGTCTCAGCATTCTTTCGTTCAAAGTTATCGAGCAATGCACGCACTTCATCTGTTGACTCTGTACTCATTAATTGGTTTCTTAACTCACCAGCCCCTGGAATCCCACGGACATATACCTTGAAAAATCGACGAAGAGGCTTGATCTGCCGTGGTTCTAATTTTGAATATTTATCATGAAAATCCAGATGCAACCTTAAGAGGTCGAGTAATTCCTCACTACTATGGTCTTTTGGCTGTTTCTCAAAAGCAAATGGATTTTTAAAAATACCACGCCCAATCATTACCCCATCGACATCGTATTGATGAGCAAGCTTCAAGCCTGTTTGACGGTCAGGAATATCCCCATTAATCGTCAAAAGTGTATCCGGTGCCACCTCGTCACGAAGTTTCTTAATCTCCGGGATTAGTTCCCAATGTGCATCAACATTACTCATTTCCTTTTTTGTACGCAGATGAATAGAGAGATTAACAATGTCTTGTTTCAATATGTTTGTTAGCCAGTCGCGCCATTCGTCTACATCAGTGTATCCAAGTCTTGTCTTCACACTTACGGGCAATCCACCCGCTTTTGCTGCTTGTATGATATCTGCAGCAACTTCTGGACGACGGATCAGGCCACATCCCTTCCCTTTCTGTGCCACATTATGCACAGGGCATCCCATATTGATATCTAAACCCTTAAATCCTTGTTCCGCCATACCAATACTCATTTGCCGAAAATATTCAGGCTTATCTCCCCATATATGGGCTACAATGGGTTGTTCATCCTCTGTAAAAGTCAAACGCCCACGCACACTCTGGATCCCCTCAGGGTGACAATAACTATCTGTATTTGTAAACTCTGTAAAAAACACATCAGGTCTGGCTGCCTCGCTTACTACATGGCGAAAAACAACATCCGTTACATCTTCCATTGGTGCCAATATAAAAAACGGTCGTGGTAAATCACGCCAAAAGTTATCTACCATATCTTAATTCAAATCCTCTCACTATAGAATACTAGGTCAAACCCCTAATCTTAAATTATAAAAGCAAAAAAGTTCTTGTTCTTTTATACTTATATCATGCTTAAGCACTTTATATCAAACCGATTTGAAGTGTTAATTTCAACTAGACATTCGCTGTACACCGAAATAAACTCTCCCGGATCTCCAGCTTAATTCTTCCTTTGGAGATAAAATAGAGTTTTCCAAATCCCTATTTTAACACTTTTCTTGATTAAAAAAATTATCGTTTATAAAATAGCAAGAAAAGGAAATTAAATAAAATACTGATATAATAATGGTCTGGCCACAAAAAGACCCGAATTCGCATATAAATATTACTACGAAATTGGGATCGGGCTAGCAATTATTAATTTTTACAGCCAAATGTTTATATTCTCTGTTCCAGCACTGTCACACACTCCACATGCCCTGTCTGTGGAAACATATCAACTGGCTGTACCTCTTGTGTTGCATATCCTCTATCCTCCAGCACACGTAAATCCCGCGCTAATGTTGATGGGTTACAGGATACATACACAATTCGCTTTGGTTTCATTTCAGTCATTGCTTTAAGAAGCTCTTCATCACAGCCTTTTCGTGGTGGGTCCACTACGATAACATCCGGGTTTAACCCTTGCATTTTCCACCATGGCATGACTTTTTCTGCTTCACCAACGTAGAATTCTGCGTTGGTAATTCCGTTAAGCTTAGCATTCTTTTTGGCATCGCTGATTGCTTCTGGCACAACTTCGACACCATATACCTTTCTCGCTTTTTGGGCCATAAATAACGAGATGGTTCCGATACCGCAATAAGCATCGATCACAGTATCCTTCGTTCCAATATCAGCATATTCCAGTGCCATATCATAGAGTTTCTTGGTTTGAGATGGGTTTACTTGGTAAAATGATTTTGCTGAGATGGCAAATGTGATTTCACCAATTTTATCGTGAATATATTCATCGCCCCAGATTACTTTTGATTTATCCCCCATGATGACATTGGTCCTTTTATGATTAACATTATGAACGACAGATTTTATATGAGGAAACTCACTGGTAAGCTCCTCCACCAACTCATCCTGATGTGGTAACTTATCCGTCCGCGTTACAAGTACGACCATAATATCCTTCGTTTCCTCACCTGTACGGACCATGATATGGCGAAGAGCTCCTTTATGCTCTTGCTCGTTATAAGCTTGGATGCCAAGTCTATTTGCAATGTCTCTTACAGTCTTCACAACGTCATTTATCACTTCGTTATGCGTCACACATGTTTCCGTGTTTTCGATGATATGGTGACTGCGTTTTTGGTAAAATCCAGTTATGAGTTCACCGTTTTTTTCGCCAACTGGAATTTGAACTTTGTTCCGATAGTGTAATGGATCATCCATGCCGATAATTGGTTTTACTGGGACATGTTCAAGATGCGCAATTTTTTTCATCGTATTTTTCACTTGATTGTGTTTCATCTCAAGCTGCAGCGAATAGCTCATATGCTGGAGACCGCAGCCATTACAATGGACATGGCAGACAGGTTCGATCCGTTCTGGACTCTCTTTTGTCAGTTCAAGTAATTTTCCAAAACCAAAATTTTTATTTGCCTTAACAACTTTTACTTTCCCTTCTTCTCCTGGTAGGGCCTGCGGAACAAACAATGGATAGCCATTAATTTTTCCGACACCATTCCCTTCATGGGTGAGATCCTCGAAGTTAAGTGTAATTGTTTCATTCTTTTCCACTGGAGCATTTTGTTTAGCCATTGGTACCTCTTCCTTTACGTTCTTGTCTGTGGTTATTATCTTATCATATCCTGATTGAACTTTTACATTATAAAACCCTTGACGTCTTCATAGGACATCAAGGGTCTAACCTTTTTTGCTCAGTCTGTGATTCTACAAATTTATCCGGTACAAAAAACTCAATATGCTGTTGGAGATTCTTAAATTCCCCTGGCAGCATTCCGCCAAATTCACCGTCTATATTTAACTGCATTTTTTCATCCGTATCGACTTTTACTTCTTTTGCCTTCACGTAAATTACATGGCTGTCCTCAAGGTGTGCACCGCGCAGTGCCAGGCTGGCTATCCGAATAAACTCCGCCAAGTTCGCCTTTTTTAAAATCAGCAAGTCAAAATAGCCATCATCAAGCTTGGCATCTGGGGCGAGCTTTTCGAAGCCAGCAACCGAATTGGAGTTGGAAATTAGAAAAAGCATAATTTCTTCGTCAATAACATTTCCATCATATTCTATTTTTGCCCGTATCGGCTTCAAAGAAGGAAGCATCTCGATTCCCTTCATATAATAGGCCATCTGACCGAGCATCGTTTTTAATTTGCTTGGAACCTCATAGGTTAATTCAGTAAGCTTACCGCCACCTGCAATATTCATGAAGTATTGATCGTTTACACGTCCAATGTCCAGCAGCATGGATTGATCGTTCAAGATAACGTCAACTGCTTTTTTGATATCACGAGGGATACACAATGCCCTGGCAAAGTCATTTGTCGTCCCCATCGGAATAATTCCAAGCTTTGGGCGGTATTCCTGTTCTGCCATTCCATTTATGACTTCATTTATGGTACCGTCACCGCCTGCAGCTACAATTAAGTCATAGCCTCGTTCTATGGCAGTTCTTGCTGCATTTATAGCATCACCCTCACTAGTTGTAGCGTGTGTGGATGTTTCATAGCCAGCAACTTCAAAGCGTTCTAATACTGGCGCTAATTCCTTTTTAAATGCTTCACGACCTGATGTTGGATTATAAATGATCCGGGCTGTCTTCATTGTGGATCCCTCCCCCCTGCTGTTCCAAAACTAATCTATATTTATGAGTACATTTTTAAAATACATCAACATTTATCATAGCCCTTTTTAGCCATTTTGAAAAGGGGTTTAACGAAATATTATAGACTACTGTCACCCATTTGACAGTAGTCTATATGCAAATCGTATTATCTTTTATCCAATTCGGCTGCTAGAATCTTGTTGACCATAGGCGGATTTGCCTGTCCTTTAGTAGCCTTCATTACCTGTCCGACAAGGAAGCCCTTCGCACGTTCTTTACCGCTCTTGTAGTCGATAATTGACTGTTCATTTTCATCGAGAATTTTCGTGATGATCTCGGTTAACTGACCTTCATCGGAAATTTGTACAAGACCTTTCTCTTTTACAATCTTTTCCGGGTCGCCACCATTTTCAACTAATTCAGCGAAAACTTTCTTGGCGATTTTAGAGGAAATCGTTCCATCTTCTATGAGTTCAATCATTTTAGCTAACGATTCTGGTGTTAAGGCAAGTTCATTTAATTCTTTTGCGTGTTTATTCATATATCCCGACACTTCGCCCATCAGCCAATTTGATGCTTGTTTAACATCTGCATTATGATCCACTGTTACCTGAAAGAAATCGGACATTTCCTTGGAATTGGTCAGCACTTCAGCATCGTATTCCGGTAATCCAAGCTCATCTATATAGCGCTTTTTACGCGCGCCTGGAAGCTCGGGAATCTCCTTTCGAATCCGTTCTTTCCAAGCTACATCAATATATAGTGGTACAAGATCTGGCTCTGGAAAATAACGATAATCATCCGAACCTTCTTTAACACGCATTAAGACGGTTTCTTTTGATTTCTCATCATAACGACGTGTTTCCTGTAAAATTTCACCACCAGCTAAGAGAACCTTCTCCTGACGTTTTTCTTCAAATTCCAGTCCTTTTTGTACAAAGTTAAAGGAGTTCAGGTTTTTCAATTCTGATTTTGTACCGAATTCCTCCTGCCCTATTGGACGGATCGATAAATTGGCATCACACCTAAGTGATCCTTCTTCCATTTTACAGTCGGAAACACCGGTATATTGAATAATGTTTTTCAATTTTTCCAAGTATGCATACGCCTCTTCTGGTGATTGCATATCTGGCTCAGACACAATCTCTACTAATGGGGTGCCTTGGCGATTAAAGTCCACCAATGAGTAGCCGTCATCCTGGTGATTTAGTTTACCTGCATCCTCTTCAATATGAAGACGGGTAATACCAATGCGTTTCTTTTCCCCATTTACTTCAATTTCGATCCAGCCGTTTTCACCGATTGGCTTATCAAACTGGGAAATCTGATATGCTTTTGGATTGTCCGGATAAAAATAGTTCTTGCGGTCAAATTTTGTATCTGTTGCAATTTCACAATTAAGTGCAAGTGCAGCCTTCATAGCAAAATTCACCACTTCTTCATTTAAAACCGGAAGAACACCTGGATACCCAAGATCAATTGGATTAACATTTGAATTAGGCTCTGCACCAAATGCATTTGGACTTGGACTGAAAATTTTGGAATCTGTTTTTAATTCAACGTGTACTTCTAGGCCGATAATCGTTTCGAAATTCATTATTTTGCACCTCCAAGTTGAGGTTGTTTTGTGTGATGGTCTGTTGCTTGTTCATATGCATGTGCTGCACGATAAACGGTACTTTCATCAAAATGCTTTCCAATAATTTGTAGGCCAAATGGAAGTCCTTTTTCCGAGAACCCACAAGGTACAGAAATTCCGGGAACACCAGCAAGGTTTACTGGTATAGTAAGAATATCATTTGCGTACATTGTTAATGGATCGTCGACTTTTTCACCAATTTTAAAAGCAGGTGTTGGCGTAGTTGGTCCAATAACAACATCATAGTCTTCAAAAATTTTATCAAAATCATTTTTGATTAATGTACGGACTTTTTGTGCTTTTTTATAGTATGCATCATAGTAGCCTGAGCTTAATGCAAATGTTCCAAGCATTATACGGCGTTTCACTTCTTCTCCAAAACCCTCACTACGGGAGTATTTGAACATATCAATCATATTATCAGCATTCTCCGAGCGTACACCGTATCGAACACCATCGAAGCGTGCAAGGTTTGCGGATGCTTCTGATGATGCTATTAAGTAATAGGTTGCAACTGCATATTTAGAATGTGGTAATGATACTTCTTCCCACTCAGCACCTAAGGATTCATATACTTTCAATGCGTTCATGACAGATTCCTTCACCTCAGGCTCGACACCTTCAGCAAGGTATTCTTTTGGCACAGCAATTTTGAGACCCTTCACATCGCCGGTAAGTGCCTCAGTGTATTCAGGAACATCGATATCAGCACTGGTCGAATCCATCTTGTCATGTCCTGAAATAACTTCCAGTACGCGTGCATTATCTTCAACGTTTCGTGTAATTGGGCCGATTTGGTCAAGAGACGATGCAAACGCCACCAATCCGAACCTAGATACTCTTCCATATGTTGGCTTTAATCCAACAACCCCACAAAATGCGGCAGGCTGACGGATTGAACCACCTGTGTCAGAACCTAAAGAGAACAACACTTCTCCTGCAGCTACAGATGCTGCCGATCCACCACTTGAACCACCTGGAACATGCTCAGTGTTCCAGGGGTTACGAGTTGGCATGTAACTCGAATTTTCATTTGATGAACCCATCGCAAATTCATCCATATTCAGCTTACCGATTGTTACAGCCTTTTCGTTATTCAGCTTTTCAACAACATTTGCATTGTATAGCGGGTCATCAAAGTTTTTCAAAAATTGACTTCCACAAGTGGTACGCAATCCTTTGGTTACAATATTATCCTTGATACCACTTGGGATACCAAATAAACGTGCTGCTTCATCCGGGGCAGCATCCAATTGCTTTGCCTGACTGCGTGCATGCTCTTCGTCCAATGTCAAAAAGGCCTGTACCTGATCATCGACCTCATTAATACGATCATACGACGTGTCAACCAGATCTTCTACTGAAATTTCTTTATTATGTAGCATTGTTTCTAATTCTTTTATGCTATGGTCAAATAACGACATGCTGTTCCCTCCCTACTCCAAAATCGATGGTACACGAAAGTAACCATTCTGCTTATCAGGAGCATTCTTTAATGCATCCTCTTTTGATATCCATTCTTTAGGCTCGTCCTTACGAAGAACATTTTTCAAATCCATAACATGCGTCGTAGGCTCCACACCTTCTGTATCCAGTTCATTTAATTGTTCAGCATAATCTATGATTGAGCTGAGCTGGTCCGTAAACAGATCTGCCTCATCTTCTGTAACTGCAAGTCTTGCTAAGTGGGCAACATGCTTTACTTGATCCTTTGAAATATCTGCCATAAATGACACCTCCATAAAAGGTAGTTTTTATTATTTAATCGATTTAATTTTTTAAAAGACACTATTGATAATAGCAGAAAAAGCCTTGTGTAATCAACTAAACAGAAAAACCACTTCCCTCATTAAGGAGGAAAGTGGCTTTTGACAGATTAATTATTCGTTTAGTGTTGCTTCAGCTTTATCAAAATCAGCTTCAATTTCTGGTGAAGGCTTTCCTGCTTTACTAATTAATACTGCAACAATTAAGTTGAGTATGAAACCAGGAACGATTTCATAAAGACCAAAGATATCAGCCATTTCAGCTGTTAGGAATTCACCCCAAATAACTACTGTAACAGCACCAACAATAATACCTGCTAATGCACCGTTTCGAGTAAATCTTTTCCAGAATAGTGCTAGGATGACAGTTGGTCCGAATGCTGCACCAAATCCAGCCCATGCATAACTTACAAGCTCGAGTACAGAACTGTCTGGGTTCATAGCAATCAATGCTGCAATTAGAGCAATTCCAAGCGTAGCAAATCTGCCAATCCATACAAGTTCTTTGTCAGAAGCGTCACGACGGAAAAGAGCTCTGTAAACATCTTCTGCAACAGCAGATGATGATACTAACAGCTGCGAGTCAATTGTACTCATAATAGCTGAAAGTATCGCAGCTAATAAGATACCCGCAATAATTGGGTTGAATAAAATCTGAGAAAATGCAATAAAGATTTTCTCTGGATCCTCAAGCATTTGGAATCCATTTTCAGTAATTACACTAATCCCAAATTGGGATAAAACGCCAACGTCTTGTGTATGAATAAATGCCAATCCGACAAAACCTGTAAATATTGCGCCATAAAGCCCAAGAATCATCCATGTCGTTCCGATAAAGCGTGCTTTTGGAACATCCTTATGTGAACGCAATGCCATAAAACGGACGAGTATATGTGGTTGACCAAAATAACCAAGTCCCCAAGCTAACGAAGATATAATTGCCATTATACCAACACCTTGAACCATTGTTAGATGGTCAGGGTTGATTTGTCCTACAGCATTTACTGCAGCGTTCCAGCCGCCCATTTCATTAAGGGCAACAATCGGAACCAGAATTAGTGCTAAGAACATCAAGATACCTTGAATAAAGTCAGTCCAAGTAACAGCTAGGAAACCACCTAATAATGTATATGAAACAACTACTAGTGTACCTATCCATAAAGCTGAGTTATAAGATAAACCAAATGATGCTTCAAATAGTTTCGCTCCGGCCACCATTCCTGATGAAGTATAAAAAGTGAAGAATAATAAAATGACTAAAGCAGAGATAACGCGTAGTACGTGAGACTTGTCTTTAAAGCGATTCTCTAAGAAGTCTGGAACTGTAATAGAGTCATTGGAAACCTCTGTATAAATTCGAAGACGTTTCGCCACAAATTGCCAGTTTAAGTAAGCACCAATCGCCAACCCGACTGCAATCCACGCTGATCCCATTCCTGATGCATAAACAGCACCCGGCAAACCAAGCAGTAGCCAACCACTCATATCCGAGGCACCCGCACTTAATGCTGCGACACCAGGTCCAAGTGAACGCCCGCCTAGTACATAGTCAGATAAATCGTTTGTCATACGGTACATTACAATACCAATAACTAGCATACCTATTAAATAAACAATAAACGTAATCAGTGTTTCGAGACCCATCTACTTTTTCCCCCCTTCTGTAAATAATGTAATAATTGATAGTAAAATTAAAATTGGCATAGGTATAAATAACCAAAGCCATGATGCACCCGAAATAGCATATTCCATTTCATCCATTGGCGCACTCCCCTTTCTGAATTTTTTTAATTATGCTACATTTCAATAATAGCACAAATATAATACTTTCACACCATTATATTTTTTACAACAGTGCTAGGTTAATTCTAAACCTTTAGATAATTGTGTTATCTTTTCCATGCATTGCTACTATAGGACTTATAGAGCATTTTAAAATATGAAAAAATTACTGATTTCAGATTACAATTTTTATATTTTATTACGCAAAAAGGGATAAATTGGAATATGTTGGGATTATATAATGCGGAATTTATTAGAATGAGGAGATGATTTTTTGTTATCTTTCGCCTTTCTGTTGATGTTTGCGTTATTCTGTTGATGTCTTGTTTTTCTAATGATATTCCTTGTCTTATGCAAATATGTTCAAATTCTTTCAACAAAAAAAGGCCTGAAATAGCTTCCACACTATTCCAGGCAAGTTCATCATATAGTAATAGGGTAAAAAAATTACTTGCAATTCTTCAAAAATTTACAAGAGACTTGAGTCATGGCTGATTGAAAATACACTTGGCTCTAGGTCTGATGCTAATTCTGCTGGCTCTTGTGCGAATAGGAAGCCTGCTACTAGAAGTGTACCTAGTGATAATGTAGCAATTACTTTTTTCATTTATCTCCCCTCCTTTACAGATTAATCAATTCTTCATAGGTGACATTTGCTAATTTATAATATTTAACAGAATCCTTATACTTATTTAACTTCTCAAAATGCCTGCCAAGCATCTTTGCGTAATCAACTAAATTAGCAAAATCTTTATGCTTTTGTAAATACGGAATAAACTCATTAATTACTAGCATTTCAAAATTCTCATTATCCTGGTTGATAACATAGTTGTAGGAATTAATAACATAGTAATGAATTCTGAATGCTTCTTTATTCTTTATGTTATCTAACATTTCAATCCCTCTATCAACCATTTCTTTTGTTTTATCAAAGTCATAAATCGAATAATATTCCTTAATTAATGATGTAACTGCGGTCAATCTAGCATTTAGTTCAACTTCAGGGTCGTTTAGTACTTCTACATAGTAATGAATTGCCTGCTTTCTATCACCCTTTGTTGAGTGTAAATAACCTAGATTCTGATTTGTCAGCTGAATGATTTGCCTGTTCTTACTCAGCTCACCCAAGTGTTTTGCTAAATTATGGTTCTTTATCGATTTATCGTACATTCTAATTCTCCGGTATGAGATACCCAGTAGAATATGGCATTGGGCACAGCGGATAAAATTATACTGTTTTCGAAAGATATCAATAGCTTTATCAGAGTACTCAATTGCCTCAAGTGTGTTATGTAACTTACTGTGTGTAACGGCAATTGTATATTGTAGATCTGCAATTTTTTCTTCTGATAATTCAAGCTGATTCAATTTTTCTTCTGCAATCTTATACATTCGCATTGCCTGGTTAAATTCAGTTTTAGCAGTACTGTAGTTCCCTTTAAACTTATACCAGTAGAACTGATGCAAACTATCAAAGGTTCCAGACATATCAGCAAGTCGATTAATCTGGGTTAATGCTTTTTCATATTCGCCTAGGATTAGAAAATACCTTATTTTGTGAATCTCAAACATTATTAGACTGTCTGAATGGTGTTCATACATTAAACTATTTAATTCTTTATATGTTTTGATAATCTCCTCTTTGTCGTTAACCTCAAATAGCATTTCATACCACTGCTGGCACTTTTCCCTAATTGTCTCGTCTGTTTCATTGTTGAGCTGAATGCCAAGCCGGGTACACAAGAGGCTAATAACATTTGAGCTTGCCTCTGTTTTTTGGTTCTCTATTTTTGATAAATATGCAAAAGAGACAATTCCCTCAGCTAGCTCTGCTTGAGTCATTTCCTGTTTAATGCGGTGTAATTTGATATATGGACCTATTTCCATCTTTATACCCACCTCACTAGCTGATTTTAAACAAATATTATTTAACGTTTCTATATTTCTATAATAACATATTTTCAAATAATTCATATTGGGAAAGTTGAGGGGTTTATATAGCGATAAACACCTAAAAAACTTGCTAACTTTCCTGAAATGAGGAAAGTTTGATATAAAAAGCCCTTTTTTGCACATTTAAGCGCAAAAAAGGGCCTTGTCGAAATTTGTAAGTCTAATTACTTAGAACATTTCTGATGTTGTTTTACCTTGCATATGATGAATTAGGTAGTCCGGACCACCTGCTTTTGAGTCTGTACCTGACATGTTGAAGCCGCCAAATGGCTGATAACCAACAATTGCAGCTGTACAGCCACGGTTGAAGTAAAGATTTCCGACATGGAAGTCTTCACGTGCCTTCTCCTGGTGAACACGGTTGTTGGTGATTACCGCACCAGTCAGACCGTATTCAGTGTTATTGGCAATCTCGATTGCATGATCGAAATCTTTTGCTTTTGTTAATCCAACAACAGGTCCAAAGATTTCCTCCTGCATAATACGTGCATCTGGGTCAAGATCAGCAAATACAGTTGGATTTACGAACCAGCCCTTGCTATCATCACCATCTCCACCAGCAAGGAGTTTACCTTCTTTTTTACCAATCTCAACATAACTCATAATTTTATCATATGCACCCTGGTCAATAACTGGCCCCATAAAATGTGAGTTATCATGTGGATCACCAACAGACTTTTCTTTTGTTAATGCTGCTACGCGATCTTTCACCTGATCATATACATCTTCATGTATTACAGCACGTGAACATGCTGAACATTTTTGGCCTGAGAAGCCAAATGCTGATTGAACTATCGATTGTGCAGCGAGTTCAAGATCTGCTTCATTATCGACAACGATTGTATCCTTACCACCCATTTCGATGATGGTACGCTTAAGCCATTTTTGTCCTGGCTGTACTTTTGCAGCACGTTCAAAAATACGGGTACCGACATCACGAGAGCCAGTGAAGCTTATGAAACGTGTTCGTGGATGATCTACAAGATAGTCACCAACTTCACTTCCCGGTCCAGGAATATAGTTGATTACACCTGCAGGCATCCCAGCTTCTTCAAGTACTTCCATCAATTTATATGCAATGACAGGGGTTGTGCTAGCTGGTTTAAGTAATACAGTGTTACCTGAAACCATTGAAGCTACAGTTGTACCTGCCATAATTGCGAAAAGGAAATTCCATGGTGAAATAACCACACCAACGCCTAATGGGATATAATTATATTGGTTATACTCGATTGGGCGACTATTAATTTCAACACCATCTTTAAATTTAAGCATTTGACGGCCGTAATATTCCATGAAATCAATTGCTTCTGCCGTATCAGCATCCGCTTCTTTCCATGGCTTTCCGCCCTCTTTTACTAAGTGTGCAGTAAATTCATGCTTACGTCGTCTAACAATTGCTGCCGAACGAAAAAGAATATCCGCACGAAATTTTGGATCTGACTTTCTCCACGTTTCAAATGTTGTATCAGCAACTTTCATTGCCTGTTCAGCTAATTCCTGATTAGCTTTTGAGACATAGCCCACAACTTCATCTTTTTTTGCAGGATTAACCGATTTAATCTTATCATCAGTTGTAATGCGTTCCCCACCAATAATGAGTGGGTATTCTTTACCAAGATCAGCTTCAACCTTTTTAAGTGCTTCAAGCATTGCACTTCTATTTTCTTCTACGGTAAAGTCTGTAAAAGGTTCATGCTTGTACGGTACTACCATGAAAAAACCTCCTTAAGATTCTGCATTCACTCCATGATTACGTTTTCACAATTTATATAAAATAAGGGATGGAGCATTCCCATCCCTTATTTTAACCGAATCACCCAAACACTTCAATGAATCTAGTCTATTTATCGAAAATGTGAACTTTTGGTTTTTCTGCTCCTGCACTCCGATATATAATGCTTTCCATTTTACTGTTTGACTTTATTTTGACCTCAAGATCATAATAGTTCGAAAACATTTCTGTAATTAACTGATACGTATACTGTGTAAAGCCAATAACTTCACCTTTTCCGTAAAACTCAAGTGGAATTTCCAGTGTTAATTTCTTCAGTTCTTCATTAATGTAGAAACCTTCACCGATAACACCAACATAGTTCGGAAAGTATTCTTCTATCCTACTGCCAAAGTCTTGTACTAATTGTTGCTGATCATAATATTTTTCTTTACCTTCATCTGAAGGGAAAAGGATATTTTCTTCATTTACTGTTTCCCATTCCCCTATCGACATGTCACTACCTTTTACGCCTGTCTTTGCAACAAAGCTCCCAGGTACAGGTGATCCTTGATCTTCTTCTCTGTACAAGGTGATAAGAATAGGGATTTCACTTAGGCCCTCCATTTTGCGGATTCTCTCAAGAACAGTTTGTGCAATCTTTTTTCCTTTTTTAAGCATCGTTGATTTTGGGATTTCATGACGATAACTGGGCCCGCCAGGTTTTGTTTGAAATGTATACTCCGATTTCATTGCTATTCCAATGGACATCCCTACTAGTTCAACAGAATTATCTTCATTTTTTTTCAGAAAGTTCTGCTCCAGAATATGGGTTAGATATTTTGGATTGTCTTTTTGTTGTTTTACTGATTCGTCATCTTTAATTGTTGGGTTAAGTGCCAAAGTATTCTCATGTCTGATTTCTTCGATCTTACTCTTAGGTGCATTCGGAAAACTTTCTTTGTAGTTTTTAATTGTGGCCGCTAACTGTTGTTCTGTCATTTCTCGCTCAAGCCAGTTGTACATCATATCCTTTTCTAAATACTGACCTTCTTCAAAAAAGTACTTTTCCGGGTCATAATATTCTTTAGAAAGTCGTCTTAAACCATGTTCCATTTCATCTATATCCAACCTGTTACCCATTTGGTTGACGATAACTCCACGGGATGCGCTTGGTCGATATGGAAGTATTGTTCGGTAATCCTCTTTAGAGAATTGGTTGCTTGAGACGATTGATGTATTTTGTTCTGGTTCATCCTCTTGTTTGACAACCTCATCATCATTGATGCTTGGGCTACAGCTCGTTAAGAACAATAGTGCGCCTAACAACCAAACAATAATTTTTTTCACAACGTTCCACTCCCTTAACCATCTAAGACATCTTTAAGTTGTTGTTCGTTCCAGACCGAGATATCGAGCTTTTGTGCTTTTTCTAATTTCGATCCGGCATCTTCCCCTGCTATAACAATGTCTGTTTTTTTACTTACACTACCAGTGACAGACCCGCCAAGTTGTTCAATAGCACTTTTTGCATCTGATCGTGTGAATAGTTTCATTTTCCCCGTAAGGACCACCGTTTTCCCAGAAAAAGGTGTATCCTCAACGATATCCTGTTTTTTCGGTCCTGTGTATTTCATATTTACGCCCAGCGTATTTAATTCACGAAGGAGATCATTGACTTCTTCCTCGGCAAAATAACGGACAATCGAGTCAGCCATCACTTCGCCCATTTCATTAATTTCAATGATATCATCAAACGTTGCCTGTTGTAAGGCTTCCATCGTTTCAAAATGGGCTGCAAGTGTTTTTGCTGCTTTTGAACCAACGAAACGAATTCCGAGGCCAAAAAGCAAACGTTCCAGTGAATTAGCCTTGGATGCCTCAATTGCTTTTAATAAATTATCAACTGATTTCTCGCCCATCCGTTCCAATTCCAGCAGGTCAGCCCGCTCCAAACGGTAAAGATCAGCTATCGTCTGGATCAATTCTTCCTGAAATAGTTGAATGATTACCTTTTCCCCAAGGCCATCTATGTTCATCGCATTTCGGGAGACGAAGTGAATTAGCCCTTCTTTTAACTGTGCAGGGCAGTTAGGATTAATACAGCGTAATGCAACTTCTTCTTCCAACCGTACAAGTTCGCTGCCACATGCTGGACATTCATCAGGCATAAAGAATTCCTGTTCATGACCTGTTCGATTATCTGTTACAGCACGAATAACTTCCGGAATAATATCGCCTGCTTTTTTAATAACAACCTTGTCACCTAGTCGGACATCTTTTTCACGAATAAGGTCTTCGTTATGTAAAGATGCCCGCTTCACGGTTGTTCCAGCTACTTTAACTGGTTCCAATATTGCTGTAGGAGTGATCACACCGGTGCGTCCAACACTTAATTCAATCTCATGAAGGGTCGTTACTACCTCTTCTGCAGGAAATTTATATGCAATTGCCCAGCGTGGACTTTTTGCTGTAAACCCAAGTTCCTCTTGCTGTGTCAGATTATCAACTTTTATCACGATACCATCAATTTCATAATTTAAAGTTGGCCGCTCATTTTCCCAATGCTCTACATATTCAATAACTTCATCGATGGTTTCGCACTTTTTCCATTCCGGATTTGTTTTAAATCCAAGCTTCTTTAAGTAATCAAGCCGTTCACTATGGGATTCCAATGTACCTGCATCCCACTCTCCGACACCATATAAAAATATATCCAGATTCCTTTTTGCTGCAATCTTTGGGTCAAGTTGCCGCAGTGAACCTGCTGCAGCATTCCTTGGGTTGGCAAATGGTTCCTCTTCTTTTTCTTCGCGTTCGTTATTTAATGCAATGAATGATTTATGTGGCATAAATGCTTCGCCACGTACTTCGATTGTTTCTTTTTCTTTAATCTTAAGCGGGATACTGCCTATTGTTTTAAGGTTACTTGTAATATCCTCACCAATTGTTCCATCACCGCGAGTAGCACCACGAACAAACCTGCCATCTTCATATAATAATGAAATGGCAAGACCATCTATTTTAAGCTCACAAACATATGCTATAGCTTCATCCGTTACTTGACTGGCACGTCGGGCGAAATCACGCAGATCAGTCGCATTAAAGGCATTACCCAGGCTCAGCATTGGCACATTATGCTGTACCTTTTGAAAAGCATCCAACGGTTCACCGCCAACACGCTGTGAAGGTGATTCAGGTGACGTTAGTTCAGGAAATTCTTCCTCTAAGTTACGCAGCTCCTGCATTTTTTGGTCATATTCTGCATCAGGAACACTTGGATTATCAAGTACATGGTATTCATGATTATATTGATGCAGTACTTCTGTCAGCTCATTAATTCTCTGTTGTGCTTGTGGTTTATCCATTGCCCAAGCACCTCCTATTCTTTCGTAATTGGAGCAAATTTGGCTAACACACGTTTAATTCCTGTTGGCGCTGGAAAGGCGATATCCATTTCCATTGCTTCTCCTTCACCCTGCACCTTAACAACAGTGCCAACTCCCCACTTATTGTGTTTTGCTTTGTCACCTGGTCCCCATGATTCACTCTCGGCACCAGTTGTGCTCTGCATTTTTTCGGCACGTCGTTTTTTTACAGGTGATGGTTTATCTGGTGTTTTAGAAATAGAACCATACATAGTAGCACGTGCCTGCTCAATACCGTCGACGAGTTCTTCCGGAATTTCATTGATGAATCGGCTAATTGGATTCATATTTGTTCGACCGTACAGGGTACGCATTTTAGCATGTGTTAAGTACAGCTGCTGTTCAGCTCGTGTAATTCCAACGTATGCTAAACGTCGCTCTTCTTCCATTTCTTCATTATCAAACATCGACCTGCTGTGTGGAAACACATTCTCTTCCAGGCCAATTAAAAAGACGACAGGAAATTCCAGTCCTTTGGCAGCATGCAATGTCATCATAGTAATTTTTTCTTCATTTTCGGAGTCCTCGTCATCATCAACACGATCTAAGTCAGCAATCAAGGCCAAGTCAGTCAAAAATGCAACAAGTGTTTTATCTTCACTTACCTTCTCGAAGTCCTGTGTTACTGTTTTGAATTCTTCGAGGTTTTCGATACGGCTTTGTGATTCTATTGTTCGTTCATTTTTCAGCACCTGTTCATAACCTGTACGTTGTAAAATTGCTTCAACCATATCTGTCGCCGTTAAAAACTCCTGTTGCTGGGTGAGCGTTTTAATTAAATTACCAAATTCAGCTAACGCGTTTGCAGCCTTTTTAGGTACACCGGTAAAATCAACCTCTTTTACTGCCTGATAAAATGATATATCATGCTGCGCGGAATAGGCACGCAATCTTTCTACTGAAGTTTTTCCAATACCACGTTTTGGTGCATTAACAACACGTTCAAAGCTCAAATCATCATCAGGATTTGTAATTAGCCTCAAGTAGGCGACCATATCCTTAATTTCTTTCCGATCATAGAACTTTGTTCCGCCCACCATTTGATAGGCAATATTCGACTTCATAAAAGTATCCTCAACAGCACGTGATTGGGCATTTGTTCGGTATAATATGGATATATCATTCGCTGAATAGCCTTCCTCACGTATTAACTCCTGAATTTTATCCGTTATAAACAATGCTTCCTCTTGTTCGGTTGCACCTTGAAAATAATGGATGTTCTTTCCCTCTGCATTTTCAGTCCAGAGGTTCTTCGGCTTTCGTCCTGAATTATGCTCAATCACTTTATTCGCTGCAGAAAGAATCGATTTAGTCGAACGGTAATTTTGTTCAAGGAAAACGGTTCTTGCTGAAGGATAATCTTTTTCAAAGGACAGGATATTTGCAATGTCAGCTCCACGCCAGCCATAAATGGATTGATCAGAATCACCAACAACACATAGATTCTGAAAACGGTTTGCCAGCTGCTGTACTAAATAGTATTGGGCATGATTTGTATCCTGATACTCATCCACATGAATATACTGAAACCTGCGCTGGTAATATTCCAATACTTCCGGAATCCTTTTGAACAAGTGGATTGTCTGCATTATCAAATCATCAAAATCGAGTGATTGGTTTTTTTGCAGGGTTTTCTGATATCTGTCGTATACCTGTGAGACTTGCCGCTCGAAAAAGTCACCGACATTTTTGCTGTATTCCTCAGGTGTTATTAATTCATTTTTTGCTGTACTAATAGCTCCAAGCATAGCACGCGGCTCGAACTTTTTCGGATCAATATTAAGATCTTTTAATGTTTGTTTGATAACTGATAATTGATCGCTGCTATCAAGAATTGTAAAATTTTTGCTATAGCCAATTCGATCAATATCTCTTCGTAAAATTCGCACACACATCGAGTGGAAGGTTGACACCCAAATTTGGCCGCTCCCCATTCCAACAAGTTTATGTACACGGTCCTTCATTTCACGTGCTGCTTTATTTGTAAATGTGATCGCCAGGACACTTTTTGGCGAAACTTCTTTTTCACGAAGCAAATAGGCTATACGGTGTGTAAGCACTCGTGTTTTGCCACTTCCCGCTCCTGCCATAATTAGTAATGGTCCGTCTGTATGTTTAACTGCCTGTTGCTGTTCCTTGTTTAATCCACTTAGTAAGTCACCCATCATTTGACTCACAATGACACCACCTTAATCCATATCGTTAACTGCTTTAACAGTTTTTAATGCTTTTTTTATGTCTGTATAAATACTGTTTCCCACTATTATTGTATCTGCATGTTCTTTCATTTCACGCGCTTGGAAGCTGTTTTCAATGCCTCCACCGTAAAAGAGCTTTGTGTTACTCAATTGTTCCTTCACTTTTTTCACAAGTGACGGGTCACCATATGTGCCGCTGTATTCCATATAAAAGATTGGCAAATGGAAGACACGCTCAGCCATGTATGCATATGCTGTCACATCATCTTCATCCGGCATTTCGCAGTTTGTTTTCGAAAAAGCTTTGGCTTCCTGATTTAAAATACAATAGCCTTCAACAAACATTTCATTCCAGTCCATAATATCCTTATACTCTTTGATTGCTTGATGCTGTATATCCATCATCCATTTTTTCTCGGTACTGTTGACAACCATTGGAATGAAGTAAAAATCGAATCCCGGTGTAACAGCATCCATATTGGATATTTCCAGTGCACATGGAACTGTATGACGGCGAATTCGTGAGAGTAAATCCAGCACACCATCCAATGTGACACTGTCAGTTCCACCAACAATAACCGCATCAGTCCCTGACTCACAAATCATGTCAATGTGCTCATCCGATATCTCTTTAGCAGGATCCAGTTTAAATAAGTGCTTCCATTCGTTCAATATATGATTCAACGTTTATCCTCCATTTTCAAAAATTGGATCAGTTCATTCAGCGTTATATTATTTCATTCTTAAAGTATACCAAAAATCAGGCAGGGAAATTAGGATAAAGTTTAATGTTTTTAGAGTTTTTTAAGAAGGTGGCTAATAATGGGGAATCTTGCTTTGAGAAGATTGCTCCTAAGTAATGCGGAAAAATACTTGAGTGCTATCACACCGCTTCAGAAATACATTCCGCTTTCCGCGAGCAACGCTTCAGCTTCCTCGGAAGCAAAAACCACTTCCTGCGGGATCTTCAGCTGTTGCTTTTCCCGCAGGAGTCTCCATGTATTTCCTCCGCTGGTTTTTGTGCACAGTTATAAAGCATAACTACTTTCTTACTGCATAAATGCAACTAAGGATTTCACTATTTAGTTTAAATCCTAAGCATAAAGGGTTCCAAGAAAGCAAAATACACTTTCATAATATTCCCTTTAAACCAGCAGCTGGAATATGCGAGACTCCTGTGGGACAGCAATCCTAAGAGACCCCACAGGGAGCGGCGATACTCGCGATCGAGGCAGACTAAGTACGCCACGTCCTGTGGCAATATCTGCACTAGCACGTCCTATGCGTCGGTGGCTCGTGGTGAGCCCTCTGCGCGCGAGTATATTCCAGTGCGTGGTCAAAGAGCCACACTAAATACTACGAATCGGTTAACCACAGTCTGTGTCGAAGTTTATATCAATTGCACAATCTTTTAGAGAAAAATGACGCTACCTCAATGAGATAGCGACATTGTTTTATTCTTCCTCGTCCATAATGCGATCCAAAACGAGCTGATAGCCATCACTGCCAAAGTTAATACATCGCCGGACACGTGATATAGTGGCGGTTGAGGCATTCGTTTCATTTTCGATAACATTGTATGTGTGACCTTCTGTTAACATTTTTGCAACTTGCAATCGCTGGGCAATAGAGTGTATTTCTGACATTGTTGCAATATCATCAAAAAATTTATAGCATTCCTCACGATCTTTGAGTGACAGAATAGCATCAAACATTTGATCTAACTGTTTTCCGCGTAGTTTATCAATTTGCACAACGAAACCCCCTGGTTCATACTAATTCGAAATATTTACAGATTGCCCAATTCCCGGACTTGACGGCACAACATTGACCCATGTTTTACCAGGTACAAATTTAACTGGCTTCCCATCCTTTACAGGGATTATTCGCCCGTCACGATTCTCCCATTTGACTTGCTGAACCTTTCCTTTTTGAATCAGGTATCCATTGCCTCCTGAAGTTATATTAATTTCACGTCGACCTGCACTATCAATTACTTCATGATACGTCTCAACAATAAATATATTGTCTACCTGTATCGGTTCTTCAGAGTTCAATTCGACTGTTTTTTCCTGATCGCTGTATCGTGTATATTTTTCACTTGTTTCGTCATATTCATATTCGACAATTTCCATCGGGCTGTTGTCAGAATACATGATTTCGACATGGTTTGCTGCATCGCCTGAGATGCTTTTTGCTTCATCTTCTGATAAAAATGGCAGTGGCTCATAAGAATGTGTTACTTCATATCCCTTTTGAGATGCTACATCATATACTGCTCCAAATTGTAAGTATGAGTTATGTGGTGCATTGCGGAAAGCTTCACGTTTAAATAAGTGGCCATCGTTATCATAGATGGACCCATTCAAGTGTTCAATACCGCGATTCTTAACCATATCATTTATAAAGTTTGCTGCTCCATGATAAATATATAACGCATCATACCTGTCTGCTATTTCAAAATAGTACTCGCGAGCACTTCTTACTGGTCCAACAACATCTGGTTTCTCGCTCTGAAACATAGCCAGAAAGCGCGTGATTTGCCCTTCCGCCAGAAATTCGAAAACAAGGTCCGCTTTCGAAAGTCCAGATTGCGGTCTTGCTTTTGTATGGTTATTTACCATGACACTAACAATTCGATCATTAACTTTTTGGTCTGTTTTAATACCTGTTAATGGGAATGTATTTGCCTTCTCACTGTCCTCAGGAGCTTGCACTTGATCTTTTTCTTCCACTGCATTTTCCTTAGTTTCATTGTCCTCAGCTTCCTGCTTATCGTCTGAGCAAGCTGCAAGTAATACAACCATTATTAATAACAGGAAATAAAATAATTTCTTCAAACCCCCACCTCTTTCAACTTATAAATTTTATCTTTTTTCCATTATACGCTATCGCATGTTAGCTGGAAAGAGTACTTCACGTTTCTTAACGTCCATAATTCCTTGTTGCGTAATCCGAATATATGGAAGGTGGGTTGCAGACAGGAATAATATGGAATATATTGGGTCAGTAAAATGATAGCCAAATTCTTTCAGCAAGCTTTTAAGCTGTTTTTCTTTTTCCATCAATTCTTTCATGTCTCCAGCAAACATACTTCCTGACAATTTAAGTGGTAATTCAAAAATAATTTCACCTTCATGAACCAATACAATACCTCCACCAAGTTCCTTCATACGTTCCCAGGCAATCAGCATATCAGGTTTACTTTTACCGATAAAAACCAGATCACCTGTTGTAGAGAATGAGCTTGCCAAGGCACCCAACTGATTTGTAAATCCTTTAATCGCAGTGTTTACACGCCATTTTCCATTTCTATCTACTAATAATAGAAATGCGTCATCATATTTATTGGGTATTAAATCAAGCGTTACATCTGTTTCAATTGGATATGGATTTATAATTACTTCATTTATCATCTCAAGACCGATCGGAACAGAAAATTGCAGATCCTCCATGTTCAGATCCCAGTCGAAAGTAAGTGGTTCTATATCATATTTTCCCCAGTTAATTTTAAGCGTTGTGTGCTGTTCCTCATTATCTTTTACAATCCATTCTCCCTTGGCCAGAACACTGACTGGGTTTGGGTTTTCCTTTTGTCTGATAAAGTTAATGTTTGCAATTCTGCCCGGTGCAATACTTCCTAGTTCCTCGTGCAGTCCATAATGTCTAGCAACATTAAAGGATGCCATACGATATGCGTCTGCAATTGGGACACCTTTTTCAATGGCGATCTCAATACAAACATTCATCACCCCATTTTCATAGAATGATGGTGTTGCTCCATCAGTTGTCATGGTAATATTATCGAAGGTCTGCAGGTTCTCTGCAAGAATTTCATCTATTAGACTTGGCAGGTCAGGGCGGATAGATGAATATCGCAGACCGACCTGATAGCCAAGCTGTAACCGTTTGATAACTTCCTGGCCTGTCATTGCTTCATGTTCTGCTGATATACCCAGCAATTTTAGTTTCGTTAATGTCTTTTCAGAAGCACCCGGTAAATGTCCTTCAATCGGTTTGCCTAACCTTCTAGCCTCTTGAATCCAATACAACAGACGGTCATCGCCTGCGAGCAGACTCGGCCATGATGTCAGCTCTCCGCCTTGAACTACTGATTCATGATCCAACCAGGATAGCACATTTTCAGTACTGAAAAGTTCTCCCTCATCCTGCAGTGCTGTTTGGGAATCAAATCTTGCCCACCAATACATTGAAACAGGAAATCTATTGAACTCCTCCAACAGCGAAAACGCTTTCTTTTTATCTAATAAAAAATTCCACATTAAGTTATCATTTATCAATGTAGTTGTTCCATATTTTGCAGCATGCATCGCAAGTGATTCGGGATTATACAGCTGGAATGGATGTGCATGCGGTTCCATGTACCCAGGCACAAGAAATAAGCCCTCACAGTCTATTACTTCGGTAGTTTTAGTATTTTCAGGAAGTTTATCCCCTACATACACGATGCGGTCATTTAAAATCCAGATGTTCGCACGTAACCATTGCTTCGTATATGTGTTTAAATATGTTCCGTTCTTTAAAAGAATTGTTGGTGCCACTTTTCCATCTAGAACAGCAACATGTTCTCTTAGTTCACGGTTTCTCCAGTAGTATCCATTTTGTAGCATATAGCAACGCTCCAATGTGTAATTTTTTCTATCTTAACATATTTTTCGCTTTAGCACTGTAAAGTTTTTGTATATTAAAATGAAATTTTTGTGACAGTGAGGAAAGGGGACGAGGAAAAATGCAGCCCAAGAGCTTATATATCGTCTTGGGCACATTCATATTATTTACTTTTTGCCGATATCTCTCCGGTAAAAAAATTCATTTGATAATGCAAGAGAACCCAAACAATTATATGAAACTTCTACTGCCCTTGATAGACTTGATCCTTTTGCACCTACCAATAGAACTCTTCCACCATCGGAAACAAGACCTGAGTCTGCCTTCTTTGTTCCCGCATGAACAACAAACCCATCTCCATTCAGCTGCATTTCAGTTAACGGAATGCCCTTATTGTATGAAGCAGGATAGCCTTTTGCCGCAACTACCACTCCAGCACAGCACTGTTCTTCCCATTCGAGAGCTGGATCAGTCCCGTTCATCACATCCCGCAAAACCTGGAGGAGATCATTTGTCAGCAGCGGCAGAACTACTTGCGTTTCAGGATCACCAAAACGCGTGTTGAACTCGATTACTTTCGGGCCATTATCTGTCATTATCAGTCCTGCATATAAAATTCCTGTAAATGGTCGCCCTTCATTCATTAAACCATCGGCGGTCTTTTGAAGAATTCTAACAACTGTATAATCTAGGGTTTCCTGGGAGATATCCGGGACTGGGGCATAAGCACCCATGCCACCTGTGTTTGGACCTTGGTCATCGTCATATGCACGTTTGTGGTCACGGGCCGGAATCATCGGGTACACGTTATTTTCATGAACAAATGCCATTAGCGAAAACTCTTTTCCGATTAGGCATTCTTCAATTACTATTGTTGCGCCCGCTTCAGCAAAAGCCTTGTTGACCAGCATATCATCAACAGCATCGATTGCCTCTTTTTCTGTCTCTGCAACAACAACCCCCTTTCCCGCTGCAAGTCCATCTGCTTTCACTACAATCGGTGCGCCTTTTGCTTCAATATATTTCTTGGCATCATCAGCATCGGTGAAGCTAGCATGCTCAGCTGTTGGAATGTCATAATTTTGCATAAATGTTTTCGCAAATTGCTTACTGCCTTCTAATAAAGCTGCTTCCTTTGTCGGGGCAAAAATAGCTAGATTTTCTTCCTGAAACCGATTAGCAATCCCTGCCAGCAATGGGTTCTCTGGTCCGACAATCGTGAGGTCGATCGTATTTTCTTTTGCAAATCCAACTAAACGATCGATGTCCATTTCTGAAATTTCCACACATGTGGCCATTTCGGCAATTCCACCATTACCTGGTGCCGCATATAACTGATTAATAGTATTACTTTCGGCTAGATTCATTACGATACTATGTTCACGTCCACCTCGTCCGACAACTAATATATTCATTCAGAACACCCTTCATGTTTAATGTTTAAAATGCCGTATCCCAGTATATACCATGGAAATTCCGTACTTGTTACACATATCAATCGAGTCCTGGTCACGCTTAGATCCGCCTGGCTGAATAATAGCTGATATACCAGCCTTTGCAGCTATCTCTACTGTGTCTGGCATTGGGAAAAATGCATCTGATGCCAGTACTGCACCTTTTGCCTTTTCTTCAGCCTGTTCAAGCGCAATACCTGCTGCCCCTACACGGTTCATTTGCCCTGCACCAACACCAACCGTTTGCATTCCTTTAGCCAGAACGATAGCATTCGATTTCACATGCTTTACGGCTTTCCAAGCAAATAACAGATCCTTGACCTCATCTTCAGAAGGTTTTTTATCCGTTGGAAATGTAAGGTCCTTTCGATCGATTTCTGCGTCATCATTACTCTGAATTAAGACGCCGCCTTTTACCGTAGTCAGCTTGTGATAGGTTGACTGCTCATGAACTATTGCCAATTCAAGTAATCTTATATTTTTCTTTTTCGTCAAAATAGCTAACGCTTCTTCGGTAAATTCCGGTGTAATAACAATTTCGAGAAAAATTTCGCTTAATTTAGTCGCTAACTCAACATCAATTTTGCGGTTGCAAGCAACAATCCCGCCAAATATTGAAACAGAATCAGCTTCATATGCCTTGGAGAAAGCCTGATTAATCCCTTCTGCAACACCAATTCCGCATGGATTCATATGCTTAACGGCCACTGCAGTCGGACTCTCGTATTCAGCGATTATCTCTAGAGCTGCGTTTGCATCCTGGATATTGTTATAGGAAAGCTCTTTTCCATGCAATTGTTTTGCTGAAGCCAGACTCATTGTGGTTTCAGTTGGGTTTTTATAAAATGCGGCTGTTTGATGTGGGTTTTCTCCATAACGTAAGGTCTGCGCCTTTTCATATGTCACGGTATAATTCTCAGGAAAAGCATCCTCGGTAAAATAACTAGCAATCATTGAATCATATTGTGCTGTATGGCGGAATACTTTTGCAGCAAGCTTTTTCCGTTCTGTTTTATCTAAACTATTTTCCTGTAGAGAATCCAAAGTGCTGTTGTAGTCTGCCGGATCAACAACAACCGTCACATCAGCAAAACTTTTTGCCGCTGCACGTAGCATTGTAGGACCGCCAATATCAATGTTTTCAACGATTTCTTCTTCCGTTACATCCAATTGACTAAGCTTTTGCTTAAATGGATAAAGGTTAACAACTACCATATCTATTGGATGAATGTTACCTTCTGCAAGCTGCTTCTGATGATCATCATTATCGCGTTTTGCAAGTAACCCCGCATGAATTATTGGATGCAAAGTTTTCACACGGCCACCAAGCATTTCCGGGAAACCTGTTACATCTTCTACTGCTATAGCTTGAATACCTGCTTCAGTTAATTTTTTCAGCGTACCGCCTGTTGAAATAATTTCATAACCTAATTCAACAAGTCCATCGGCAAACTCGGTAATGTTGGCTTTGTCAGAAACGCTAATTAGTGCTCGTTTTTTCATGTAGAATACTCCTCACTGTTTGGATATTATGTTAGTTGTGGGTTGTTGTCGCGCGAGTTCTGGCTGCTGTCGCGCGAGTTTCGGTGCTGCTCTCTCAAATTCCAGTGCTGCTCTCTCGAATTTCGGTACTGCTCGCTCGAGTTTCAGTACGTCTCGCTCGAGTTTCCGTGCTGTTCGCTCGAGTTTCCGTGCTGCTGTCGCGGGAGTTTACTTCCTCACTTCATCAGCCGATTGATAACTATCGGGTACAATCTGTGCTCCACTAGCTGGATTCGCTCTTTTAACGTTTCCACCGTATCATCCTTGAAAACTTCTACCGGTTCCTGCGCGATTATCGGTCCTGTATCGATTCCCTCATCAATAAAGTGAACGGTCACACCAGTATCGCTGACTCCTGCCTTAAAAGCTTGCCCAATTGCATCTTTTCCCGGGAATTCCGGCAGCATTGACGGATGAATGTTAATAATCCTATTTTTATAGGCGCGCAGTAGTGTTGGTCCGACAATTCGCATGTACCCTGCTAAAAATATCCATGAAATATCTGATTGTTGCAGCTTGCGAACAAGATCCTTTTCGTAATCTGATTTTGACGCATACTCCTCTGAATCAAAAACGAAGGTCGGCACACCAAATTTCTCCGCTTTCTCAAGGACACTGGCACCAGGTTTGTCACAAACGAGAAGCGCAACTTCACATAGGAGGTCGTTTTTTTCCATGATTGCCTGAAAATTACTGCCGGCACCTGATGCGAATACAGCCGCCCTTATTTTTTTCATGATGTAAAATGCACCCCTTCGTTTGATGTAACCTTCCCTATAACGGAGGCTGTTTCCCCTTGTTCCTGTAAGCAATTTAATACGTCGTCAACATCTTCCTGGGCAATGACGATTGCCATACCAATTCCCATGTTAAATACGCTGTACATATCCTGATCAGGAATATCACCCTGTTTTTGCAAAAAAGAAAATATCGCAGGACGTTGCCAGCTTGAATGATTAATCTCAACTCCAAGTCCTTCAGGCAACATGCGTGGCAGATTTTCGTAAAAACCTCCACCTGTAATATGTGAAATTCCTTTGATTGATATTTTTTTTATAACAGCAGAAACTGCCTTCGCATAAATCCTGGTAGGGGTTAATAGTGTGTCTCCAAGGGACTCTGACTGTCCTTCATATGTTTTCGTTAAATCAAGATCCTCTACCAATTTTCTTACTAATGAATAACCATTCGAGTGAATTCCACTTGACGCCAATCCGATAACAGCATCACCAGCCGTAATTTCGTCCCCTGTGATTAAGCGGGATTTTTCGGCAATACCTACTGTAAATCCGGCCAAGTCATATTCATCATCACTATACATACCAGGCATTTCAGCAGTCTCACCACCAATTAACGCTGCACCTGCAGTAACACATCCATTGGAAATTCCAGAAACAATTTGTTCAATCATTTCGGGGTTGTTTTTACCACATGCTATATAATCCAGGAAAAATAATGGCTGTGCACCTTGTGCAACGATATCATTGACACACATAGCAACTAGATCTTCGCCAACCGTATCATGCTTTCCTAATTGGAAGGCCAGTTTCAGCTTGGTTCCGACGCCATCAGTCCCTGAAACCATAACAGGTTCTTTGTAATTGAATGAGGATAGCTCAAACAAACCAGCAAACGAGCCAATTCCGCCCAGTACTTCCGGCCGGGATGTTTTGGCAACATGCTTTTTCATTCGTTCAACGGCTTCATACCCCTTATCAACATCGACACCGGCATCTTTATAAACGTTTGACATGTCTGACACATCCTCCAGTAAATATTGTTATTATCTCGTATAAGAAATTTCACTTTGCTCGTTTTCTTTCACAGGATAGTTTCCTGTCATACATGCAGCACAAATTCCTTGATGGAGTGTTTTATCCTTTATTATTGCTTTTTCTAATCCATCAATAGATAAATAAGAAACACTTTCTGCACCGATTATTTCACAAATCTCAACAATGGAGTTGTTCGCTGCAATTAACTCTTTTCGTGTTGACATGTCGATACCGTAATAGCACGGATTTTGAATAGAAGGTGAGGCAATCCGAACGTGAACTTCTTTGGCACCGGCGTCTTTCAGCATTTGAACAATTCGCCTGCTTGTTGTTCCCCGAACAATTGAATCATCTATCATCACAATCCGTTTTCCTTCGACAATTCCACGTACTGGTGCAAGCTTCATTTTCACACCTTGTTCACGCAGCTCCTGGGAGGGCTGGATAAACGTTCTTCCCACATAACGGTTTTTGATAATTCCCATCTCATATGGAAGTCCGATTTCTTCGGCAAAGCCAATCGCAGCAGAAATACTGGAATCCGGAACACCAATTACCATATCTGCCTCAGCAGGAGACTCCTTGGCAAGCTCCATTCCCATTCGCTTTCGTGAAGCATGAACATTCACTTCATTTAAGTCACTGTCGGGTCTCGATAAATAAACATACTCCATCGCACACATTCTACGTTGCTCACGCATTGCAAAACGTGTTGATTCGATTCCTTTTTCACTGATTGTTACGAGTTCCCCTGGTAAAACTTCACGCACAAAAGTAGCTCCTATTTGGTCGAATGCACATGTTTCAGAAGCAACAACATAAGCATCCCCAAGTTTTCCGATCGATAAAGGCCTGATGCCACTTGGGTCAAGTGCGGCAAACATCTTATCTTCTTTTAAAATTAAATAAGCATATGCTCCAACAACTTTATTAAGCGCGCTGGAGATAGATTCCTCATTGGTTTCCATACCATTTCGTCTAATTAGATGAGCAAGTACTTCTGTATCGGAAGAAGTTTGTAAAATACTCCCCTCGTCCTCAAGCTCTCCTCGCAGTTTTTGTTCGTTCATGAGATTCCCGTTATGTGCTAAAGCCATACTGCCAGTCTGCGAACGGAACAGTAATGGCTGGACATTTTCGAGTCCCTTTCCACCTTGTGTGGAGTAACGAACATGCCCAACAGCTACATTCCCTGTCAGTTCGGAAAAATTCGCATGCTTGAACACGTCATTGACTAAACCTAACCCTTTATGCACTTTTAATTCCATGCCATTATTTACAACAATCCCAGCACCTTCCTGTCCGCGATGCTGCATCGAATGTAGTCCATAATACGTGAGTTCTGCTGCCTTTTCATGACCCCAAATTCCAAATACACCGCATTCTTCGTTTATGCCTTTGATTTCAGCAAGCATGGAATAGCTCCTTTCCATAATTCGTGAAGTGCTCTAGCATCTTCCTCAATAACAACCCTGTCATTGGTCCTGACGAAAAATTCATCATTACTCGTTACAGAGCCAATCTCTGTTGCATGATCGATTATTTTTTCAAACTGCTCTTTATCCTCAGCTTTGACAGTGACAAGAAATCTCGATTGTGACTCGCTGAATAATGCAGCAGTTGGATTTCCAGAGACTTCCACATCTATCCCGAGTCCTTTTCCGTTAAAAGTACCTTCAGCTAGCGCTACGCCTAATCCACCTTCAGCCAAATCATGGGCTGATTGAACTACGCCCTGCCGGATGGCTTTCAATAATTGCTTCTGACGTTCTGCTTCTATTTGTAAATCAATTGATGGCGCTCTTCCTTCGTATTTTCCTTGGATAATATTCTGCAGCTCACTGCCGCCAAACTCAGCCTTTGTTTCACCAATTAAATAAATGACATCCCCAGCTTCCTGGAAAAAGCTTGGCGTTAGATGATCAAGTGATTCAATTAGTCCGACCATTCCAACGACCGGTGTCGGAAAGATTGAATTCCCTTTAGACTGGTTATATAATGAAACATTCCCGCTAATGACTGGTGTATCAAGAATGCGCGAAGCTTCACTCATCCCCTCAACACTCTTTTCCATTTGCCAAAAGACTTCCGGATTAGTTGGGTTCCCAAAATTTAAACCATCCGTTAAACCTAATGGACGAGCTCCTGAACAAACTAAGTTCCGCGTCGCCTCTGCAACTGCAATTTTCCCGCCAGTTTCTGGATCAAGGTAAATATAACGGGAATTACAATCGGTCGTAATCGCTAAGGCTTTATCTGTTCCTTTAATACGTACAACTGCTGCGTCAGATCCAGGTGTTACAACTGTGTTCGTTTGAACCATTGAGTCATATTGGTCATACACAGATTCTTTGCTTGCGATAGTAGGCTGCTGCAAAAGTTGCTTTAACATTTCAGCATGATTATCGACTACGGGAATTTCGTTTTCCATTTCCTGAAATGCTTTCACATATGCCGCTTCCTTTGATGGCATCTGATAAACTGGGGCTTCCTCTGCAAGTGCATCAACTGGAATATCTGCAACAAGTGAGCCATGCTGTTTAAGGCGAAACACCTTTTCCTTGATAACCTCACCAACTGCAGTTGCCTCAAGTCCATATTTTTCGAATATATCAATAATTTCCTGTTCACGTCCCTGCTTCACAACAAGCAGCATCCGTTCCTGGGATTCAGAAAGCATTAATTCATATGCATTCATATTTTGCTCGCGCTGTGGTACAAGGTCCAAATTCATTTCCAATCCAGTATCAGCCTTACTCGCCATTTCACTTGCCGACGATGTAAGTCCTGCCGCTCCCATGTCCTGCATTCCTACTAATGCATCGGAATGAATAACTTCCAGGCATGCCTCAATTAATAGTTTTTCCATAAATGGATCGCCAACCTGTACTGCCGGACGATCTTTATCCGAATCCTCAGCTAAGTCACCTGAAGCAAATGTCGCGCCATGGATGCCGTCCCTTCCAGTTGCTGCACCAGCATAAATTACTGTATTCCCAACACCTGCTGCGATGCCCTTTTGGATTTCATCATGATTTATCAATCCTATGCACATTGCATTTACAAGCGGGTTATCCTCATAGCTATCATCAAACTGTACCTCTCCACCAACTGTTGGGACACCGACACAGTTGCCATAACCCGCGATGCCATGAACGACTTCCTGGAACAGATACCTCACACGGTCTGTTGTAAGGTTTCCAAAGCGCAAAGAGTTCATCAAGGCAATCGGTCGCGCGCCCATCGAGAAAACATCCCGGATAATACCGCCAACTCCAGTTGCAGCACCTTGGTATGGCTCCACTGCTGACGGGTGATTATGACTTTCTATTTTAAAAACAACCGCCTGATCATCCCCGATATCAATAACGCCAGCACCTTCACCAGGCCCTTGCAAAACATGTGAACCCTTAGTTGGGAATTTACTTAACAGTGGCTTTGACGTTTTATAGCTGCAATGTTCGGACCACATGACGGAAAAAATTCCTGTCTCGGTAAAGTTCGGCCTACGTTTTAGGATATTTTTCACCATGTCATACTCTTGATTGCTTAACCCCATATCCAGGTATAACTGTTCCTGTTCGATTTTCTCCGGGCTGATTTCACCTGTTAACAACATAGGATTCCCTCCAATTTTTGACTACTGACTGAAATAATCTAAGTCCATCATCACTGCCCAGCAGCTCTTCAACGGCCCGCTCCGGATGTGGCATCATGCCAAGAACATTGCCTTGCTCATTAATAATTCCGGCAATATCTGCAATCGACCCATTTGGATTCTTTTCGTACGTAAAGACGATTTGATTATTTGCTTTTAAATCGGCTAATGTCTGTTCATCGCAAAAATAGTTTCCTTCACCATGTGCAATTGGAAAACGAACGATTTCTCCTTTACCATATCCCGTAGTAAACTGTGTTTTATTGTTCGCCACAACCATTGGCTCCTGATGGCACATGAATGCCAGATTCTTGTTACGGAGCATTGCACCTGGCAAAAGTCCTGCTTCGAGTAAAATTTGGAATCCATTACAAACCCCTAAAACCGGCTTGCCTTTTTCAGCATGTGCTTTAATCTGCTGCATCACATTCGACGTTGAAGCAACTGCACCTGAGCGAAGGTAGTCTCCATACGAAAAACCACCAGGTAAAAGAACTCCGTCATAGTTTTCGAGATTGCTATTTTCATACCATACTAAATCAGCATCTTCTTTCAGAACATCTTTTGCAGCATGATACATATCACGATCACAATTCGACCCCGGAAAAACGATTACAGCAAACTTCACGATTGGACAGCCTCCTCCACATTAAATCGATAATCTTCAATTACCGGATTTGCCAGGAGTTTGTCGCACATCGCTTTGACACGTGCTTCAATATCAGCGTCGTCCTCCATGGTCAATTCAATGTACTTACCTACCCGGGCTTCTTCTACTTCCGGAAAACCTAACGAATGTAACGATGTTTGAATTGCCTTCCCTTGAGGGTCGAGTACACCTTGTTTTAACGTAACGTGCACAGTAATTTTTTTCATGATTTTGCCTCCAATCGCTGATAAATTTCCTGATAAACTTCGAGCAAATCACCAGTACCTTGGCGAAATACATCCTTATCCAATTTTTCATGTGTAGTACTGTCCCAAAGTCTGCATGTATCTGGCGAGATTTCATCTGCAAGCACAATGCAACCACTTGCCAAGCGTCCAAATTCAAGTTTAAAATCTACCAATTCAACATCTATTTCCTTGAATACTGCAGTTAACTGCTTATTAATTTCCAATGCTTTCTCTTTAACTTCCTGTAATTCACTAGATGTGACATCACTTAAGAAAAGCGCATGCTCATCATTAATTAGCGGGTCCCCCAATTCGTCATCTTTATAAAAAAGTTCAATAATCGGTGGGTTAAACGCTGTTCTCTCTTCAATCCCCAGACGCTTTGTAATACTTCCTGTTGCCAAGTTACGTACAACAACTTCCAATGGAATGATTTCTGTTTGATGGACAAGCTGTTCTGTTTCACTTAATCTTTCAATAAAATGAGTCTGAATATTTTTGTCATGAAGAAGTGGAAAAATAAGTGACGATATATCATTGTTCAATTGTCCTTTGCCTGTAAACGACGCCTTCTTCTCTCCATTAAAAGCTGTTGCATCATTTTTGTAAGCCAGCACTAGTTGTCCTGGTTTATCCTTTGCCTGGTAGACACGCTTTGCTTTTCCCTCGTATAACAGATCAGCTTTCATCATTTCACCTCAAGTCCGATTCGGTTAAAAATTGCATCCACATTTTTAAGGTGGTACGTATAATCAAAACAATCGTCGATTTCAGCTTGTGACAGTTTCGTACTAATCTGTTCATCAGCCTCAACCAATTGTTTAAAATGAGTTTCAGTCTCCCATGCATGCATTGCCTTTGGCTGTACAATGTCATAAGCAACTTCGCGGGCCATACCTTTTTCAATTAATGCCAGAAGCACACGCTGTGAAAAAATAACACCATGTGTTTTATCGATGTTTCGTTTCATGTTTTCCGGAAAAACAGTTAGCTTTTTAACGATGTTGGAGAAGCGATTCAGCATATAGTTCAAAGCGATTGTTGTATCTGGTAAAATAACGCGTTCTGCTGAAGAATGGGAAATATCACGTTCATGCCACAATGAAACATTTTCGAATGCTGTTACCATTTGGCCACGTAATACCCGGGCCATCCCGGTCATGTTTTCCGATCCAATTGGGTTGCGTTTATGCGGCATTGCGGAAGATCCCTTTTGGCCTTTAGCAAAGAACTCTTCAACCTCGCGTGTTTCTGTCTTCTGCAGGCCACGGATTTCAGTGGCAAATTTTTCGACTGAAGTTGCAGCAAGCGTGAGTGCAGATACGTATGCAGCATGACGATCACGCTGTAATGTCTGCGTTGAGACAGGTGCTGGAGTCAGCCCAAGTTTTTCACAGACATACTGTTCAACGAATGGATCAATATTTGCATACGTTCCAACTGCTCCTGAAAGTTTCCCAAACTCCACGCCTTTTGCAGCCATTTCAAAGCGCTCCAAGTTCCGTGTCATCTCCTCATACCAAAGAGCCAATTTCAAGCCAAATGTTGTAGGCTCAGCATGGACGCCATGTGTTCTTCCCATCATGACAGTATGTTTATGTTCGATAGCTTTATTTTTCAGTATTTCAATAAATGCATGAAGGTCTTTTCGGATAATTTCATTTGCTTGTTTCAATTGATAGGATAGTGCCGTATCGACTACATCTGTGGAGGTTAAGCCATAATGGACCCATTTGCGTTCATCACCAAGCGTTTCGGAAACCGCACGCGTAAATGCAACCACATCATGTCGTGTTTCCTGTTCAATTTCATAAATCCGCTCAAGGTTAAATGATGCATGTTGACGAATCTTTTTCACGTCCTCAGCCGGAATAACCCCTAAATCGCTCCAGGCTTCACATGCTAAGATTTCCACCTCCAACCATGCGTTGAACTTATTTTCCTCTGTCCATATTGCACCCATTTCTTCTCGCGTATAGCGTTCAATCATTGTTTTGCCTCCTCGTATGCAGTAAGTCTTACACGAACTTCTTCCTGTGTTTTTGCAATAAACGTAATGTGCCCCATTTTACGTTTGACCTTCACGCCTTCTTTCCCGTACAAATGAATAAAGCCGTTATTCAATCCAGGCAACATTCGTAAAACATCATTCATATCGTCACCAAGTATATTTACCATTCCAGCAGGCTGCAGCAATGTAATTGGCATTAGGCTTAACCCGCAAATTGCTCGAATATGCTGCTGAAATTGTGAAATATTACATGCTTCAATGGTGTAGTGTCCAGAATTGTGCGGTCTTGGTGCCATTTCATTGAGAAAAATTTCTTCATCCTTAACGAACATTTCAAGCGCAAATGTACCGACAATGTTCATTTTTTCCGCAAGTACTTTTGCTGCATCGACAGCTTTTTCATTAACGGTTTCACTAATTAATGCCGGTACCGTTGTTTGATATAAAATGTGGTCTTGATGCTTATTCTCTGCAATTGGGAAAAAAGTAATATCACCTGACTTTGTACGGGTGAAAACGACTGAAATCTCCTTATCAAACGGTATCCACTGTTCGATAATGCATGTGCTATTTTGATCAGCAAATTCACAAGCAGCTGGAATATCGTCCATTGAATTTAGTTTAAGCTGTCCTTTGCCATCGTAACCGCCGCTGCATGTTTTAATTACCGCTGGAAATGGCATAGTTTTCAAAGCTTTATTCACATCTTCACCATTTGAGACTATTGAAAAATCAGGTACTGGTAAATTTGCATTCTTCATGATTTTTTTCTCTTTTTCCCGGTTTTGGGTGACTTCCAAAGGGTATGCTCCTTGTGGCAGCTTACCTTGCCGCTCGATATATCCCGCAGCATCAAGATCAACATTTTCAAATTCATATGTCACAACATCACTTAGTTCCGATAACTTCTTAATACCATTCATATCATCGTAGGGCGCAGTAATTTGCTGATCTGCTACCTGAGCAGTCGGACAGTTTGGTGTCGGATCAAGGACCGCAATTTTATATCCCATATATTTTGCTGCAATTGCCATCATACGCCCAAGCTGTCCGCCGCCAATGATTCCGATTGTTTGAGGTGGAAGGATTACCTTATTCTTTTGCAAGATCTTCCCTCATTTCTGCTACATTTGCTTGTAATTCTTTACGATATGTCTCCAGTCTATCTGCTACCTTTTCTTCAAAAGATCCAATAATTTGGGCGGCAATAATTCCTGCGTTTTTCGCACCTGAATTGCCAATTGCAACCGTTGCAGTTGGCACCCCGCCAGGCATCTGCACGATAGAAAGAAGCGAATCCAGACCATTAAGTGCTTTACTTTGGACAGGAACTCCAATAACAGGTAACGTCGTTTGAGCTGCTATCATTCCAGGTAAATGCGCTGCACCACCTGCTCCAGCAATGATTACCTTCAAACCACGTTCACGTGCGGATTTGGCATACATAAACATTTCATCTGGCGTACGATGAGCTGAAATCACATCCTTCTCATATGGAATGTCAAGCTTGCTCAACATATCGCATGCATGCTGCATTGTTTGCCAATCTGATATACTTCCCATTATCACTCCAACTTGTACCATCAAATCCCTCTCTCCCTGATTAGAAAAGTTAGCTTATCGCCAAAACTTTGGGCGAATTGCCTTAGTTGCACTTATGCAGTAAGAAAGGAGTTATACTTTCTTAACTGCTAAAAAAGCCTATTCCTCTCCCTCAAAAACTTGAGAGAAGATGAATAGACTTTTTTCACGACATCTTAAACGGACCGTTGCTATACAACGATTCATCCTCCCTCATAGTCCAGCATTTATGGTGCTTGGTAGAAACTTTTGAGCCATATTCTCAAAAATATATGAGGAACCGTATTTATTTGTTGATTTCAGCATATCAAACCAGCCTCTATAATGTCAATAAATATCGAACGATAATAAATAAATCCCATCTAATGTTCGGATTTTATTACTGACTTACTTAGGAACTGACCATTTTTCCGCCATTAACATGAATAACCTGACCAGAAACATAAGAGGAATCTTCAGAAGCAAGATATACATATGCAGGCGCTAGCTCATAAGGTTGACCAGCTCGTTTGATAGGTACATCAGTGCCAAATTTCGTTGCAATGTACTCACCTGAAAAGCTTGATGGTATTAGCGGTGTCCAAATCGGTCCAGGTGCCACCGCATTGACACGGATTCCCTGACCAATAATATTTTGTGATAAAGCACGCGTGAAGCCAACGATTGCACCTTTTGTAGCACTGTAGTCGATTAACTTCTCATTTCCTTCATAGGCTACTACAGATGCAGTGTTAATAATTGTATTTCCTTCGCCTAAATATGGCAAGGCAGCTTTTGTCATATAAAAGAATGCGTAAATATTCGTTTGAAACGTAGCATCCCATTGATCCGCTGATATATCTAGCAAACTATCCTGAGGAAACTGTACACCATGATTATTGACTAAAATATCGATTTTGCCAAAATGGTCGATTGTCTGTTGTACAACGTTCTGACAATGCTGCTGATCACGTAAGTCGCCTACAATTAAAAGACACCGTTGTCCAAGCTGCTCAATATGCCGTTTTGTTCTGTAGGCGTCCCCATCCTCATAATGGTAGTAGTATGCAATAACAATATTTGCGCCTTCCTTTGCAAAGGCTATTGCGGCAGCTGCTCCAATTCCGCTGTCTCCACCAGTTATAATAGCAACCTTTCCCGTTAACTTATTAGCACCAGTATAGTTCGGATCCTCCACAATCGGCTCAGGCAACATAAGTGACTCGATACCCGGCTGTTGGTCCTGATGTTGGTGCGGAAAGGTATTTCCATCTTGTTGATTGTTCATTAAAAGCACTCCTCCTGATTAATAGAACATTTGATGTAACGTATTCTGTTCTGGAGGCAGGTGTTCGCTGAATCTCTCTTCTATAACTACAATCGAATGAGCAACACTACTAGTGGCATTAAAAAGCTATTTCCTTAGAAAACTTGTCTTATCGCTTATTTGCACTTATGCAGTAAGAAAGTAGTTATACTTTCTCATCTGCTGAGAAACTGTTTAAAAAAATTTACAATAAGATGACACTTTTTCCAGTCAGGAATCGATTATGGTTATAGAAAGAAAATAGAACAGGCTGCAACCTGTTCTATTTTCTGCTTATTATTCTTTTAGATTCTCGTCATTTTGCTTTGGAGGCTGTTGTTCCTCTTGTGGTTTTACTTCACCTGGATAGTCCTTTTTCTGATTAAACAACCGCCCTTTACGTACTTGCTTGACCCAGAAACCGCCGGTAATCTGCTTCGGCTCATACGAAATGATAAATGCTTTAGGATCTATTTCTTTAATTGTTTCATATAAGATCAGCTCATATTTTCTAGGTGTCAGTATTTGCATTGCAAGACGATCCCCTTCCATTCCATAGGCAAACCAACTTGTCACGCCATAGCCTTTATCCCTTAGCTTTCTGGTGAACTCGATATTCGGATCGGACGAAATAACATTAACCGTAATATAGCCCAATGCAAGCTTTTCCTCAATTTTTGTACCGACAATAACGCCAATTCCAAAACCGAGCGCATACGCTATAAGGTTTTGTATTTCATTTAAATTATCCAAAACCAGTCCTAGTCCTACTACATAAATAACCACTTCAAACATACTAACAAATGCAGCTATATACCGTCGTCCTTTTAGTGTCAGAATCATGCGAATCGTTGATAACGATACATACACAATATTTATGATAAGAATGATTGCCACCATGATATATGCATTTTCCAGCAACATTAACCCTCCTTGACCTCTTACTGCAGAAATACGTTCACTTTCATAATACTCACCTAATGCCCAGCTAATGCATACATTATAAAGTAATTCTATCCAACTTTAAACGAGGTGTCTTCATGGATCCTTTTAAACAAATGGCTGATTGGCGAAAGAATATGGATCATTTTTTTGGTGATCAATTCTGGAGTGAATTTGAAGGGGTTATAAAACCCACGATTCCACAGGTTAACATCTACCAGTATGATCATGAACTTATATGCATTGTTAATATCCCAGGTCTAACCGATTTAAACAAAGTTGATATCTATGTAGATTACGCAAAACTGGAACTTAAAGGTGCTATAGACATTTCCTATACAGGAGGTACTGTGGTCAAAGAAGAAATACTTCAAGGTGTGTTTGAACGTGAAATAACGTTACCATTTCCCGTACGAAGAGATAAAATAAACGCAACATATAAAGATGGTTTAGTATTTATTCAGCTGCATAGACTTATATCGGATGAAAGTGGCCGGAATAAAGTAAATGTCCAAATAGTAGAAGAAGATTAGACTTTATTCGGCCCAAACACACGCTTTTTAACTGATGAACGCTTACCTCTCAGCCTCTTATTTAGCGCTTTTTTCCAATTATCGGACAACAACTCACATGAAGCAAGTTCATCAGCCAATTTCAAATCATCCTTGTTCACATACATGACCTCGTTACAGGCAGCAATTGTCCACTGGGGGTATGGCCGTTCGATTAATTCAAGCTCAAGTCCCGATTCGACATATCCTTCCTGCAGCACTCGGAAATACCAGCCTGTCCGTCCACTTCTTTGTATACGTAACGCGAAGTCCAGTATACGAAAACGACGGGCTGGCTTCCAACAGGGCTTTCGAGGTTGTGCAACCTGAATAACGCTTTCACCGAATTGATACGTATCACCTATGCAAACAGTGAACTCATCTGAATTATTTAGTGACAAATTCTCACCCATTGCACCAATTCCAATTGAATCTAATTCTAAATCCATCTGCCAGTATGAATAATGTTCTTTCGGATAAGCAAACACAGCTTTTTCTGGACCACCATGGTTTTTCTTGTCCGCTACTTCATCGTCAGTAAACCCGGTGGTTCCAAGCCATATTCTGTCATCTGATTCACTCTTAAAAATGCCAGTCTCCCAAGGCCTATCCATACGATTTTCTGCATGAGCGTCCCCTAAATGCTTTACTTTTCCAGTTAATATTCTATCTACATAAGGTTTAGTCATCGTGCCCCGTCACCTCTTTCTCTCTACATTGTATCTTTAATGTTGAGAAAATGAAAATAGCACGGAGCCTTTGGATTTAAATTATTCAGTTGGTATGATTTGAAGGGATATGCTTGATTTCTGCGATCAAACTTGCGAGGATCCTCGTTCGTCGGTCTCAGCGAGGATTTGCTATCCCGCTTTTCAATAAAAGTCTCAAAAAATTCTATCTAACATAGCCAGTAAAAAGCTCAAGCAGTATTAGAACTCTTATTTGGCCTCTCTTATCAACCTGGGATCTGTTATATCAACCTAAAATACGGTATATCAATTCCAATCGTTAGATATCAACTTGAAACATGCTATATCAACCCAATTTGTGATATATCAACTTGGAATACAGTATATCAACCTTAATTGCAGGATATCGACTAGCTTCACTAGATATCTACCAATCGAGGGTACAAACGAAAAGCTTGATTGTTCATTTGCAGAATGGGAGTTGCAGTCCTAAAATCAAGAGGTACCCTTATTGCTATTTCACATAGAAAAAGCGGTTTAATTAAGGGTACAATTGGGTGTTGTACTCCGTAACTAAACCACTTTAATCAGGATTCCGTGTTCTCTTCTAATTCATTTCCATTACTTTGTCTTTCAATTCCGCTTTGTTTATTTTCCCTACGTGGGTTTTGGGCAGCTCATCCAGCAGCACGAATTTCTTAGGTACTTTATATTTGGTCAATTTATTTTCGCAGTACACTTTTAACTCTGTTTCAGTTATCTTTTCAGTGGGCACAACAAATGCTACAACGATTTCTCCCCACTTTTCATCGGGTAGACCCAGTACAGCAGCTTCACTTACAGTTTCATTAGTCTCGATCCAGTGCTCTATTTCCAAAGGATAGACATTCTCTCCCCCGGTAATGATCATATCTTTCTTGCGCCCTACAATATACACATAGCCTTCTTCATCCTGTCTTGCCAGATCTCCGGTATACACCCAGCCATCAATTATTGTCCGTTCAGTTTGTTCCTGCTTATTCCAATAATATTCGAACGAATGATATCCGCGTATTAAGAGTTCACCAACATCACATCCATGAGCTTTATCCCCATTTTCGGAAATAATCTTTATATCATTGAAAAGCATAGGTTTCCCAACTGAACCCACTTTTCGTTCTGTATCTTCAGGGTCTATATAAAAATTATTCGGTCCCGCTTCAGTTAATCCGTAACCTTCCTTAAATGGAATTCCTTTTTTATGAAAAGCCTTGTAAATCTTATAGGGACAAGGTGCACCGCCAGAAAGGAAAACTTTCATATCCGGAAAGCTTTCTTGCTGGAATTCTTTCGTACGAATCATCATGTGATACATCGTCGGTACACATAGCACAATCGTACATTCATATGTAATCAGATCATTTACTGCTGTAGATGCTTCAAATTCCGGCGATATGACAACCCTTCCTCCAACAAGCATCAGCGGCAATGACAAAACGTTTAGTCCACCTGTATGAAACATCGGCAGACAAGTTAATGTTATGTCTTCGCTTGTTAAATTCCAGCTTATGATCGTGTTCATTGCATTCCATAAAATTGACCGATGTGATAGGACGGCACCTTTTGGTTTACCGGTTGTTCCCCCAGTGTAAATCATGGCTAGTGCATCGGTTTCTGCTGGTTCATATGCCTTTGATAAAGCACCAGAGGTTGGCAGACGATTTATATAGTTATTATTATCGATATCTATTAACATACTATCAATCTCAGGATTAATTATATTATCCTGAAATTGTGGATCAATCCCCATTAATTTTGGTGAACAATCCCTGATTACGTATGACAGTTCATCGGTTGATAATCGCCAATTTAGTGGAACAAACACAGTCCCTATTTTCATGCAGGCGAATACAAAGTCAAAATAACTGATATGGTTAGGTGCTAACAATGCAATTCTATCGCCCTTTTGTATATCATTTTCGATAAGATATTGTGCTAACCGCTCTGCTCGTTCGTTAAGCTGTTTATATGTCCAGGATTGATTTGTTTTTGCATCAACCACAGCCTTTTTTTCAGGAAATAAATCTACCCGACTTTGAAACCAATCTAATGCACAATGCATCGCTACCCCTCCATTTGCATCTCTAAATATATTATTATAAGTATAGAATGTTCGAGTTACATGATAGTTACAGTTTATCAATGTGAATTTCAGCTTAATCCATTAAAAAAACCGGGCAAACCCTTCCAGTCCTAACCGCCTTATCTTTAATGAACAAATTCGTATCAGATATATGATGTGAACAATATGAAAAATAATTTATCTGCAATGACACCGCTCCGGAAATACACTACGCTGGGGTTTGCTCACTTATTCAAAAAAATAAATGCATGTTGTGATGATATAAACAAGATTTCAGACCATCTAAACCAGCAGATGGAATATGCGAGACTCCTGTGGGACAGTGAAGCCTAAGAGACCCCACAGGGAGCGTTCTTTGCGAGCGAGGCAGACTAAGTAAGCCACGTCCTGTGCGTCGGAGGCTCGTGGTGAGCCCTAGGTGCGCGAGTATATTCCAACTGCGCGGTTAGGGAACCACACTAAATATTTAATTTATGTCGCACTTTATATCTTTTGTGCATTTTTAATACTATCTTACCTGTTAAAAAAGAGTGCCCCAATACTGGAACACTCCACAATTTACATCATAATGCCACCATCAACATGCAGTACATGACCATTAACATAATTAGCTTCATTGGATGAAAGGAACAGGTAGGCATTAGCAATATCCTCTGGTCGACCTAATCGTCCCATTGGGATTTGTTCTTTCATTTGATCAATAACTTTCTCCGGAACGCCTTCAACCATTCCTGTTTCGGTAAACCCAGGGGCAACTGCATTAACGTTTATCCCTTTTCTTGCAAGTTCCTTGGCCCAGGTTTTGGTCATTCCAATTATTCCGGATTTAGCTGCCGCATAATTTGTCTGCCCGACATTCCCGTATGCTCCTGATACAGAGGAAGTATTGACTATTTTCCCTTGCCCCTGTGCAGTCATGGAAGGCAATACAGCCTGTGTACAATGGAACACACCATTCAGGTTAACATCAATGACCTGCTGAAATTGTTCCGGCGTCATTTTTGAAAGCATCGCATCTCTTGTTATTCCAGCATTATTAATTAAGATATCAATCTTTCCATACGTTGATAATACTTCATCAACCATCGAGTCAACACTACCGCGATCAGCAACATTTACTTGAATGAACGTACATTTCATCCCTTCTGACTGAAGTTCACCTTCTCGTTCCTTGCCACTTGTTTCATCAAAGTCTGCAATAACAACTTGTGCCCCCTCATTAGCGAAAGTTCGCGCCGCCTGTAGGCCGATTCCATTTGCTGCACCTGTAATAATGGCTACTTTATCCTGTAATCTATTCATCTATTTTCGTCCTTTCTACTGTGCTTTAGTCTGCTTAGAAAAGAAATCTTCCATGATTCCCAAAAGGTTGTCGAGGTCATCAATCAGTGGTGAATGTCCGCTCCCGGTTAGTTCTTTGTAAATTGCTTTTTCTCCATAATCCTCGATAAGCTCATCTGTCATTTGTTTTGTAACTACAAGGTCTTCATCGCCCCAAGCAATTATTACCGGGATGCCTATATTCTTGATCTTGTCCTGACCTTCCGTAAGCCCGTTATGAACATTGCTTAGATTGAAGATATTTAACACTTGGTACGTCTCAGCCAGATTTCGCTGTGTCGTCATGTCGGCCAAATATTTTTCGTACCTTGCTTGATCAGGCTTATCTTCTCGGTAAATCAACATATCCCACGTTTGCTTAAGTAACTCAAAGTTCTTTGTGTCATATGCATTTTGAACAACTTTTGTTTTGCCGTCCTGCTTAACCTGTTCCAAGGTTTCCAGGCGATTTGATGTAACTGGGAATCCATCTGTCCCGGTTTCAAAGTACGCATACCCTCTTGATGATGCTGAAGCTAGTAAAAATAGATGTGTAGCATAACCAGGATAATCAGCACAAAACTGCTGGGCGACAGCTCCTCCAAGCGACCAGCCTACAAGCGAAAAGTCCCGCAATCCAATTTCATCAACAAACAGTTTTAAATCATTCGAGAAGTCCATTATCGAATCTATCGGCTGGTTATATGATGATTCACCAAACCCGCGTAAATCAACGGCATATACTTTAAATTCTGGTGCGATATTTTCAATTACCAAGTCCCAGTGAACCGATGATGTCATATTTCCATGAATGAGTAATACGTTCTTATCTCCACCCGCCCGTTCACGATAAGCGATTTTTTCACCATTGGACAATAAAACACTGTTAAGCAACACTTCAAACATAGATTTGCCTCCCTTTATTTTCCCCACCGAATCACATTGGCTCCCCAGGCATAGCCAATACCAGCAGAAACCAGGACAACGATATCGCCATTCTTAAGCATATCACGCTCTTCGGCAAGCTCTAGTGAAATAATTTGATCCATTTGACCAATATGTCCATAGTTTTCCAAATAGATAGATTTGTTATGCTCAACACCTAGCTGATCTAATACGTATGTATGCGCAGATCGCTTCATGTGGAGCATCGCAACATAGTCAATATCCTCTTTTGTATAACCGCTTTTATCCAATGCTTTCTCGATGCACGTTATAAAATTATCCATCGATTTTTGTTCCAGTCGTTTTTTCATCCCTGGTGGATCCAGTACATCCAATTGATATAATCCTGCGTCCAGCGTTTCTTTAGTAACTGGATTTTTCGTACCTCCTGTTGTAACAACTACATCCTCAGAAAATGATCCATCTGTAATCATATGAGTTCCAAGGATTTGATTTTCTGCGTGATTCTTTTGCAAGATCATGGCACCGCCACCAGCTCCAAGATTGAACATAAACCGGGTACGTGGGTTCTGATAGTTGATGAAATCGACATTCCGGTACCCGCCCGCCAACAAGACTGTTTTTATATCCGGATCTGCTATCATCATGTCTTTAGCCAGCTTTAATGCCATAATTGTCGTTCCGCACCGTAATGCCGTATCAAATGCCCAAGCATTAACTGCGCCAATCTCATACTGCAGTTTTATTCCTGCAGTCCATAAGGGATATTCTTTATGTTCTTCCCCAATATAAATTACAACATCAATTTCTTTAGGATCCAGCTTCACTTTAGCTAATGCTTTTTTAGCAGCAAAAATCCCCATTGCACATGTATGATCGTCTTCGCCAGGAACAGGTTTTTCTCTAATTCCCATTTTATCTTCAATAACTTCAATGGGGAGTCCGGACTGCTCAGATAACTCTATCGCAGTAAGCTTCTTCTCAGGAATATATACCCCTGTACTTAAAACTCCTACTGTTTCCATTTCCGACACCTCATTTTTTGGTCAACCCTTTAGTTACTCGATTAGAAAACTTGGATTGTATTGTGCCGGCAATACCTAATGGGAAGAAGATAACAGCTAAAATATAAACCGTTCCATATAAGATAATCCAGCGCTCAAAAATCCAATGTACGTCAGCTAAGTCTGACAGCCAATGGTGGGCAAATTCTACCAACGCAGCACCGATAAGCGGACCAATCAGTGTTCCAACACCACCAATAATCGTCATTAACAAGGCATCCAGTGTAACGTCTACCGCAAATACACTTGTATCAATAAATCGTAGCGATAATACATATAATACACCGGCAAAACTTGCAATCACTCCCGCTATTACACTTACAATGACTTTATAATGAAGGACCTGATATCCTAATGATTCTGTACGATTTTCATTTTCTCTTATTGCCACTAGCACTTTTCCTAATGGTGATTTTGTAAATCGCCTGAGTCCAAAAAAGAAAATCACAAGTGAAATAAGACAAATCATATACATCGTTCCCGAGTCTTGAAGGAACTCTGGCAATCTAAACGTGAACCCCTCTCCACCACCGGTCAAACTGGTCCATTTTTCGGCAGCTACCAGAAACAGGCCGGCCAGTGCCAATGTCAGCATGGCATAAAAGTGACTTTTAAGCCGCAACGTGAGTATACCGGCTATAAAACTGACAATCGCAGCAATGATTATCGCAACTAAAACCCCAGCAGCTAAAGAAATTAATGTAGAATCATTTAAATCCATTACTATAGCAGCTGAATATGCACCAATCCCAAAAAACATTGCATGACCGAATGAGATAATACCGGTATAACCTAAAAGCAGATCGTAACTCATTGCAAAAATCCCAAAAATGAAGACTTGCATAATCATAAATAGCATGCTGCGACCTGTAAATAAGAATGGGACAATAAACAATAACAATGCAAATGCTATATATATCCAGGTACTTCTTTCAATATGACGTAAATTCATTTGTTTGTCTCACCCCTTTACCTTAAATAATCCTTCTGGTCTGAAGATAAGTACTGCTGTCATCAAAAGCATATTTACCGCTAACGATAGTGCTGGAACATAATAAGCCATAAATGCTTGCGTCAACCCTACTAAAATTGCCGCAAATAAGGACCCTTTAAAACTGCCCATTCCGCCTATAACCACTACAATGAATGCTAATATTGCAAATTCAAGACCCATTTCTGCATATATAACCCCGGAATATGGTGCCATAAGCATTCCACTCAATGCCGCCATCGCTGCACCAACCATAAAAACAGCCATAAATACAAATTGGATATTAATTCCGAGTGATTGTACCATTTCTTTATTCATTACTCCTGCTCGAACAATTAATCCAATACGTGTCCGCTTTAAAATAAATGTAGTAAGCGCAAATATAAATATTCCGACTGCTATAATAAATAATCGATATTTTATGAGGATGATATCACCCAACATAAAGCTCCCATCAAGAAATTCCGGGGGAACTGCGGATTTTTGTTCCGGACCAAAAACGACCTTAATTAATTCACCAAGCACCAGCATAAGCCCTAATGTAATCAGAATCTGTTGAATGTGATTACCGTAAACCGGCCTGATGATTAAAAACTCCGTAATAGCTCCCAAAATAAGCCCTGTTACAATAGCTGCAGCAATACCAAGCATGAAACTTCCGGTTAGATTGTAGACCCATACACCGCTGAATGCACCCCAAACAAATAAACCACCATGTGCAAAGTTTAAAACATCCATTAAACCAAAGATCAGTGTAAGTCCAGCCGCGAGAAGGAAGATCAGCATACCGGTCGCAAGTCCATTAATTGCCAAACTAACTATTAAATCCATTCCTTCCCCTCCCTATGCAATACCTAGATATTTTTTCATCAATGCTTTGTCATTTTTTAATTCATCCATCTTGCCTTTATGAATTGTTTGCCCATCATCAATAATATAAAAACGATCGCCAATTTTACTTGCCATCAGAAAATTCTGTTCCACCAGCAAAATGGTTGTCCGTTCCTTCATTTGCTGAATAGATTCCATCACTTTCTCCACGATAATCGGAGCGAGTCCTTTACTTGGCTCATCAATTAACAGCAATTCATTTTCATTTACATATGCCCTTGCGATTGCAAGCATTTGCTTTTGTCCTCCACTTAATTGTCCACCTGGTTTTTTCCAGAATTTTTGAAGATCCGGAAATAATCCAAGAACCCATTCCATACGTGTTGTTGTCTCTTCATCTTCTTTTTTCATAGCAACTTTCAAATTCTCACCAACAGTCAGGTTATCAAATATTCCCTGATCTTCAGGCACATAGCCAATCCCGTTTTGGGCTATTGAATGTGTCTTTAACTGTCCAATTTCTTTATCATTATAGATAATGGAACCAGCAGAAGCCTGATTTAACCCCATAATTGTCCGCAAGGTAGTTGTCTTGCCAGCGCCATTTCTGCCAAGCAATACGGTTACTTCACCTTTTGGGACTTCAAACGAAATGTCGTGTAATATGTGATATTGCTGTATGTATGCTTCAACCTGTTGTAGCTCAAGCAAGTTGCTCATCGTACATACCTCCTAGATATGCTGACTGAACTGTTTCATTCTCAATTATCTCTTCAGGTGTTCCCTTTGCTAATAGCTCCCCATGAAATAACACAAGTACTTCATCAGATAAGTCCATAATCATGTCAATCTTATGTTCAATTAGCACAATTGTCCGATTCTCTTCTTCCTTAATCTTTTTAATCACTTCGATAATTGCCGGAACCTCTTCAAGGGACATTCCTGCTGTAGGTTCATCAAGCAAAAGGACCTCTGTATCCAATGCCAGCAGCATCGCCATTTCAAGCTTCCTTTTTTCCCCGTGTGCGAGGTTAACAGCACGTAAATCAGCTTTTGTGTCCAGGAATACTCTGCTAAGAAGCTCCATTGCCTTATCTTCAAATTTTTTATAATACTTGAAGTGTGCAAGCATTTGATAACGAACCTTTGCTTGGGATTGCACCGCTAATCGAACATTTTCAAGTACTGTTAGATTAGGAAAAACATTTGTGATTTGAAAGGATCTTCCTATTCCAAGACGAGTTCGCTTAGTCGTTGATAGCTTTGTAATATCTTGATCCTTATAAAGGATTTGACCATTTGTTGGAGATAATTGGCCACTCAGCAGGTTAAATAACGTCGTTTTCCCCGCACCATTTGGACCAATAATGGAGGTGAACTTTTTATCGGGGATTTGTACGGAAATATGGTCAACAGCTGTATGGCCACCAAATGCTATGGCCAAATCTTTTGTTTCCAATATTGCGGTCATCGTTTATTCCTCCCTTTAAATTTAATGGTGGAACAACCCCCACCAGATTAGGCGAGGGGGTTGTTCCAAATTTGGTCAGTTAATTAATTTTTAATTGGTGGTGCAGTTTCCTCTGGAGTTAGGACCCTTTCCAGGACTGGAATAGGATAATCATGCTCGTCACTTTCCTCTAATGTGACAGCATATAATGATTGTAATGCCTGATGGTCTTCTGGACGGAATGTCATTGTTCCTTTAGGTGATTCAAAACTCATTCCTTCCATTGTTTCTATCAGTTTATCTGCAGATGTATCTCCTTCTGAGTTCTTAAGCGCTTCCACAATTGAAATCGCAGCACTCATACCACCAGGAGTAAATAAGTCTGGTACTTCCCCATCAAAACGCTCTTTATGTTCCTTTACTAGCCAATCGTTCACCTCATTATCAGGTAATGTATGATGGTATACTGTAAAACCAGCCATTCCTACTAACGGCTTCATTGTTGGCAACGTAGCAATATCTGCTACACCAGTCGAAATCTTAATACCCTGTTCCTGTACTTTCATGTCAGCTATCTGATTCCAAGGTGTGTTTGCACCTGCCCAAATAACATATAAATAGTCTGGCTCTGACTCGATAATCTTCTGAATGTTCGCTGTGAAATCTGTTGCTGCAGGATCCGCATATTCTTCATGACTTATTTCTGCACCAAGATCAGTTGCAGCTTCCTTAAATGCCGCAACACCATCCTGCCCAAATGCAGAGTCAGGAGCAAGCGTTGCAATTTTTACCCCATCATCAGCGATTGCTGCTGCACCTGCGACAGCATCCTGAGATGAATTACGGCCTGTTCTAAAAATGTAATCGTTATACTCTGAACCTGTGATACTGTCCGCAACAGCTGGTTCAACAACCATAATTGTTTCATATTCCTCTGCTAACGGTGTCACTGCTAAAGTATCACCAGAACTGGATGATCCGACAAGAAAGTCTACATTTTCATCTTCTAATAAACCAATTGCTTTTTGACGGGCAACTTTCGGATCTGTTTCAGTATCCTCAAAGACTACTTCAATTTTTTTACCTGCAACTTCCATTGTTCCGTCAGTTGCATAATCAAGTCCGAGCTCAAATCCCTTTTTGGTTTGCTTCCCATAAGCTTCCAAGGCACCAGTTAGTGATGCAAGAACACCAATTTTTACCGTTTCAGCTGTTTCTTCCCCTTCTCCATCACTTCCATTAGATGAACCTTCACTTTCACCAGACGCATTCTCATCCCCACATGCTGTCACAAATACAGCAATTAACAGCATGATAAATAGAAACCCAGTTATACGTTTTACATTCATTACTTGTTTCCCCCTTTTTAAATGGTTGTTTCACTTGCAGTTATCATAAACAATTGAAGTTACATAGAAGTAACAACTCTACTTTTCACCCAGCCAGCGGATTACCGTAGCTGCCCATGTATACCCGGTTCCAGCGGAGACTGCTACAGCAATATCCCCTTTTTTAAGTAACCCTTTTCCCTCAGCAATGTAAAGTCCATAGCAAGGGTCCAGTGCTGACATGTGCCCGTAATGGTCTAAATAAACAGCCTGCTTCTCGTCTAACCCCAATTTATTCATTATTTCATGAAACATTGACCTTTTTGTATGAAGTGGCAATAAAACCTTTAAATCTTCAACCCTTACACCACTTCTTTCTAATGCTGTTTCAATTACTTTGATAAAATTTGGTATCGATACTGGATCAAGACGTTGTTTCATGCTTAACGGATCTGGGACGTCGATATAATGAGATTTACCATCAACAACCTTTTGACTGACTGGATGTACAGATCCTGAACCAGGAACTAAAACGTCCTTACTAAATGAACCATCTGTGATAATCGACGAACCTAAAATTTCACTTTCAGCAGCGTCCCTTGATACTAAAGCTGCAGCTCCACCATCAGCAAAATTAAACATAAAACGAGATCGCGGGTTATCGTGATTGATTATCATCGACTCTTTGGAGCCACCGGCAAGCAATATGTTATTAATGTAAGGATCAGAATTTATCATATCCTTAGCAACTTTAAGTGCTAACGGAAAACAAGAGCTTACATTCATCATTTCAAATGAATAGGCATTTATTGCTCCTAACTCATACTGAATCCTGGAGGACGCTGTCCAAACCTGATAATCTTTAAAGGGGCTGCCAAAATAAATAACGACATCAATAGACTCCGGCTTTATATCTGCCAGGACTTTTCTCCCGGCAGCAATCGCTAAATCCGATGCATGCATATCAGACGACGCTACTCTTTTTTCCACTAGACCAAATTTTTCAATTATAATATTTTCCGGTATTTCTGTTTTAACAGCCAGGTCAGCTGCAGTCTCTATTATGTCCGGTGTAAATATGCTGGTTGCTTTTATACCTACCATTATCCCTGCTCCTTTTTCGGAAGCTTCATGACCCCTTCACCATCCAGCACGGTGCTCCCACTCTGATTTCGACAAGTTGTCTGTACGGTTAACAATCTTGAATCTTCGTCTATTTTTACTACTTCTGCATAAGCAGTTATGGTGTCACCTATATATACTGGTTTGGTAAAGGTCAATGATTGTGATACATAGATGCTTCCCGGACCTGGTAAGTGCATACCTAATAGTCTTGATAACATGCTGGCGGTCAGTAAACCATGACTAATTCTTCCACCAAAAAATGTATTCTCAGCATATTCCTGATCGGTATGAATTGGGTTATAATCTCCACTAAGTCCAGCAAACATAATAAAGTCTGTTTCGGTTACTGTTCTGGAGAATTGTGCTGTCTGGCCTATTTCAAAATTCATGCAAGATTTCACCCCTATCCCAAATAGTACGTAATGCCTTCTTATCTATTTTTCCAGTAGCATTTTTAGGAAGTTCATCCAGTTCAATTATTTTTTTGGGGATTTTAAATTTTCCTAATTTACTAGAACAATAGTCTTTGACCTCATCAGGAATTACCAAGTGATTCTGATTGAAAGACAAGAATGCAATAGGCACTTCCCCCCATTTTTCGTCCTGAACGCCAATCACAGCAGTCTCACTCACTTGAGCTAACTCCTTTATTATCTGCTCAATCTCCAATGGATAAATATTTTCACCACCGGAAATGATCATATCCTTCTTTCTTCCAGCAACATATATAAATCCTTCTTCATCACGACGAACTAAATCTCCGGAATAAAGCCAACCATCACGAATTGCCTTAGCTGTTTCATCAGGAAGCCCCCAATATTCCTTCATAACATTTGGACCTTTAATCAAAAGCTCTCCTATTTCACCATCAGGTACAGGCTCGCCATCCTCATCAATTATCGATATGTCTGTAAACATTACTGGCTTTCCAATAGATCCTGCTTTTCTTTTATAATCTTCTTTTGATATCATAAATATAGTGGGTGCTGTTTCTGTCATGCCAAAGCCTTGCCCAAAAGGAAGGTCATGGTCAATGTATGCGTTTATTAGTTCTTCAGGACATGGTGCACCACCACTGTAAAACCAGCGCACCAATTCAAAATTGGCAGTTTTGAACTCCTTACTTTTTCTAATCGCATCATGTATGGCAGGAACTCCCATGACAATCGTTACCTGCTGATCCTCAATAGTTTGGATTGCACTGTCCGGTTCGAACTTTTCAGGTATGATAATTGTTCCACCAGCAAGTAATGTCGGAAAGGCAAATAACCCTATCCCCCCTATATGAAATAGCGGGAGAAGAATAATAGATTTATCAGCAGAGGTAATATCTATTGCCAATTGATTATTTACAGCATTCCAATACATGTTGCCTTGTGTTAATACGGCTCCCTTAGGACGTCCCGTTGTCCCAGACGTATAACAAATAATAAAGGGGTCGCTTGATAGATGAGAGGCTTCACTAATTTGTCCATAGCTAAGTTTGCTTATGTTGGATTCATCAAACGAGAAAGCGTTTTCAAAATTAACATGACCCCTTATATCGTTGTATAAAACCTCCGTTTCACTCTCATATATGATTGTTCTCGCTCCACTGTCCTTAATTTGAAATGCTAGTTCAGGTGCGGAAAGACGAATATTTAAAGGAACAGCGATTAACCCCAAATGAGCAATAGCAAAATATGTAACCATATACTCTTCACGGTTTTGTGATAGGATAGCTACTCGTTCACCCTGACTTAGCAGCAATTTATGTTTAAGTATGGAAGCCATTTTATAGATGTCTTGTGAAAGATCACGATAGGTTCTTTCTTCCTTCACACCAATCATTGCTACCCTATCAGGTGTTATCTCAGCTCGTTTATGAATCCAATACGAGATGCTATTCATTCTTACTTCACCTCCTTTGCGTTTAATCCATTAAAAATTAATTCCATGGCATTATCAAAAACGTGTGCGGGAACGACTTCTTCATCCCAATACACCCAGCGCATACCGATGAACTGTCCTATCCCCATCAGACAATAGCTGACAGTTTCAGCATCCAACGGCTTGCATTCCCCGTTACTCACGGCTTCATTAATAGATTGAACAAACCCCTTTGCCAACTTTTCGTAATACCAGCGATAAAGATCCTTATCGACCAGGACAGATTGCTGAATGATACTATAAAGATTTCGATGATTGATAACCCATTCAAAAAAGGCTAAGTAACCTTTACGCTGCTTTTCCTTAAATGCAGATGCTTCTTCCATTGCTACTCTTATATGATGTCGCAGATTTGAACTTAACTGATAAACCAACTCATCGTATATTGCTTTTTTGGTTTGAAAATAATTATAGAAAGTTCCCTGGGCAACACCAGCACGCAAAGTTATTTCAACTATTGATGTTTCAAAATAGCCTTGCTCGCCGATAATTTCTTCAGCTGTATCGAGTATTTTTTGTCTAGTTATCATCCCCTTCTTTGTTAATTGATTGTTTTCAGGAATTGACATGTGAACCACCTCTCAGTTTTTGATTATACGGAAATTTCTAAAAATCATCAAGTGTTTTTAGTAACCTTTTTTAGGAAGAATTACATCGCAGCGGAAATATGTGCTAGCTATACGTGTTAGCACGGGACGTGACTCGATAAAAGATTACCGGAAGCTAAGGTCTTAATCTTTTCTTGCGGACACAGGAGCCCTAATTTTACATATATCATGGTTAATAGAGGGTATTTGTACTTAATAAGGTCTTTGGTGTCCGCTAACCTCAAATATGCTATATGAAAAATAATTTTCTTAACAGATGATGGGCAGCGCATTGAGCAGCCATGTTACTTTCTTAACGGCAAATAAAACACCCTTGAATCTGCTATTATCAAGGGTGTTTTATTAGTAAGCTTTTAGCTCTTCTGATTCGATAATCATATGGTACATTTCTCTAGTTGGTTCCATCGGTTTGATGCCCAGTTCTTCTTCCAAAATAGAAGCACATTTGTCATACCATTTGATCGCTTGAGGGCGGTTGTTATTCTGATAGTAGCTATACATTAGCAGGCGATATGCCTCTTCCCATGTATTATCAATCGCTAAAATCTTTTCACACCAGTCAATACATGCATTGAATTCACGGAGTCTAACTGCTACTTGTGCCATTTTTTCCGAACCTCGCAGATAAATTAATTGCAGGCGCTCACGTTCAGTTACACACCAGTCCGTAAACCGGAGATCTGCCAAATACTCGCCTTCATACATTGCTAAGGCATTAGCCAATTTTTCCTTGGCATGCTTTGGGTCGCTCTCTTCAATTCCGCGCAGTACTCCATCTTCGAACATAATACTATCTAACTTATATCCTGAATCCGGGTTCAATCCATATGCACTGCCTTTTCGTTTGATAAAAAAGGATTCCTCACGAGCCTTTCGCTTTGGTTCTAATGCTTTTAATAAAGCATTCAGGGTAACTTTAAATGTTTTATTTGCACCATTCTCATCCTGGTCCGGCCACAGTTTTTGAAGGATTTCCTCTTTGGAAATGAGCTTATCTCTGCTAGTTATAAACAACTCAAAAAGCTCCTTTGCTTTTCCACGCTGCCAATCACTGCTTTCGAGCTGCTTATTTCCTAACCAGACCTTAAATTGACCAAACGTTTTAATTGTTAACGTATAGCCTGGATGACTTTTTATTGTTTCATCAAACCCAATTTCATGAAGTAATCTAGATACAAGCGCCGGCTCGATATCCAGTTGTCTAGCCTTTAACAGCATAGGAGCAATATTTTGCACATCAGATGGACCAAAGGTAGTCCTTTTTTTAAGGAAAAAATCATATTCTTCTGTTTGTAATTCTCTCAGAAAGAGTTGCATCTCCTGTTTAAAACTTTCATCACTTTCCTGTTTAAAAGCGATAAATGTATTCCAGAATCTGCTTACCAAACTGCCGTAACGATCACCACATAACTTAAATTCTTTGTGAACTTCCATCATCACTTGTGACGCTTTTTCTAAATCATTGTTATAAATTTCGGTAACCCCTATACATAACTTAATCATTGCGCTAAGCCAGCGATCCTTAACTTTTTCAGTTTCAAGCAATCCTTTATTTGCTGTTTCAATTGCTTGATCATATTGTTGCCTTTTCCCATAGAGGATTGCTAAACCCATATATGGCTCCGCTTTACCACGTGATACGTTAATTTTCTCCATGATATCCAACGCGGTCTCATAACAATTAATTGCCAAATCAGTTTTATAGTAATCCGATAGCTGAACAGCATGACCCATTCGCATCCACCCGCATGCCTCTACAAACGGAGACTGGATATTCAACCCTAACTGTATGCCATCACTCGCCAGTTTTTTACTCAATTCTGCTTCACCCATAAATGCTTCAACAATCGATAGCAGAATATCTGTTTCACGATGTGACTGTGGTAAGTGTTTGGTAGTTTTTGCGTGTTGCTTGCGTTGATATAGAATCTCCCGAGCTTTTGCAAGTCTGCCAGTCCGCAAGTAAATTCTGGCTTGAAGATTCCCCTCTTCCAATGGCAGATTTAATTCTTTTGCACGATCAAACCAGGACTCTGCTTTCATTGCCTGACCGGCATTTATTAGGTTTTCAGCCATTAGCTGATACAGTCTTGCCATCTCTTCTTTACTTGCATTTGATTTCTCACGCATCTGGATAGCCTGATTCACATAACGTTCTGCAATATCGGGCTGGATAGTATCCAGATATATTCGGGCCATTCCTTCAAGTGCAATACCAGCAATATAGTAATCTTCTTTACTTCGTTCCAGAATTTGTTTATAGTTCTGCTCAGCTTCCGCATAGGATGACCAGTAACGCTCAATTTCACCTTGATAGAAATATAGAATCAAATCTCTTTCTTTAAACTTTTCCGGAAGCTCAGATAATAACTCATATAAGTGCTGCAGCCTTCCTGTTCGAAGCAACATTGACCCTTGTTTTTGCAGGATATGAGCAATCGCACTAAATGCCTGGATTTGCCGATAATGGTATAAAGCTGTTTCCATATGAAATATTTTTTCGTAGTATTGTGCCGCCCGTTTATGTAAATCTTTGAATTCGCTTGGATACGTTTTTTGCAGACGATTTTCTAAAAAAGCTTTGAATAAGGCATGATAACGATAGTGACTTCCCTCACCCTCTACAATAAACAAATTTTGCTCTACCAATCCGGCCAGAATTTCCTCTGACCCGTTGATCTGTAACACATGATCACTGACATCAGGTGATAGAACATCAATAATGCTCGATTGTAATAAAAATTGCTGCATAATTATTGATTGCTTTGATAATACTTCGGATGCCAAATAGTCGAATAAATCCTGCAATGATTGCTGGCGATTTTGAAGGATAGCATCTATCGATGATTCTGATTGCATATGCTGGATAAACATACTAAATGCGATTGCCCATCCTTCAGTCAGCTGATGAATTTTTTGTAAATCTTCTGATACAAGGTTAACCTGATAGATGTCTTCCAGAACATGATGCATTTCATCAGCTGAAAGAACTAAATCATCCTGTGGAATGTCAAGCAGGTCACCCTTGATCTTTAATTTCGGTATGACATCCCATCTCGGTTTATTCCGGCTAGACAGTATAATGTGGAGGTTCTCTGGAACATGATCAAGCAGCAGTTTTATCCATTGCTCGATTTCATTTGAATTTTTCACATGATGGAAGTCGTCCAGAATTAATGTAACATGCTTACTCATCTCCATAACCTCATTAATAAAGGATGAGGTCAGAGACCATATTTGTTCGTCGCTAATATAATTATCCAAATCTTCAAGTTCAATTAAAATTGACTTGCCAAATACCGGATATTTTAACTTAACTGCATGAATGAGTTTATTTATAAAAGGAAGGATATCATCGTCGTTCTGGGATATTGAATACCAGCATGCATTAGGACTAATGTCATGCACAAATAAAGCCAATGCTGTGCTTTTTCCGTAACCTGCTCCAGCATGCAGTAATGTGAGTGGATACTTATTTGCATTGATCAGCTTTCGATTTACTTTTGCTCGCCTGACAAACCTGTCTTTTATCGGCGGTGGACTAAGCTGACTTTGTATGATTGGTATTTTCCCCATACAACCCATACCCTTCTTTCCAAAATTTCTATCTTCTTTTATTTTAACATATGATTTAAGATTCAAAATAATTTATTTAGCTGTCCTGTTTGTGATATATTTTACTTATGTGAAAATTTAAGAAATCTTGGCTTATAATATAGATAAGCCCTTATGCAGTAAGAAAGAATCTATATTTTCTTATCTGTCAAAGAATATCGATACAGACATAGACAAGGGGATCATAATGAGAAAACATCTATTTTGGGTTATACCATCCATCATCATTGCAATTGGTACTTTCAGTGTTTTTTATCAAAATATTACAAATACATCAGAGCCTCCCGCCGAAAACTGGAGCAGAGCTTTACAAATTGGAACGACAACGGTTACCAATGGGATTCCCTTTCAAAAGACTAATGACGATGGACTTACCATCCAGACTTATGAAGAGGGAAAGCTTTTGACTAAGACATTAGATAGTAATTTTGAACTGATTAATAAGAACTCGTATGATATTCCGTTTGATAAATGGACACAAGTGTCTGTTAATAAAAATAATCTGATTTACCATGATTACAAGCATATTTACGACCAGGACGGCAACATAATCGTTTCCGATGCTAAACGATTTTACCCTTTAAAGGACACCATTCTTTACATAAAAGAAAATTCATTATATAAGCTTAGTCAAGTTGATAAGACTTCAGAAAAACTAATGGATTTAAAGGATGGTACAGATGAGATCATCCCGTACCAGGGAAAACAGGGACTTTACTTTATGACCGAAACTTCCCTTAATAATGATGTTGAGATTAATATTTATAAAGTTAACGCAAATAGTGCTGAACAGGTCCATCAGGAGAATTTCTCAATTACTTTTGGACAAACAATCAGCCATATTGATTTTGCCCTTAATGGCCAACAACTAATCTATACATTTGAAACACAGCAAAAACAATCCAATGGACCACCGCAATTTTACACATACTTTAAACAAGTGACTTTAGGCAGCAGCGAAATGAAACCACTCGAGGAACTGGAATTTAAAGATCCTGCAGGCAGTGGAAATCTTAGTGAAGTATCTAATATCACTGTCTCTTATCGAGATGGTAACCCTCATTTCCTATTCAGTGGAAACGGGTATACTCAAACAAAATACAAAGACAATACTACATTTAATATATATTCAGCGTCTATGTCAGACAACGGGCACTTGGAAGTCTCTCGGAAAAGCAATACTCCTGATGTATCAACGAATCCACGATGGCTTGATGAATCAACAGTTATATGGCTTGATCTGGAAGGGGAATCCGCTAAAATTAACGTTTCCTCCAGCAAACCTGCAATTATTGATAAAGCACCTATGCTAACAATCGATGACTGGATCAGAGGACTTGGCAAAACGCTAGGTATGATGTCTATGACATTAATCACCATATCTATTTCAAGTATCTGGTTTATTTGGCCCGTAGTGTTCATCGTCATCATGCAGATGTCAAAAAGTAAAATGTTAGACGAAGATCCACCGTGGATATTTTACACAGGGATAGGTATTTACATGTTAGCGGTATTCATTTTTAAGGACTATATTTTTGTTCAGAACATCTTTGCAAATACACCTGATTACCTGTCGTTTAATGGTAGTTCGAATGTATTTATTCTGCTATTCGCTGTAATTGCATACTTTACAGCACAATCAACAAAGAAATCCAGGGACTGGAAAGCCTCGGCTAGAATTTGCTGTTTTGTCGGAGCCCACATTTTAATGCTGCTGTCATTTTTCGGACCATACTTTATTTAAAGGATGAGGCTGTCTGTAATTAAAGCAGGCAGCTTTTTAAAACACTTTTAGGTAGATTCTAATATGAAAATCATTTATTTCCTTATATATTCCAATCTGTGTTATAGTAAAAAACAATCATTAAAGAACGATTGGAGGAAACGAGCATGACAGACCAACGAAAGAAAGCCACATTTGCGGGCGGATGCTTCTGGTGCATGGTTAAACCGTTCGATAAATGGGATGGGATTCATGGGGTAGTGTCTGGATACACAGGCGGGCAGATTGCCAACCCAACCTATGAAACTGTAAAAAGTGGAACAACCGGTCACTATGAGGCTGTTGAAATTACTTATGATCCTTTTGTTATTTCCTATGAGACAATTTTAGAAGTATACTGGCGTCAGATAGACCCGACCGATGATGACGGACAATTTCATGATCGCGGCGATTCATATCGGACAGCTATTTTTTATCATAATGAGGAACAAAAAGAACTAGCTGAGAAATCCAGGCAGTTACTCGAAAACAGTGGTAAATTCTCCAAACCAATTGTAACCAAAGTCCTGTCAGCTACTACTTTTTATCCAGCTGAGGCGCATCACCAGGATTACTACAAAAAAAATGAGGAACATTATTTGCAGGATCGCGCTAAGTCGGGACGCGATAAATATATTGAGGAAGTATGGGAGGAGTAGATGACTAAATCTGCTTCTATTTATTTTCTAGTTGAAGGTTTTGAAATCCGGTTGAAGTTCCCGATATCTGGTTGACGTTCTCCATATCCGGTTAAAGTTTCACTTATGCTCTTATCTGCCAAAAAAGTTTAATTGTCTACTCCAAGTGTAGTATAATTAAACTTTGACAACTATAGGGAGCGAAATCAATGCCAAATAATCAATCATTAACACCCTTGAAAATGTTATTATTCAGTTTTCATGCTACAAATACAATTATCATAAGCTTCTTGCCATTGTACCTTAATTATAAAGGATTAAACGGTACGGAGATCGGATGGGTGCTAGCAGTCGGTCCTTTAGCTGCAATCTTTTCACAACCTTTCTGGGGCTATATGAGTGATAAATATAAAACCGTCAAAAGAATGCTGTTAATTTGTATTTTCGGATTGCTGATTAGCAGTGTCTTATTTTTTCAAATGAATAGTTTACTTGCGATTATACTAATGGGATTTGTATTTTACTTTTTCACCTCGCCGATAGGGGCTCTTGGTGACAGCTTAGCTCAACGCCGGGCAGATGATTTACAAATTTCATTCGGAACAATCCGAACATGGGGGTCAATCGGATTTGCAACCTCTTCTTTGATTGTTGGGGCAGTTCTCTCAGAAATTGGCGTTCAATATATGATATGGCCTTACTTATTTTTTGGTGTAACAGCATTGATAGTCGCGTTTCGCTTAACCGATGTGAAAGTGGAATCTGATCCTATACAATTAAGTGATGTAAAGCGATTAGCCAAAAACAAGCCATTTATCATTTTTCTATTTATGATTATGTTTCTTACAATTTCACATCGGGCAAATGACAGTTTTATTGGATTGTACATTACTGAACTTGGCGGCGGCGAAGGATTAGTTGGTATAGCTTGGTTCATTGGTGTTGCAAGTGAAGCAGCAGTCTTTGCTCTGGCTGGTCGATGGTTCAGAAAATACCATACGCTAGTATTTATTATTTTTGCTGGAACTATCTACAGTCTGCGTTGGTTCCTGTATGCCGCAGTTGATGATCCGATGTACATCCTTGCATTACAGTTTTTACACGGCTTAACTTTCGGCGTATTCTATTTAGCATCATTTGAGTATATCACCAGATTAATACCCAGCATATTACAGTCAACTGGGCACCTCGTGTTTTATTCCGTATTCTTCGGCGTATCAGGAATCATCGGGTCACTTACTGGTGGAGCGTTAATAGATTCATACGGCGGTGGAACATTATACTTTGTACTGGGTTGTTGTGCATTACTCGGGACTTTATCTCTAACTGCATTTCATCTGTTACCATACGGAAAAAAAGCTTGAGTCTAAAACAAAAGCGAAACCATCTTATGAGATGATTTCGCTTTTGTTTTGCTTTCTAACTCAAGAAAATAAAATAAAGAATAAATATAACAAATAATACATACATAACCGGATTTATTTCTTTTATTCGACCCTTCAATATCATCGTGATCGGGTAGAAAATGAACCCAATTGCAATCCCAGTTGCGATACTATACGTTAATGGCATCATGACAATCGTTAAAAATGCTGGTACTGCAATTTCAAACTGATCCCAATCGATATTTTTCAGTGTTGAAGACATCAAAACTCCAACAATAATCAGTGCCGGTGCAGTTACTTCTGCAGTCACTACACTCAACAGAGGCGAGAAAAATAGCGCAAGAAGGAAAAACCCTGCCGTTACAACAGAAGTAAAACCAGTACGACCGCCTGCACCCACGCCTGCAGTTGATTCAATATAAGAAGTCGTTGTGGAAGTCCCTGCAACTGAACCAACAACCGTTGCTGCTGAATCGGCAAAAAGCGCTTTTCCTGCACGCGGCAGCTTATTATCTTTCATTAAACCAGCCTGATTAGCTACGGCTACTAGTGTTCCTGCAGTATCAAAGAAATCAACGAACAAGAAAGTTAAAATAACCACTAGCATTTCAATTGTAAAAATGTCACCAAAGTGAGCGAATGCCTGACCAAATGTTGGTGCTAAGCTGGGAACTTCCCCAACAATTCCGCCAAGACCTGACGGCGGATCAATCAGATTAAAGATAATTCCTGCGATAGCAGTTAAAATCATACCATAAAAAATGCCGCCTTTAATATTTAAGCTTAATAGAATAACAGATATTATAATTCCAAAAATTGCTAGCATTACAGTTGGTGAAGTTAAGTCACCCATTCCGACAAGCGTTGCGTCATCACCGACAATTATTCCTGCATTTTGAAATCCTATAAATGCAATATATACGCCAATACCCGCTCCAACTGCCATTTTAAGATTTGCCGGAATAGCATTGATAACTTTTTCGCGAAGTCCCGTTAATGTCAAAACGATAAAAATAAGTCCGGAAGCTAATACCCCCGCTAGAGCAGTTTCCCATGGTATCCCATATCCAAGCACAACAGTATAAGCGAAGAATGCATTTAATCCCATACCTGGCGCAAGCGCAATTGGATACTTTGCAAAAACCCCCATTATTAATGTACCGATAGCTGCTGCAATAGCAGTTGCTGTAAATACTGCCCCTTGGTCAATTCGTGTAACTCCTTCTGGTAATTCTTCAATTCCTACCAATGCAAGAGTTGATGGGTTAACAAATAATATATATGCCATCGCAAGGAATGTTGTTAGCCCTGCCATAAATTCAGTCTTATAATCTGTTCCCAATTCTTTAAAACGAAAGTACTTTCTCATTGCTTTTCCTCCTCACTTTTCCTCTTAGGATTTCTTGGCTTATCGCCGAGCTTTAATATAGATAAGCCTTAGTTACACTTATGCAGTGCTTACTTAACTGCAAAGGACAAAAGCGCAAGCGATTCGATGTTGACTTATCGTAGACACGGGGAGGGCAGTCCACTAGGAGCTGGCCGGTGAGAACGCCACGTCCTGTGGCGTCACCGGCACTAGTACTTCCTCTACGTCATAGCTGGACGTGGCTGATTCGGGAGTCCAGTTATACACAGCACTTAAATTTTATAGTTTCCTAAACAATAAAAAACACCCTTGATGGACAAGAGTGCTACAAAACTATACGGGAAAAAGCAATTTGGCAAAGATAAATTCACTCTGCCTTATTACTATTATCCGCGTAGTCAGACCATTTACGGTAGTCTGGTAGAAACTCTGGGCCCTATCCCCGAAATTATACGCAAGATACTTATTTAATTATCAAATCTACGACAATATTACCATCAAAATTCGACAAAGTCAAACAAAAAACGAACAATAATTTATATAAATGGTTGAATATACGTTTATTCCCATTCGATAGTTGCAGGCGGTTTGCTTGTAATATCATAAACAACTCGGTTGATGTGCTCGACATCATTTACAATTCTTGTCGAAATTTTTTCCAGAACATCCCACGGAATTCGTGCCCAATCGGATGTCATCCCATCTATTGAGGTAACTGCCCTGATTCCAATAGTATAATCGTATGTGCGGGCATCCCCCATCACACCGACACTTCGGATATCAGGAAGGACTGTAAAGTATTGCCAAATATCGCGATCCAATCCAGCTGCCGCTATCTCCTCACGTAAGACGGCGTCTGATTCACGAACAATCGCTAATTTCTCGTCTGTTACTTCTCCTAATACTCGGATAGCAAGACCTGGCCCTGGGAAAGGCTGCCGCCAAACAATTCCGTCTGGTAATCCGAGCTGCAGGCCAAGTTCTCTTACTTCATCTTTAAATAAGGTATTTAATGGTTCAATTAATTCAAACTGCATATTCTCTGGCAGACCACCAACATTATGATGGGACTTAATTGTTTGCGCTGTATCTGTACCACTTTCAATAATATCTGTGTAAAGTGTACCTTGAGCAAGAAAGTCAATATCCTTCAATTTTGCTGCTTCATCATCAAAAACATAGATAAATTCATTACCAATGATTTTACGCTTCAGTTCGGGATCATCCACACTTTTCAGTTTAGATAAAAATCGGTCAGCAGCATCAATCTTAATAATATTCATATTAAAATCATCTGCAAAAGTCTTCATGACATCGTCACCCTCATTTTTGCGAAGTAATCCATGATCGACAAAGATGCATGTAAGCTGATCGCCTATAGCTTTGTGAATAAGTGCTGCAACAACAGATGAATCAACCCCTCCACTCAAAGCACACAATACGTTTCGATCACCGACTTTTGCTTGGATTTTTTCTACTTCCATATCAATGAAGTTTTCGATTGTCCATTCACCATCACATCCGCACACATCAAAAACGAATTGCTTCAGTAAATGATTTCCGTACTCGGAGTGACGAACCTCAGGATGAAATTGGACACCATACAATTTACGATCTATATCGCTCATTGCAGCTATAGGTGTTGATGGGCTAGTTGCATCAATTTGAAAAGATGCAGGAACTTCCATCACTTTGTCCCCATGGCTCATCCAAACAGACTGATTTTTTGGTGCGTCTTTGAATAATATTGGGTCATGTGTTAGTTCAATTAACGCCTTCCCATATTCGCGATTTGTAGCTTTGGCAACATTACCACCATAATGCAAAGCGATTAACTGCATGCCATAGCATATACCTAAAATCGGAATACCCAATTCAAAGATTTCCGAATCACATCGGAAGCTATCTTCATCATAAACGCTGTGCGGGCCACCTGATAGGATGATTCCTTTTGGGTTCATTTTTCTGATAACATCTGCTGTTATTTTGTGTGAGTGTAATTCACTATACACACCATGCTCCCTAATCCTTCTGGTAATTAGCTGGTTATATTGACTGCCAAAATCAAGTACTAAGATCATTTCATTGCTTTCCATATCAATCACTCCTATCCATTTACACACTATCAATAAAGACTACAGCTTTATCCATATAAAAACCTGGACCTACCCTACTGTGCAGTATATAAAAGACTACACAAAGGCAGAATCCAGGTCGACAAATGAGCATACCTTGAGAAATTCCGCCTTCATAGTCAGAGCATTTACGGTGCTCCGGTAGATACTTTCGAACCATATTATCGAGGATATACGAATGGCGTATTTACTTCGTTAAAATTAATATTATCCTATTCTACTAATCAATAGGAGCACGGTCAAGCCATTACACGCTTAATTAAATTTTTCCATAATTGGCGTAAATTTACTGCTTCCTGATTTTCCAATTCATTTTTATACAAAATACGTTCGTAATGATTAGTTAATTGCCTCATAGTAGTTGTACCATAAAGCGAGTCAATTCGTTTGGAATACTCTCGTAATGTCTGATCGGTATTTTTTTGAAATCCATTGTATGCCAATACTTTCAGTAAATGGTGATATGCTTCCTGATATGTCTTGGCATCACCCTTATTTTTAATCTTCATGTGTAAATATGCTGTCTTCCAGCGAAATCTTGTTCGATAGATAATAAATGTTATAAGAAGTATCGCAGCAAACCCAATTAGAACATACCACCAATTCACGTCAAAATTGCTCGAATTACTGGTGGATGAAGGTGTTTCAGTTTCATTCTCTTCAGGGAGCTGCTGCTGCTCAGACTCTGTTTCCGGCGCAGAATATTCGTCATCATTTTCTTCCGTGCTATCCGGGTTAAAATGAAATTCTGCCATATTAGAAAATCCTTGTGTAGGCTCGAATGGAACCCAGCCTTTATCTGGAAAATATACTTCAACCCATGAATGAGCATTTGCATTTGTTACCTCATAAATATCATATGCTTCCTGATTTTCACCTTGTTCAATTACCTCACCACTCGTAAAGCCCTTCACCCATCTTGCAGGTATATCAAGTGACCTGAGCATCACTACCATCGAAGTAGAGTAATTATCACAATACCCAACCTTGGAGTCAAATAAAAATTGATCGACATAATCCTCGTTTCCACCAGGGACAGGGACATCACTTATTTGGTATTTAAATCCATTTCTGCTAAAATATGACTCTATTGATCTTGCTTTATCATAACGATTATCATCATCAGCAGTAACTTCTGCTGCCAATTCAGCTACTCGATCTGGTAATGAATCTGGTAATTGTGTGAAGCGTTCATTAAGACTAGCTGGATCTTCATTGCCTACTTTACGCAATTCATCAATAGCAAATGACGGCCTATCATACGTAATGGAGTAGTTATTCAGCCTCAGGCTCTTCCCTTCCAGCTCTGTTCTGATTTCTCCAAATTGACTATCTAGCATTAATCCAACATCCTGTGATGTTTCTACACTGCTGATGCCGTATGGATAGATTAGTTTTCCCATGTTGTTATTACCTTTAAAATCCAGTGTAGTGGTAAACTCCTCTGTCTCTACACTATCTGAAAAAGTCTCAAGTGAAATAGCATTATTTTGCTGTAGTTCATATTGTGGATCCTGCGATTTTTCCCAGCCTTTTCCTGTATAAACATCCTTCGTTTCTACTCGCCAGTAGTGATCATCTTTGGCAGCTGCCTGAAATACCGGGGTATAATCCTGTACAAACGAACCGCCAAGACGTGAGTCATTATTACCGTACCCAACTTTACTGATTCCTGAACCAGTGTCTGAACTCCCTGCATTTTCAGCAGTACTTTTCAGGAATGGAACTGGATCAGGCCACTGTGGATCAAACTTAGGTGCAGCATATCCAATTAACGTGGAAAACAGTACGATAGTTATTAAAGGAACAACCCATATTGGCGATTTTTTTACCCACGAGAAACGAATTGCTTCACGGTCAATTTCTTTAAAAAAGTTTGTCATCCCTAGGGCAACAAAAGATACGACGAACGTACGGACAATTGCAGCATCTGCTTCATATATCGTAAATGTATCCAGAACTGTTATATAAATAATCGTAAGCAGGACAAATAAGAAAATTCGTTTCATGACAATGAACCAATAATGTAACAGATAGCTCATTAGCCAGATTAAGAGTAAGAATAATACACTGCGGAATAATGGCGTTAATTCATACCATTGCTGTGAAAACAACACATTGACATTAAACGATAGTTCCATAAATACTTGGTCAAACCATAGTCTGCTAAAAAGAGGGTGAATTAAAAATAGACTATTGATAATAAAAAGCAGCCCAAATCCTTTTAAAGGCATGGAAATATACCATTGAATCTGAAGCATTGAGATAAAAAAGCAGAACATTGTAAACAAAATAAAAACGGTTAAGTTATTGACATCTCCAATGACATTTACCGGATAAAGCCATTCCAGAAATAACACAAATGCACAGATATATAAAATAGAGGTGTATAATAGTGGGATTTTCATTTTCATGATACATTCACCTCAATTTTTTTCTGAACTAATTGTTTTTCAGTTAAGACATTAATAACAACACCTTCAAAACGAAGCTGTTGAATCGTATTGTGTTCATTGCGTGAAATAAGTGTGGATGACTGTATAAATAGGACAATCACACGTTTGGAGCGCTGTTGCATCTTCTCAATGGACTCTTTGAATGTGTCGTCCATATGAGTTGTAACTAATATCATGTTAGCTCCCGATGAAATCTTCACTGTTTCCTCTCTTAAAATCGCCGAAAATGGTCGTTTCCCACTAGGCTGCAATCTTGTTAAGTGTTGCCTGATCAAATCCTTTTTGGCTGGATCATGGTGCATTGGAAAATAGACCACATTTTCCCCAATTGACAGAAAGCCTACTTGTGACGCTTGTTTTCGGATCGATTCGACTAACGACATTGTCAGTTCAATTCCAGCTTCAAAGGCAAGATCATTTATTCCATGATAATAGCAACTATCCAGGATAACTATTGTATCTGTACTTTTTTCTTGTTCAAATTCTTTTGTAATTATAGTGTTTTTCTTTGCTGTCTGTTTCCAATCAATCCAGGAAAATTTATCACCAGGCATATATTCACGGATCCCGGTTGCGACATTTGAATTTTTTAAATTCATCGCATAGGACGAAATAGACCCCTGTTCATAGCTAGTGATACTATCTGTAATGTGTATCGGACGTTCATTTGGAAATGCTATAACTTGATCTGACAGGTGAAAAACATGCTCTTTTTTGACAAAACCAAACACATCTCCAGTTCTTATCCGTAAAGCCTGGAGCTGATGTTCACCACGTGGTACTTGCTCGATATAATATGGTAGTTCAATTTCACGACTGAACCCCGGAAAAACAATCTTCTTTATTTTACGGCTCACTTGCAGCTTATTTGGCTTATCCATATGACGGTACTTTTCGTTTTGATTATCCACTTTTTGCAGCGTATCCGGGAAAATTTCTTCACAAATACAATAATATAATGGATAAGGGATTGACCTCTTTATTTTTACCGTTACGGCTATTCGCCCTCCAGCCCGAATGACATGATGTGAAAGGATTCGTGTGACATGCCATTTTTTAATTGGGTAAAACAATAGCCCTAAATGATAAAAGAAAATCGGCAGAAAGCTAAAGAACAGAAACCAGCTTACAAACCCGCCCTGAAACATTGCAAATGAAAATAAAAGCAATAACAGGAAAACGACAAAACTTAATTTGCCTATAAATTTAATAGTGCCAGCCATTAACTAAATTCCTTTCGAATCGGTATATGTGTATCTTTAACAACCTTTACAATAATAGCATCACTTGTAAGCCCGTCATATTTCGCCTCAGAAGTTAAGATCACGCGGTGAGCCAATACAAAAGGCGCTAAATATTTCACATCATCCGGCAATACATAATCACGCCCATGAATATATGCATAAGCTTTTGCTGCCTTCATTAAGGAAATTGATCCACGAGGACTGACACCTAAATAAATGGCTTCGTTATTCCGTGTTCCAGTTACTAGATTTATAATGTATTGCTGGACATTTCTATCGATATAAATATCTTTGACTTCTTCTTGAATGGACAATAATTCCTCTCTATTGATAACAGCAGAAATGGTTTCAATCGGATGATCTTTTGATGTTAGCTCAAGCATACGCAGCTCTTGTTCAGCTGATGGATATCCCATTTTTAATTTCAAAATAAATCTATCCAACTGAGCCTCCGGAAGCGGATATGTTCCTTCATACTCAATAGGATTCTGTGTAGCCATTACAAAGAATGGCTGTTTTAATGGAATTGTATTACCATCAATCGTTACGTTCTTTTCTTCCATACCTTCAAGCAGTGCAGACTGTGTCTTAGGTGAAGTTCGATTGATTTCATCAGCAAGAACAACATTCCCAAGAATAGGTCCTCCTCGAAATTCAAACTCCATTTCTTTCGGATTATAAATAGATACCCCAGTAACATCTGACGGCAGTAAATCTGGTGTGAATTGAATCCTTCTAAAATCACAATCCAAAGACTTTGCTAACGTACGCACAAGCATTGTTTTACCAACGCCTGGAACATCTTCAAGTAAAACGTGTCCCTGTGCCAGTAATGCTACTAAACTTAAAGTAGTAGCTTCTTCTTTTCCAATCATAACTTTATTTATATTCGTTAAAACCTTTTCAATTCTTTCATTATATATCGCAGTTTCTTGCATCATTGACTGACCCCTTCCGGCTACGTTACTTTGCTATTAAATTAGTTAGTTTAACTATACTAAAAATGTCCTACGAATAAAAGCATAATCACAGTTATTTTTGATTATTAGAAAAATTTTACTCATCAACAAAATAGGAATGCCTTCGTTTTTTAACTTTTTTCATTGGGCCACTGTTTCTGACAGCTACACTAGTCCGGGTGAGTGGAGGGCGGTGACTCCATGCGGGAACAGCACGTGTCCGAAGGCCCCGCAGAGTGTTCTTCTCGAGGAGCCTGAGGCCGTGCCCGCGGAAAACATCCGCCCGTAGCGAATCCCGGAAGGCGGAACGAGAGTTTATAGTGATTATCTCAGCAGTTACTTCGCATTTTATATCGATTGGCGAGAGTTAAAAAGTAACAATGTAAAAACCTTACAATCTAGTATTAGTCGATTTGGGATGTTTTATACGGTAGCATCGGGTTTCGATTCATTCCAACCCAAATATTGGATTGCTCCATTTGAAATGCTAACTGCAAGAGCTTGTCCTCTGCTCCTTTAGAAGCCATTACCTGGACACCTAAAGGGAGACCATTTTCCGACAGATAAACCGGAACGGACATTGCTGGCTGTCCTGTAAGGTTCGCCAGCTGTGTAAATGGTGTATATGTTAGACTTGGCAGAAACATGTCATAAATCAGCTCCTGCTGTTGTAACTTATTTACCTTACTAATTTGCTTCACAAGATTTTTCTTCTTGGTTTCTGAATGGGCCAACTCACCGACTTTCGGTGCTGTAAATGCTGTAGTTGGAGTTATATAAAAGTCATATGTTTGATGAAATGCAGCCATTTTTGCTGCTGCAACATCCCATGAAGCCAGACTTGCAGAGAATTCAGCTGCTGAAACAGACTTCCCGGCCACATTTAGCAACCACGTTTCAATCTCAACATCTTCAGCAGTCAGCGCTCTTCCGAGTGATTTTTCAAGTTTTTGAATAACAGAAGAGATTTCACCACTATTCATGACATAATAATCTTTCATTAATTGAATACCATCTACATCATTTTCTCTTTCCTCGACAATATGCCCCTTATTTTCCAGCCATTTCACTGTTTTTTCTACAGCTAATTGAGCATCCTCTGAAACAGGGGTGTCAACAGGTGATTTTGTTGTATAAGCAATTCGAAGTGGATTATTAAATGGTTGTTTCATATTGTCATTGAGACTCTCGGTAAATAACGGTGTATTAAATGCCGCTGCCTGCTCTACAACTTGAAGGTTATCAAGCATTGCAGCACTGTCTCGTACACTTCTGCTTAGTACAAAGTCAATTGCCGCGCCTTGCCATTGACGGCCTGCCCCTGGTCCCACAGGAGTACGTCCGCGAGTTGGTTTCAGCCCAAATAATCCAGTGAAGGAAGCCGGAATTCGAATGGATCCGCCACCATCGCTTGAACCCGCTACAGGAACAATACCAGCAGCAACTGCTGCAGCAGATCCCCCACTTGATCCCCCTGAGGAATAATCTTTATTCCAGGGATTGCGTGTAGGCCCATATAGTTCAGGCTCGGTAATATTTTTCAAACCAAATTCAGGTGCATTTGTATGCCCCATAAATAACACTCCGGAATCACGAAGCTTTTTAACAAAATTTGAATCGTGTCCGCTTATCGCAGCCTTAAGTAGTTTAGAGCCAGATGTGATCGGTTCACCTTTTAATGATTGGGATAGGTTTTTTAACAAAAATGGAACCCCAGAAAAAGGCCGGGTTGCACTGAAACTGGTTACTTCATCAGCAACCCTTTCTCTACGATCATGAACAACAGCATTTAACGTAGGATTAACTTTATCCATCTGCTGGAAACTCAGTTCCATCAGCTCAGCTGGGTTAATTTTATTTGCCTTTATTTGTTCTGCCATTTCTGTGGCATCCATTGTCAAGTATGTTTGAAGATTCATTCGCTCACCTCAGAATAATACTATTTCCCTAATTGTATCATTTCACAAAAAACTTTCCTTATTAAATGCATTTAAAATATGATTCAAAAATTTTCCAACCAACCATAATGTCAGAACTGATTTAGACAGCTGTTCGTGTATAAGAGTCTTAAAAAAAGACAAACTACATAAAGAACAATTTTAAAGAGGGAGAAATTATTATCAGATTACAACCTAAAGCTTGTCAAAGTATGGAATGCCTTAGTTGCACTTATACTGTAAGAAAGTATTTACACTTTCTTAACTGCTAAAAATTAATACGAAAGGAAAATGCATATGGATAGCCATGAGAAAAACATACCTTTAACCTCTGCGGAAATTTCCAGCCTCTGGACTTCCTATCAAAATGAGACCATGACTATATGCGGGCTAAAGTATTTCCTGCAACATATTGAAGATGATCAAATAAAGTCTATTCTCGAAGATACACTTGATATATCAGTAAAACATAAAGAGAAACTGACTGACTTTTTTATTACGGAGAACTACCCTATTCCACATGGGTATACGGAAGAAGATGTAGATCTGAACGCTCCCCGGCTTTTCTCAGATAAACTTTACCTTGATTACATGTTAAATTTAACAATTTTAATGCTTACTGCTTATGGAACAGCGCTAGGCCTTGCTGAACGGTCGGATGTTATCAACTATTATTCCGACTGTTTAAAGGAAACACAACAATTACATTCTAGAATTAAGGAAATGGAAAAGGCAAAAGGAATCTATCTTCGCTCACCTATAATTCCCAAGCCAGCGCAAATCGACTTCGTTAAGAAACAAAACTTTCTGGCTGGCTGGTTTGGAGACCGTCGACCACTATTAGGCATTGAAATTGCGAACCTAGTTTTTCACGCCAAGCGCAATGCCCTGGGGCAGGCAGTTATCGCCGGATTTAGTCAAGTGGCAAAATCCAAGGAAGTAAGACGATTCTTTGAAAGAGGCAGGGATGTTTCAGGAAAACACCTGGAAATCTTCACTACTGTCCTGCGTGATGAGTATCTGTCTGATGGAACACTACTACTATTATCAGAAGTGACTGAATCTAAAATCCCACCTTTCTCTGACAAACTCATGATGTCACTTGTGACGTTATTAACCGCCTCTGGTATTGGTCAATATGGGATGTCTATGTCCATCAGTCCAAGGCACGATTTAGGTGCACATTATACTCGTTTAACAGCAGAAATAGCACACTTTTCAGATGATGGGGCAAACATCATGATTAATAACGGATGGATGGAGCAGCCTCCAAAAGCAGCAGATAGAAAAGAACTGGCAGATTAGGAAACAAAATGGATAAACGATATGGGAAGAACAGAGACAAATTGGAAAAGCTGCTATGGAGTATTGCCCTGCCTGGATTTGGACAGTTATTAAATGGTAAGTATCTTAAAGGAATTATACTAATTGCACTAGAGTTTATCATTAATGTATTCGGACATTTTAACCAAATCATTTTACTGAGCTTCCACGGTAATATTAATGAGGCCATCGAACAAACGAATTACCAATGGCTAATGTTCTATCCATGTCTATACTTCTTTGCCATGTGGGATGCTTATAATGATGCAGAGGGAGAAAGCAGGCCCTATGCTTTTATGCCGTTCGTATTTTCAGCCTACTTTGTAACAGTTGGCTTAATTTTTTCTCCAACATTTACTATATTTGGACACTTAATTGGCCCAATGTGGCTTCCAATGATCTTTTTATTGTTTGGCCTATTGATAGGTGGCGTTATACGATGGCTTTTATTAAGGCGAATGGAACAAAATAATCAACCATAAAAGGATTCCATGCAAATGTGAAGACATAGGCAGGAATCCTTTTAATTTGCTTACCTAATTATTGTGAATTTCTAGTACGACGGTAAACTAAAACAAAGAAGCCTAACACGAAAATTATTGCAGTAATTACTAACATTGGAACGTAATCGCCAAACATGGAGTTCGTCCTAACATCATTACTCACTGTGTTTGCTTTATCCATTTTTTCCTTTTTAATAATTTTATCCAGCTGGTAGGAATTGATTACAGTGCCATCACGCCGAATGATTTCCAATGTTCCATCTTCATTGATTTCTTTACTTATCGATTTACCTTTACGATGCGTATACGTTAACTTTTCAGAAGTTTTATATGGTTGTCCATCAGCGGTAAATGTCGCTCCCTTGTTAATAGCTGATTGCTCAAAATTCTTAAATCCATAGTCCAATAGATTCTTTGTATCAGTATATGAATTAGATTGTAGATTACTATTTAATGTTATGACAATCAGACTCAAATCATTTCTTTTTGCTGTAGTTGCAAGCGTGAATCCAGACTTCGATACAAACCCTGTTTTACCACCTGTTATGCCTTCATATGGAATAACCTGCCTCATTAGTTTGTGGTGTTTTAAAAGCGTTGTATCCCAAGATTCACCATGCCATTCTAATTCCACAGTGCCGAAAATCTCCCTGAATATATCATTCTTCATGGCATATTTCGTAATCTTAGCTAAGTCTTCAGCCGTGGTAACGTGACTTGGATCAAATAGGCCGTGGGGGTTTTCAAAATGTGTTTGTTGTACACCGACTTCTTTTTTTAAATAATCATTTAAATCCGATGAAAACTGCTCAACACTTCCACTTAAGTATTCTGCAATAGCTACGCCAGCATCATTACCGGAGTTAATTAATAGTCCCTGAACAAGCTTTTTGAGTTTAACTTGTTCCCCTTTTTCCAGAAAAACACGTGTGCCTTCAATATTTCTAGCTTTCTCACTTACGGTGACAGTACTTTCCAAGTTATCCGTTTCTATAGCATAAATGGCAGTTGCAATTTTAGTTAAACTGGCAGGATACATGGATGTTCTGGCATTTTTCTCATAGAGGATGGAACCAGTTTCTGAATCCATTACAATCGCAGCTTCACTATCGATAGAAGGTGGATTTGTACTTGCTTTGGCTAGCGCACCTGATACAAAGAGCGAATTTAAAATCATAATAGACAATACGTATAAGAAGATTTTTTTCACGAATTACACCTGCTTCTTGTTGAAATCTATCATCATTGTACAATATTTGTTCTACTATTTTGTCTGGATATTTTAATTGTTAATTGATTGTAATAGGTAAAATAAGGATATTTTTATAAATTGAATCAATTTCAGAAAAGATGGCTTATCACGAAGCCTAAGTTACACTTATGTAGTATTTTTTTTGCTTAAAAAAACGAAATTGTATCACTGAACGTTACTGAGGTTTACTGAACGTTACTGAGTCTACTGAGTTCTACTCACGGTTCTTTACGCCGTTTGGGTAATAGAAAAAAGACTGTTAGTGTTCTAGTACTAGGAAACAATTGGGAGGATTTAAAATGAATAACAACCAGCAAACGCCAAAAAAAAGAATAATTGACGTTGATATCCATGAAAGTGTCCTGTACAAAGACCTGTTCAAGTATTTAGACAATCCTTACAGAAGGTATATAGAGGATGCAAATTGGATTCAGGAGAAACATTTGCCCTATACACAACCCTCTGTGGCAGGTGTGAATCGTGCTGATGCGAAAACACCAGATGGCGGAATAGCAGGGTCTGATCTACCATTCATGCAGGAACAACTGCTTGATGACATCGGCCATGAGTACGGTATTCTGACCGGTGCCCTGGATCCTTCACCGTCATCGATGCACGGATGGTATGAGATGGCGACAGCACTAGCTTCAGCCTATAATGACTGGCAAATAGAGAATTGGTTAGAGAAAGATGAACGCTTGTACGGTTCAGTACACATTAACGCTGAAGATCCAAGTGGAGCTGTTCGTGAAATAGAGCGAGTCGGTTCACATCCGAAAATGGTTCAAATATTGCTGCCTATTGATGATAAGATGTGGGGCGATCCTTATTTCCACCCCATATATGAAGCTGCCGAAAAACACGATTTGATGATCGGCATGCATCACAACGAGCCACCCATTTATTATGGTAAATGGCCAAGATACTTTATAGAATGGCACAGTCTTCTGCCAACAACACACATGATGATGGTCACAAATATGATTTTCAACGGTGTCTTCGAGAAGTTCCCAAACCTTAAACTTATGATGATTGAAGGCGGCTTTACTTTTGTTCCTCACTTAATGTGGAAGCTTGATCAGCAGTATAATGACCTTCGTCACGAAGTACCATGGATTAAAAGAAAGCCCAGCGACATCATGAAAGAACATATTCGTTTTTGTACCCAGCCATCAGAAGAATTAAATAAAAAGGATTTCTTATCCATAATTGATCAGATGGGTTCAGAAGAAATGATCTGCTTTGCAACAGATTACCCGCATTGGGATTTTGATTCGCCACATCGCGCCATACCGAATTTTGACTCTGATTTAAAGAAAAAGCTATTTTCCGAAAACGCCAGAGCATTTTATCCAAAATTAAAATAGATGGAGGGATTATAAATGAAGGAACAAACTGTCTGTCATATTGATGATATGCAACCGGGGGAACTAAGAGAGTCTGTACTTGGGCGAATTGCTATAGTAGTTTGCAAGACTTTAGATGGAGAATTTTACGCTTTTACAAATAAGTGTATTCATCAAGGTGGCCCTTTAGCAAAAGGTAAACTTTGTGGTGCCCCCCAATCTGATAACCCAGGTGAATATACGTTTTGCCAGGATGGGGAAATTCTTCGCTGTCCTTGGCATGGACGTGAGTTTGACGTAAAGAATGATGGCCGTATGCTAGCTAATCCAGAACGTAAACTGCCAAGCTTCCCGATCAAAATAGAAAATGATTATGTCATCGTATATAAATAATTGGAGTGATTATTGTGCATCAAGAACAACACATCCATGACACGACTATTATCGGAGGAGGTCCAGCTGGTTTATTTGCGACTTTTTACGGGGGTATGCGTGGAATGGATATACATTTAATTGAAAGTCTGCCAAATCTGGGTGGACAGCTAACTGCATTGTATCCCGAAAAGTTCATCTATGACGTTGCTGGCTTTCCAGGTGTAAAAGCTAAGACGCTAGTTAAACAGCTTGAGGAACAAGCATTAGCATTTGATCCCGATATATCCTTAGATACAGCTGTAACACATGTTGAGAAATTGGAGGATAAATTATTCCAAATAACAACAACAAATGGTGTTTATTTTTCAAGAACAGTAATAATCACAGGAGGAGTTGGTGCTTTCCAGCCACACCGTCTGCCAATTGAAAATGCTATAGAATACGAAGGTTCACATCTGCACTACAGTGTTAATGATATCGAAACATTTCGGAATAAAAGAGTTCTGATTTCAGGTGGAGGAGATTCAGCTGTTGATTGGGCATTAACGTTACAGTCTGTTGCCTGCGACGTCACATTAGTACACCGTCGTGACAAGTTTCGTGCCCATGAACAGAGTGTAGAACAATTACAAACATCCAACATTACCATATTTACTCCCTATGTTATTAATTCTTTATCAGGGGAAAGTGGAGAACTGAAACAAGTAACAATCGCGAATAAAAATAGTTCAGAGGAAAACAGTTTGGATATTGATTCGCTTATAGTCAGTCATGGATTCAAGTCAAATCTAGGACCTATCCAGGACTGGGGAATTAAACTACAAAAGAAATCTATAATAGTGAATTCAAAAATGGAAACAAATATTGATGGTATTTATGCAGCCGGTGACATTACTACCCACGAAGGTAAGGTAAACCTGATTGCCCTAGGATTCGGTGAAGGGCCGATAGCTATTAATCACGCCAAGTCATATATTGATCCCAAATCACGCGTTCAACCTAAGCATAGTACTAGCCTGTTTTGACCACAAACTCAATTATTAACAATGACAGGAGGATTCTTAATGTATAATAAAAAAATGTTTATAAACGGTGAATGGATTCAGCCACACAATGACCGAACCCGTGATATTATCAATCCCTTTAACCAGGAAGTCATCGCCACCGCTGCTGAAGGTGATAAAGCAACTGCACAAGAGGCTATAAACGCTGCTAGAATTGCTTTTGATAACGGGGATTGGCGGAACAATTCTGCCACAGAGCGCGGAAAACTTATCTTTAAGGTTGCTGCTTTTATTGAACGTGACAAGGAAGAACTAGCTGAGCTAGAGACACTTGATACAGGGAAAACAATAGCAGAAAGTCGCGCAGATATGGATGATATTGCTGGAGTTTTTCGTTATTATGCTGGACTAGTTGACAAAGATGGTGGAGAAGTTATTGAATCACCTATCCCTAATTCCTCAAGCAAGATCGTTTATGAACCAGTTGGTGTATGCGCACAAATCACGCCATGGAATTATCCATTACTGCAGGCTTCATGGAAGATAGCACCTGCACTTGCAGCTGGTAATACTGTGGTATTGAAGCCGAGTGAAATTACACCACTTACTACCATAAAAGTTACTGAGTTAATCGAAGAGGCTGGAATACCAAACGGTGTCTTTAACTTAGTATTAGGAGCTGGAGATACGGTCGGCCAAGAGCTAGTTGATAACAAGATGGTCGACCTCGTATCCTTTACCGGAGGTATTCACACAGGTAAAAAAATTATGAAAGCTGCAGCTGATTCCATGAAAAACATAGCTTTGGAGCTTGGTGGTAAGAATCCAAATATCGTTTTTGCTGATGCTGATTTGGAAACTGCGTTGGATCAGGCACTTAACGCAGCTTACTTCCATGCTGGTCAGGTGTGTTCCGCTGGCTCCCGATTGATTGTAGAGGAAAAAATTCACGATTCCTTTGTATCTCAGCTAGCTGAGCGTGTTAAAAAAATTAAGCTTGGCAATGGATTTGATGAAACGACACAATCCGGGCCAATGATTTCGGCCGAACATCGTGAAAAAGTGGAAAGCCTTGTTGCAATTGGGAAACAAGAAGGGGCAAATTTACTGGTTGGCGGAGAACGCCCTGTTTCCCCTGAATTACAGAACGGCTTCTTTTATAAGCCAACAATTTTCACAGATTGTACAACGGATATGGAAATCGTCCAGGAAGAGATATTTGGGCCAGTACTCACAGTCGAAAGCTTCACAACCAAAGATGAGGCAATCCAATTAGCTAACGATTCCATCTATGGATTAGCAGGCGCTGTCTGGACAAAAGATATGCTTAAAGCTAATCATGTAGCCGCTGAACTCCAAATGGGAACTGTATGGATTAACGATTTTCACCCGTATTTTGCTCAAGCACCCTGGGGCGGCTACAAACAATCAGGAATTGGAAGAGAATTAGGAAAACCTGGGCTAGAAGAATATACAGAAATAAAACATATCTTCCTAAACACTAAGCCCGAGCCGATAAATTGGTTTAAATAGTATTTTTTCAAAAACCGATGATAAAAAGGCTGCCACAGAAGGTCATATCAGAGTCCTTTCTGTTCTCTGTGGCAGTCTTTTTTATTTGTGCTTTATTCCAAAATAATGGAAGATATCTGTCACCTGTAAGTAAAGTCGGAGGAGGAGAAAATTTGGTGATCATAGCATTAATTTTATTAGCTTTGTGACAAGTACATATGGAACGATAATAGGAGCATGTGGTGGCTTTTTATTTGTACCCGTATTATTAATGTTCTATGATATATCTCCAAAGGATGCAGCTGCCACAGGTTTGGCAGTGGTATTTCTTAATTCTATAGCAGGATTACCTGTATTTTTGAAACAACAGCGGGTGCTACTCCGGGCAGGAGTGTTACTAGCAGTCGGTGTTTTACCGGGGACATTTATTGGTGCAGGCTTGGTAAAATATAATCCGGACGCCGTTTTCTATAGTTTATTCGCTGTTTTACTAATCGGTCTCGGCATATTTTTAAGTGTAAAGAAGCCCTCTCAAAAGAAAAAGCCAACATCCACTAGAGAAGAAATTCAGTTGCAGCAAAAAAGACATTTCAACCAAACTCCTCCAAGTCTATGGAAGCTTTTTGGAATCGGTGGGCTTCTAGGTGTTGTCTCTTCTTTCTTCGGAATTGGCGGAGGATGGCTACTCGTTCCTATCTTAATTTACGGGTTTGGCTATTCTATAAAAATGGCCACAGCTACTTCCATCTTTTCACTTGCTCTATATTCATTGTTTGGCCTGCTCCCTCCCATTACAGATGGTTTGGTGCAATGGCCCATTGTCATCTGGAGCGGTATAGGTGTGCTTATAGGAGCACAAACAGGAGCAATTCTTTTTAGAAAACTTAGCTTATCGCCAAGCCTTTATGGCGAAAGCCTTAGTTGCACTTATGCAGTAAGAATGCTTTCTTAACTGCCAAAAAAGATGAAAGGTGCATCCATTAACCGATTACTTTCTGCATTAGTCATTGTTATGGGGGTTAGCATGATTTTTCAGATTTAAGAATTAAATAGCATTTGAAAAATATACAGTAACCTATCGCCAATTTGACCACAGAACTTTCATTCCCTTAGGTGAGTCAATGAACGGACATAGGTTTTTTGTATAGATAGCCTGATACGGTTACTTTCATAATGTTCAGGAGGTAAGTTTTGGTGCCTGTTATCAGATTGTTCGATTTATATTAGGATACTTAACTTGATATTTCACTTATCTTTTTCTCGCTGTAATACACTTTTACTCTAGCTAGCAAAAATAACTACCCTCTATCCTGTTAAGCATATGAGGGACTATTTATTTTGGTCTGACAGAACCGCAACAATCAATGACCCAAAAGTGATCATGAGTACAAGCGTTTCGAATACTGTCACCTGGCACCACCCCCTTCCACTTATAAGTCAGGGTAGTGAATCGCCATTTATGAAATCTTTATTGTGTATTTTTGTTGGATGCTTGATCATTAATTTTATCTTTTTTTACTCGATAGACTCCCTCTACAATTATATTTATTTCGGGTAATCCATTTGCGATTTAAAATACCCTTCCCTCTACCTTGCCATTTATAAATAGTCGTTCATTCTGTATCAAGGTCCGTTAAGAATTATTAGCCTCCCATAATGTTTTTGATATTTACTATTTGGTTTTATTATATATAAAGATATGGGCGGACCAGCCTGTCTTATTACATTTATTTTAGAAAACTTGGCTTTTTTATTTATCTGCTAAAAAGACTAAACAAGAACCTTTATTCTTCAAAGTAAATACATTGGCTTAATGGTGGGGATCCTAGCACAATCCAAATTTTGATAAACAACTCTAAACGTGGTTGAGAAACGTTGTTAAATATTTTGCTTATATTTGGTGGCTGCATGTCCAGTTGATCAGCCACATCTTTAATATAGATATTTTTATTTTTAGCTATTTCTTTAAATCTGTTCTTTACTTTTGGCTGTGCATTGTTTTTTATGAATGGATTAACTTTATTAAAATGTTTTATTTGTTCTACTTTATCCACGATACAACCTACAACAAACTCCTCTGTTGTATAGTTGTCATTTCTGTTTTTGTCCCTGTGGCGATTTATTAAATTTTCAAGTTCTGTTATCTCACTTATTTGTTTATATGTTTCATCATTTAATTCAATAGTAATTTTTTTCACGTATAAATCACCTCACTTTTGGACAATGTATAGACAATGCATAGTTGAAAGGATGATAGTAAATGTTTAAAAATAATGATAAAGAAGATGTTATAGAAATAATCCATGAAACATTTGATAAAGGTAGAAATGGATAATAAAAATTTAAAGAATTGTGGAGTTAAGCGAATTTACCTTCTGTTAAAAAAGTTAAGCTGAGGTATAGTTCCTTAACTCCTTTCTGTTTTCATGTAAAACGCTATATAAGAATATATTCTATTTCTTCTCGAAAATTCCTTTGCGATTGACGTACTGAAGAGATCCTAATTAATATTACTGCGTATTAATCAGCCGAACTGCATCCTTTCTTCAGGCATTCTTTGCGAAATCAAATTTAATTTTATAATCTTCATCAAGTGTTAAAGCTGTACTAAATGTTTTCTTCCCCTTAAACCCCTTTAGAACTTTCGTCCGCTTCACCTCACATAACGTTTTAATCATATTCTTCGTTAACGTTTTTCCGGCTAACTTTTTCGGAAAGGTTACTTTGCACCCATCTTTGTAAGCGGAGCACCCATAAAATTTATATCGGTCCATAATAGATCCTGTAGGACAGGAAGGGCATTTGGCGATTGGATCACTCCACTTATTTTTCTCTCCGGTGCTTCGAACGTTCACCTTTTGAATCGAGTCGGGGGTTTCTTGAATTAATGTTTCAATAAACTGACTTGTCTGTTTGATAAACACTTGTTTCGATCCTTCACCGCTGCCAATTTTCTTTAGATATGATTCCCATTTCGCGGTCATAGAAGGGCTTGATAACAACGTTCCTTCAATTGCTTCACAAAGCATAATTCCTTTATCTGTGATAGACACGTTGTTTCTTTTCACTTCAATATATTTCTGTGCCTTAATCGTTTCAATAATACTTGAACGAGTGGCTTCTGTTCCCAAACCTTCAACTTCCTTTAAAATTTCCACATCTTCCTCATCATCCATGAGCTTTCCGCAGGTTTTCATCATATTGATCAGCTGACCTTCTGTGTACGGCTTCGGCGGCTGCGTCATACTTTCCTTAATATGAAGTTGTGCGCCTACCTGCTCACCATTTTGTACATACGGAAGATTTGCTTCCTTCTCCTGTTTTGCTTTAGACGACTTCGGAAATAGCTCTTTCCAGCCGCTTTTAACTTCTCTTTTGCCTGTAGATTTAAAGGGTAAGTCATGGACATTTGTAAAAATCGTAGTCTCTTCATACACGTAGTCCGCATGGAACATCGCGAGGGTCGTAGCAAGAACTTCATGATAAATATTACTTTCTTCATAGCTTAGTCCAGTCAGCTTCTTTTGAGAGGGGACTGATTTTGTCGGAATGACCGCATAGTGTTCCTGAACCTTGCTACTGTTTACATACCGTTTATTGGGTTTCAGGGACGCAGGTTTGAACGAGATGTTCAACACTTCCTGATACAAATTCAAGTTATCCACTAAATAAGCAAATTCATGTTCGGTTATAAAGTTACAGTCTGTTCGTGGATAGGTGACAAGGCGCTTTTCATAGAGTTTTTGCAACGTCTTGAGGACTTGCGACGGTGTATATTTCCAACGTCTGTTGGCAACGCTTTGCAGGGTGGAAAGTGAATGCAGTTTAGGTGACTTTTGATGTTTTGTCTTTTTGTCTGTAGATTGAACAATTCCTATTAAATCCTCTTCTTCTTTGAGCCCATATTCATCCAGAAGTGCCTGCACCTTTGTCTTATCCGTTTCCTTAATCTCAGCCAAGCCTTGATATGTACCTGCTTCCGATTGAAAAGACCCCTCAATCTGGTAAAAGGGTTCGGATTGAAAGTTTTCAATTTGCCTGTGCCTTTGATAGATTAAATAAACTGTAGGAGACTGCACGCGTCCAATCGATAAATAGCTTGGGAAACCTTTTTTCTGCAAAAGCAAAGTAAACAAGCGACTAGCATTGATCCCAACCATCCAATCACTGATTTGACGGGCTTTCGCTTCATCAAACAACCGCAAATCCTTTTCGTTATTTTGTAAATTATTAAATCCTTTACGTACTTCATCTCTCTCGAGAGAATTAATCCACAAACGTCGAATTGGCTTTCCTTTTACACCTGTTAACCGGAGGATACTGTAAAAAATATTCGACCCTTCGCGATCGACATCTGCCGCATTTACTAGTACATCCGCCTGCCGGAACAACCTCTTGACAGCTTGAAACTGCTCCCATTTTCCTTTAGAGACTTTCTCGTAGAACCTCTCAGGAACAATCGGTAATTGATCAAGCTTCCACCTCTTCCACTCAGGTTTATAATCATGGGGTTCTTTTAATTCAACTAAATGGCCGACTCCCCACGTGATCGTCGCACCATCTGGAAATGTATTATCTGGCTTTAATTGAATGTAAGTTTTCGTTTTTTCTAAAATCGTAAAGGCCTCTGCATATGCTTTTGCCTGAGAGGGTTTTTCCGCCAAGATGACCACTTTCGTCATGGTCTCTCCTCTCCCTTCAATGAACTTAATAGTACTATGAGATGTGATTGGTTTTTAACCATCGAAAATGCCCCTTCACGAACATATGTTTTCATTTATTATACCCCGTTCAAATACTTAAATCAATGGTTAACGCAAAGGTTTTTTATTTTTAAGAATAATTTCTTGGGACTTGTTTCAGATACTTGAAGTGCCACATAAACGCTTTGTTCATGTGACACTCCGCATCTATCTTACTTTCATCCCACACTTAAAAGCGATGGCGTGAAAACCTGTAAGGTGGGGACAAGCAGACCCTGTTATCGGTTACCTGATTCCTTTTAGTACTAATTTTGTGACTGCTTCTACAGAGTTGAGTGTTGATCGCAGACATATTAATGTAGTGGTGTTTACCTATATATAGGATTCAAAACCTAGCCTTAATTTTTTCTGTTGAATAGTATGGTTATACTGTTCAGTAATCAATGTTTAATATATCAACTTTTTTCAGAATAATGTCTGTTGCTTAAGATGAAATTCTTCAATCACCTTACTTGTAATATGGTTCACCGTATTGATATCTAAATAAGGTTAATGAGGTTATTGTTTTACATGATCAACTATAAATACAAAAAGACTTAAAGTTCCTATAAAAGTGTATATCCTTAGTTTTATCGATTAAGTTCTAGAGAGATTCTTTATTTAGCTTATTTTTCATTACATAGGATATTGATGCTTAAACTAATAATAATAAGTTCCAATTCTAATAAGTGGTAAATATAATATATGGTAACGTATAAACCATTTAGAATGAGGTGGAAAAGTGTATTTTTTTAAACCTATTTCTGATGAGATTCGTTTATCTCAAATAATATTCAGTAAACATAATAAAACGATGAAGCTCATTATAGTATCTAATTTTGCCGGTATCGCTGCTATTCTCCAATCTGCAGGAGGCTTTTTACCAGGTATCGGATATTTTTTAAGTGCGCTTGCCACTGCACCCATTCTGTTAGGTTCTATGTTTTCCATTTCAATCGGAGTAAAGTCCTATTTTCTGACAATTATATTGTTATTTATAATACAACCAACTGAATTAATTGTATTTCCTTTTACAACAGGATTGTTAGGACTTGGCATAGGGACATCTTTTTACATTTTTAGAAAGAGACTAAGTATTATTGTTACTAGCACAATCCTTTTAATGTCAGGAATTTTGAGCTTACTATTTATTTTTCAATTTCCAGTTTTAGGTCCATCCGTCTCAGATTCTTTTTCATTTCTTACAGCTGGAAGTATTTTTTTATTTGCTTTCCTTTATAGCTGGTTATGGGTTGAAATTGCTTTAATCATTTTTAAAAGATTAAAAATGATTATTATTTAGTGATTATAAAAATCTCTCCAGTCTAAGAAACTACCTATTTGAGTGGTTCATGGAACTATTTCAAAAACAGTGCCTTGATTAAAATCGGTCACTTTCATAGAGCCATAAACCCCTAAATATAATCTGGTTTGATTCATATTTGTTCCCAAACTAACATAATAGGCTGATTGAGACCCAAATTCATAATCGGTTTGAATCACACTAAAATCATTTTGTTTACCATCTGGTCTCACGCTGGTAAATGCTAAAGCCCCTCTAACCTGAGATTGAGATTCTTTCCGGGCAAAATCGGTAAACACAACGGTTCCTGTTAAACCAGGGATTCTGTTCCCCATATATGGCTGGACGCCAGTAAGTGCAGTTCCTGCAAACTTATCTGGTCTGGTATCTTGATGAAAATAACTCGTTAAAGGCTGAAGACGACTCCCTGAAAGTGCTACTGCTTCATTGTAATAAGCAATAGTTTTCTCATCCAAATTCGGATTATTAGTGCAGTCGCTCATAATCGGAGTAGGAAAAGCACCTTCCCAACCTCTCCAGCCAAAGTTAATAAAACCTTCATCAGGTTCAGAATTCATTAAGGAAGCTTGAATAAGCTGAGTAACCGGAATGGGTTTATAATGGCCGAATGAAAAAATCGATTCGACCAAATGCTGTCCGACATTCCCCGCATATTTCATATACTGATTATAAAACCTTTGAAATGAAATGCCTGGTATATTGCGAACCCCTTTGGCCATTACCGTAAGCGTTTCCTGAATAGTTATGGGAATTTCATTAAACCTTGTGACAATGGGTGGATTATTGATGTAAGTATTCTTACTTACATCGATTTCAATTATTTTACCAGCGATTTCTAAATCGTCCTGGCTTAAGTTAAATGGATCATATCCTGATCCACCATCTCCGGTTGTTAAAACAAGTTTTCCTGTTTCAGGTGAAAAATTTAAGCTATTGACACCATTATGATTAAAAAATGGTCTTCTTAAGTTAAGTAATGTCCGTCGTTTTTGAGGTTGATCATTCGATTGTAAAATCCATTCTTCAACGGTATCAATATGATCATATTGAGTTTCTCTATTTATCCACTTTAGGTTTAAGGTACTGGGATCACATGGGTTAGGCTTAAAATGTTCAGGAAGAGCTCCATGACCTTGTCTTGCAGATTCTGAATTAGGCAGTGCACCTGGGCCTTGTGTTCCAGCGGCTGAATAATGAAGATAAAACAAACCATTATAATAAAACTGGGGATGAAACGCTAGTCCTAGCAACCCCCGTTCATCATATCCCCCCTCAGAAATACCCAGTTTTAGGATTCGGGGACGAATATCTAAAAAAGTTCTAACTACTCCGTTTTCTATATAAAAGATTTCGCCTACCTGGGTTGCAATAAATAAACTTTCAAATGATTCCCCTGGAAGTATAGTTGTTTTTAAAACAGTGGGTAAATTTAATTTACTTACAATGGGTCGTAATCTCACTTTAACTTTTTTCAACTAACTTAACCCCCTTCATATTGATTTCTTTTATAAGAATATGATTTGAATTGTTCTATAAGTACCAATTTATGACGGGGAACCTAACCAGGCAATGGTACCATTTTCCGCAAAAAGGTTACTCAAATGAAGGAGGGGGTTTCGTATTCTCATATTTATAGAAAGGGAATTACTCTCGACTTAGTGAATGACACAGTGGCAGATATAGGCATAGGGATATACAATAATAATTGGCAAGCCCCAATAGCTGGCAGACTTGTAGGCAATACATCATAGACCTAAATGGCAATCCTAACTTGGAAGTCAATGTAACCGGACATTCCATAGGTGGGTTTTAGCTCAAGCGGTAACGCATGGCACATCTAGAATAAATTGTATTAACATTACTGGAGCCTTCTCTAAAATTGCAAAATAACAGAAGCCTTAGCATCTATCCAAATCAAAACCGTACAAAATAGAAAGGCGAGGATTTTAGTCATTGCAGGTTTAAACCAAGAATTAACACCACAACTGTGTATCAGAAGTTTGATTAGGGAAAGATTCACCGTGTTCAAATTTATCTATTCAGTAATATATTTCATGAACTTTTAATCCCTGTTCCCGGCATCACTTGGCCACACTCATATCGCTTGCCTTCCAAGCATCAAACCGCTTTTTCCGTTCTATACCTTCTGAATTATTTCCAGGAAGATTATCGTATGGATGACCTATCATTCATACGTGAGGATTATTTGACACTTACTTATAAAAAAAGGAAGGAGCTTCTCATAAGTTGAGCAGACTTTTGGGAAGCTTCTTCTTTCATTTCTTATGTAACATAAGGGTACACATTTTAGATTATTTGGTCATCTGAATGGCCCGAGCGGTCTATTATTTGTTCTAACTAACAGTGGTTGTACGTCCTTGAATAGGTCACCAACGTAATGTGGATTGTTATTACTGTCAATAGATAAGAAACAGCTTGTTGATAATATTGACAAGTTAAAACAGGAACTTCTTACCTTCCTTAACTTCGATGAACTAACATCTGTGGTCTAGCACTGTCTAATTAATCGGATCGACATTCAGGAAGATAGTACTCTAAGAATTTACTATCGTTTCTCAGCTCCAAAAACTTTATAGAAACAGGAAACCCTTATTGGGTTCCTGCTTTTTCCTTTAAAACTATCTGCGACACACACTCCACATGTATCGTCTGTGGAAACATGTCCACCGGCTGTATACCTTCAACCTCATAGCCGTTCTTCACCAAGTACTTCAAATCCCTTGCCTGCGTCACCGGATTACAGGACACATATACTACCCGCTTCGGCTGCAGCTTCACCACGCTGGATAAGAACGCTTCGTCACTCCCACTTCGCGGTGGATCCATAATCACCACATCGGCTTTCTCACCGCGTGCTGCCATCTGCACCATGAACTCCCCGGCATCACCCTGATAGAATCGGGCATTTTTTACGCCGTTCCGCTTTGAGTTGTGGATAGCATCACGAACCGCATCATTATTTAACTCCACACCAATGACCTTTCCGGCTTTCTTACTGGCAATCAGACCAATAGTGCCGATACCGCAATACGCATCCACCACAGTTTCCTTTCCAGTCAACTCTGCCATTTCAATTGCCTTTGCATACAACTTTTCCGTCTGGACCGGATTAATCTGATAGAAGGATTTCGCCGAGATATCGAACTTTAGTCCGCAGAGGGTATCTGTTATGGTGCCCTTGCCAAACAGTACTTTCTCTTGCTTGCCCAGAACCATGCTGGTGTCCCGATTATTGACGTTCAGCAGGATAGTCGTAATTTCTGGATGGGCTTTTCTTAGTGCTTTCACAAAATTATTACTGCCCTTGAACATAGGTGAAGCAGCTACCAGCACTACCATGATCTCACCACTTTTCTTCCCAACCCTCACCAACACGTGTCGCAAAAATCCCTTCCCAGTGTCTTCGTTGTAAGGCTGCATTTTAAAGGATTTCATCATACCCTTGATGGTTTGAATAATCTCATCCGCTTTTTGATCATGGATGATGGACCTTTCCATTGGTATTATCTGATGAGTATTTTCAGCGTATAGCCCACATATAATTTGCCTTTTTTTATTCAAACCGAATGTCATAACATTTTTGTTACGGTAGTAAAATGGAAGCTCCATGGTTATGATTGGCTCTGGTTTTCCGAAAGGCTTCATAAGTTCATCTATGATTTTCTGTTTGAAACGCTTTTGAGCATGCTCATTCATGTGCTGAATCTGGCACCCCACGCCCTCGTAAAAAGATGAGCGCGATAAATTGGCACGGTCTTCTGAAGGTTTAATCACCCGCTTCAGCTCTGTATCGAAAAAGCGCCCTTTCTTAGAAATGTTCACCTCAGCCGTCTCACCAGGCATTAGATGCGCTACTTCCAGTTGTTTCCCTTCCCACTGGACAATGCCTTTTCCATCATTGGTCAGACCTGAGCAGGTTACCTCTGCGGTTACGGTTTTCTGGCTATGCTTACGAGAATCGTTTGCCGTTTGCTTTCCTTTTGATTTGCCGCCTTCCGTTCGACTCCCACGTGCCACGTACTGTTTTTCAGATTTATTGTGGTTTTTTCCCTTTTTTCTAGAATCGCTATTCTTTTTTTTAGTCATAGGCACTTCCCATCTTTCCTTCTTCTTTGACACCTCATTATATAATAAACAAAGCCAGCAAGTAAAACGAACTATCGTAAAAATCGCCTTGGTCACTTTCGACACAAAAATTTTACAGATATCTAACAAGAGAGATTAAAAAAGAGGCTTCTCAAAAGTTAGATTTAACTTAAGAAAAGCCTCTTATTATATTTACAATGTTAAGTCATACTTTCACTTACATAAAAACCCTTTTATATCAAGGGAATGGAAGTATAGTTCAACTCCCAGGTCATTTTCTGGATTACATCATGCCCGGCATTCCGCCGCCCATGCCGCCCATGTCTGGCATGCCGCCACCGGCACCGCCATCTTCTTCTGGGTGGTCTGCTACTACTGCTTCAGTAGTTAGGAACATTGCTGCAACTGATGCTGCGTTTTGCAGTGCTGAACGAGTAACTTTTGTAGGATCAACAATTCCTGCTTCAACCATGTTTACCCATTCGCCATTAGCAGCGTTATAGCCAATGCCTACTTTTTCACCTTTTAGGCGCTCTACAATGATAGAACCTTCTAGACCTGCATTATGTGCAATCTGACGAACTGGTTCTTCCAATGCACGAAGTACAATACTTGCACCAGTAGCTTCGTCATCACCTTTAAGTGATAGTCCGCCTACCTTGCTAAGTACATTAACAAAGGCAGTTCCACCACCTGCAACAATACCTTCTTCAACTGCTGCACGTGTTGAGTTTAATGCATCTTCAATGCGAAGTTTACGTTCTTTTAATTCAGTTTCTGTTGCAGCACCAACTTTAATGACTGCAACTCCGCCTGCTAGCTTAGCAAGACGTTCTTGTAGTTTTTCTTTATCAAATTCGGAAGTAGTTTCTTCTGCCTGTGCACGGATTTGTGCTACACGGGAAGAGATTGCTTCAGGGCTTCCTGCACCCTCAACCATTGTTGTATGATCTTTGGTAACGACAATTTTTGATGCGCGACCTAGTTGCTCCATTGTTGTGCTTTTCAGGTCAAGTCCAAGATCTTCAGTAATTACCTCAGCGCCAGTTAGTGTCGCGATATCTTCCAGCATTGCTTTACGACGATCCCCGAAGCCTGGTGCTTTAACTGCTACAGCATTAAATGTTCCGCGAAGCTTGTTCACAACTAATGTTGCAAGTGCTTCCCCTTCAACATCCTCAGCAATCATTAGAAGTGGCTTGCCTTGCTGTACTACTTGTTCTAGTACTGGTAATACTTCTTGAATGTTGCCGATTTTTTTATCTGTAATTAAAATGTATGGGTCTTCAAGTACTGCTTCCATTTTATCCTGGTCTGTAACCATATAAGGAGAAGCATACCCACGATCGAATTGCATACCTTCAACTACTTCTAATTCAGTATTGAAGCCTTTTGATTCCTCAATCGTAATTACACCATCATTTCCGACGCGTTCCATTGCCTCTGAAATCAGACCGCCAACTTCTTCATCACCTGAAGATACTGCTGCAACCTGTGCAATTGACTCTTTGCTTTCAATCGGCTCTGAAATTGTTTTCAATTCGCCTACAGCTGCTTCTACAGCTTTTTCAATCCCACGACGAACACCTACAGGATTAGCTCCGGATGTAACGTTTTTCAACCCTTCGCGAATCATAGATTGTGCTAATACAGTTGCAGTAGTTGTACCGTCACCAGCGACATCATTTGTTTTCGATGCTACTTCTGATACAAGCTGTGCACCCATGTTTTCAAAATGATCTTCAAGTTCAATTTCTTTGGCAATTGTAACACCATCATTTGTAATTAATGGTGATCCGTATTTTTTATCTAAAACAACATTACGACCTTTTGGCCCCAATGTTACTTTTACAGCATTTGCTAATGTATCCACGCCATTGAGCATTGCGCGGCGAGCGTCTTCACTAAATTTGATTTCTTTAGCCATAGAAAATATCCTCCTTTAATTCGTATGATATATCTTTCTGACATTTTAATTTAGCTTATAACAGCTAATATGTCATTTTCGCGTAGAATTAAGTATTCTGTGCCTGAGTATTTCACTTCTGTTCCAGCAAACTTTGAGAAAACAATACGATCTCCTTCACTTACCTCAAGAGCAACTCTTTCTCCATTGTCTGTTACACGGCCAGAACCAACCGCCACAACATTACCTTCTTGTGGTTTTTCTTTTGCAGAGTCTGGAAGGACAATACCGCTTGCTGTCTTTTCCTCTTGCTCAACAAGCTCGATTACTACACGATCTCCTAGTGGTTTAATCATGTACACAACCTCCTTAATTCCTTTTCGTATTTTTATAATTTGTTAGCACTCGAATATAGCGAGTGCTAATTCCAATTATTATAATAAATAAATCAGCTAAAAAATGCAAGTATTCTCTTTTAAATTTTTTCAACTTTATCATTGTATGTCCATCTAAACCATTCTATTATAACGTGTACTGATATTATGATAAAATATTTATAGAGTTTTTCTTTTAAGCAGTTAAGAAATTTTAATTATTCTCTTACTGCAGAATTGGAACTAAGGCTTGCACTCCTGAGCATAAGGGGTTCTAAGAAGTAAAGCATACCTCATAAGAACCCCCTTTAAGATAAGCCAACTTTTTTTAATAGAGATATTTACCAAAGCATACACTATATTAATTATGAATGCTAAAGGGGTCGTTATATTTTGACGAAACGTTATTGGTATGTGATTTTAACATATTTAATTATGCAATTTTCAGGATTACTGTTTGTACCAATCCTGCTTTTAACCTTACCAATAGGTCGGCAGGATGCAGTTATCTATTGGACAATATTCAGCTTTATTATTGCTCTTTTAATTGTTTTAAAATTAATGAAGCCAGATATGAAAATGTCGCAGTCCAGAAACAAAGCATCAATCGGAAGGGTTGTTCTGTGGTCATTTGCTGGTATTTTTATGGCCTATTTTGCCCAAGCCATCGCAGTAACAATTGAAACAAATGTATTTAATATCGAACAAGGTTCTCAAAATACAGAGATGATTATGGATATTACGCGGTCAGCACCGATATTTATGATTATTCCAGCAATCATTGCCCCTATATTGGAAGAACTTATTTTTCGAAAAATAATCTTCGGAGTATTATATAGTCGAACAAACTTTTTTATTGCGGCCTTACTTTCCGCGCTTATTTTCGGAATCATCCATGGTGAACCACAGCACCTTCTGATATATGCGTCGATGGGATTTGTTTTTGCTTTTCTATATGTAAAAACGGAACGAATTATTGTTCCTATTATTGTTCACATGGCATTAAACTCTATTTCTGTAATCGTACAATTTTCATTGGACCCTGAAGATATTGAAAAAATGCAGAAGCAACTTGAGCAAATGCAGATGATTTTAATTGGAGGCTAATACAGATATGAAAATCTCACCAAAAGCTATGTTTGTTATTTATTTCCTGCTGGGGATACTTTTTACATATATGGCAGTACAAAGTACAGGGGAGTCCGGATGGAGCTTTATAACGATTCTTCTCGCATTGTTTGCGACACTTGATTTCGGTGTCGGTATTCGAATGCTGGTCATCCATTTTAAGTTAAAGAAAAAAGATTAGAAAACTGAGCATTCGCCGGGCCCTTAGGTGAATAACCTTAGTTGTACTTATGCAGTGAAAAAGTACTTTTGTATGAAAGCACCTCTCTAGCTTGATTTTAGCGGAGAAAACAATTACATTTCGTGTTTCTGTTTTTATCAACTGAATTAACATTGAAAATAGCAATTTTATCCGACAAACAATCGAAGTGAATCCTTGTTCCGCTATTTAGCAGAAAAGCTGCTCTCGAAAGGGTGAGACGGATCCTCGTTCCGCTAAAAGCAGAAAATTAGACAAATTTGAGGTAGAAATGACAAATAGCGGAACGAGGATCCGAACCCAGGCTTAAAACGAGGATTTTCAAGGAAATAACGGAATGAGGATCCGCCTAACAGTCGAAGCGGGTCCTCATTCCGTTAAAAATGGGTTCGGGGCGAAAGGTTAAACTGAACCCCTTATGCTATGCGTTACTTCTTTTTAAGTTATTCAGTTCTTCGGTTCCCTTCATGACAAAAGAAACTGGAACCATTAAGAGAATGAATACACCGGCAATTATGAAGGCCTCGTTTAATGCTTGCAATGTAGCCTGTTGTGTTTCCATATCCTGCGTAAACAGTTGTGCACGCCGTACCTCATAATAAATTGAGAAAAAGACGATTCCGAACGATGAAAATATTTGTCGGATTACATTATTCATTGCTGATCCTTGTGCAACCTGATGGTCAGGTATCGTGTTCATTCCAGCTGTAGTTGCCGGCATATTACACATACCAAGTCCTGCACCACGGGCAGCGTTCAGGATCAGAATAAACCAAAATGATGTAGACAACGTATTAAATCCTAGAGCAAGTGTGAATCCTCCAAGAATAACAAGACCAATTGGAATCACGTACTTTGGGCCTTTTTTATCCAATATTCTTCCACCCAAAGTCATAAACACACCACTTAATAAGGCAGCAGGTAAAAATAATAAACCTGTCTGAATTTCTCCTAACTCATAAACTTCCTGAATTAATAGCGGCAACAGGAATATTCCTGAAAACAATCCAATTGATGCAGTAGCCGTTACAGCAATTGAAACGGTATATGTTGGTATTTTAAAAATTGATAAATCAAGCAGAGGTTGATCTTGTTTGTTCTCATACTTCACAAAAATAACGATTAGGATAAGTCCTGTGATAATTAATCCAATGCTTAATGGTGAGAGCAATAACTCCAAGGTCGATCCCCGCCCCAGTGCGTACAGTATTGAGCCGACCCCACTTGTGATTAACAGGAATCCAGGAAGGTCAAATTTAAGATCCTGATTCTTTTCGGTTGGTGCTAGGTACTTAGTCGAAAATATTACTCCTAAAACAGCAAATGGCAGATTAAACAGAAAAAGAAACTGCCATGCAAAAAACTCGATAACGACTCCGCCAACGGTTGGTCCAATTGCAGGTGCTACCATTGCTGCAACACCATAAATTCCAACTGCGAGACCTCGTTCATTTTTGGGAAATGCGTTAAAGATAAGTGCCATCGCTATTGGCATCATTAGGCCACCAGCAGTACCCTGAATTGCTCTTGAAATAATCATCATACCTAAATCAGACGAAAGCGCCCCTGTTATCGAGCCAATCATAAATATGATTAATCCTATTATGTAAATACGCTTTTTCCCGAAACGGTCACCCAAGTAACCTGTAAGTGGCATTGTCATTCCCATCGACACCATGAAAATCGTCAACAGCCAACTGACCGCTACAGCATCAACTTCAAAAAGTCGCATAAAGGTTGGCAACGTTGGATTTAGCATACTGTTATTTAAAATTACAGTAAACGTTCCAAACAATACTGACATTACTACAAGCCATTTAGAATCTATTCTTCGCATGCAAATTGCCTCCAGTAACAGAAGTTAATGTACCTGAATTTTAATTCTAATCCAATGGATAATGCTTTAAGAAGTAGATTAACGATTGTAATTCCACTGCTAAATCAATATGATGAACACGAATTTTTTCAGGAACCGTAATTCTTGCAGGAGTAAAATTAAGTATCCCGGAAACGCCATAATCAACAAGCCTGTTTGTAATGGTTTGTGCTTCATTCGCCGGTACAGTTAAAATTGCCACACTTACCCCTTTCATGTTCTCCTCCAGGTCTTCAATGTGGTATATCGGTACTCCCCCAATATCTGTTCCAATCTTTTCTGCATTGGTATCAAATGCCTTTACTATTTTTGTATTGTTATTCTTCATAAAATTATAGTGTAAAAAAGCAGTCCCGAGATTTCCCACACCAATAAGTGCGACTTCAGTAACCTCGTCCTGATCTAATGTCTTTCGGAAAAATCCAAGCAAATATTCGACATTATAGCCATACCCTTTTTTACCCAATGCACCAAAATAGGAAAAATCTCTTCTGATTGTAGCAGAGTCTACCTTTACTGCCTCACTCAGTTCTTTTGATGATACGCGTTTTTTCCCTTGGTGATTTAAGTTATTCAAAAACCTGTAATATAATGGCAGCCGCTTAGCCGTCGCCTGTGGAATTTGATTTTGCTCCATCATTACTCCCCCTGATCTTCACGATAGTAATCTCCTGATTTACCGCCTTTTTTCGACAATACATACGTTTGGCCAATTACCATCCCTTTATCAATTGCTTTACACATATCATATATCGTAAGTGCCGTAGCAGAAGCAGATGTTAATGCTTCCATTTCAACACCTGTACTTCCTTTGGTCTTGACGAATGCCTGTATCTGCAGGACATATGTATCATTATCAGTCTCCCAATCAAACGAAATATCAATTCCTTTTAATTGTAGGGGATGGCACATCGGTATCCAGTCAGATGTTTTTTTGGCAGCCATTATTCCGGCAACTTGGGCAACCGACAGCACGTCTCCCTTGTTTATCTTGTTAGTGGTTATCTTTTGATAAATTTCCTTGGTTACTTGAACACTCGAAATAGCAGTTGCTGTCCGTTCGGTTTCACTTTTTTCACTAATATCAACCATTTTCGCTCTGCCTTGTTCATTAAAGTGAGTAAAATCTGCCATCTTCTCAACTCCAAGCTAAGTCTTATTAAGACCCATTCTATCAGAAAAAATCATATACGTCGTGATTTATTTCACAATATGATTGCTCAGGTAATTCATTATACGATACACTTGTATAGGATGAGGTGAACGAAATGATTATTATGCAAATGAATGGTTTGTCCAAATCGTTTGGAGCAGACGAAATTCTATCAAATATAAAGATTGAAATTAAAGATAAAGATCGTATAGCAATTGTTGGCAGAAATGGTGCAGGCAAGTCAACATTATTAAAAATAATGGCTGGTGAACTTTCTCATGATGAAGGTGAACTATTTAAACCAAAAGACCTAACTACAGGCTATCTGTCGCAGCATACTGGACTTGAATCTGACAAGACCATCTGGAATGAAATGGTAGAAGTCTTTGAACACTTGCTTGTTAAGGAGCAAGAACTTCGCGGTCTGGAAAAAGAAATGGAACGAGCTGCAACGCTTTCTGATGCAAACTATGAACAGCTTCTGCTTGATTATGACAAAAAACAACAGGCGTTTGATGATGAAGGCGGATACCGGTATGAGGCAGATATCAAGGCAGTACTAACCGGCTTAAATTTTCATGATTTCGATTATCAAACACCAATAAATGAGCTTAGCGGGGGTCAGAAAACGCGCCTTGCTCTAGGAAAGTTATTGTTAAAAAAGCCAGCACTTTTAATTTTGGATGAACCAACAAACCATCTCGACATTGAAACACTGGCGTGGCTGGAAAACTATTTAGCCAACTATCCCGGTGCAGTAACCATCGTTTCGCACGATAGGTACTTTCTCGATAAAACTGTATCAATAGTTTATGAAGTTTCCCGTCACAAAACGAAGAAATACCATGGCAGCTACAGTAAATTTTTAGAACAAAAGGCGTTGGATTATGAGCAGGAACTAAAGGAATTCGAAAAGCAGCAAACTGAGATAAAAAAAACAGAAGAATTTATTCAAAAAAATATTGTACGTGCATCCACAACAAAACGAGCCCAAAGCAGACGTAAGCAACTGGCAAAAATAGAAAAGCTCGACAAACCAAAGGGAGACGAATCATCCGCATCCTTCTCATTTCAAATTAACCGAAGAAGTGGTAATGATGTATTAAAGATAGATAATTTATCCTTTCAATATGAGGAAAATCCTGTTTTTTCCAATGTAAAAATACATGTTAACAGAGGCGAACGAATTGCCCTGGTGGGTCCTAATGGAGTTGGGAAAACAACATTATTAAAAACAATCCTTGGAAATCTGCAGCCTGCAAGTGGATCGATTCATGTTGGTACAAATGTACAGATTGGCTATTATGATCAAGAACAGCAAACTTTATCATCATCTAAGACTGTTCTGGACGAGTTGTGGGATGATTATCCAGCTGTAGATGAAAAGGATATTCGTACTGTACTAGGTAACTTTTTATTTTCTGGTGATGATGTTTTGCAGTCTGTCTATTCACTAAGCGGGGGTGAAAAAGCGCGATTATCGCTAGCAAAACTGATGATGCAACAAGCAAACTTCCTTGTACTCGACGAGCCTACCAACCATTTGGATATTGATAGTAAAGAAGTGCTTGAAGCAGCATTGATGGAATTTCCAGGGACAATCATCTTTGTATCACACGACCGTTATTTCATCAATAAAATTACCGATCAGGTTGTTGAAATGCAACAAGATGGAGCTACTGTTTATTTAGGTGATTATGACTATTATATTGAGAAGAAACAGGAAGAAGCTGAAATTGAGAAGCTGCAGCAGACAACAGAAGTTGTGCATACACAGGATCAGCGGAAAAACAAATTTAAAGAGGAAAAAATGATTCGCAGTGAAGAGCGTAAACGACAGCGCCGTATTGATGAATTAGAGTCATTAATTGAAAACCTTGAGACTGAATTGGCCACGATTGAACAACAAATGACCGAACCGGAAGTATTTCAGGATCATGAAAAATCGTTAGAGCTGACGAAACAAACCAGTAAACTCAAACAGGAAATCGAGCAATTTATGGAAGAATGGACAGCATTACAAGAGGAAACCACATGACAGATCTTAACGGGTTTACTTGTTAGGCTTGTTAGGCTTGTTAGGTGCAAAAAGCTAAAGTACACACTATTATTCGAAGGGTTACAAACTGATTTCACAGCTTAAATCACATTAAAGGGCTTAGAGAAGTAAATTCTCTAAGCCTTATTTTTTAGCAGATAAAATTGTACATGGCTGCCTCGTCCGCAGTTGCCACTACTATGAAAAATCAGATCTGCTAGTTTCGGCTTTTCTACCACTTTATTATTCACTACCCCAAATCTATGATAGAACATAACGGAATGAGGATCCGGTCTACTGTTTTGGCGGATCCTCATTCCGTTATTTCCTTAAAAACCCTTGTTTTAAGCTTGGGTTCGGATCCTCATTCCGCTATTTGCCATTTCTGCCTCAAATTTGGCTGATTTTCTGCTAATAACGGAACGAGGATCCGTCTCACCCCTCCGAGAGCACCTTTTCTACTATTTAACGGAATGAGGATCCACTTCGACTGTTTAGCGAATCATTATTTCGAGTAGCAATACTTTTTTAGTAACGGCGGGCTTGCCTTTTATTTAAAAAGATAATCCTGTTGGACAGAATACTCCACAGCCACCCGATAGACAAGCCCAAGTCCTATCATTGTTGCCAATACCGAGCTCCCGCCATAACTAATTAGTAATAACGGAATTCCAGTTATCGGCATAATCCCTATTGTCATGCCGATATTCTGAAATGCGTGAATCAATAATATGCTCATAAATCCTAAGCACAAGTAGGCACCAAATGGTGTATGCTGAGAACTGCTTAAACCAAGTGTCACAAGCTTGTATAATAAAAGAAAGTAGAGAAAGACAACTATTGCAGTGCCAAGGAATCCAAAGCTTTCTCCAATTACTGAAAATATAAAATCTGTATGATTATCAGGCGTTCCCACTTGCAAACTGCTTAATCCTTTACCGAATAACTGCCCCGATCCGAGCGCACGTATTGACCGGTCAAATTGAAAGGTGTCATTAGTTGTTTCCTGTGAAGGATCGAGCCAACTGGTAACACGTTTTACCTGATATTCTTCAAGTCCTATTAACTCCTGCGACACTTCAGGGAATTTAACGGTTAACCCCACTACACCGCCAATAATAATAGTAAATGCTAAAATTAAGCCGATAATTATCTTCCAGTCGATACCTGACAACAGAACCATCATACAAGCTATGAATATATAAACCATTGATGTACCAAAATCCGGCTGATACATGATTAAAATTACTGGAATTGCTGTTATTAAAACAATTTTTAAAAACAGTAAACTATCACTTTTTAAAGAACTTATATTATACTTCTGTTTGTGCCTGCTAATAGCAGCTGCCAGCAACATTACTGTTGTAATCTTCGTGAATTCAGCTGGCTGCATCGACATTCCAGGCAAGGTAAACCAGCTTTTTTGACCTTTGATAATTGGTGCTATACTTTCCGGACTCATTAACAATCCAATTAAAACAAGAACACCAACGATATAAATAAAAATACTAGCTTTATATAGTTGATCTAAATCAAAAAATTGAATAACCCCTGCCATTAAGATACCAGCAGTAAACCATGTAATTTGCTTCAGAACAAAGGTTTCCCCATCATACTGTGGTAATTGTTGTGCATTATAAATGGATATTAAACTCACACATATGAATAAAGTAAGTAATATAATAAAATCACTTTGTATATAGTAGGATTGTTTATTCGACATTGAATCTCCACCAAATTTCTTTCTTTAGATATTGATCAAACGTTTGATTAGTTAGTTAGAAGTTATTAAGATAATCCACAAACATATACACAGATAAATAGTGAATACACCCGTTTTCGAACAAAGTTATGCACAAAATCCACAGTTATCCACTGATTCATCCACAATTTATATCCACATAAAGAACATAATGAAATCCTGCTTTCGCAAAAAATATCCACAATCCTGTGGGTAAAGCTCAAGAAGTCGCACATGTTCTTGTTAGCAGATAAGAAAGTATAGATACTTTCTTACTTCATAAGTGCAACTAAGGCTTGGCGATAAGCCAAGTTTTCTAAAAATTATCAAGCTATACCAAAAGCAATAATTATTTATTTTAACACAAGTGATGGGTTTGCATTTAAATCCCAACCAGACCGATTTCCTTGTTCAAACGCAATATAGCCTGCTGCTGCAATCATCGCAGCGTTATCTGTACATAACTTTAATGGTGGAATTAATAAAGGTATATCCGTATTACTGAACTTTTCATTCAAGGATTTACGCAATCCATTATTGGCTGCAACACCTCCCGCAACAATAACTTGTTTTACTTTATAGGCATTAGCTGCTTTTAACGTTTTCGTCGACAACACGTCGACAACACTCGCCTGAAAGCTTGCAGCAATATCCTCTTTTTTCAATTCATCACCGCGCTGCCTCGCGTTGTGGATAGTGTTAATTACGGATGATTTTAATCCACTAAAACTAAAATCAAAGCTGTCTGCTTCAAGCCAAGCACGTGGAAAATCGATATTTTCTTCTCCAGCTGCAGCTAACTTATCAACATAAGGACCACCCGGATATGGCAATTCAAGCATTCGTGCAACCTTATCATATGCTTCTCCTGCCGCGTCATCACGTGTTTCTCCAATCAGTTCATACTTCCCATGACCTTTCATTAAAACAAGCTCAGTATGCCCACCAGAAACGATTAGAGCTAATAGTGGAAACTGAAACTCCTGTTCATAACGATTAGCGTAAATATGTCCTGCAATATGATGGACTCCTACTAAAGGCTTTTGTTTTGCAAATGCAAGCGCCTTTGCTGCATTAACACCAATAAGCAAGGCACCAACTAAGCCTGGGCCTTCTGTCACAGCAATGGCGTCAATTTGATCCCATGTAATGTTTGCTTCATTAAAAGCCTCTTCTAAAACAATTGTAATTTGTTCTACATGATGACGTGAAGCTATTTCTGGTACAACTCCTCCAAATCGTTTATGGCTTTCAATCTGTGAAGCAACAACATTAGAAATGATCTCTCTACCATCTTTGACGATCGCAACAGCAGTTTCGTCACAACTCGTTTCAATTCCAACAATATAATTTTCTTTTCTCATGATAAATTCACCCACATCACAATAGCATCTTCCTGATTATCCGTATAATAATTTTTGCGGACTCCACCAGGGACTAGTCCAAACTTCCGATACATTCGCTGCGCCACTTTATTAGACATTCGGACCTCCAATGATAGCCTCTTTGTTCCCAGTCGTATCGCCTGTTCAATTGTATATAAAAACAATTTTTCTCCTAACTTGTTTCCTCGATATTCAGGGGTTACAGCAATATTTGTAATCTGTGCATCATCAATAACAAGCCACATCCCTGCATAACCAACAACATAATTGTCTACTTCCATGACATAGTAGTGTGCATGCTGATTATCACTTATTTCCTGCAGAAATATATCCATTGGCCATGGTGAATCAAATGTGGCCCTTTCAACCTCCATAACATGATCAATGTCAGCTAACTTCATTTCCCGAATAACTAACTCAGCCATTTTTTTGCTTTTCCTTTTGTGCACTAAGCCATTTGGCTTCAGCTTCTGCCAAGCGTAAATAATTCGGTGTCAATGTATGGGTTACATCTGGCTCTTGATTTGAACCAGCTAACGCCAAATGAACTGGATCAGCCATATGATTGTCGCCGTTTGGGATAACAGCTCGATCTCCCATATATTTCTGAATCGTTTCTTGATGAAGTTCTAGATCCGGACTTAAAAATACCACTTCTTTTTTTGTCGATGCTAACTCCTGCAGCCAATTCTCCATGAGCATATTTTTTTCCTCATTCACTAATTTAAGCTCACTATTACTCCAGCGATATAATCCAGTAAAAACTAAACCTCGCCTAGCGTCGAAAAATGGACATACGTATGAATTAAAAAATCTGCCTTGATATGCAAGAACTTTGAGACTCGAGACCCCGACAATCGGAATATCCAATGCCCACGCCATGGATTTGGCTGTCGCAAGACCAATCCGCACACCGGTATATGACCCAGGGCCTTTTGCAACTACAATTTTATCTAGCTGGTCTGGTGTCATATCCACATCACGCATTAATTGATCTATTGCGGGCATTAACCTTACTGAATGATTCCTTTTTATATTTGTGACGACCTTACCTATTAGCTTATTATCTTTAAGTAAGGCTATACCCAATACTTGATTTGATGTATCCATTGCAAGTATATTCATTCAACTGACTCCTTATAGTTAACCGAATAACTCGGCTGTAATCCATTCGAAATGTGTGCCCATAGCAGTGAATTCCAGTAAACGGGAACGATCATCAAGGTAAGAAAACTTTATATTTAAACGCTCTTCTGGTAAATACTCCTCAATAAAGTATGCCCACTCTACTATCGAAATTCCGTTTCCGTTAAAGTATTCGTCAAAACCAATATCTTCATCGGAGTTCTCCAATCGATAAACATCCATATGATAAAGAGGAAGTTCTCCCTCATACTCTTTCACAATTGTATATGTAGGACTGTTTACGATACGTTTAATACCAAGTCCGTTAGCGATCCCTTTTGTAAAAGTTGTCTTCCCAGTTCCAAGATCCCCCTCCAATGTAATCACATCACCTGGCCTCAATAATAAAGCTAAACTTTCAGCTATTTTCCCTGTCTCTTCAACAGAATTTACCTTTATTTGATGTTCGCTCATTCTTTTCACCTACTCCAAGTGGGTATAACCCTTTTTTTCCAAAAGTATCTTTTTATTGTTTTGATTGACTCCAAACACTTTATGTTCATTACTTTTACTTAAATCAACATAGCCAACTTCTTTAAGTGGTGTATTAGTTTTTTCAGCAATAGTCTTTAAGTATCCCCATTCGGCTTTTGAAATGGTACCTACAAGTTCAAAATCTTCTCCCCCAAACAACATCCACTCACGCTGAAGTTCTGGAGGGAATTGGTTATAAGAAGTACTTGTTGGCAGTTTTGGTTCATATATGGTTATACTTACTTCCGATGCCTCAGATATTTCATTCGCTTCATTAGCAATGCCATCACTAATATCATTCAATGCAACCCTTGATAAACTTTCCAGTTCTTTAGCAAATGCTACTCTTGGTTCAGGCATACGGTGTTTAGAATAATAGTATTCCTTTTCCTTAAAACTACCCGGGTTATTAAGTATGTGAAACCCCGCCTGAGAATCACCCAAAGTACCAGTAACGAACACAATATCATCTGGCTTTGCAGAACTGCGATATCTAGCCTTCCCTCTATTAACAAAGCCAATTACAGTTACAGAAATCGACATCTCTTTCCCCGAAACTGTGTCACCACCTATTAGGTCCATTTTGTGTAAGAATGCCAGGTGGCTCATCCCTTTGTACAGTTGGGTCAGCTCTTCATCAGACCAGTTCTTCGGGATTACAACAGATACAAGATAAAATGCTGGTGTCGCACCCATTGCCGCTAAGTCACTAATGTTTGCAGCAAGTGATCGATACCCAATATGGAATGAATCCATTGTTGCTCTTGAGAAATGTACTTCCTCAACAAAGGTATCTACAGCTGTTACAGTATCTTGGGATGTATTACGAAAAACTGCTGCATCATCTCCAACACCTTTTATAACTGAAGATTGCTTATAAGTCTGCTGTTTAATCGAATTTATAAATGAAAACTCATCCATAGCTTACCACCACTTCTCATTGTTAACTATGTTAATGATAGCAAAAAGAGATAAAAAGAAAAAGCAATCGTTGTTTTACCTATTATTGGGGCTGTTTGATCTTGTCAGCCAAATTTAAAAAGCCGTTTCCAGGTTGCAGGGAAACGGCGGTTATATTAGCTATTTTTATTAGAGTTTCTATGTAGAAATAAAAAAACATGCTTCCATTGGAAATCATGATTTTAAAGTAATGGCGGTCCGGACGGGACTCGAACCCGCGACCTCCTGCGTGACAGGCAGGCATTCTAACCAACTGAACTACCGGACCAAGATATGTTTGTGAATTTACCTAATGATGATAACTTATTCAACGTAGACAGTTGAAGTAATTTCGTTGCATTAAAACACGTTAGACTTTCAATAAAAACTGATGGCATCCATCATAGTAAATTATTATGGTTGCGGGGGCAAGATTTGAACTTGCGACCTTTGGGTTATGAGCCCAACGAGCTACCAGACTGCTCCACCCCGCGATATGAGATAATATTAACCTTTTCTTATCTTCCAGAATAAATCTGAAAGGCCTGGCGGTGTCCTACTCTTGCAGGGGCAAAGCCCCAACTACCATCGGCGCTGGAGAGCTTAACTGCTGTGTTCGGCATGGGAACAGGTGTGTCCTCTCCGCTAATACTACCAGACCTAAAGAGTTTCATTCTTTGTTATTTATAAGACGTGAATAAATAATCAGAAAGTCTTTATCTTAATTTGCGAGACAAGATATATTATACGCATTTTCAAGTAAAAATGCAAGGGTTTTTTGTAAACTTATACCCTAAAAACTAAATAAGAGCTCTACATCAACATTCCATCAGTATTAATTAGTTAAGTCCTCGATCTATTAGTATCCGTCAGCTCCACGTGTCACCACGCTTCCACCTCGGACCTATCAACCTCATCGTCTCTGAGGGATCTTACTCACTCGAAGTGATGGGAAGTCTCATCTT